>NZ_CP095412.1:0-655059 GCF_023016265.1 Blastococcus sp. PRF04-17 | reverse complement strand
CCCGTCTTCCGGGTGGGCAGGCCCTGAGGCGGCGGTCCGCGGCGTCCTGGTGTCCGGGCCGGGTCGCCGGGTAGCGGGGGTGCATGTCTGCCCCGGGCCAGCCCACGTCCGCCGTCGACGGGAGCAGCGAGATCGAGTCGCTGCTCGCCGAGATCGCCGACCAGACGCGGCACCTCGCCGACGAGGGCCAGGTCGAGGAGCAGCCCGAGGAGCTGCCGTCGGCCGAGGCGACCCGCTTCGCCCTGGCGCTCTCGGAGCTGGACGGGAGGGAGCACGTCAGCGGCGACGCCGACGTCGGTTTCGCGATCCAGAGCGTGGTAAAGGTCTTCGCGCTCACGGCCGCCCTGCGGCTCGTCGGTGAGGACCTGTTCGACCGGGTGGGCCGCGAACCGTCCGGCGACCCGTTCAACTCGCTGATCCAGCTGGAGCACGAGAAGGGCGTGCCGCGGAACCCGTTCATCAACGCCGGAGCCCTGATCGTCTGCGACGTCCTCCTGGACGCCGCGGACGACCCGTACCGCGCCGTCGCCGGTCTCCTCGACCGGCTGACCGGCGAGGAGGCCGAGATCAGCGACCCCGCACTCGACGCGGAGCGGGAGAGCAGTTCGCTCAACCGGGCCATCGGGCACCTGATGCGCTCGTTCGGGAACCTGCAGCACCCGGTCGACGAGGTCGTCGACCTCTACCTCCGCCTCTGCTCCCTCACGGTGACCACGCGCACGCTGGCCCGCGCCGCCCGCTTCCTCGCCAACGACGGCGTCGACCCGGAGTCCGGCTCACCCGTGCTCTCCGAGCCCCTCGCCCGACGGGTCAACGCCCTGATGCTGACTTGCGGCACGTACGACGCCGCCGGGCAGTTCGCCTACGACCTGGGGTTCCCCTGCAAGAGCGGCGTGGCCGGAGCGGTCATGGGCGACGTCCCGGGGCGGTTCGGCGTCTGCGCGTGGTCCCCACCGCTGGACGAGAAGGGCAATTCGCGGGCCGGCCGGGCCGCCCTCCACCTGCTGTCGGAGCGGCTGCAGCTGTCCCTGCTCTGACCTGCGCACGCGGCTCGAACCGACGGGCAGCACTGATCGGCGCCGTGCACGATCGGGCGCATGACGTCCGTACGAGGACGTCGGGTTCCACGCCATCGGCAGCGGCTCGGCGATGGCCGAGCAGGCCGGGGCGCTGCGGCTCACCGCGCCCAGCGTCGGCGGCCCGATCGACGTCTACCGGTTGACGGCCGAGGGAGCCCACGCCCTGTCGGACGAGGACGTCGAGCAGGTGCGCGAGCGGGTCCGGCGCTGGGCGGAACTGGACAACGAAGCCCTGGACCAGCTCCCCCGGTCGTGACCGGGCAGGGCGCGGTCCCGGGCACGTGTCCGGGGAATGGCAGAGGATGGCGTGGTGCTCTCGGTCGATCTCGCTCGTCGCCTGCGTGACGCCGGGCTGTCATGGACCCCCGCCCGAGGCGACAGCTTCGTCATACCCGACCGCGGGATGGACTCGGACGTCTTCGTGCTCTCGGACATGACCATCGAGGTGCACCAGTTCCCCGACGGGCCGGTCATCGGCTTCAACGGCACGACCGAGTGGGCCCTGGACTCTCTCGAGCAGTCGCAGGCGCTGTGGCTGCCTGCCGAGCACCAGCTGCGCGAGCTGCTCGGCGACGCCTTCGCCGGCATGGCGCCGACCGGCGACGGCTACCGCGTCACGCTCCGCGTGGACGGCGAGACCTGCGGCTTCGACGCGGCCGAACCCGCCGAGGCCTACGCCCTGGCGCTGCTCCACCTGCTGCGGTCGCGGCGCGCCTGAACGAGCGGACGGCCCACCGTTCGACCGGTTCCAGCACGGCCTCGTCGCGGGCGGTCCTGCAGCTCTGCGCGGCGAGAGGTCAGGCCCGCACCCGGTGGCGCGGCCGCCGTCTGCGGGCGAAGAACCGCTCGACCCGGCGCCACCGGTTCGGTGTCTTCTCCGGGTCCATCAGCTCGGACTCGGCCAGGGCGGAGTCGACCGGCCCGAGGTCGGGTGGTTCGAAAGGCACCAGCGAGCGGCCGGTCGGCCGGCGCAGCCGCTCGATGCCCTCGACGAGCGAGCCGGTGGCTGCGACCGCGGCGGCGACGTCGGAGGGGGTGCAACCGAGGTGCTCGGCCAGCAGCCGGTCGCGGAACCCGACGATGGTGGCGGCGAGCCGGTCGGCGTCCGGTTGCCCCTCGACCGCCTCGACGGCCAGGTCGCACTCGGTGTCCAGACCCATCGAGCGGTTGTTCACGTTGCTGGAGCCCAGACGCAGCAGGCGGTCGTCGACGACGGTCACCTTGGCGTGCACGTAGATGTGCCGGCGCTGCTCCGTCACCGGCGTGTAGAGCCGGAACCGGTCGTGGACGTCGGCCTCCCGCACCAGCTGCAGCACCCGGGCGCGCGCGGTTCCCATCGCCTTCTCCGACAGCCAGCCGTCCGCCGTCCACGGGTTGATGACGACGACGTCCGGACCGTCCGGCTCACGCAGCCGCTCGGCGATGGCCTCGGCGATCCGGCGGCTGGCGAAGTACTGGCTCTCGATGTAGAGCGAGCGGCGGGCGGCGGCGATGGTCGCCAGCCACAGCAGCTCCACCTCGTGCACCAGACTCGTGCCGCCGTGCTCGGGGCGAGTGCGGGAGATCGCGACGTCGACGTCGGTGAGCAGGGGCTCGACGTCCGAGGGCCAGCAGTCCCGCTCCTCGGGGATCGGCTCGAGCCGCTCCCCCGTGCCGCTCTCCCACCGTTCGCGGGCCAGCTCAGCGACCGCGCCCGCGGCCGGCCCGGTCATCATGCTGGTCACGTCGTGCCACGGCCCCGTCAGCCGGCCCTTTCCCCGTCCGGCGGCCGGACGACGTCGGTGCGGGTGGCCGTCGACGTGGTCGGAGGTGTCCCACCGGTCGGCGGTGACGTCGATGCCGCCGGCGAAGGCCAGGCAGTCGTCGATGACCACGATCTTCTGGTGGTGCGCACCCCCGACCGGGTGGTGGGTGTCGACGGCGAAGGTGAGACGGTCGGGAGTGCGCCGGTCGAGCAGCACGATCGGCTTGAGCCCCCGGCCGAGCGCGCGGACCATCCCGAGGTCCCACTGCAGGACACCGATCTCCAGCCGCGGGTTCACCTTCACCGCGCGTTCGAGCACGGCGCCGAGCCGGTCCTCCCTCGGCCGGCCACCGTCGAGCGGGTCGAGCCGGATGCGGGGGTCGAAGTCCCAGCCGATGAAGAGCAC
This sequence comes from Blastococcus sp. PRF04-17, assembly GCF_023016265.1. Lineage (GTDB taxonomy): Bacteria > Actinomycetota > Actinomycetes > Mycobacteriales > Geodermatophilaceae > Blastococcus_B. Next base: position 651,830 of record NZ_CP095412.1, on the reverse strand, counting down.
CCGGCGCTCGGCGCCCAGCACGGCGCGCTTCAGGGTGGCGAAGTAGCCGGCAGCGTCCACGAAGATCGCGAAGCGGGTGGCCCGCTCGACCCGCCAGCACGTCTCGCCGGGGATCAGCAGCCGCGCGCTCCGCTCCGGCGGGAGGCCACCGTGGCGATCGGAGCGGGGCAGGACGAGATCGGGCTCGGTGGTCGCCTCGTCGCCCCTCGTCACGCCGGTAGTGTGCCCGTCCGGCCGGCGCACGGCGCTCGCCGGGCCCGCGCGTCGACGCACGGCGTGCACCAGCGGCCGACGCCGTCGCGGCAAGGGATCGCAGAACTGCAGGTCGGGAGATGCGGAGAGCGCGCCTGCCGAGCCGCTGCTCCGCGTGCACGTGCGCGACAGGATGGCGACATGACCACCAGGACCATGACCACCAGGATGTCGTCCCCGCGCACCGTGTCGATCCTGTTCTCCGGAGCGGCGACCGCTTTCTACTACGCGACGCCGGACCTCATCTCCTCCCGGACCGCTCGCGGCTGGACGAAGGCGGGCGTCACCGCCGTCTCCTTGGCGGTGGCGGCACCCGAACTCCGGGCGGCGTGGGCCGGCGCACGCGCGCAGCTCCGGCCGGCGGACGGGCAGACCGACCCCCTGGTCGCGTTCAGCTCCCTGCCCGTGAGGAGCAGGGCCGTGCTCCTCGCAACCACTGCTGTCGCGGCCGGTCTCTCGGTGCGCGGGGTGGTCGCCGCCGAGCGGTGGGCATTCCGCCGGGGGAGGCGCGGGCGGCCGCCGGCAAGCGGCTGCCGCACACCGGGCCGGCGCTGCTGTACGGGGCCCTGGCGACCGTGCTGTGGTCGCTCCCGACGCCCTCCGGTACCACTGACGGCCCACCTGGCACACCCGGCTAGGCCGCGGTCTTCCGCGCCTCCTCGCGCTGCGTCGCGTCGATCCAGCCGTCGATGGTCTCCCACCAGTGGTAGAGCCAGTCCTCCCGCTCGGACTCGCCGCGGGGTACGTCGCCGGCCGGGACGAACCACCAGCGCAGGTGGAGGGTCTTGTCCATGGGCAGCCCGCGCCACAGATCAGCCACCGTGCTCAGGTGCTCGAGCCCGGTGTGCGCGACGAAGACCACGTCGGCGTGCGGCGCCGCCCGCAGCGCCGCCCCGACTCCGGCGGGGCGCGGGGGAGCACGTTCCGCATCCCCTCGGCACGGCGCACCGCGCCCAGCAGCTGCCGGTCACGCAGTCGCTGGATCGCCGTGAGCCTCCGCCGGGGGCTGAAGTTCGCGCCCTCCGGGAAGATCAGGAGGGCGTCCTCCTCGCCGAGATCCCGCGCGAGATCGGCGATCGCCGCCGTGGCTGCCTGACCCGCCCCCGGGCCGGCTGCGACGAAGTGGTTGGGCAACCGGTTGAGGTAGACGTCGATGAGGGGGTCCAGCTGCAGCACGTCCTTGAGCACGATCCGCGGCTGGCGCAGGTGGTCGCGGTTCATCAGCGTGTGCACGAGCAGCAGCGAGTCCCCGGGGCCGGCGTGGCGGGACAGCACGATCATGGCGTTCGTCGAACCGGGCACCCCGTCGTCGAGCGGCGACCAGGAGGTGCCGTCGGTGACCAGCCGGAGGGCGAACAGGCGCTGGGCTGCCCGCATCAGTGCGTCCAGGAGGAGGCGCAGCACGGTGTAGTGCAGCGCCTGGAACCGAGCACTGGTCAGCAGGCGGCCGAAGCCGCTGAGCACCCACAGCACGGCCGCGGCCAGCAGGCCGGTCACCTCCGCCGCGAGGTACACCATCGCGAAGCACAGCAGGCGCAGCACGCGCCATCGCCCGGGGACGAACAGGGAGGCGACCGCCGCCAGGAGCACCAGCAGGGGCAGCAGGAGGACCGCCGCCGCCAGGGCACCGATGAGGAGCGGACCGGCGATGCGCCGCACCCGGCGTGGGGGCAGCACCTCAGGCCTCCTGCTCGCTGCCGCGGTCCAGGTACTCCATGGTCGCGGCGCGGGCGCGGGCGATGCGGGCCGGGACGCCGGAGAAGTCGCGGTACCGCATGTTGGCGGTGCCGGGTGGAGCCGTGTCGCCCGCGGGCAGGACGTGCACCGTGACGTCCGGCGGGAGCGCGGCCATGTCCGCGGCGAAGCGGTGGCGCCGGGCGATCTCGAAGGCGACCGTGGCGACCTCCCACGGCCGGGCCGGCGGCCGCAGCGGGCTGTCGATCCGGCCGACGTGCAGCACGTAGACCGTGCCGACCCCCAGGGCGATCGCTCGGCCCACCGGGATGCTGTGCACCAGCCCCCCGTCGAGGTAGTGCTCGCCGTCGATCCGGACCGGCGGGAGCAGGCCCGGAACCGCGCACGAGGCGAGGACGGCGTCGACCAGGTCACCGTCGGTGAACCAGTGCTCGGCGGCCCGCTCGACGCTGGCCGCGATGCACTGGAAGGGGACGGCCAGCTCGGCGAACGTCCGTACCGGCAGATGCGTCTCCAGCAGCTCCCGCAGCGGTTCCGGGTGGTGCACGTGGGTGCGGGTCCGCAACAGCGTGCCCATCCGTCCGAGCGCCGATCCGGCGAAGATGCGCCGGGAGGTCAGCTCCTCCCACACCGCCCGGAGTCGGTCCACCCCGCTCGGCGCCGGATCGGCGGCGACGAGCGCGCCGTTGATCGCCCCCACGGACGTGCCGACGACGAGGTCCGGGCGGACGCCGTGCTCGAACAGCGCCTGGAGCATCCCGACCTCGGCCGCACCCAGCACTCCCCCACCGCCGAGGACGAAGGCCGTGCCACCTCCGGCTCCCCGCGTGGCGACGACATGGCCGAATCGTGTCATCCTGCCTCCGTCCCGCCCCACTCGACGGGTCGTCGGTCGACACAGCGGAGGGACCGACCGGTCGGGCTCGGCGCTACCGTGGCTCGTGCCTTCGTCAGGCGGGTGGCCGGCCCTCCCCTACGAGCAGTGGCAGGCGACCCGCGACACCCTGCACGCGCACACGCAGGTCCTGGGCAAGCTCGCGGTCGGCCTCGCGCCACCGGAGCCGCAGCTGCAGCACGCCGCCCTGACCCTGACCGGGCGGGGCTGGGAGACCCGGCCGCTGCCGGCCCGCGACCGGTCGGGCTCCCTCGTCGCCGCCCTGGACCTGCACGAGCACCACGTCGTGCTCGAGCACAGCGACGGTCGGCGGCACCGGATCCCGCTCGTGCCGGACCGGCCGGTGGGCGAGGTGACGCGCGAGGTCCTGGCCGCGGTCCGCGCGATGGCCGGACCGGTGCCGTTCGACCCGCGTCCGCAGGAGACGCCCTGGTCGACGCCGCTGGACGAGGACGACGACCACGCCACCTACGACTCCGCCGCGGTCACCACGTACTTCCGGGCGGCGACCCGGGCCGCGCTGGCCCTCGCCGCCGTCCGTGCGCCCTTCCGCGGGCGGGCCACACCGGTCAACGCCTGGTGGGGATCGTTCGACCTCGCCGTCAACCTCTTCTCGGGACGGCCGGCCGACCCGCCGTCCGGGGACTTCATCATGCGCAACGCGATGGACTCCCAGGAGATCGCCATCGGGTGGTGGCCCGGCGACGAGCGCTATCCGCGTCCCGCGTTCTACGGGTACGCGCATCCGGCACCGCCCGGTTACTCGGACGTCGCGCTCGAGCCGCCCGCCGCGCGGTGGGAACCGTCGCTCGGCGAATTCGTCCTCGACTGGGAGGACGTGCGCCGGTCCGACGATCCGCACCAGGCGGCGCTGGCGTTCGCCCGCTCGCTGATCCGGCACTCCTGCGCCGCCTGCGACTGGGACCCGGCGCTCGCCGCCACCCTCGACGGCATCCCACCACCGGTTCGCTGACGGCCGGAGGGGCCGGCCGCGGTCAGCGAGCCGGCAGCAGCCGGAGGACCCGGTCGGTGGCGTGGCCGTCCTCGAGGTGGCAGAAGGTCTCCTGGAAGCGGCGGTAGCGGTCCGCGTACTCCCCCTGCACGGCGTCGAGCCCGGACAGCGCCTCCAGGAGGGCGGGCAACGTGTGCACGACCGGCCCCGGCGCGTCGGGGACGAAGTCGAAGTAGAAGCCGCGGACGGTGTCCCGGTAGTGGGCGAAGTCGTAGGTGTAGAAGATCATCGGCTTGCCGGTGACGGCGAAGTCGAACATCGCCGACGAGTAGTCGGTGACCAGTACGTCGGCCGCGAGGTACAGCTCCCGGATGTCGGGGTGGAAGGACACGTCCCGTACGGCGGGGTTCGCCGCCACCGCGATCCGGTCGGCCATGTAGTAGTGCACGCGTGGGAGCAGGCACCAGCCCTCCCCCATGCCCGACGTGAACGCGTCGACGTCCAGACCGAGCCGGGCCTCGGGCTCGTAGTACTCGTGGTCGCGCCACGTGGGCACGTACAGCACCGCCGTGGTGGCGTCGTCGAGCCCGAGGTCGGCGCGGACAGCCGCACGGCGCAGGTCGCGGTCCTCGGCGAGCAGGAGGTCGTTGCGGGGGTAGCCGGTCTCGACCACCGACCCCCGGTACCGGAACGCGGCACGGAGGCGTTCGGTGCTGGGTCGGTTCGGGGAGAGCAGGTGGTCCCACCGCGCGATGTCGACGTCCAGCTTCTGCAGCCGGTCGTCCGGTCCGATCGCGGGCGCGTCGTAGTGGATCCGCTTCAGCGGCGTGCCGTGCCAGGTCTGCAGGTAGACGGTGTCCGGCCGCTTGGTCCAGTCCAGCTCCAGGTAGGTGTTGCTGACCACGACGTCCGCGGACTCGAGGACGGCGATGCACTCGGCGCTGCCGATCGGCACCGTCGCGGCCTCGGCCGGGAAGCCGTGCTCGTGCCCCTCCCCCACCAGCCAGACATGGGAGTGGCGCCCCCCGCCGACCAGCCGCTCGTAGATCGCCCGCGGGCTGTCGGAGTACCGGCCGTAGAACGAGTTGTAGACGAAGCGCACGGCCACGACCTACCGCTCCAGCAGGCTGACCAGCTGGTCCCTGTCCGGGCAGAAGGGACGCCCCACGTCGTCCCACAGCAGGGGCACGAAGAATGCCTGCCGCTGGCCGTGCGGACTGAACCGGCCGTGCGAGACGAGCAGGTTGGGCGCCACCAGGGACGGGTGGCCGGCGCTGGTGATCCCCGGCAGCATTCCGCTCCGCAGGACCGCGTGCCCCTCGACCGCCAGGTCGGTGAGCGTGCCGTCGGCCTCCTCGCGCACGGCGCCCACGGCGTACGTGTCGTCCTTGTAGCTGCCGAAGCTGTCCAGGTAGTACGTCGTGCCCTCCGGTGAGACCACCCCGCCGATGGGGGCCTCGATGCAGTGCCAGTCGACGGTCTCGCCCGCCGCCCAGTCCCGCTTCCCGACCTGCCAGGGCATGGACCGGTTGCGCTCGTAGAGCTGGACGTCGAGGGACGGCTTGACCAGCACGCGCGGCGGCGTCACCGGGCGGCTCAGGTCGGGGCTGAGGCTGACCTCGACGATCCCGACGCCCACCCGCTCCTCGTGCCAGAACTCCACGACGTAGGCGAGAAAGTGGGCCGGCGCCCCGGTGTCGCGGTCGTACCTCTCGTAGACGTCGGCATCGATGGCGAAATCGGTCTCGAGCTGCAGGGGGAACTCCCCTGGTCGACGAACGGGCCCTCCGGCCGGTCGGCGACCGCCCGGCGCAGCCGCTGCCCGACGTCGGCATTCGGCTGGTTCGGTCGGCTCCGCGAGTAGAACATGTGGTACTGCCTCGTCGCCTCGTGGAAGACCACGCACGGCGCCCAGTGCTCGCTGAGGGGCGCATCGGTGCGCAGCGCAGGCCCGAGGTGGTCGAACGTCCGCAGGTCGTGGCTGCCGTAGACCGGGATGCGGTCACCCTCGGGCGAGACGTCGGTGTGGTACAGGTAGTGCCCGTACTCGCTCCCGGAGGACGCGGGCACCGTCAGCAGGTACGGATCCCCCTGGTCGGCGTAGCCGGGCGCCGGGTCGGGGATGATCGGCCGATAGAGGTCCTCGAGCTCGAGACCTGCGAAGTCGTAGCGCCCGATGGCCTGCATGCCTCCGCAGCCTACGTGGACCGCGGGGCGCCGCCCGTCGGCGTCATCGGCGTCTACGGCTCCCCGCGACGACCCGACCGGCCCTCGAGCCACGCGTCGAACTCCGACCGCTCGGTCCGGTCGGCGCGAGTCGACCGGACCACGACGAACAGCACCGCGACGATCGCCACGACCGCCAGCACGGTCAGGATCTGCTCCCAGCCGAACAGCAGGGGGACGGTCATGCTGCCGGGCAGCTGCGGCGGAGTTCCCGGGGCCATGGGACGAGGATGCGGTTGCACGACGGACTCCGGACCGTCCCCGGACGGCCGGCTCACCCGCCCGAGCGAGACGTCACGCAGCGACACCGCCGGTGGCGGGAGCAACCGGATCAGGGGGCGACCCCGCACCTCCGGGTGATGCCGGCCGTGACGACGGGGGCACCCGCCCTCCGGCGGCCGTAGCGTCTCCCTTCTCGGACCCGACTGCGGAGGGAGGCAGCTGGAATGAGCGCCGAGCTCGCCGCGCCCGTGCCCCGGAACCGCCGGCGGCCGAACGTCTCCGGTGACCTGCCGACGGTCTTCCAGGCCGGCCCCATGTTCCGGCGTGCCGTGGCCGGATACGACCGCTTCCAGGTCGACACCTACGTCCAGTGGGCGGAGGACGAACTCGCCTCCGCCGACCGGGAACGGGAGGACCTGCTGGGCCGGCACCTGCGCACCCGGGCGGCCCTCGACGAGGCGCGGGAGCTGCTGTCCCACTCCGCGGGCGGCGGCGAGTTCCTGCAGATGTCGCGACGCGTCGGGTCGATGCTCGCGGCGGCAGCCGACGAGGCCGAGTCCATCCGGGCCGAGGCCGAGAGCCACCGGTCGGCCGCCTCCCTGCAGGTGCTCGGCATGATCGCCCACGCGCGGCAGGTCGTCGCGCACGGCGAGCGCGAGGCGCGACGCCTGGTGGCCGAGGCCACCGCGTCGGCCGGCGACATGATCGCGCAGGCCGGCCGGATCGTCGACGACGCCGAGCTGACCGCCACCGAGGCCCGCGCGGAGGCCGCCACCCGCTTGGCGGAGGTGCGGGTGATCGAGCAGCGCGCCGCCGAGCACGCCGAGCAGCTCCGGCTGCGGGCGCTCGAGGAGGCGGCGGCGGCGCGGCTGGCCGCGCGGCAGGACGTCGTCGGGATGCTGGCCGGCGCACGCGAGGAGCGACGACGGGCCGACGCCGCGGCGGCCGCGACGCGGGCGCGCCTGGACGCCGACGGCGCGGCGCGGGTCGGGGCCGCGCTGGCCGAGGTACGAGCCCTGCGGCGTCGCCGGTCCTCGCTGCGGTCGGAGATCCGGGCCCTGGAGCGCCGGCAGGACGCCCTCCGGGCCGAGGTCGACCAGCTGTCGGCGCGGGCGGACCGCTCGACCGGCGGCTGGTTCGACGGCCGCCAGTTCTTCTCGTCGCTGCGGTGGCGGCCGCGGTCGCTGCGCGCGCACTGATCCGCCGCACCGATGAGTTCCGCCCTCGCTGCCCGTCTGCACGGGTGACGGGAAGCGGACCCAGGAGGAGCGGCAGCATGACCACGGCGACGACCAGCATGACCACGCACACCCTCGAGGTGCCCGGCGCGGTCCTGACCTACGACGTGCGGACGGGCGGTCACGGGGACGCGCTCCCGCTGTTCCTGATCGGCTCACCCATGGGAGCGGCCGGCTTCGGCACGCTGGCCGGGCACTTCGCCGACCGCACGGTCGTCACCTACGACCCGCGCGGCGCCGAGCGCAGCCGGCGCACGGACGGCGCGGCGACGTCCACCCCCGAGGAGCACGCGGACGACGTCTCGCGGATCATCGCCGCCCTCGGCGGCGGACCGGTCGACCTCTTCGCGAGCAGCGGCGGGGCGATCAACGCGCTGGCACTGGTCGCCCGCCGTCCCGACCAGGTGCGCACCCTCGTCGCGCACGAGCCGCCGGCCGCCGCCCTGCTGCCGGACCGCGAGCACGCCCTGGCCGCGTGCACCGACATCGGCGAGACCTACCGCCGCGACGGGCTCGGCCCGGCGATGGCGAAGTTCATCGCCATCGTCGGCCACCGGGGGCCGATCACCGCCGAGTACCTCGATCAGCCGGCGCCGGACCCGGCGACGTTCGGCCTGCCCACCGAGGACGACGGCTCGCGGGACGACGTGCTCGTCGGCCAGAACATCGTCTCCTGCACCCACTACGAGCCGGACTTCGACGCGCTGCGAGCCGCCTCGACCCGGCTCGTGATCGCCGCGGGCGTCGAGTCCGGCGGCGAGCTGGCCCACCGCGGCGCCCAGGCCGTCGCCGAGCGGCTGGGGACGTCGCCGGTCCACTTCCCCGGCGGTCACGCCGGCTTCCTCGGCGGCGAGTACGGCCAGACGGGCGAGCCCGACGCCTTCGCCGCACGCCTGCGGGAGGTGCTCGCGTCCCCGGCCGGGTGACCCGGTCCCCTACGGTTCCCCGCGTGAGAGCGGCGGTGTACGACCGGTACGGCCCACCCGACGTGGTGCGCGTCGAGGAGGTGCCCGTGCCGGCGCCGGGGCCGGGTCAGGTCCTGGTCGAGGTGGCCGCCACCTCGCTGAACCTCAGCGACTGGGAGTGCCTGGTCGGCGCACCCTTCTACGCCCGTCTGGGCGGGCTCCGCTCGCCCGCCCACCGCACGCTCGGCTCGGACATCGCCGGCCGGGTGGCGGCCGTCGGCGCGGGCGTGACCCGGTTCGCCGCGGGCGACGAGGTGTACGGCGACAACCTGGCGCTGATGGGCGGCCTCGCCGAGTACGCCGTCGCCGCGGAGTCCGCGCTGGCCCGCAAGCCGGCGGGGCTCACCTTCGCCCAGGCGTCCACCATCCCCCAGGCGGGCGCCATCGCGCTGCAGGGCACCGCCGGCGCCGACGTGGGCCGACGGGTGCTGATCAACGGGGCGGGCGGCGGCTCCGGCTCGTTCGCCGTCCAGCTGGCCAAGCGGCTCGGCGCCCACGTGACCGGCGTGGACAACGAGCACAAGCTCGAGTTCCTGCGTTCCCTCGGCGCGGACGAGGTCGTCGACTACCGCCGCGAGGACTTCACGCGCCGGGAGCCCTACGACCTGATCCTCGACCTGGTCGCCCACCGGTCGGTCTTCGCCTACCGCCGGGCCCTGACCCCCGGCGGCCGGTACCGGTGCGTGGGCGGCTCGGTCCGCGCGCTGCTGCGCGTGCTCGTGGTGGGTGCGCCGGCCGCGCGGCTCACCGGCCGCCGCATGGGCGTACTCGTCGTGCGGCAGGGGCCGGCATCGTTCACCCGGCTCGCCGAGCTCTGCTCGAGCGGCGCGGTCGACGTCCACATCGACCGGACGTTCGCCCTCGACGAGGTCGCGCAGGCGCTGGCGCACGTCGGTGCGGGCCGGGCGCTCGGCAAGGTCGTCGTCGAGCCCGGATCGCCGAAACCGAACTGACCGTCGCGCTGGGCGTGAACGACATCCGGGACCCTGTGCGGGCAGCGCGGCTCGCTCCGTCGACGACGAGTTCCTGCGCCTGACGCACGTGGCGAAGAGATCCAGGCGTGGATCAGCAGGGTGGACGCCCGCCGCCGTCGTCAGGCGAGCATCGGCTGGAGGTTCTCGCTCCAGACGTCCCAGCCGAGACGGCTGATCAGCGCGGCCACCACGACCAGGAAGGCGATGCGGATGAAGCGGCTCCCCCGCGCCGTCGCCGTCCGGGCGCCGAGGTAGCCACCGACCATGTTGGCCAGCCCGAGCAGGATGCCGAGCACCCAGAACACCGAGCCGTGGGGCACGAAGAACAGCAGCGCGCCCAGGTTGGTGGCGGCGTTGACGATCTTGGCCTTGGCGCTGGCGTTCAGGAAGTCGTAGCCCAGCAGCGACACCATCGCGAACACCAGGAAAGACCCGGTGCCGGGCCCCAGGATGCCGTCGTAGAACCCGATGACGGCGCCGATCGCGCCGGCCGTGCCGTGGTGCCGGCGCCCGCTGTGCCGCAGCGCGGTCACCTCGCCGAGGGCCGGGCGGGGCACCGTGAAGACGGCGATGCCCACGAGCGCGACGACGATGACCGGCTTGAACACCGCGGGGGGGAGCAGCGAGGCGATCGATGCCCCGATGCAGCCGCTGGCCAGCGCGGTGCCGGCCATGGGGAGCGCCGTCCCGAGGTCGGGCCGGATCCGCCGGTAGTACGTGACTGCGCTGGTGGTGGTGCCGAAGATGGAACCCAGCTTGTTCGTCGCCAGCGCCTGGACCGGACTCATCCCCGGCACGAGCAGCAGCGCGGGCAGCTGCAGGAGCCCGCCTCCACCGACCACCGCGTCCACGAAGCCGGCCGCGAGCCCGGCGGCCAGGACGAGCGCGAAGACAGTCGCCGTGAGCCCGTCGGGGAGCAGCGCGGCGAACGCGTCGTTCATGCCCGGCTCACTCCGGCCACCCTACGTAGGTTGAGATGGAGCCCGTGCCCCGACAGGAGAACCGCATGCCCGCCCCGTTGCCCCCGCTGCCCACGATGGTCGTCGGCAGCCTGCCGCAGCCCGACTGGCTGATCGACCGCGACCGGCTGGGTCACCAGTTCCCGCCCCGGGTCCGCGCCAAGGAGCTCTGGCGGGTCGATCCGCAGTTCCTCCAGGAGGCCCAGGACGACGCCACGCTGGCCGCCATCCGCGCGCAGGAGGAGGCGGGTCTCGACGTGCTGACCGACGGCGAGATCCGCCGGGAGTCCTACTCCAACCACTTCGCGACCGCGCTGGAGGGCCTGGACCTGGACTCGCCCGGCACCGTGCGCAACCGCTCGGGCATCGACATCCCCGTGCCGCGGGTCACCGGCGAGATCCGCCGTCCGGCACCCGTCCAGGTCGACGACGTCCGCTTCCTCCGGGCGCACACCGACCGCGCCGTCAAGATCACCGTGCCGGGGCCGTTCACGATGGCGCAGCAGGCGCAGAACGACCACTACGCCGACGACCGCGCGCTGGCCCTGGCGTACGCCGACGTGGTCCGCGAGGAGATCGCCGACCTGTTCGCGGCCGGCGCCGACATCGTCCAGATCGACGAGCCGTGGCTGCAGGCCCGTCCGGACGTCGCCCGCGAGTACGGCGCCGAGGCGGTCACCCGGGCCATCGAGGGCGCGCCCGGGCCGGTCCACGTGCATCTCTGCTTCGGCTACGCCGCCATGGTGGCCGAGCGCCCGGAGGGCTACTCCTTCCTGCCGGAGCTGGCCGACACCCCGGCCGCGGCGATCTCCGTCGAGACGGCCCAGTCGCACCTGGACCCGGCGACGCTGCGCCCGCTCCGCGGCAAGGGCATCGCCCTGGGCGTCCTCGACCTGTCCACGCCGGAGGTGGAGACGCCGCAGATGATCGCCGACCGGGTGCGCCGGGCCCTCGACGACGTCGACGTCGACGCCCTCATGCTCTCCAGCGACTGCGGGCTGAAGTACCTCCCGCGGGCGTCGGCCGTCGGCAAGATGTGTGCCCTCGCCGAGGCGGCCGCGATCCTGCGCGCGGAGTTGTAGCCGGGTGGTTCGGGACGCAGCCGTGAGCGGGGCCGGCACGAACTGGGCGGGCAACCTCCGCTACGGGGCGGCCCGCGTGCACCGGCCGGAGACCCTCGCGGAGCTGCAGGAACTCGTCGCCGGCGCCGACCGGGTCAAGGTGCTCGGCTCGCGGCACTGCTTCAACGACATCGCCGACACGACCGGTGACCTCGTGGTCCTCGACGCGCTGCGCGCCGAGGTGGACGTCGAACGCGGCGAGGACGGCGGCCTCGCCTGGGTGCCCGGCGGCATGCGGTACAGCGAGCTCGTCGTCGGGCTGGCCGAGCACGGCTACGCGCTGGCCAACCTCGCCTCTCTGCCGCACATCACCGTCGTGGGGGCCACCGCCACCGGGACGCACGGCTCCGGTGGTCGCAACGGCACGCTGAGCAGCTCGGTCGCCGGCCTGGAGATCGTCCGGTCCGACGGCGAGCTCGTCACCCTCACTCCCGACGACTCCGACTTCGCCGGCGCGGTGGTCCACCTCGGCGCGCTGGGTGTCGTCACCCGGATCGGCCTGCGGTTCCAGCCCACCTTCGACGTCCGGACCACCGTCTACCTGGGCCTGACGTGGGACCGGCTGCTGGCCGACTTCGACGCGGTGTCCGACGCCGCCTACAGCGTCAGCGTCTTCACCGACTGGCACCGGATCACCCAGGTCTGGGTCAAGTCGCGCACCGACGAGCACGCGGCGTCGCCGGAGGACTTCTTCGGCGCCCGGGCGGCGACGGCACCGACCCACATGCTCGAGGGCGCGCCGGTCGAGAGCCTCACCGAGCAGCTCGGCGCGCCCGGGGCGTGGCACGAGCGGCTCCCGCACTTCCGCACCGGCTTCACCCCGAGCCGGGGCGAGGAACTGCAGAGCGAGTACTTCGTCCCGCGCCGGCACGGGCGGGCGGCCGTCGGGGCGCTGCGCTCGCTCGCCGACCGGATCGCGCCGCTGCTGCAGGCCGGCGAGCTCCGCACGGTGGCCGCCGACGACCTGTGGCTGAGCCCGGCGCAGGGCACCGACGTCCTCGCGCTGCACTTCACCTGGCTGCCCGACGAGCCGGCGGTGCGTGCGCTGCTGCCGGAGATCGAGGCGGCCCTCGCCCCGTACGGCGGCCGGCCGCACTGGGGCAAGCTGTTCACCACGAGCGCCGGCGACCTCGAGCGGCTGTACCCGCGGCTGCCCGAGTTCCGCGAGCTCGTCCGGCGTCTGGACCCGCGCGGCGCCTTCCGCAACGACTACCTGGACCGGACGGTCGCCGCATTCGGCTGACCGCCGACGGTGCCATCGGGCGCGCGGACTGCCGATGACAGAGCCATGCGTGCTCGCCAGATCGCCACCACCGTCGCCGCCGTCACCGCCGGGGTCACCGCGGCGGTCGCCCTGCACCGCCGTGCCGACCGCCGCCTGCCGGGACGGGTCCCCACCCCTGCGTCCCTGCCCGCCGTCGCACCGGTCCTGGACCGCGAGGGCGTCGTCCTGCCCTTCGTCCGCCCGGCGGCCCCGGCCGCCCCCGAGGTCGAGGCCGTCCGGGAGACGGCGGCGCCGGCTCGCTGCGGCGACACCGGCGGCCGGACGAAGTCCGGCGCTCCGTGCGGTGCCCGCGCCACCAGCGGCGGCCGCTGCCACCACCACCCGATCGCCGCCTGAGCCGACCTTCAGCGGTCAGTGACCGCGGAAGGCCTCCTCGAGCCACCACGACGGCTGGTCGCGCGTGATCTTGGCGTCGACCAGCAGCGGAGTGCTCCGCGGCCCGGCCAGCCACGCCGCCACGGCGTCCAGGTCGTCGACCCGCCGGGCGGTCACGGCCCCGAAGCCGTAGCCGCGCGCGATGGCGGCGAAGTCGGTCTCGGGGAACCGCACCGCGTCCAGCGGGTGGCCGCCGGGGCCGAAGTGGTGGACCTCGGCGCCGTACGCCGCGTCGTCGTAGACGACGACCAGCATCGGCAGGCCCAACCGGACGACCGTCTCCAGCTCCGAGGCGCCCATGAGCGCACCTCCGTCACCGAGCGCGGCGACGGGCAACCGGTCGGGACGGGCCAGCGCCGCGCCGATCGCCGTGGCCAGCCCCAGCCCCACCGACTGGAACGCCTGGGTGAAGCAGAACCCCTGCTCGTCCGGGACGTCGAGGAACATGCTCGGGTAGCCCATGAAGTTGCCGGAGTCCACGGCCACCAGGCGCTCGGCCGGCAGGAGGTCGTCCAGGGCGATGGTCAGCGCGCGGGGATCGACGAGGTCGCCCGCTGCTTCGGCGTCCAACGACTCGTCCCGCCAGCGTCCCCGCTGGGCGATGGCCCGCCGCATCTCCGGGGTCCGGTAGCCGGTCGCCTCGTCCCCCCACGCGGCCGTCACCGCACCGGCCACCGCCGTCACGTCGCCGCACACCCCGAACGTGATCGGCCGCTGCGCGCCGAGGGCCTCGGCCTCGAGATCGACCTGGACGACGACGGCGTTGCCGGCGATCAGCCGTCCGTGCCGCATCGTCCACATGTTCAGCTGGCAGCCCCAGCCGACGATCAGGTCAGCGCCGGAGATCAGCTCCGCGGCCAGCGGCGTGGCGAACCCTCCGGAGACGTCGAGGTCCCACGGGCTCCCGCGGAACAGGCCCTTGGCGACGGCGGAGGTCGCCAGCAGCGCCCCGCACCGATCGGCCAGCGCCTCCAGCTCCCCCCGCGCCGCGCGGGCACCCCGCCCCGCGACGAACACCGGGCGACGCGCCCGGCGGAGAGCGTCGGCCAGCCGCTCGACCTGCGCCGGATCCGGCGGCGGCACCGGCCGAGGCGCCCACGGCGGTGGCGTGGCGTTCCCGGCCTCTTGACCCTGCACGTCCAGCGGCAGGTTGAGGACGACGACGCGCCGCTCGTCCCGGGCAGTCGCGACGGCAGCCGCGGCGGTCCCGGCCGCGTCCTCGGGGACGGTCACGCGCATCGACAGCGCGCCCACCGCCGCGGCCAGGCCTGCCTGGTCCACCGCGAAGTTCGAGCGCGTGGACGTGGCCTCCGCCGTCAGGACCACGAGGGGCGTCCGGCTCTTGGCCGCCTCCGTGATCCCGGTCAGCGCATTGGTCAGCCCGCAGCCCTGGTGCAGGCTGAGCGCCGACACCGCTCCGCTCGTCCGCGCGTAGGCGTCGGCCATCGTCGCCGCGCCGCCCTCGTGCCGCGCGGCGACGTACCGGGCACCGGCCGCCACCATCGCGTTGGTCGAGTGGAAGTTGCCCGACCCCACCACACCGAAGACCGTGTCGACACCGCACCGCGCCAGGGTGGCGCCGACGGCCTCGGCGACGTTCACCCGCGGTCGACGAGCGCGAGCACCCGGGACGGCGAACCGGAGCCGGACACGATCGGCAGCGGGGCGGTGACCAGCACCGCGCCGGTGACCGGCAGCCGGTCGAGGTTCTGCAGCTGGGTCAGCCCGTACTTGTCGCTGCCCATCAGCGCGGCGTGGCACGGGAACGGCGGGTCGAAGGAGTGCGCGGCCCCGGCGTCGGTGCCGACGGTCTCCACGCCCAGCCCGATCACCGGCGACTCCTCGGCCAGCCAGGCGGCGCAGGCCGGCGAGAGACCCGGGGTGTGCGGGCCGGTGTCGTCGGCGTTGAGGAAGTCCTGCTGCGAGGAAGAGCGGGCGTCCCACCCGGTGCGGTAGAGCAGCCAGCCGCCGTCGGGCAGCGGGCCGTGCTCCTCCTCCCACGCCCGGATGTGCTCGACCTCCAGGAGGAAGTCCGGGTCCTCCGCCGCCTGCGTCGAGAAGTCGAGGACCACGGCCGGGGCGATCAGCCGCGACGCCGGCACGGAGGCGACGTCGGCACCGTTCCTGCCGGTCACCCAGTGATTGGGGGCGTCGAAGTGCGTCCCGGTGTGCTCGCCGGTGCGGAAGTTGTTCCAGTACCACGCCGGGCCGCGGTCGTCGTACCGGCTCAGCTCCTCCAGCTCGAACCGCGCGGTCTGCGCGAAGGGCGGCGGCAGCTGGATGATCGGCGTCTCCGACGACAGCGGAGCGGTCAGGTCGACGACCTCGATCCGGCCCGTGACCAGCGCGTCGGTGAGGCTCTCGAGCAGCGACATCCCGCCAACCTAGAGGAGCGAGCGGCGGGAGGCGCGGACGGCGGCGAGCAGGCCCAGCACGTTGGCCGCGCCGTGCAGCAGCGCGGGTGCGACCAGGCTGCCGCTGCGCCGGCGCAGCTCCGCGAACAGGACGCCCGCGGCCGCCGTCCCCAGGCACGCGGAGCCCACCGCCACCGCCGTGCCGACCGGACCGCGGACCAGACCGTTGGCCCGCAGTCCCTCGGCGGCCGGCCGGATGTGCCAGACGCCGAAGAGAGCGGACGACGCCCCGACCGCGGTCCGCGGGCCCAGCAACCGGTCGAGGGCGGCGAGCAGCACGCCCCGGAAGGCGACCTCCTCCCAGAGCACGGTGCCGACGGGGATGCGCACGAGGGCACGCGAGGCGACCTCCGCTCCGACCAGACCGGCGACCCGGGCGTCCCGCAGGAGCGGCCGCAGCGCGGGCACCGCCAGCGCCGTCGCGTAGCCGGCGCCGACGAGCGCACCCGGGGCGGCACCCCACCGCAGCCCTCGCCGCAGCGCCGGTCGGCCGAGACCCAGCTCGTCCCACGAGAGCCCGGCTCGGCGGGCAGCGGTCAGCAGCGCCGCGGTCGCCACGGCGTTGCCGAGCACGTAGGAGGGCAGCCGCTGCGCCACGGCGTTGTTCCAGACGGCCAGCACGCCGGCGGTCGCCACCGTGAACGGCACGAGTCGCGGAGCGGCCAGCACTGGCAGGGAGGGGTGCACACCCGCATCCTGTCCGGGCCGGCGCCTCCGTGGGAGCACCGCAGAACCGTCGGGAGGGTGTCGATGAGGGTGACCGTGCTGGGCGCGGGTTCGTGGGGCACGACGGTGGCCGCGCTGCTGTGCCGGCGCGACCACGAGGTGCTGCTGTGGGCCCGCAACCCCGACGTCGCCGCCGAGATCGACGGGCAGCGCACCAACGAGGCCTATCTGGGCGGCGTCCGGCTGCCCGCCCGGCTCGGCGCGACGGCCGACCTCGAGCAGGCCGCCCGGCACGCCGAGGTGCTGGTGGTCGGCGTGCCGACCGGCGCCTTCCGGGAGACGCTGGAGCAGGCCCGGCCCTACCTCGGCCCCTGGTTCCCGGTGGTGAGCCTGAGCAAGGGCCTCGAACGGGGCACGCACCTGCGCATGACCGAGGTGATCAAGGAGGTGCTGCCGGGCCGGCCGGCGGCGGCGCTCACGGGGCCGAACCTGGCGCGGGAGATCATGGCCGGCCAGGCCGCGGCGAGCGTGATCGCGACCGAGGACCTCACCGTGGCCACCGCGCTCCAGCGCGAGGTGGCCCGCGGCATGTTCCGCGTCTACACCCACCACGACGTCGTCGGCTGCGAGATCGGCGGCGCGCTCAAGAACGTCATCGCGATCGCCACCGGTATGGCCGAGGGACTCGGCGTGGGCGACAACACCCGGGCCGCCGTCATGTCGCGGGGGCTGGCCGAGCTGACCACGCTGGCCGTCGCGATGGGCGGCGAGGCGACCACGTTGGCCGGGCTGGCCGGCATGGGCGACCTGGTCGCCACCTGCATGAGCCCGCAGAGCCGCAACCGCCACGTCGGCGAGCAGCTGGGCAAGGGCCGGTTGCTCGACGAGATCCTCGGCGAGATGCGCATGGTCGCCGAGGGCGTGAAGACCGTCTCCACGGTCGTCGAGCTCGCCGACCAGCACGGCCTGCACATGCCGATCGCGCACACCATCCACGACGTCGTGACCGGCCGGATCCGCGCGGCGGACGCCTACCGGGGGCTCGTGCGCGCGGTGCCGGCGGGCCACGAGGCCGATCCCGGCTGAAGTCGCGCGCGGAGGCGTCGACGTGGCCACCCGGCGGTCGTAGCGTCGGTGAGTCCCACGGGGGCCGGACGTCGGTGGCGGGAGGCGCGCCGTGTTCGCTCAGGTCTTCCAGGGAAGGACGTCGGATCCCGAGGCGCTGCGGGCGGCGCTGAATCGGTGGGTGGCGGAGCTGGGCCCGACGGCGATCGGCTGGCTCGGCAGCACGGACGGCACGACCGACGACGGCACGTTCATCGCCGTCGCCCGGTTCGAGTCCGCCGACGCGGCCGCCCGCAACTCCGGACGGCCGGAGCAGGGCGAGTGGTGGGCGGAGACCGAGAAGCTGTTCGACGGGGACGTCACGTTCCGCGACAGCGAGGACGTCGAGGTCGACCTGCAGGGGGACCCGGACACGGCCGGCTTCGTCCAGATCATGCAGGGCCGGGTGAGGGACGTGGCACGGGCCCGTGAGCTCATGGCGCGGTTGTCATCCGAGGAGGCGGCGGCTGCCCGGCCGGACGTCCTGGGCAGCGTCTGGATCGGCCACGACGGCGGCGAGTGGACGCAGGTCGTCTACTTCGCGTCGGAGGCCGAGGCACGCGAGGGCGAGCGCACGGAGCTCCCGCCGGGGATGCGGGCCGCCATGGAGGAACTGATGGAGCTCGGGGACGGGCCGCCGTCCTTCTACGACCTCCGCCGTCCGGGGATCCACTCCCCCGCCTGACGCCTCACCGAAGGCCCCAGCGCACCGAGACGGTGACCGACACGGTGGCCGAGCCCGGCACCAGCGGAACGGACTCCGCCATGCGAGCCGCGTCGCCGGCGGCGTACGGGATCGGGCCGGACGGCGTCACCTGCTCCCGCACCTCGACCACGTCGCCGAGCTCGCGCCCGGTCAGCTCCGCGTACTGCTCGGCCTTCTCCCGCGCCGCGGCGAACGCCTCCGCGCGGGCGTCCTCCTGCAGCGCGGCGTCGTCCTCGAGCGAGAAGGCGACCCCCTGCAGGCGGGCGGCGTCACCGCCGGCGGTCACCAGCGCCGTGATCGCCGTCCCGGCCCGGCCCAGGTCGCGCAGCCTGACCTCCAGGTCGTGCCGGGCGGTGTAGCCGGTGATCTCCTGGCCGTTGTGGTCGTACGCCGCGTAGACCGACACGTTCACGGTGGCGACGTCGTCCTCGGACACGCCCTCGGCCCGCACCGCCTCGAGGACCCGACGTGCCGCGGTGGAGGCCTCCTGCAGGGCGGCGTCGACCGCCTCGGCGGTGGTCTCGACGCCGATCGTGACCCGCAGGACGTCGGGCGAGCCGGTGACGGTGCCGACGCCCTCGACCTGGACCCCCGCTCCGGCCGCCGGATCGACCGGCTGCGCCCGCAGCGGCTCCGGGCGCAGGGTGAACGCGATGGCCGCGACGGCGCCCACGAGGACGACGACAGCGATGAACAAGGCACGGCTGCGCACTGGCATGGGGACCTCCGGCGTCCTTCGATGTGCAGAGTGGACGCCGAGGTCAGAGGGCCGGTTCCCGCCGCCAGGTCACGACTCGGACTCGATCGTCCCGAGCTGCCGGAGCCGCCCGGCGAGGAAGTTCCGCTCGACGGCGTTCTCCGTCAGCAGCAGCGCCTCGCCGTAGGCATCCCGGGCCTCCGCCACCCGCCCGAGGCGCCGCAGGAAGTCCGCCCGCGCCGCGGGCAGGTAGCCGTAGCCGGCCAGCTGCGGCTCGGTCGCCAGTGCGTCCAGCGCGGCCAGCCCTTCGGCCGCCCCGCGGGCGAAGCCCACGGCGACCGCCCGGTTGAGCGCGACGACCGGCGAGGGCCACAGCCGGGTGAGGACGTCGTACAGCGCGACGATCTCGCGCCAGTCGGTGTCGCCCCATGACGGGGACTCGGCGTGGACCGCCGCGATCGCCGCCTGCAGTGCGTACCGGGTGGGCGGCCGCGCCCGCAGCGCCTCGCGGACGAGCGCGACGCCCTCGTCGATGGCTCGCGCGTCCCAGCGCGATCGGTCCTGCTCCTCGAGCAGCAGCAGGCGCCCGTCGGCGGCCGTCCGCGTCTCGCGGCGGGCGTCGGTGAGCAGCATCAGCGCCACCAGCCCGGCGACGGCGGGATCCCCGGGCAGCAGTGCGCGGAGCATGCGGCCGAGCTGGACCGACCGCTCGACCAGGTCGCGGCGCACCAGGTCGTCGCCGGAGGGCCCCGTGTGCCCGGTCGTGAAGAGCAGGTGCACCACGGACAGGACGGCGTCGACCCGCTCGGGCAGCTCGTCGACCGACGGCACCCGGTACGGGATGCGGGCCACGGCGATCTTCTTCTTCGCCCGCGTGATGCGGGCGGCCATGGTGGCCTCGGGGACCAGGAAGGCACGCGCGACGTCGGCGGTGGACAGCCCGCACATCAGCCGCAGGGTCAGTGCCACCTGGGCCGACCGGTCCAGGGCCGGGTGGCAGCAGGTCACGATCAGCCGCAACCGGTCGTCGGGGATCTCCGCGCCCGGCGCGGGCAGCTCGTCGGGGCCGGGCGACGTCTCCTCCTCGACCAGGAGCGGCAGGTACCTGCGCTCCACGCCGCGGTGGCGCAGCACGTTCAGGGCGCGGCGCTTCGCCGCCGTGGTGAGCCAGGCGCCGGGCCGCGCCGGGACTCCCTTCGCCCGCCAGTCGGTGAGCGCGGCGGCGAACGCCTCCTGCGCGCACTCCTCGGCGACGTCGAGGTCGCGGGTGACGCGCACCGTCGCGGCGAGCACGAAGGCCCACTCGCGGCGGTGCGCGTCGGCGACCGCGGCCGCGACGGCAGACGCGTCCACGGCGGTCATCGGAACCCGGGGATCAGTCGAAGGTCATGACGGGGCGGACCTCGACGCCGCCGAAGCGCGCCGGGACCGTCTTGGCGACGGCCAGCGCGGTGTCCAGGTCGGGCGCCTCGACGAGGTAGTAGCCGCCGAGGGCCTCCTTCGTCTCGACGAAGGGTCCGTCGGTCACCTCGGAGCCGCGCACGGTGGTGGCGGTGCCCGTCGGCTGCAGCGCCTTGCCGCCCACCAGCTTGGCGCCGAGCCCCTCGACGCCGGCAGCGAAGTCGTCGTGCGCCTGCATGACCTCGCCGATCACCTCGGGAGTGGCGGTCTCGTACGACGCCTCGTCCTCGTAGATCAGGATCAGGTACTCGCTCATCGGGATCTCCTCCGTCGTCGGCCCGCCTCTCGGGCCTCCATTCCTACGACACGCAGGCGGGAGCCGGATCGACAGCGCCCGCGGATTCTTTTCCCACCGCCCCCGTGGCACGGTGATCCGGTGACCGAGACGAGCGCTCCCGCACTGCCCTCGTACGCCAGCGGCACCTCGGCGGTGCCCCTGCTGGGCGACACCATCGGGGCCAACCTCGACCGCACGGCGGCCCGGGTCGGGGACCACGCGGCGCTGGTCGAGTGCGCGACGGGCCGCCGCTGGACCTATCCCGGCTTCGTCGCCGAGGTCGACGCCTGCGCCCTGGGCCTGGACGCGCTGGGCGTGCGCAAGGGCGACCGGGTCGGCATCTGGGCGCCCAACTGCGCCGAGTGGGCCTTCGTGCAGTACGCGACGGCGAAGCTCGGCGCGATCCTGGTCAACATCAACCCGGCCTACCGCACGCACGAGCTGGCCTACGTGCTGCAGCAGGCCGGCATCTCGGTGCTGGTGTCGGCGCCGGCGTTCAAGACCAGCGACTACCGGGCGATGGTGGCCGAGGTGCGCGGCGACTGCCCCGTCCTGCGCGAGGTGGTCTTCCTCGGCCACGACGCGTGGGACGAGCTGATGTCCGCCGGCCGGGCGGCGGACCGGTCGCTGCTGGCCGAGCGGGAGACGCAGCTGTCGGCCGACGACCCGATCAACATCCAGTACACCTCCGGGACGACGGGCTTCCCGAAGGGCGCCACGCTCACCCACCACAACCTGCTCAACAACGGGTTCTTCGTGGGCGAGGGCTGCGGCTACACCGAGGCCGACCGCATCTGCATCCCGGTGCCCTACTACCACTGCTTCGGCATGGGCATGGGCAACCTCGCGGCCACCTCGCACGGCGCGACGATGGTCATCCCGGCGCCCGGCTTCGACCCGGCGGCGACGCTGCGGGCCGTCCAGGACGAGCGGTGCACCTCGCTGTACGGCGTCCCGACGATGTTCATCGCCGAGCTGGCCCTGCCCGACTTCGCCTCCTACGACCTGTCGTCGCTGCGGACGGGGATCATGGCCGGCTCCCCGTGCCCGGTCGAGGTGATGAAGCGGGTCGTCACCGAGATGGGCATGACCGAGGTGACCATCTGCTACGGCATGACCGAGACGTCGCCGGTGTCCACCCAGACCGGCGCCGACGACGACCTGGACCGCCGGACCTCGACCGTCGGGCGGGTGCACCCGCACCTGGAGGTCAAGGTCGTCGACCCCACCACGGGCCTGACCGTTCCGCGCGGGGAGCCCGGCGAGTTCTGCACCCGCGGCTACTCGGTGATGCTCGGCTACTGGAACGAGCCGGAGAAGACCGCCGAGGTCATCGACCGCGCCCGCTGGATGCACACCGGCGACCTCGCCGTCATGGACACCGAGGGCTATCTCAACATCGTCGGGCGGATCAAGGACATGGTCATCCGCGGCGGCGAGAACGTGTACCCGCGGGAGATCGAGGAATTCCTCTACACCCACCCCGACGTCGTCGACGTGCAGGTGATCGGCGTCCCCGACGAGCGGTACGGCGAGGAGCTCATGGCCTGGGTCCGGCTGCGCGAGGGCGCCGAGCCGCTCACCGCCGAGAGCCTCCGTGCGTTCTGCGCCGGCAAGCTCGCGCACTACAAGGTGCCCCGGTACGTGAAGGTCGTCGACGATTTCCCGATGACGGTCACCGGCAAGATCCGGAAGGTCGAGATGCGCGAGGTCTCGGTCGAGGAACTGGGCCTGCAGTCGGCCGCCGCCGTCCGGAACGCCTAGCGCCGGTAGCGACGGCGGTACGGCCCAGAAACCGGGCCTTCGCGCACATCGTTGGCATCGACATCGGGCCCAGCGACTAGCGCCACCGTTCGTCCGGTCTGCCGGCTCCCCACCGGCTCGTGGACCCCCGGCTCGGTGGAGGAGGGTCATGGGCATGACGCTGCGCGTGCCAGCTCATCCCGAAGTAGCCGATTGCCAGAGCCGACCAGCCCATGGAGAGAAGAAGGGCCTGCTCGAGGATCCAGCTCGCGGTCGCCAAGGCTGACCAGAGGATGGCCATGGTGAGCAGCAATGCAGGGCTCGGTCGTCCACGCGTGCGACGAGGCGACCTCGCCGGCTCCTCACCCACACTCAGATCGTCGGTGACGGCGGCCCGGTGAATCCAGGTCCGCACCGGAACGCCACCCGATCCGGCATTCTCGACATCCACCGGCCATGTCGGGGGTAACAGGGCTTCCGTGGCAGTGAAGAACGCGGCCGTCGCGGCCGGCAGCACGTGGACCGACCCGGACGACGGCGTCCGCTACCCGTCGGGCGAGGTCCACGCCTGGGAGCGCGGACGCAACGAGACCGTGTGCGGGCTGTCGCTCCGGAGATCGCGGCTGAACCGGTTCCCGCACGTCAGCTGGGCCGACGCCCAGCCGGAGTCCGGGCGGCACGCCGAGGAGGTGGCCGACGTGTGCCGCCGCTGCCGGGCCGGGATGGGTGCGCGGCGCGACGAGCGCGGCTGGACGCGGCACAACCCACGCCCTTGAGCGGGTGCGCCGAGGCCCCGTTCGGGGTGCTCGAATGTTGACCTGGCGCACCCACTCGGGGACCGAAGCGGTCACAGCATGCGCGCCAGGTGGCGGTTGCGGCGGACGACGGTGTGCGAGAGCACCAGCCCGACGTGCGCGGCGATCACGACGAGGAAGCCGATCTGCGCCGCGACGTGCAACGGCAGCCAGTCGTCGTCGGCCGCCACCAGCAGCAGCCCGCTGGCCGGCACGACCACCAGCAGCGCGAGCAGCAGCTTCTCGAGGAGCCCCTCGAGCCGGCGTTCACCCGCGCTGAGGTGCTCGGCCCACGGCGGCAGCGGCGTGGCGCGCCGCCAGAGGATGCGGACCAGCGCCAGGACGATCACGAACAGCCCGAGCAGCACGTGCAGCTCCGGGAGCGAGATCCCGTCGGCGAAGGCCGAGCCGGTGATCACGTCGGAGAACACCTCGGACGCCTGGTCGTCCTCACGGGCGTCGAGGGCGTCCTCGCGCCGCTCGATCTCGGCCTCTGCCGCGTCCTCGGCCGCATCGCCTCGCTGCTCGGCGTCCTCCTCCAGCCGGTCGGCCTCGGCGTCCAGCGCGTCGTCGGCCCGGTCCGCCCCCTCGTCGAAGTCCATGGTCCAGCCGACGGCGAACTGCGCCGCGATCGCGGCGACGGTGAGCCAGTGCAGCGTCTTGGTGACGACGCCGTAGCCGTGCGGTCCGTTGCGGAGGTGGACGGTCACGGGACCAGGACCGACCACGCGTGCCCCTGCACCCGCCACGTCCGCGCGGTCACCCCCTCCTCGAGCTCGCCGTCGGCCACCAGGTCCACCGACGGCCCGGTGACGGTCACCTCGCGCCCACGCAGGACCAGCACGTCGTCGCGCTCGACGTGGCGGCCGGCGGCCAGCGCCGTCGCGTAGGCGGCCCGCGCCACCGGGCCCGTCGCGGTGCACACCACGACGTCGGCCAGCCCGTCGTCCACCTGCGCCCCGGGGGCCAGCGCGGCTCCGCCGCCGATGGTGGGGCCGTTGCACACGCCCACCATCAGCACGCCGGTGCCGCCGTCGGCGGACCATCCGGCGGCGTCGTGCGTGGCGATCCCTCCGTCCACCTCGACGCGCAGGTCCCAGTCGGGGGCCGTCACGCCGGCGATGACCGCGCCCAGGGGAAAGGCAGCGGTGCCGAGCCGCTCCTTGAAGCGGGTGGCCTCGGCCCCGGCGAGGGCTCCGGCACCGAGGTGGACGGCGTTGACGACCAGGCCGCCCGCGTCGTCGCGCAGCAGGTCTAGCCGCCGCGTCGTCCCGCCGAGCACGACCTGGGCGCCGGCCACGGGGTCCAGGGGCAACCCGAGGGTTCCGGCCAGGTCGTTGCCGGTGCCGCGCGGGATGATCCCGACCGGCTCGTCGGGCGTCAGCGCACCGGCCCGGTCCAGGGCCCGCACCGCGGCGTGCACCGATCCGTCACCGCCCATGATCACGACCCGCCGGTCGTCCCGGTCGGCCACGGCGTCGAGCAGCTCGTCCGGGGAGGACGTGGCCGCGACGGTCACGTCGGCAGCCGACCGGAGCGTGGCGAGCGCGGCCTCCACCGTCTCGTCGTCGGTCGTCCCCGCCGCGCGGTTGACCAGGAGCAAGATCGGCTGCATGACGGGAAGTCTCCGGTCGCCACGGGCGATCGGCACACTGGGGACATGACCTCGGGCGGCGTGGTGCGACTGCTCAACACGTCCGGCGGACCGGTGCTCGCTCTCGCGGGGGACGTCGACCTGCCGGCCGTCGAGGCGTTCCTCCTGCGGTACGGCCGCGAGCCCGCCCGCGTCGACGTCATCGACGCGAGGTCGGCGACCTCCCTGTCGCCGTCGGCGGTCACCCTGATCCGGGACCACCTGCGCTCCTCGCAGCTCGCCGGCCGGCGGGTAGCGCTCCTGCAGTGATCTCAGGCGGCGTCGGCCCATGACCGGACGACGGCCACGTCGAGCGGGAAGTCGACCGGGAAGGATCCGAACAGCAGCCGCCCGGCGGTGGCCGCGGCCTCGCGCACCGCGTCGGCGACCTCGTCGGCGAGCTCCTCGGGCGCGTGCACCACGACCTCGTCGTGCAGGAAGAAGACCAGGTGCGGCCGCTCGGTGAGCGCCCCGGCGCCGAGCCGCCAGAGCCGGTTGCGCAGGTCGGCCAGCCAGCACAGCGCCCACTCCGCGCCCGTGCCCTGGACGACGAAGTTGCGGGTGAACCGCCCCCACGAGCGGCGGTGCCGGTCGCGGACCTCGCGGGGTACGTCGTCGTCGGCGGGCTCACCGAGCTCCACCGGCCCCGCCGCCCACTCCCCCGTCGGTGGTGGTGAGCCACGGCCCAGCAGGGTGTGCACCACCTCGCCGCGCTCACCGGCGCGGGCCGCCTCCTCGACAAGGCCGATGGCACTCGGGTAGCGCCGGGTCAGGCGCGGCATCATGCGCCCGCTCTCGCCGCGGGTGCCGCCGTACATCGCGCCGAGCATGCCGACCTTGGCGTCGGCCCGGCTGGCGACCGCGCCCGAGTCGACCATTCCCTGGTAGAGGTCGGCCGACCGGGCCGCCTCGGCCATCGCGGTGTCGCCGCTCATCGCGGCCAGCACCCGGGGCTCCAGCTGCGCGACGTCGGCCACCACGAAGCACCAGCCGTCGTCGGCGATCGCGGCCGGCCGTACCTGGGTGGGCACCGACAGCGCTCCCCCGCCGCTGGACGCCCACCGGCCGGTCACCACGCCGCCGGGCAGGAACCACGACCGGAAGCGGCCGTCGCGGACCCACGTCTCCAGCCAGTTCCAGCCGTTGGCCTGCATCAGCCGGCTGAGCCGCTTGTACTCCAGCAGCGGCGCGACGACCGGGTGGTCGAGGCGCTCCAGCGTCCAGGACCGGGTGTCGGCGACGGGCAGCCCCGTGGCCTGCAGCGCGCGCAGCAGCTCGCCCGGCGAGTCCGGGTTGAGCCCCGGAGCCCCCAGCGCCGTGCGGATGTCGCCGAGCAACCCCTCCAGGACCGCGGGCCGCTGTCCGGCCGGCGGCCGCGACCCGAGCAGCTCGGTCAGGAGCCGCTCGTGGACGTCGGCCCGCCACGGCAGCCCGGCGTGGGTCATCTCGGCGGCGACCAGGGCGCCCGAGGACTCGGCGGCCAGCAGGAGCTCGAGCCGGGCCCGCTGCGGTGAGGCGGCCAGCGCGGCCCGCTGCCGGGAGTGCTCGGCGACCGGGTCCAGCCGGTCGGCCGGGTCGTCGAGGGGGAACAGCGCGGGGTCGGCCGAGGTGACCGGCTGCAGGGCGTCCCACGCCGGCCTCTCGTCGCAGGCCAGCAGGATCTGGTCGACGAACGGCGAGCGGCCCAGGACCGCGGAACTCAGCCGCAGGTCCGTGCACCTCGCGACGCGCACGCCGGCCTCGAGCAGCGCCGGATACCAGCGCGTGGTGTCGTCCCACACCCAGCGGACGCCAAGCGCCTCCCGCTCGCGGACGAACGCGAGCAGCTCGCCCGAGGGGAGGGACGCGGCGCGGTTCGCCGTCCCGTCGTCGTCGCACTCGTGCGCCACCACGTCCGGGCCGCGGCGGACGAGGACGACGCGCTGCACCTCGTCAGTGTCGCCGACACCTCCGACAGCGCAGGCCCTCGACGGGCAGCGCCGGAGGCGGTGGACTGACCGCGTGACCACGGCGCGTCCCGGTCGGCCGACCGCCGTCTGGGTCGCTGCCACGGCGGCGGCCGGCACCGCGCTGTGCGCATGGGTGGTCGCGCCGGGGGGCGTGGGCGCCGCTGAACGTGCCGTCTTCGCGGCCGTGAACGGCTGGCCCGACCCGCTGCGGTGGCCGCTGTGGACCTTCCAGCTGCTCGGCGTGCTCGTCGTGCCACTGGTCGTCGCGGCCGGCGCGCTGCTGCTGCGCAGGTGGCGGCTCGCCGTCGCGCTGGTGCTCCTGGTCCCGGCCAAGCTGTTCGTGGAGCGGGAGGTCGTCAAGGCGCTGGTCCGGCGCGAGCGACCGGGCACGACGATCCCCGACGCGGTGCTCCGCGGCGACGTACCGTCCGCCGGGCCCTCCTTCCCGTCCGGCCACGCGATGATCGCGTTCGGCGTCCTGACGCTGCTCTGGCCGTATCTTCCCCGGCGCTGGCGGGCGGTGGTGCTGGCGTGCGCGGTGCTCAACTCGGTCGCGCGGGTCTACCTCGGGGCGCACGCGCCCCTCGACGTGGTGGCCGGAGCGCTGGCCGGCGTCGCTGTGGGCGCGCTCCTCACCGCCGCCGTCGGGACGACCCGTCGAGCAGGGGTGTGACCGATGCGACCGACCGATTCGGTCGGTTGACCTACCGAATCGGTCGGTAGTCCGTACGCTGGCCGTCGTGGCGCGACCGTTCCGGCAGCAGGCCGACGAGAGCATCCTCGACAGCGCCGCCGCCCTGTTCGCCCGCCGCGGCTTCGCCAAGACCTCGGTGCAGGACGTCGCCGACGCCGTCGGGCTGTCGAAGGCGGGGCTGCTGCACCACTTCCCGAGCAAGGACGCGCTCTGGGGCGCCGTCCTCGAGCAGGTGCGCTCCCTCGGCGAGCGGGTGCTCGAGCAGGTGCAGGACATGCCGGCGGGGCCCGAGCGCGACCGGCGGGCGCTCGAAGTGCTGCTCGACGCGGCGTTCGGCCACCCCGGCCTGGTCGCCCTGGTGCTGGACCCGCTCACGCTGGACGACTCGGCCGCCCGGGTGCCCGAGCTCGACGCGGTCGCCGACACCGCGCTGCGGGCGTTCGGCGTCGACCGCACGGTGCCGGTGACCGAGCGCAGCGTCCGGGTCGTCGGTGCTCTGGCCGCTCTCGCCGTCCTCACCCTCGCCGCGCACGCCGAGGACCAGACGACCGCCTGGCGGCAGCACATCGTCGCCACCTGCTTCGACGCCCTCGGTCACGGCAGTTCCGGCTCCCTCCCCGCATCCGACCAGGAGACCTGATCCCCATGGCAGTGCTGTTGTCCCGACTCGGCGCGTTCTCGCACCGCCGTCGGCTTCCCGTCGTCCTCGTCTGGCTCGTGGTGCTCGTGGCCGGGGGCGTCGGTGCGGTCACCCTCGCCGGCGAGACGTCGAGCAGCTTCTCGATCCCGGGGCAGGAGTCCACCATCGCCCTGGAGCGGATCGGCGAGGAGTTCGGCGGCGGCGGGGAGGGCGCGACCGCCCGGGTCGTCGTCCAGGCGCCGCAGGGCGGGACCGTCACCACGCCCGAGAACGCGCAGGCCATCGGCGGCCTGGTCGCCGAGCTCGCGCAACTGCCCGGCGTCACTTCGGCGACCAACCCGCTGGACCCCGCCCAGCCGGCCGTGAACGCCGAGCAGACCACCGCCTACAGCACCGTCACCTACGACGCCGCACCCGGCGAGGTCACCCCGGCGCAGCAGGAGGCGCTGCTCGACGCCGTCGACGCGGCGGGGAGCGGCGGGCTGACCGTCGAGGTCGCCGGCGAGGCGACGCAGGAGCCGCCGCACGTCGGCGGGCCGGCCGAGGCCATCGGCGTGGTCGTCGCGCTGGCGGTCCTCGCCGTCACCTACGGCGGTCTCGTGCTCGCCGGCATGAACCTGCTGACCGCGCTGGTCGGTGTCGGCATCGGCGTCCTGGGCGTCACGATCGCCACGGGGTTCACCGACCTGTCCTCGACCACGCCCACCCTGGCCGCGATGCTCGGCCTGGCCGTCGGCATCGACTACGCGCTGTTCATCGTCACGCGCTACCGGCAGGAACTCCGGCACGGCGGCGACGTGGGCACGGCGATCAGCACCGCGGTCGGCACGGCAGGCTCCGCCGTCGTGACCGCGGGCCTGACCGTCGTCATCGCGCTGACCGGCCTGTTCGTCGTCGGCATCCCGTTCCTCACCCAGATGGGCATCGCGGCGGCGTTGACGATCGTCGTCGCCGTCCTGGTGGCGCTGACGCTGGTGCCTGCGGTGCTGAGTTTCCTCGGCCTGCGCGCGCTGCCGCGCACGCAGCGCGGCGCACACGCGCCGGCGACCGACGGCGGCTTCCTCGCCGGCTGGGTCGGCACGGTCACCCGCCGGCGCATCCCGTCCCTGCTCGTGGCGGTCGCCGCCCTCGCCGCGATCGCCGTGCCGTTCTTCTCCATGCAGACGACGCTCATCCAGACCCCGCCGGACGACAGCACGCAGGCCCGCGCCCAGGAGCTGCTCGCCGACGGTTTCGGGCCGGGCTTCAACGGCCCGATCACGATCCTCTTCGAGGGGGACGCCGCCTCCGGGGCGGCCGGCCGGACCGCCGAGACGGTCACCGGCCTGGACGACGTCGCGCTGGTGACCCCGCCGGTCCCCAACGCCGACGACACCGCGGCCCTGCTCACCGTCATCCCCGAGTCGGGCCCGACCGACCCGGCGACCGAGCAGTTGGTCGCCGACCTCCGGGCGGAGCTGGCCGGCCTCGACGGCGTCGAGGCTTCCGTCACCGGCGCCACGGCGGTCAGCGTGGACGTCGCGCAGAGCCTCGACGAGGCGCTGCCGGTGTACCTCGCCCTCGTCGTGGGTCTCGCCCTCGTGCTGCTGGTCCTGGTCTTCCGCTCGCTGCTCGTGCCGCTGGTCGGCGTCCTCGGCTTCGTGCTGACCGTCGGGGCCTCCCTCGGGGCGACCGTCGCCGTCTTCCAGTGGGGCTGGCTGGCCGACGTGGTCAACCTGGACACCACGGGGCCGCTGATCAGCCTCACGCCGATCCTGGTGATCGGCATCCTGTTCGGGCTGGCGATGGACTACCAGATCTTCCTGGTGTCCCGGATGCACGAGGCGCACAGCCACGGGGCCGCGCCGCTCGAGGCCATCCGTACCGGCTTCCGGCAGGCGGCGCCGGTGGTCGTGGCCGCCGCGCTGATCATGTTCTCCGTCTTCGCCGGGTTCGTGCCGGCCGGCGAGGCGACGATCAAGTCGATCGCCTTCGCGCTGGCCGCGGGCATCGTCTTCGACGCCTTCGTCGTCCGCATGGTGCTCGTGCCCGCGGCGCTGGCCCTGCTCGGGGCGAGGGCGTGGTGGCTGCCGCGCTGGCTGCGGTGGCTGCCGGTGCTGGACGTCGAGGGCGCCGCGCTGGAGAAGGCGTCGCACGCCCGGACCGAGGAGCGGGAGCCGGTGACCGCCCGATGAGGACGCGGGCCCTCGTCGCGCTCGCAGCCGCGGCCACCGCGGCGGCCCTGGCCCGCCGCGCCCGCACCCTCGCGCCCGTGGCACCGGAGCTGCGGACGCCGGCCCTGTGGGTACCGCTCGCGCTCAGCGGGAAGCTGACCCTCGCCGCGGGCCGGAAGCTCTACCCGAGGCCGACGAGCCCGGTCGACGGGGTGACCGTGAGCCGGCGCGACGTGCCGGGCGGCCTGGACGCCTTCGTCTACGAGCCCGACGGCCGCACCCGCCCCGGCGGCGCGCTGCTGTGGATCCACGGCGGAGGCACGATCATCGGCGCGCCCGAGGGCGACCACGAGCTGTGCAGCCGGCTCGCCCGGCACGCGGGGGTCCTCGTCGTGAGCGTGCGCTACCGGCTCGCGCCGGAGCACCCCTTCCCCGCCGGGCTGGACGACTGCTCGGCGGCCCTCCGATGGCTGCACGCCGAGGACGCGGAGTTCGGCGTGGACCCCTCCCGCGTCGCCGTCGGCGGGGCCAGCGCCGGCGGGCTGCTGGCCGCATCCGTCGTCCAGCGGGCGCACGACGAAGGCGTGCCGGTGGCGTTCCAGGCGCTGGTCTACCCGATGCTCGACGACCGCACGGTGCTGCGCCGCGACCACGGTGGCCGCGGCGGGCTGATCTGGACGCCGCGGTCCAACCGGTACGCCTGGAGCTGCTACCTCGGCGCCGCCCCGGGCACAGCGGAGCCGCCGCGCCACGCCGTCCCGGCCCGCCGGGAGGACCTGACCGGACTGCCGCCGGCCTGGATCGGGGTGGGCGACCTCGACCTGTTCCACGACGAGGACCTGGAGTACGCCCGCCGGCTGGGAAAGGCCGGCGTGCCGGTCACCGTGCGGGTCGAGCCGGGGATGTACCACGCCGCGGAGGTGGAGTTGCACGCCACCGCGGAGACGATGCGCGCCTTCCGCGAGGCCATGTTCGACGCCGTGGCCGCGGCCCTGGCCTGACCCCCGGCCGGGTGCTTGTCTCGGCCGCATGGCCGTGCAGCTGAACCACACCATCGTCGGCGCCCGTGACAAGCGGGCCTCGGCGGCCTTCCTGGCCGACGTCCTCGGCCTGCCCGAGCCGACGACCTACGGGCCGTTCGCGGTCGTCGAGCTGGCCAACGGCGTCTCGCTCGACTTCCTGGACGACGAGCAGGTCCACCCCCGGCACTACGCGTTCCTGGTGTCCGAGGAGGAGTTCGACGCGATCCTCGGCCGCATCCGGGCCCGTGGGCTGCCGTTCTGGGCCGACCCCTTCCAGCGGGAGCCCGGGCGGATCAACACCCACGACGGCGGCCGCGGCGTCTACTGGCACGACCCCGACGGGCACGTCCTGGAGATCATCACCCGGCCGTACGGCGGCTGACGCCGGTCAGGCGCTGACCTCCTCGTGCGTGTTCACGCCGGGGATCCGTCGCACCGAGCCCCAGCCGAACCGTGCCCACGCCACCAGCAGCGCCGCGCCGGCCAGCGAGCCCAGGGTGTCGCGGACGAGGTCGCCGTTGGTGTCGTCGTTGCCCTCCGACAGCTCGGTGCCGAACCAGACGTCGGAGCGCCACTCGAAGATCTCCCAGAGGGCGCCGATCGAGATGCCCAGCGCGGCGGTGGCCACCGCGATGCCGACGTAGTGCCGCAGGTGCGTCTCGTCCTTCGGATCCGGGACGACGTCGAGCCGGGCGAGGGCGATGTAGACGACGGGCGCGGTGAGCATCGGCAGCGTGACGTGCACGAGGTCGTCGAACCGGACGAACTGGTCGTAGAGGCCGAACGTCTCGCCGAACCCCTGCAGCGCCATGGCCCCGGTCAGCGACAGGTCGTACACCCGGGGCAGGTCGATCAGCCGGGCCAGGAGCGTCACGGCGCCGAGGCCGGCGAGCAGCGCCGCCGCCCCGGGCCGCCCGGTCAGACCGTAGACGACGGCGCCACCGAGGATCGCCAGGCGCAGGAGATCGATGCCGTCCCGGATCACCGGGGTCCAGTCACCGAGCAGGAGGGTGCGCACGTCCACGGTCCCGGCCTACCCGACCCGTCGAGCGCTCACCCCGCCGTCCGTGCCCGAGCCGCGTACGCGGCGGCCTCCGCCCGGTTGCGGACGCCCAGCTTGGTGAGGATGCGGCTCACGTGGTGCCCGGCGGTCCGCTCGCTGATCAGGAGGCTGCGGGCGATGCCGGCGTTCGACATGCTCAGCGACAGCAGGCCGAGAACCTCCTCCTCGCGCGCCGTCAGCTCTCCCACCGCCCGCGCGCGGCCGCCCTGCCCGGTGCCGAGCCCGCGCAGCAGCGCGGCGGCGGCGTCCATGGCCCGGGAGGCGCCGAGGCCCCGGAAGGCGGTCAGCGCGGCCCGCGCCTCGTCGCTCGCGGTGTCGGGGGCGTCGGCCGCGATCGCCCGGGCCAGCGCCAGCCGCGCCGTGCCGGCGTCCAGCGGCATCAGCAGGGCGCTGAACGCGGCGAGTGCCCGCCGCGCCGGCTCCACCGCCTGGGCGGCCTCCCCGACCCGGAGCGCGACGGCGGCGGCGGCGAGGTCGGCTCGGGCGGCGAGCAGCCGGATCCCCGACGCCTCGGCCAGCCGGCCGAGCTCGCCGGCGGCCGCCCGGGCGCCGGGGACGTCGCCGAGGGCCAGGCGGGCGTCGACCAGCGGCGCCAGGAAGTGGGCCGCCGCGACGGCGTTGTCCTCCGCGCCGGCCAGCCCCCGCTCGAGCAGGGTGACCGCTGCCCGCGCGCGGCCGTCGGCCATGCGCAGCAGGGCGAGGGCGCGCAGCACGGCCGGGTGCTCCTCGCGGCCGGCCAGCAGCTCCTCGGCTTCCGGCAGCCGGCCCTGCTGCACCCGGAGCTCCGCGAGCGACCCGACCGTCGGGGCGCCCATGGCCGGGATGTTCCGGGCGTGCGTGGCCAGCGCCGCCTGCAGTGCCCGCTCGGCCTCGGCCCAGTGGCCGCCCGCGATGAGGACGTCGGCGTGCACGGTGCGGCAGGCCCCGAGCAGCGGCGCCGCGGAGTGGGCACGGGCGAAGGCGTCGACGAGCTCGCACCACTCGCTGGCCAGCTCCCACTCCCCCGCGCTGCGGCAGGCGAGCACCAGGTTGCAGTAGGCCTCGGCGAGCGTGTGCACGTCGCGGACCCGCCCCGCGGTGGCCGCGGCCATCGCCTCCTCGAGCAGGTGCAGGCCCTCCTCGCGGTGCCCGGCATTCACGCGGGCACGACCGAGCAGGCTGACCGAGAGCACCTCCAGGTCGCTCTGCCCCGTGGTCCGGCCCACGTCGAGGGCCCGCGTGGCGTGCGCGATCTGGTCGTCGACCCGGATGGACTGCCGCACCTGCTCCACCGCCACCCAGCCGTGCCCGGCGCAGGCGGGCACGCCCTGCAGGGCGCGCTCGGACCGGGCCAGCCAGCCGCGGGCCGCGGAGGCGCGGCCGCCGACCATGTGCTGGTGGGAGACCCAGACCGCGACCCGGGCCGCGTCGTCGCACCGGCCGGCCCGGACGTAGTCCTCGAAGACCCGCTCCCGCAGGTCGAGGGCCTCGCGCACGTGGCCCAGGAACCACAGTGCCTGGGCGAGGCCGTCCCGGGCGTCGGGCGAGTCGCCGTCCTCCAGGACGGCGGTGAACGCCGAGCGGGCGGACTCCCAGTCCGCCCGCTCGAGCGCCTGCCGCCCAGGAGCAGCGGGTCGGCACCGACGGTGCTCCGCACCCGGGAAGGGTCCCACGCGGCACGGGGCCCCGGGACCCCTTCAGCGACGGGTGCCGACGGCGATCAGGTACTCCTTCTCGAACCGGGCGGCGTCCGCGGTGCCGCGGTTCCACTCGTCGCAGAAGGCGAACAGGGCGGCGTCGAACTCCGCCTCCCGGCCCTCGCGGGCCGCGTTGGCCCGGACGGCGATCGTGGGGCCGTAGTTGGCGATGAAGTGCCGGGCGTAGTCGTGCGGATCGGCGAACGCGGTGATCTCGAGGGCCTCCCGTCGCAGCGTGGTGAACTCGACGCGGCCGCCGAACAGCGCGCGCAGGTGGTCCTCGCTGCCCCAGAGGACCGGCGGCTGCGCCCCGGGCGGGGGTGTCGGAGCGAACGGCTTCATGGTGCGGAACAGCGCGCCGAGCATGCCTTCCGGCGTCCAGCTCAGCAGACCGATCGTGCCGCCGGGCCGGCAGACCCGGACCAGCTCGTCGGCGGCGACCTGGTGGTGGACGGCGAACATCACGCCGATCGAGGACATGACGACGTCGAAGGAGCCGGAGTCGAAGGGCAGGTCCTCGGCGTTGGCCTCGACCCACTCGAGGTCCAGGCCTTGGGCGGCGGCCCGCTCGCGCCCGGCGTCCATCCACTGCGGAACGAGGTCGCTGGCGGTCACCCGTGCACCGCGGGCCGCGGCGGGCAGCGCCGCGTTGCCGGTGCCGGCGGCGACGTCGAGGACGCGGTCGCCCGGCGCGATGCCACAGGCCTCGACCAGCCGCGGTCCGAGCGGGGTCAGGAAGGTCTCGACCATCGTGGGGTAGTCGCCCGATCCCCACATGGTCCGGTGCCGGGTCTGGAGCTGGGCGTCGTCGACGGAGGTCGTCATCGCATTTCCTTCCTCGGAGGTGAGCTGATGCCTGCCGAGGATCGCGGGGCCGTTCCGCCGTCACATCGGGCGGACGGCCTATCCCCTGCCTACGCGCCGGGCCAGCGCACGCCCAGGATGACCGTGTCGTCGCGCCCGCCACCCGCGATGGGCATCTGCATCAGGCGGTCGAGCAGCTCGGCCAGCGGGTGCTCGGCGGCGGCTGCCGCGGTGGACCGCAGCCGCTCGAGGCCGGTGTCCACGACCTCGCCGCGGCGCTCGACGGCGCCGTCGGTGAACGCCAGCAGCGTCGACGGGCCCTCCACCCGGACCTCGGTGACCGACGGCGGCAACGGCGTCGGGACGCCTACCGGCGGGGCGACCGTGCACTCAACGAACTCGGCGCGGCCCTCGGCCAGCAGCAGCGGACCGAAGTGGCCGGCCGACACGAGGCGGACCACCCCCGCCGCTGGGTCGACCTCGCCGAGCAGCACCGTGGCGAACTGGTGGTCGACGGACACGTCCAGCAGCGGGCGCAGCTTGGTCAGTACGGTCTCGATCCCGTCGCCCTGCGCGACGTAGGCGCGGACGGCGAACCGGAGCGCGGCCATGGTCGTGGCGGCGGGCAGCCCGCGACCGGAGACGTCGCCGACCACGAACACCGACCGGCCCTCGGCCCCCTCGATGACGTCGTACCAGTCGCCGCCGACCTCCAGCTCGTCGACGCCGGCGACGTAGCGGGCGGCGAGCTCCATGCCGGCGACCGGCACCACCTGGGGCAGCAGGGCGTGCTGCAGGGAGGACGCGATGCCACGCTGCTGGCGGTACAGCTGCTCGTTGTCGGCGGCCAGCTGCTCGGCGACCGCCCGGCGACGGAACAGAGTCTCCGCCGTCGCCCCGCTGACGAGCGCCAGCGCACCACCGACCCCGAGGACGATCCAGGGCAGGGCCGCGGCGAGCGAGCCGGTCAGCGGCGTGCGGGAGGCGGCGATGACCGTGAGGACGTCGTCCCCGAAGGGAACCTGCGTGGTCGCGGTGTCACCGTCGATGGGCGTCTCGGCGGTCGCCTGGACGAGCCGGTCCGGGTCGGCGTCCGGGCCGAGGTACACGGCGAGGTCGAGCCCGCCGAAGGCCTCGCCCTGCTCCACCTGGACCTCGCGCCGGAGCGGGACCTCGGCGTAGACGACGAGCCCCTCCTCCTCGTCGGCGGGCCTGAGCGCGTAGGCGAGGCGCGGCGGCTCTCCTGACAGGATGCCGGCGCTGGTCAGCTGCCCGGTCGGCTGCACGCCGGAGAGGAAGGCGTCCGCGCCGTCGGACGGCAGCAGCGGGTCGGGGCCGTGGGCGGCGAGCCGCTCGGCCCGCTCCCCCCTGACGCGCCACAGCGACAGCGACATCGCCTCACCGGGCACCGTGCCGGAGGCGAAGTTGATGAAGGGGGCCGGCCGGCCGTCGGTCGCCTGGGCCACCTCGCCGGCGTCGGCGAGCTGGGTCTGGATCACCGCGACCTGCGTGGTCAGGACGGCGCCCGCCTGGGCGACCTGCTGCTCCAGCAGCTGCTGGTTGGTCCGCGCGTTCACCGACGAGGCGAGCCAGGCGAGGGCGAGGGCGACCAGCAGGACGACGGCGGTGGCGAGCACGCTCAGGCGGGAAGGCCGCAGCCGCGCCGGCCGCTGGGACGCCGCGGGAGCGCGCGCGACCGGAGGAGCCGCCGCAGGTGCCACGGCGGCCGGCGGCACGGCCCGCCGGATCCGGAGCTCCGGCCCCGCGACGGGGGCGGGACGCTCCTGTGACGGCTCGTCGCCGCTGAAGTCGACGCGCGCCCAGACGACCTTCCGTCCGTTGTCGGCGGTGGTCCAGCCGTGGGCGCCGGAGAGCGATGCGACGAGGTAGAGCCCCAGGCCACCGTGTGCGGCGTCCCGGCCGACCGCGGGGACCGGTGGGGTGTCGCCGGCCGCGTCGCTGACCTCGAGCAGCCAGCCGCCGCCCGTCTCGGTGAGGCTGACGTGCACCGGGGCACGGCCGTGCCGGAGCCCGTTGCTGACCAGCTCCTCGAAGGCCAGGAGCAGCCGGTCGACGTCGTCGTCGGTCGCGCCCGGCGGCCGGGTCCTGCCGGAGAGGAGCGTGCGCAGCTGCATCCGCAGGCCCCGGACCTCGGCGGCGGTCGTCGGCTCGCCGCGCCAGCCGACCAGGACCGGCGAGCCGGGGCGTGGCCGCGGGCGGCGCTGCCAGAGGACGTCGGTCATGGGCCTCGATCCGGTGATGGTGCGCACCGGCGACGCCGCGGCACAGCTGTGATCCTCCGACACCGTACCGAGCGGGCAGGCTCCGGGGGCATCGTGCGAGCCCGGCGCGCCTAGGGCCGCCAGGCCTTCTGGTACTCCGCGTGATCGGCGTACGGGAGGGCCAGCAGCGCCAGCGTCACCGCCGCCAGTTGGTGCTGATCCGCGGGCGACAGCGGAAAGTCGGCCAGGCCCTCCGGGCGCCGGCCGAGGAACCGGTACTCCGGTCGGGCGTCCCGGCAGGCGAGGACGAGCCGCCGCTTCGCGCTGCACTCCGCGAGCACCCGCGCCGGGTCGTGCCGGCTCAGGTGATCGCCGACCTGGTGCGGTCGATCCGTCCCGGGCAGGTCGTCGGCCGTCCACTCCTCCCGGCCCGAGGCCAACGCCGCGTCGGTGGCGATCCGCTTGTCCTCGGCGATGCGGTCGAGGAGGAACTGGTCGAGGTTCGGCTGCATGTCCGGTTCCAGGCCGGACTCGAAGTCCATGCCCGCATCCTGCCGCGACTCAGCGCAGGCCGAGCACCTTCATCGCCTGCGCGGCCATCTGCTGCTCGCCGAGGGCGTTCGGGTGGACGACGACCGGGTTGGTCGACTGCAGGACCGGCTCGATCCAGCGGACGCCGATCGGCTGGCAGGCGTCGTGGCCCTCGGACACCCGGTTCATGTCCACGTAGGTGACGCCGGTCTTCTTCGCCGCCTGCTTGACGGCGTCGTTGAGGGTGGCCTGCAGCGAGCGCAGGTAGGGGACGTCACCCTCGGCCACCGGCATCCTGTCGAAGCAGCCGCCCGTCTTCGGGAGGATCCACGGGTAGCCGATGATCGCGACCTCGGCGTCGGGGGCGCGGTCCCGCACGGCGGAGAGCGCCGTGACCAGCGACGGGTAGGTCGTGCTGCGGACGGTGTCCTCGAAGGACGAGCCGTACCTGTCCTTGCAGGGGCTGCCCTTGCCGAGCGTCGAGAGCCCGGCCTGGCCGCACAGGATGATCGAGTTGATGAAGACGCCGCTGTCGTTGCCGCCGATGGTCATGGTGACCAGGTCTGCGTCCGCGGTCACGGCGTCGAGCTGCGGGGCGACGCCGTCGTGCTGCGGCTCGAAGTAGTCGGTGGTATCCGCGCCGCCGCAGCTCACGTCGGTGAGCTGTGCACCGGTCTCGGCAGCGATCACGTGCGGATAGTTGGCGAGCGACCGCAGGCACTGCGGCGGCGCTTCGGGATCCGGCGGCAGGACGCCGGACGCGGCGCTGTAGGAGTCGCCCAGCGCCACGTAGTGCAGCGGGTCCCCCGCCTGCGCCACGGGGGTGCCCACGAGCAGGACGACCAGGGCGGACAGGACGACGGTGACGAGACTCTGCTTGCGACCGGGCACGGGCTTCTCCATCGGAGCCGGGGAAAGCTACTGGCCGGTACAACGCGCGACGGCCGCTCAGGTTACGTCCCTGCCCGGCCGGGAATCTACAGCGGTGACTGCAAGTTTCATCTCGTGCAGTTCCGACATCCCTGCGAGAGGAGGACGCAGACATGGCACTGCCCGCACCGACCCGACCCAAGGCCGCGGAGCGGTGGGATCCCTTCCGGGAGCTGGAGGAGCTCCAGGAGCGGTTCGCCAGGCTCTGGCAGGAGACCGGCGGCTCGCTCGACCGCTGGGTGCCGCTGGCCGACCTCGAGGAGACCGATGACGCTTTCGTGGTGGAGCTCGAGCTGCCCGGCGCGGCACGCGACGATGTCGACGTCCAGCTCGACGACGGGATGCTGACCATCTCCGGCGAGATCAAGGAGAGGGAGCGCGCCGGCATCCTGCGGCGCCGCACCCGCAAGGTCGGCAAGTTCCGCTACAGCGTCAGCCTGCCCGGCGAGCTGGACGAGGACCACGTCGAGGCCACTCTGTCCGAGGGCGTCCTCACGGTGCGCGCCCCGAAGTCGGCGCAGAGCCGGCGGCGCCGGATCCCGATCGGTCGATGAGCACGGCGGGAGGTGCCGGGCAAGGCCCGACACCTCCTGTCGGTACGCGCTGCCACGATGGCGCCGTGCTCTTCGCCGACGTCCTCGCCGCCTCGGCCGCGGTCACCGCCACCCGGTCGCGGACGGCGAAGGCGCGTGCGATCGCCGACCTGCTGCAGCGGGCCGCGCCCGAGGAGGTCGAGCCGGTCACCGCGTGGCTGGCCGGTGACGTCCGGCAGGGCCCGCTCGGCGTCGGCTGGCGCACCCTGTCGCGACTGGCGCGCCCGCCCGCGGCCGCGCCGTCCCTGACGGTGTCGGCGGTCGACGAGGCGCTGACGGTTCTCGCCGGGACCAGCGGCCCTGGCTCCACCGCCCGGCGGGAGACCGCCCTGCACGCGCTGATGGACGCCGCGACCGCCGACGAGCAGCCCTTCCTCGTGCGGTTGCTCACCGGCGAGCTGCGCCAGGGCGCGCTGGAGGGAGTCGTGCTGGACGCGGTCGCCGTCGCCGCCGACGTCCCCGCGGCCGCCGTCCGCCGGGCGTTCATGATGTCGGGGTCCCTGCCGGAGACGGCAGCGACCGCCCTCCACGGCGGGGTGACCGCCCTCGATTCCGTGCAGCTGCGCGTCGGCCGGCCGGTCCGGCCGATGCTCGCCAGCCCAGGCTCGTCGCTGGACGCCGCGCTCGCCGACCTGGGCCGGGACGTCACCGTGGAGTTCAAGCTCGACGGCGCCCGCATCCAGGTGCACCGCGACGGCGACGACGTCCGGGTGTGGACCCGCACGCTGCGCGAGATCACCGACAGCGTGCCCGAGCTGGTCGACCGCATCCGGGCGCTCCCGTGCCGCACCGCCGTCCTCGACGGAGAGACCCTCGCCGTGGACGACGACGGCCGGCCGCGGGCCTTCCAGGACACGATGAGCCGCTTCGGCAGCGACTCGGCGGACGCCGGCGTGCTGCTCAGCCCGTTCCTGTTCGACGTCCTGCACCTCGACGGCCGGGACCTGCTCGACGAACCCCTCTCCGTCCGGCTGGACGCGCTCGCCGGGCTCCTGGCCGACGACGCGCACGCCGCGCTGCGCATGCCGGGAGTTCGCTCCCCCGCCCCCGAGGAGGCGGCCGCCGTGCTCGACCGGGCGCTGGCCGCCGGTCACGAGGGCGTGCTGGTCAAGGCGCTCGACGCCCCGTACGCGGCCGGCCGCCGCGGCAAGGCGTGGCAGAAGGTCAAGCCGGTGCACACGCTCGACCTCGTCGTCATCGGCGCAGAGTGGGGCTACGGCCGCCGCACCGGCAGGCTCTCCAACATCCACCTCGGCGCCCGCGACCCCGATGGCGGCGAGCCGATCATGGTCGGCAAGACGTTCAAGGGCATGACCGACGAGCTGCTCGAGTGGCAGACGCGCACCTTTCCTCAGCACGCGGCCGAGCAGCACCCGTGGGGCGTCGTCCTCCGGCCGTCGCTGGTCGTGGAGATCGCGCTGGACAGCGCGCAGCGCAGTCCGCGGTACCCGGGCGGCGTCGCCCTGCGCTTCGCCCGGGTGCTGCGCTACCGGCCCGACAAGACGCCGGCCGAGGCCGACACGATCGACGCCGTGCGCGCCCTCCTGACCGGAACCCGAGTGGGTGCGCCAGGTGCCCATTCCGGCGCCTCGAATGGCGCTGGAGTGCACCCACGCGGGGCGGCCGTCCACAGATCGCGCGACGACGCCCCACCGGCGCAGGGCGCTCGGCACGCTCCGGCGGGTGACGCATGACCTCGGCGCCCTCATCGGTCCGGACGGCTACGCCAGTTGGGAGGAGCTGACCGCCCGGGTCGCCCGGACGACGCTGGGCCGGTGGGTGGCCGACGGCAGCCTCCTGCGCCTCCAGCGCGGCATCTACTGCCTCCCAGCTGCCGCCCAGGACTGGCGGCTCCGGCTCGAGGCGGCGGTCCGCTCCACCGGCGGTGTCGCGAGCCACCGGTCCGCGCTGGCGCTGTGGAAGCTCCTTCCGCCCGGCGGCCCCGTCCACGTCACGGTCGACCACAGCCGCAGCGGCCGCGGACCGGCAGGCGTCGTCCTGCACCGCACCCGCGAGCTGCGGGAGTCGGTCCGGCGCGTCGACGGGCTGCCCGTGTCCTGCGTGGAACGAGCGGTCGTCGACGCGTGGGGCAGTCCCGGAGGCGTCCCCCGCGCCGAACTCCGCGGCGCCGCGATCGAGGCGGTGCGCAACCGGCTCTGCCGCCCGCACCAGCTCGTCGACGAGGTGCAGCGGCGCCCCTGCCTGCCCGGCCGCCGGGCGCTGCTGGAGCTGGTCGCCCTGCTCGCCGACGGCTGCCGGAGCGAGCTGGAGATCTGGGGCTGCCTCAACGTGCTCCGCGGTCCCGGGATGCCGAGGTTCACCCTCCAGCACCCGGTCGTGGTACGCGGTCGGCGCTTCATCCTCGACGCCGCGTGCGAAGAGGTGAAACTCGCTGTCGAGACGGACGGGGCGGCGTACCACGGCTCGAAGCAGCAGCGGGAGCGCGACATCGGCCGCGACGCGCTGGTGGCCGCGATCGGCTGGCAGACGCTCCGCTTCGGGTTCCGCCGACTGACGGCGGCGGCCGAGGAGTGCCGGCGCGAGATCCTGGCCGTCCACACGGAGCGGCGTCGGCTCTTCGGCCTCGACGGTGGGCGCTGACGCGTCATTCCGGACCAGGGAACGACGCCTCGGCGCACCCGCTCAGACTGGGCACGTGACCCAGCGACGCTGCCCGTGCGGTTCAGCGCTCCCCTACGCCGACTGCTGCGGGCGGCTGCACGACGGCACCGCCACCGCCGCGACGGCCGAGCAGCTCATGCGCTCGCGGTACAGCGCCTTCGTCACCGGCGACGCCGGCTACCTCCAGCGCACCTGGCACTCGAGCACCCGGCCGCACCGGCTCCACCTCGATCGCTCCCTCCGGTGGACGGGGCTGGCGGTCCTCGCGACCACCGGCGGCTCGCTCCTGGCCGCCGAGGGGACCGTGGAGTTCCGGGCCTCCTACCTGCGCGAGGGCCGCCCGGGCGCCCAGCACGAGACCAGCCGCTTCGTCCGCGAGGGCGGTCAGTGGCGCTACCTCGACGGGATCGCGACGCGCCCGGGCTGAATTCGTACGCGTCAGATGCGACCAGATGGGTAGCCGACCGTCAGCGGAACGTGACCGCTGCCAGCGGGGGCATGAGTCGACTGGCAAGGAGTGCACGTGCTTTCCGACCGATCCCGTCCTGTCATCGAGGCGACTCTCCCGGTCGTCGCCGAGAACATCGAAGAGATCGCGACCCGCTTCTACGCCCACCTGTTCGGCGATCACCCGGAGCTGTTCGACGGCGTCTTCAACCGCGGCAACCAGGCCGACCGCACGCAGCAGATGGCGCTCGCCGGATCGGTGGCGGTGTTCGCCAGCTCGCTGGTGAAGGTGCCCGAGCAGCTGCCCGACCACCTGCTGTCGCGCATCGCGCACAAGCACGCGTCGCTGGGCATCACACCGGCGCAGTACGACGTCGTCCACGACAACCTGTTCTGGGCCATCGCCGACGTGCTCGGCGACGCCGTCACCCCGGAGGTGGCGGCCGCCTGGGACGAGGTCTACTGGCTGATGGCCTACGCCCTGATCAACCAGGAGCGGGGGCTCTACAGCGCCCGCGGGGTGCGGCCGGAGACCGTGTGGCGCGAGTGGGAGGTCGTCGAGCGCTTCCAGGAGACCGACGACGTCGTCACCTTCCGGATGCGCCGGACCGACGACCGCCTCGTGCGGACGTCGCTGCCCGGCCAGTACGTGACCGTGCAGGTGCCCATGCCCGACGGCGTCCGGCAGCCCCGCCAGTACAGCCTCACCAAGGCCGACGACGGTGACCACCGGCAGTTCTCGGTGAAGCGCGTGCGGGGAGGGGGCAAGCCGGACGGCGAGGTGTCGAACTTCCTGTGCGACCACGTCCACGTGGGCGACCGGCTGACCATGTCACTGCCGTTCGGCGACGTGGTCCTCGACGACTCCCGCCCGGTGGTGTTCGTCAGCGCCGGCATCGGCATCACGCCGATGGCCGGCATGCTCTCCCACCTGAACGCCGCCCGCTCGCGGCTGCCGATCACGCTCCTCCACGCCGACGCCGACGAGAGGTCGTTCGCGCTGCGCCGGCAGGTCGTCGCCGACGTCCGTGCCCTGCCGGGCGGAACGGCGCACGTCTGGTACGAGCGCGGGGCCAACACCACGCTGCCCGTGGAGGTCCACCAGGGGGTGATGGACCTCGACGACGTGAAGCTGCCCGACGACGCCGGCTACTACCTGTGCGGTCCCCTGCCGTTCATGCAGGGCATCCGCAGCGCACTCATCGAGCGCGCAGTCCCCGCCCGCGACATCCAGTACGAGGTGTTCGGCCCCGACCTCTGGCAGGCCGACCTGGTCACCGAGGACACCCCTGGGGTCGGGCACCACGCCGTCGCCGCGCTCGCCTGACCCGCCACCACACCCGTCGAACGTCCGGGGCCGGCGCCCCGGGCACCGCGTCCGAGGAGGCGTGCGTGGACATTCCCGCGATGCGGGCCAACTTCGCCAAGGCGGCGGCCAACGGCGACGAGGTCCCGCTGTACTTCTACTCGCACCTGTTCCTGAGCCATCCCGAGACCCGGGCGCTGTTCCCGGTCTCGATGGCCCACCAGCGCGACCGGCTCTTCGCCGCCCTGGGTGAGGTCGTGGCCCGCGTGGACGACCTCGACACCCTCGTGCCGATCCTGCAGCAGCTCGGCCGGGACCACCGCAAGTTCGGCACCGTCGCGGCGCACTACCCGGCGGTCGGCGCCAGCCTGCTCGCCACGCTCGAGCACTTCGACGACGCGTGGACGCCGGAGCTGGCCAAGGACTGGAGCGAGGCCTACACCCTCGTCGCCGAGGTCATGGTCGCGGCCGCCGACGAGGCCGCGGAGCAGCCGGCCTGGTGGGAGGCGGACGTCGTCGCGCACGAGCGGCGCACCATCGACGTCGCCGTCCTGCAGGTCCGGCCCCAGGCCCGGTACGACTACGAGGCGGGGCAGTCGCTGTCGCTGGAGACCGAGCTGCGGCCCAAGCTGTGGCGCTACTACTCCCCCGCCAACGCCCCACGCCCCGACGGCCTGATCGAGTTGCACGTCAAGGCCCGGGACGGCGGCCCGGTGAGCTCCGCGCTGGTGCGCCGGGTCGGCGTCGGCGACGTGCTGCGGCTGGGGCCGCCGATGGGGCACCTGGCGCTCGAGCCCGGCTCCGACCGCGACCTGCTGCTGGTGGCCGGCGGCATGGGGCTGGCGCCGATGAAGGCGCTGGTGGACCGGGTGGCACGGCAGGGGCCGCCGCGCCGGGTGGACCTGTTCGTCGGGTTCCGGACCGAGCAGGACTCCTACGACGCGGCCGACCTGCGCCGGCTGCAGCAGGAGAACCCGTGGCTGTCGGTCACCGTCGCCGTGTCGGCGGACAAGACGTCGTCCCTGGAGCAGGGCGACATCGGCGACGTCGTCCTCCGGCACGGCCCCTGGTCGAGCCGGGAGGTGTGCGTGGCCGGCCCTGCCCCGATGGTCGAGGACACCGTGTCCCGGCTCCGGCAGCACGGCGTCCCGGAGCAACGACTGCACAGCGAGGTCTTCGCCCCCAGCCGGATGGGGCCGAGTGTCGACGGAGAGGTGACCGAATGACCACCGGACAGAACTCCCAGGTCCAACCCGAACGGCGGCTCTCCCCGGCCGATCTGCACAACGCGCGGTTCACGCGCGCACCCATGCTGCGGCCGGGCTACGTCGACTCCGAGGTGGACCGGGTGATGAGCCGGGTCGCCGAGGAGATCGGCCGGCTGATCGCGGAGAAGGCGGAGCTGCGCGACCAGGTGACGGCGCTGCAGATGCAGGTGGAGGGCCACCAGGCCCAGCTGCCGCCCAGCGACCAGGCGGTGCGGATCCTCGCCAGCGCCCAGCTG
Source organism: Blastococcus sp. PRF04-17 (assembly GCF_023016265.1). Taxonomy (GTDB): domain Bacteria; phylum Actinomycetota; class Actinomycetes; order Mycobacteriales; family Geodermatophilaceae; genus Blastococcus_B. The sequence goes on along the minus strand of NZ_CP095412.1, from coordinate 607,020 downwards.
ACCGCGGACAACTACGTCGCCGAGGCGGAGGAGTTCAGTCGTCAGGTGACCGCCGAGGCGCGCACCCAGTACGAGGAGCTGACCCGCGAGGCGCGGGAGACGGCGGGGGCGATCATCCAGGCGGCGCAGCAGGCCGCGGCCACGATGACGCCGGCTCCGGTCGAGGCGGGCGAGCGCGACCTGGAGAAGCTGCAGGAGCAGGTGGCCTACCTCAAGGCGTTCGGGCAGGCCTGCCGGGTGCAGCTGCGCTCCTACCTCGAGGCGCTGCTCAGCGACATCGAGACCGAGTGGGGCCGGGCCGATCCGGCGGCGCTGCCGGAGGTCCCGAGGCCGCCCGCCCAGCGCTCGGTCGAGGCAGCTGTCGCCACGACGTTCGAGGCCAACACGGCCGCCGAGCACCCGATGGACGACGGCGACGGCGACGCCGTGGTCCCGGCGCGCGGCGCCACCAGCGCCACCTGACAACCGCGCTTTCGGTACAGAAAGCGCGGCCGGACGGCGCCGCTTTCTGTACCGAAAGCGCGGAGGGGGTGAGTCAGGTGCCGATCTCGGTGCGGACGGCGTAGAGCTCCGGGAAGAAGGTGAGATCGAGCGCCCGCTGCAGGAAGCCGAGCCCGGAGGACCCGCCCGTGCCGGTCTTGGCGCCGATGGTGCGGCGCACGGTGAGCACGTGCCGGAACCGCCAGAGCTGGAAGTTGTCCTCGACGTCGACGAGGCTCTCGCAGGCCTCGTAGACGCCCCACGGCGTCTCGGTCGACTCGTAGATCTGCCGGAACACCGGCACCAGCGCCGGCTGGAACCGCCAGGGCAGCCGGACGTCGCGCTGCAGGACGTCGTCCGCGATCGCGAAGCCCTGCCGCGCCAGCAGCCGCAGGAACTCGTCGTAGAGCGTCGGGGACGCCAGCAACTCGGCCAGCAGCTCCTGCGCGGCCGGCTCGCCGTCGAACACGGTGAGCATCGCGGCGTTCTTGTTGCCGAGGATGAACTCGACCGCCCGGTACTGGTGCGACTGGAACCCCGACGCGCTGCCGAGGGCGCCGCGGAACTGGGCGTACTCCCGCGGGGTGAGCGTGGCCAGCACCGACCACTGCTCGGTGAGCGTCCGCTGGATGTTCTTCACCCGGGCCAGGCACTTCAGCGCCGGGGCCAGGTCGTCGTCCCTCAGGTACTGCCGGGCGGCGCGCAGCTCGTGCAGGACCAACTTGAGCCACAACTCGCTGGTCTGGTGCTGGACGATGAACAGCAGCTCGTCGTGGTGCTCCGGACTGCTCCGCGGGTGCTGGGCGGAGAGCAGCCGCTCGAGGTCCAGGTACTGGTCGTAGGTCATGGCACCGCGGAGGTCGGTGCGCACCGACCGTTCGATCGGGCGGACCGACCGGTCGTCGTCGCGGTCCGAGGGCGTCACGGTTGCGAACCTAGCCGCCCGAGCGGGCGGCGACCCGCGGCGCCACCTCGGTGCCGAGCAGCTCGATGCCCCGCAGCAGGTCGTCGTGCGCCAGCCGCGGGTTCGTCATCTGCAGCGAGACGCGCGCCACGCCGCCCAGCTGGTCGGCCACCCGGAGCAGCTTGTCCGCGACCGTGTCGGGGTCGCCCATGAAGAACGCACCGTTCGGCCCGCTGGTCGCGTCGAACTGGGCGCGGCTGGGCGGGGCGAAGCCGCGCTCGCGCGAGACCTTGCTGAACATCTCGTGCCAGCCGGGATAGATCGTGTCGGCCGCCGCCTGCGTGCTCTCGGCCACGAAGCCGAACACGTGCAGGCCCACCCGCAGCTGCTCGGGGGCGTGCCCGGCCTGCGCCCCGGCGCGGCGGTAGAGGTCCACGAGCGGGGCGAACTGCCGCGGCTCGCCGCCGATGATCGCGACCATGAGGGGAAGTCCCAGCAGGCCGGCCCGCACGAACGACTCCGGCGTGCCGCCGACCCCCACCCAGATCGGCAGGGGGTCCTGGATGGGGCGCGGGTACACGCCCTGACCGGTCAGCGCGGGCCGGTGCCGGCCCGACCAGGTGACGTGCTCCGACTCCCGGATGCGCAGCAGGAGGTCCAGCTTCTCCTCGAACAGCTCGTCGTAGTCGCGCAGGCTCAGCCCGAACAGCGGGAACGCCTCGGTGAACGACCCGCGCCCCACGACGAGGTCGATCCGCCCCTGTGAGATCAGGTCGAGGGTCGCGAACTGCTGGAACACCCGGACCGGGTCGGCGGCGCTGAGCACGGCGACGGCGCTGCCCAGCCGGATCCGCGAGGTGCGCGCCGCCGCGGCGCCGAGGATGACCGGTGGCGCCGAGTCGTAGTACTCCGGCCGGTGGTGCTCGCCGATGCCGAAGGAGTGCAGCCCCACCTCGTCGGCGAGGACGATCTCCTCGAGCAGGTGCGCCATGCGCTCCGCGGGGCCGATCCGGCGTTCGGTGACCGGATCGGTCACCTGTGAGACGAAGCTGTCGATGCCCAGGTGCACAGCGGCTGAGTCAACCACCGGGCAGGAGCAGCCGCGTCAGCCGGTCGGCACCTCGCTTCCGAGGGACGACGATTCGGCGGCTCCCGCCCGCGCTGTCCTGCCGGACCGGTGGGGAAGTGCCACCCACCAGCCGTAGGCGCCGGTCGCCGTGATCGCGAGCAGCAGGCCGACGTAGCCCCACAGCCACGGGTCGTCGGCCTCGACGAACGACCGGTGCCAGATCACCACGACCAGCTGGAGGACGCCGAAGACCGTGTACGTCACGCCCGGGATGCGCAGCCGGCTCAGGTCGCCGTCGCCGATGGCCAGGGCGGCGGCCAGCGCGAGCGCCAGCAGCCAGGCACCGATGACCTGGGCGCTGAGCGGCATGATGTCCCAGGGCCAGAAGCGGGTCATGGGCATCACGTGGTGGTGGACGGTCAGTCCGCCCGCGAAGAGCATCGCCCCGGCGGTGAGCAGCACCGCCCCCTCGGCGGCGAGCGCGACGGTGAGCCAGTCCGGCATGAGCCGGCGGGCCGGCCCGGGGAGGGGCCGCCCCCGCTCCTGCCGGAGGACGACCAGCAGGCAGACCACCGGGATCACGAGGTAGACCGCGAGCCACACCCACGCCGCCAGGCGCGCGACCGCTCCCCCGGAGGTCAGCAGCAGCTTGTGGTTGTGGACCAGCGTGGCCACCGCGGTCAGGACCGTGAAGACGGTGACGGTGATCACCGGGATGCGGATTCGCGCCCAGGACCGTTCGCGCAGCGAGAGCAGGGAGAGCACGAGGCCGGCGGCGTACGCCGCGCCGAGGAAGGCCGCGGTCAGCTCGGTGTGGATGGCCCACACCCAGTAGCGGTCGGTGACGTCGGCGAGCACCAGCAGCTGGTTGACCGCCAGCGCGGTGAGCACCGCGAAGGCGACCAGCAGCCGACGGGTGCCCCTGCGCACGTCGTCCGGCGCCTGCCGGGTGTCCGGTTCGACCGATGTCATACCTGCCGCCCCTGTCGATGGGCTCGGGCGAGCGCGGGTCGCCGAGGACCGCGACTCGGTGTCGGCACGCGCAGCGTCGTCCTCGGTTCCGCCGGAGACAAGAGGATCAGGGCCAACCGCCTCCCGGACCCGTCACACGGTCCAGCCGGGGAAGCCGCGGCCGGCGAACTGCCGCAGCCGCTCGGCGTCGTCTCGCAGCCGCTCGGCCAGCTCGTGCCGGACACGGTCGGGGATCGCCGGCGGCTCGTCCCTCGACTCGTTCCAGCGGGCGGCCATGTCGGGCGACCAGAAGCCGTGGTCGATCCGCAGGTCGGCGAACAGCCGCCGCAACGCGCTACGGCGCTGCTGGCGGAGCTCCTCCTGGGCGACGATCGTGATCCGGTCGGCGAACGCGCCGCACGCGAGGAACGGCGCCAGGCGCTCGAAGTATCGCCCGCGGGACACGTACTGGCTGGCGGGGTCGAGCAGGGCCTCGGCCAGGGGCCGTCGCTCGGTGCCCTCGCGGCGGTGGTGCCGGTACTGGGAGACCGCCCGGTCGATCGGGTCGCGGACGGCGTACACGAGCCGCGCGCTGGGCAGCAGCGCCGCCATGCGCCCGGCCACCTCGGGATGATCGGGCGACGTGTAGCCCGGGGACGCCTCCCCGCGCACCTGCGCCGACGGGTCGAAGTGCGCCGCGTACCAGGCGGTTCCCCGGTGCCAGTTGCCCCGGGCCCAGCCAGTGCCGTCGGCGGCCACGTCGGGGCCGATGAAGAAGTTGAGCTCCTTGGGGTGGGACATCGCGGTCTGCGGGTGCAGGTCCAGGTACCGGTGCAGCGAGGTGGTGCCGCACTTCATCGCTCCGACGATGATCACGGTGGGCAGGGCGCTCACCGGCGTGAACCCGCAGGCGGGAAGGCCTCGGCCAACAGCTCGTCCATCGGCGCCTGCGCCCCGGCCACCAGGTCGGCGGCCCACGCCTCCTCGTCGCCCGGGCGGCGCACCGGCTGCAGGGACCGTTCCAGCAGCGCGGCGTCGGGCGGATCGATCGGCAGGTCGGCCGACTCTCGCAGCGCGGTGGCCGCCCCCAGCATCAGAGCGGCCCGCCGTGGGTCACCCAGCCCCGCGAACGCCCAGGCCAGGAGCTCGAGGAGGGCGATGGTCATGTCGGGGTCCTCGAGCGCGACGGCCTCGTCGGCCACCGCGCGGGCCGTCTCGTATGCCTCGGTCGTCCGGCCGAGCTGGAGCAGCGCCGCGGCGATGTTGAGCTGGTCGGCCACGACCGCCCAGTCGTCGCCGAGCTTCCGGTCGAGGGTCAGGGCCTGGGTGAGCCGCTCCAGGGCGGCGGCCGGCCTGTTCTCGTCGACGTCCATGATCGCCAGGTTCGACAGGGCGGCGGCGAGCAGCTGGTCCTCTCCGTGCCCGCGGGCCAGCCCGACTGCCTCGTCCAGAAGCCGTCGGGCGGTCCCCGGCTCCTCGAGCGCCCGGTGGGCGATGGCCAGGCTGCTCAGCGTGCGGACGGTCTCCCCCGCCTGGCCTTCCCGCCGCCAGTAGACCAGGGCTCGCTGGAGAGCGTCCCGTCCGGCCGCGAACTCGCCGTGCTGGACGAGCAGCACGCCGAGGCCCCGCAGGGCGTTCGTCGACTCCGGGCTCTCCTGCCCGGCGGACGACGCGACGGCCTGGGCGAGCCAGCGGCGCCCCTCGGCCTGGTGGCCGCACGTGTACCAGTACCGGTACAGCGCCCGGCAGAGGCGCAGGCCCAGGACCAGTCCCGGTCCGGGGGTGCCGGACGCCGGCAACGCCCAATCCAGGACCGCACGCAGGTTGTCGAGCTCCCCGCCGATCCGGTCCTTGGCGCTGGAGTGCAGACTGGTCTGCAGCTGGGGGGCAACCGCCTCGGCCAGGGCGACGTAGTGCTCGCCGTGCCGCCGGCAGGCGGCCTCCCGCTCCCCCGACTCGGCGAGCTGCCGCCGGGCGAAGCCCGCGATGGTGACCAGCAGCCGGAACCGCGGTTCGCCGTCGACGCCCTCGATGACGGTGACCAGACTGGCGTCCAGCAGGTCCTCGAGAGCCACCAGCGGATCGGGGTGGTCCGGGACGACCGCAGCCGCGGCGTCCAGGTCGAAGTCGCCGCCGAAGGCGCCGAGCTGGCGGAAGAAGTGCTGGAGGTCGCCGTCGAGCATCCCGTAGCTCCAGGCCACCGTGTCGTGCAGCGTCCGGTGCCGGTCCGGCACGGGCAGCCGACCCGCCGCCAGCTCGAGCCCGGCGGCCAGGCGGCTGCGGAGCGCCGTCGGCCCGAACACCTTGACCCGCGCGGCGGCCAGCTCGATCGCCAGCGGCAGCCCGTCGAGCATGCCGCAGATCTCCGCGACGGCGGCGAGCTCGGCGTCGTCGGGGGCGAAGCCGGGGCGGACCATGCGGGCGCGCTGCACGAACAGGTCGACCGCCGGCTCACCGAGGGGGGCGACGGGGTGCTGGTGCTCGCCGGGGACGTGCAGCGGCCGCCGCGACGTCGCCAGCACCCGCGCGCCCGGGGCGGTCAGCAGCCGCGCGACCACCTCGCCGGCGCCGGGCAGCTGCTCGAGGTTGTCCAGGACCAGCAGCGACGGCGCGGCGGCAAGGAAGGCCACGACGTCGCCGGGGTTCCGGCCCGAGGGCGGCAGCCCCAGGTTGTCGGCGATCGAGGCCCACATGAGCTCGGCCGTCGTCGCCGCCTCCAGGGGCACGAACCAGACGCCGTCCGGGAAGTCGTCGGCCAGGGCCGTCGCCGCGGCGATCGCCAGTCTGGTCTTGCCGGCTCCGCCGGGGCCGGTCAGCGTGGCCACCCGAGCGCCACCGCTGGTGAGCAGCGCGCGGAGTGCCGCCACGTCGCCGTCCCGGCCGACCAGCGACGTGGCCGGTGTCGGCAGGTGGGTGGCCCGGCCCAGGCTGCGCAGCGGCGGGAACTCCCGCGGAGCGCCTTCGACGGTCAGCTGGTGCAGCCGCTCGGGCTCCGGGAAGTCCTTGAGCCGGTGCAGCCCGAGGTCGACCACGGAGGTCCCGGGCGGGAGCTTCGTACCGGCGATCCGTCGGGTGGCCTCGGTGAGCACCACTTGGCCGCCGTGCGCGAGGCCGGCCACCCGAGCGGCGAGATGGACGTCGAGACCGACGTAACCCTCCTCGTGCGGCGTCGGCTCACCTGTGTGCAGTCCCATGCGCACCCGCACCGGCGCCCCCGCCGCCACGGGTACGCGGTTAGCTCCCGCTGCGCCTCCGCGGCCGCGCCGAGTGCGTCGCCGACGGAGCCGAAGACCACGAAGAAGCTGTCACCCTCGGTGCCCATCTCGCGTCCGCGCCACCGCGCGAAGGCGGCGCGCTGGAGCTGCCGCTGGGCGGAGAGGACGTCGGCGTACTGCGCGCCGAGCGCGCGCAGGGCGCCGGTGGAGCCCTCGATGTCGCTGAACAGCAGCGTGAGGGTTCCGGCCGGGACGGCGGGGTCCACGGGCGAAAGCTAGAGCAGGGATCGTTCGGACGGTGCCTCAGGCGTCGTGGAGTGCGGCCCAGAACGCCCGCCGGACGCCGTCGGCTCCCCACGCGTTCGGCTCGATGACGTTGCAGAACCACAGGTCCCGCGCGGCGGGTCTCGGTTCCCGCCGACCGGGGTCGCCTGCGTGCAGACCGTGGCCGAGGAACTCGCCGTGGATGTCGGCGACGGCGGCGCCGTGCGCGCGGGCGACCGAGCGGAGGGACTCGTTGAGCTCGGCGATGCGCCTGACGGCGTCCGCCCACGGCGGGAGGCCCAGCCGGGCGGCGTCCCCCGTGCCGTCGCTGGGGTCGTAGACGGTGCCGACGACCACCCGTCCGGACGGCGCCAGGTGATCGGCGACGACACGCAGTGCCTGCGCGACCGCATCGGCAACCCGGCAGATGACAGCCCGTGCCGCTCCGGAGTCGCCGTAACTGCCCAGCAGGTCGTTCCCCCCGATGGTCAGCGTGACCACCGACGGGTGGAGCTCGAGCGCCCGCAGGCGGGGCAGCTGACGGGCCAGCAGCGTGCGCGTGGTCGCTCCGTCGGTAGCCAGGAGGGAGAACCGCGTGCCCGGTTCGACGGCCAGGAGGTCGCGCCCCCGCCAGTCCGGGAAGTCGTCGTCCCGGTTGGCGAACAGCAGGCTGGCCCCACCGCGGCCCGGACCTCCCGAGTAGTCGTCGACCGAGATGGAGTCGCCCAGAGCGACGTAGTGGGCGGCCCCGGCCATGCGATCAACCTGCGGTGGGGTTCGGCGTGGCGCCCGTCGCCGGCCACGATGCACGGGTGGTGCTCGCCCCCGGTGCCCGCCGGTTCCTCTGTGGCGCCCTCGCCCTCCCATGCGCAGTGGCGGTGGCGTCGTTCGGCGAGCTGTCCGGCGGAGCGCTGCTGGTGGTCGCAGCCACCGGCCTCCTCGTGGCCGGGACGGGCGTGGCCGCGCGGGCGGGCGAGGTGGCGCCGGCGGTCGGCCGGCGTGGTCTGCCCTGGGCGGCCTGGCTCGTCGCCGCGGCCGGGTGGGAGCTGGTCACCCTGCTGCACGACGACCTGCCGTCGGTCAGCGACCTCGCCGACCCCCTGCTTTCCCACCCCGCCGCTCGGGCCACGGCCACGGTGCTCTGGCTGGCGGCGGGAGCCTGGTTGGTCACCCGCCCTCGAGGACCGGTGACACCGTGAGCGCCACGAGGGTCAGCTCCGTCGTCCTGCTGGTCCTCCTCGTGGCCGCGCTGGCCCTCGAGCTGACGGCCCGACGGGGCCGGCACGTGGCGACCGCCGGGGAGACGCTCGGTGCCGTCATGCGCAGCGGCCCGGGGCGCGTGGCCGTCCTGCTGACGTGGGTGTGGCTCGGCGTCCACTTCCTCGCCCGGTAGGTCACTTCCGCAGCCGCTCGACCAGACCCGGGACCAGCTCGGCGCCGGCCGTGCCGGCGGCCGCCGAGCCCAGGACGACCAGCCAGGCGATCGGGTCGAGCGGCGTGCAGCCGAAGAACCGGCTGATCCCCGGCGTCTGCACCACGGCGGCGAGAGCGACCAGCGAACCGGCGACGGTCACCAGTACCAGCGGGCTGCGCCGGCCGCCCAGGCGGTCTGCCCGAGCTGGGTGGTGATCAGCGCGGCCAGCCCCATGGTGCCTGCGCGCCCGCGGAACCCGGTGAGCCGGCCGACCGCCCAGGCGCCGGTCGCACCGGCGGTGGTCGCGGCACCGCGCACCAGCACCATGCGGCGCACCTCCCGGGCGAACCCGCGCTGCGGTCCGCCCAGCAGGACGGCCTCCAGCGCATGGCCGGCGAGGGGGCCGCCCGAGTGCTCCGCGGCAGCAGCTCGCGGTGTCGAGACGGCCACGGCCAGCGCGGGAAACATGTCGGTCAGCAGGTTGACCAGTAACAACTGACGCGTGCCCAGCGGTGCCCGGCCACCGAACGCAGTGCCGAGCACGGTGAAGGCCACCTCGCCGGCGTTGCCGCCGACCAGCACCGACACCGCGTCCCGTACCCGCGCCCACATGGCCCGGCCCTCGGCGACCGCGTCGACCAGCCGGGTCAGGTCGACATCGGTGAGCACCAGGTCGGCCGCCGTCCGGGCGGCCGGCGACTCGGCGCCGGCGACGCCGACCCCCACGTCGGCCAACCGGATGGCGGCCGCGTCGTTCACACCGTCGCCGGTCATGGCCAGCGTCGCCCCGGCGCGGCGCAGCGCCGCGACCAGCGACACCTTCTGCTCCGGCGACAGCCGCGCGAACACCGCCGCCTCCTGCACCAGCCGCTGGCGCTCCTTGTCCGACGCACGGGCCAGCTGTGCGCCGGTGACCACCCGGTCGGCACCCGGCACCCCCGCCTTCGCCGCGATGGCGCTGGCCGTCTCGGGGTGGTCGCCGGTCGCGATCAGCACCCGGATGCCGGCCGCGACCAGCTGCTCGACGGCGGCGGCCGACGACTCCCGCACCGTGTCGGCGAGCGCCACCAGGCCGCGCAGCGTGAGGCCCTGCGCTGCCTCCTCGAGGTCGTCGGGGCAGCCGTCGACCGCGCGGTCGGCGACGGCGAGCACCCGCAGCCCCTCGCCCGCCAGCTCCTGCACGCGCGCCCGGACGTCGCCGGCGTCCCCGCAGCGCCGCAGCACCACCTCGGGCGCACCCTTGACCACCAGCCGGCCGTTCCGCACCGCGGCGGAGAAGCCGCGCTCGGCGGCGAAGGGCAGCCCGCCTGCCGGGTCCTCCCCGGCGGCGACTCCGCGTTCGGTCGCCGCCTCGACGACGGCGCGGTCGGTCTCGTGCGCGTCCTCCTCGCCCGAAGCGGTGGCGGACGCGGTGAGGCGGAGCAGCTCGTCCTCGCCGAGCGAGTCGTCGATCGGTACCAGCCTGGCCACGCGCAGCCGGTTCTCGGTGAGCGTCCCCGTCTTGTCGAAGCACACGGTGTCGACGCGCCCCAGGGCCTCCAGCACCCGCGCGCGCCGGACGACGGCGCCCCGGCGCGACAGCCGGCGGGCCGCGGACTGCTGCGCCACCGTGGCCACCAGCGGCAGACCCTCCGGCACTGCGGCGACGGCGACCGCCAGGCCGGACCGGACCGCCTCGCGCAGCGGGCGGCCCCAGAGGACGCCGAGCGCGGTGACGGCACCGCCGCCGGCGAGGGTGAGCGGCAGCACGGAGCTGGTCAGCTCGCCGAGCCGCGCCTGCACGCCGGCCGGCGGGGCCGCTCCTCCCGCGGCTCGGGTGGCGCGACCGGCCTGGGTCGCGCTGCCGACCGCGACGACGACGGCCCGCCCCCGGCCGGCCACGACGGTGGTGCCGTCGAAGAGCATGCAGGTGCGGTCGGCGACGTCCGCGCCCGGAGTCGCCGGCACCGACTTGGCCACCGACAGCGATTCGCCGGTCAGGTTCGACTCGTCGACCTCGAGGTCCACGGCCTCCAGGAGCCGGGCATCGGCGGCCAGCACGTCCCCCGACTCGACGAGGAGCACGTCGCCGACCCGCAGGTCGGCGCCGCACACGTCCTCGCGCCCGCCCCGCGTCGCCCGGTGCACGGTGACGTCCTGCTCGAGCAGCAGCGACTCCAGCGCCGTCTCCGCGCGCAGCCGCTGGACTCCGCTGAGCAGGGCGTTCGCGACGGTGACGCTGCCGACGAGGATCGCGTCGGTGGACTCGCCCAGCATCGCGGTGGCCGCGGCGCCGGTGGCGAGCACCGGGGTGAGCGGGTCCGACAGCTCGGCGCCGACCGTGCGCGCGAACCGCACCGGCCAGCGGACGACGGGATGGCCGGCGGCCCGCCGGAACGGCGCGAGCACGCCGGTGGTCGCCGGCTCCGGCTCCTCGGGCAGCTCGGCCAACCGGCGCTGCACGTCCTCGGGGTCGAGCGCGTGCCACGGCGTGTGCACCGACGGCGGCGGCGCAGGCCGGCCGGCGGCGCGGACGGCGGACACGGTGCCCGCCGCCATCGTCCAGACGGTCGCCGTCTTCCCGGGCGCCGTCGCCTTGCGCTGGCCGTACGCGGCGCTGCCGACGGCGGCGAGCAGGCCACCCAGCACGTTGGCGGTCAGCGCCGTCTCCACCGACCGGCGGCTGACCGCCCGCGCGGCCTTGGTGGCAGCGACGATCCGGCAGGCGTCGGCCAGTCCGGGCCCGGTGACCAGGTCCGCTCCCCACGCGGGGGCCCGGCCGGGCAGCACCGGTGCGACCGCGACGTCGGAGGCGATCAGGGCCGGCCCGTCGACGGCGGAGACGAGCAGCACGCCGTGCCCGTCGGCCTGCAGCCGCCGCACCGTGTCCAGCAGCGGCTCGTCGTCGGGCGCGACCTCGTCGGCGGCCTGCGAGATCTCCCGGGTGCCGACGGAGGCGGTGAGGACCAGGCGGTGCCCGGCCTCCGCGGCCGCGGTGAGCAGCGCCTCGGCGTGCGGGTCCAGTTCGGCGGCGACGGTCACCACGCCCACCCGCCGGCGCCCTTCGAGGACCGTGCGCAGCTCGCCGCCGGGCACGTCGGGCGAGGTCCGCGCGGGCCCGAGCCGGCGTCTGGGCCCGCCGTCGGGCGGGCCGTCGTCGCCGTCCTCCGTGTCGAGCAGGCGCGTTGCCGTCGTCCAGACGTCGGCGACGTCCCAGCCGTCGGCGTCCGCGGTCGCGTCGATGACCGTCGGCGGGCCGGTGCCCAGCGCGGCGCTGTCCACGACGACGGTGTCGATGCGGTCCAGCCGCCGGAAGGCCGAGCCGTCCATGGGCAGGACGCCCTGCCGGCACAGGAGCAGTCCCAGCGAGGCGGCGAAGGCCTCGCGGCCCTGGTAGGCCGCCTTGGGGGTGAGCGCCTTGAGCATGTCGGCCGAGCGGCCCGGTCGTCGGGTGAGCGGTAGCAGGGTGAGCGCGGCGGCGAGCTCCGTCGGGCCCAGCCTCGAGCGGTAGGTCTCGATCGGCCCGGCGGGCAGCGCCTGCGGGCGCGCACCGGGCGGGGGAAGCGGCTCGGTGGCGTCGTCCTCGGGCTCGGGCCGGCAGAGCTCGTCCTCGCGGCGCTGCCACACCTGACGACGGGCCCGTGCCTCGAACGCCTGCTGCAGCGCCGTGGCGGCGTTGAGCGCGGGCACCGTCGGGCTCTGGGTGAGCGCGTGCAGCAGCGCACTGGTGCCGGAGAAGGCGAGGTCGGTGCCGATCGGCCCGATCCGCGACTCGAGGGCGTCCTTGATCCACTGCTGGGAGTCCAGCAGCGCGATGGCGAGCGTGATGTGGCGGGTGAGCGCCGGCACGGGCAGCACCTTGGCGACCGCCGCGACGGCGACCGCCGCGGTGTCGACCGCCGCGGTCGCGAGAGCGGCGAGGAGCGGTTCGAGGTCGGCGGGGTGGTCCTCGCGCTGCGGGAAGACCTGCCGGCCACCGCGGGCCTGCTCGACGGCCGTGACCACACCGACGACGTCCTCGACGCTGACGCGGCGGTCGTCGACCGCGACCAGGACCCGCCCGACGACGTCGTTCACCGTCGCCCACTGCACGCCCTCGAGCCGCTCGAGGTGCCGGCGCAGGGCCCGACGGACCTCCGGTCGGTCCTCCGCGGGCGGGGCGGCGATCTCGACCTGCACGTGTCCCCTGTCGCGGAACACGCGGCGGGTGGTCCTGGCCAGCGGCGGTTCGAGCATGCCGCGCGCCACGTCGACCAGGCCGCGGACGTGCCCGTCGGGAAAGGGATCCGCGCCGGTGACCACGGTGCCGACCGCACGGGACCCCTCGAGGGCCACCTTCGTCGCGACGTCCTTCGCGACGCCCGCGGCGGACCGGACGGTCCGAGCGGTGAAGCGCGTCGACTCCTCGAGCAGCCCCGCGGTCAGGACAGCCGGGCCGAGAGCCAGCGACGCGCCGGTCGCGGTGAGACGGGCGGCCGTCCCGACCGCGTCCCGAGCGCGCTCGATGCGGCGGAGCAGACCCATCGGCGTCCCCTGTACGACGGTTGCCGAGCACGCTACGCCGCCGGCACGAAAGCGGCCCGACATCCGGCTTGGCACCGCGTCCGAGTGGGCACTAGAGCCGCCATGGCCCAGACCCGGGCGGACGGCACTCCGACGGCGGACGAGCCGGGGGGCGGCACGCCCGCGGAGGACGCGACGTCGCCGGGGAGCATCACGGCGAGGGGCTGGGGCCGGATAGTCCGCCGGGTCCTGCGGCGGGCGCTCGACGAGCGGCTGATGCTCTACAGCGCCGGCATCTCCTTCTTCGCCCTGCTGTCGATCGCGCCGGTGCTGGTCACGGCGGTGTCGGTCTACGCCGCGATCAACACCCCGCAGGAGGCGCTGGCACAGCTCTCGGACGTCGTGCGGATGCTGCCGGAGGAGCTGCGGCCGCTGGTCGAGGACCAGCTCACCACGATCACGACCGCCTCGGGCCAAGTGCTCACCGTCCGCGGGATCACCGGTCTGGTCGTCGCCCTGTGGACGGCGACCACCGCGGCCACGTACCTGATCGACGCCCTGACGCTGGCCTACCACGAGACGGAGACCCGGCGCTTCCTCCGGCGCATGGGCCTCGGTGCCCTCTTCGTGCTGGGCGGCGCGCTGCTGGTCGGCGCCGTCCTCGCCGCCGCCGACCTCGTCTCCGAGTGGGTGGACGCCGCACCCGGGCCGGTCCGCGCCGCGGCGCCCGTGCTCACCTGGCTGGTCCTCGGCACGGTGATGGCCGGGGCCCTCGACGTCCTGTACCGCTTCGCCCCCGACCGCGCCCAAGCGCGCTGGCGGTGGATCACGCCGGGCGGGGTCGTGGCCACGCTGCTGTGGCTGGGCACGTCGGCGGCGCTGTTCGCCTACGTGCAGACGCTGGGCAGCTACGAGACGACGTACGGATCGCTGGCCGGGGTGGCGATCAGCATGTTCTGGCTCTGGCTCACCGTGTTCCAGGTGCTCCTCGGTGCGGCGGTGAACGCCGAGACCGAGCGCCAGACGGTCCGGGACTCCACCGTGGGGCCGGAGCGCCCCCGGGGCGAGCGGGGAGCGGTGGTGGCCGACAGCGCCCCGCCCTATCCCGGCGACCCGTCCTGATCTTCCCCAGGCCCCGCCGGTGCGGCAGGGTGTCGCCGTGGCGGTCGACGGAGATCCCCCGGTCCTCGTGGTCGGCGCCGGGCCTGCGGGCCTGGCGGTCGCCGCGTCGCTGCGCCGGCGCGGCGTGGAGGCGCTGCTGGTCGACCGCGGGACGGCAGTCGGCGACTCCTGGCGCGGTCGCTACGACCGGCTGCACCTGCACACTCCGCGGGTCCAGTCGGCGCTGCCCGGCCTGCGCATCCCCCGCAGTGCCGGCCGCTGGGTGGCCCGCGACGACATGGTGCGTTACCTCGCCGACTACGCCAGGCACCACGGCCTGCGGCCCCGGTTCGGCACCGAGGTGCGACGACTGGAGCGGGACGGCGACGGATGGGCGGCGGACACCGGCGGCACGCCGATCCGCGCGCGCCACGTCGTGCTGGCCTCCGGCTACAACGCCGAGCCGGTCGTGCCCGCCTGGCCGGGCGTGGACTCGTTCGCCGGAAAGCTGCTGCACGCGTCGGAGTACGCCAACGCGGCGCCGTTCGCCGGCGCGGACGTCCTCGTCGTCGGGGCAGGCAACACCGGCGCGGAGATCGCGGCCGACCTCGCCGAGGGCGGCGCCGGGCGGGTGCACCTGGCGGTGCGCACGCCGCCGAACGTCATCCCGCGCTCGATCGGGCCCGTGCCGACCACGCTGCTCGGCATCTCGCTCGACCACTCCCCCGCCTGGCTGGCCGACCCGGTCAACCGGCTGCTGCAGCGCCGCTTCGTGGGGGACCTGACGCAGTACGGGCTCCCGGCCCCCCGGAACGGGGTCGTCGCGCAGGCGCGCGCGACCGGCGTGACGCCCACCATCGACGTCGGCCTCATCGAGCAGCTGCGCGCCGGCCGGGTCACGCCGGTGGCCGCGGTCGAGTCCGTCGACCGCAGCGAGGTCGAGCTCGCCGACGGCACGCGGCTGAGGCCGGAGGTGATCATCGCGGCCACCGGCTACCGCCGCGGGCTCGAGCCGGTCGTCGGGCACCTCGGCGTCCTCGACGGGCGTGGCGCCCCCGTCGTGCACGGCGCCCGCACGCACCCGAGCGCGCCGGGTCTCCGGTTCGTCGGGCTGTCCAACCCGCTCAAGGGACTGCTCTTCCAGATCTCGCTGGACGCCCGGGCCGCCGCACGGGCGATCGCCCGCGAGCGTCAGCCCTCCCGGTAGAACGCCGCCAGCGCCGGGGCGAGCGCCGGCGGGGGCACCTGGTGAAAGCCGCCCTCGAGCCGCACGGCGCGGCCGTCCGGCACCGCCGCCGCGACCGCCTCCGACGTCCCGCCCATCCACGACATCGTCCCCGTGCTGGTCACGGCCAGGACCGGCACACGGATGCTCGCGAGCAGCTCGGCCGGGAACGAGTGGTCGTTCCCGCCCAGGACGTGGCCGTCGTGGACGAGCGTCGGCGCGAGGGCCGCCAGCTTCGGCCACATCGGGTCCTGCTTGAACTGCTCGACCAGGTGCGGCGGCAGGCCGACCACGCGGGTCTGGAAGTACTCGACGAGACCGTCCCGGTCGTCGGCCTCGACGTAGGAGGTGAGCGTCTCGATGTACCGGTCGGGCGCCGGTGGGGCGCCGTCGATCCGGTAGGGCACCTCGAGCACCGACGCGCGGGCCACGCCGACTCCGGCCGCCAGCGCGCGGAAGAGCAGCGCGCCGCCCGAGGAGACCCCGTGCGCGTAGACCGGGCCGCCCGGGTCGGCGGCGGCGATCACGGCGGCGAGGTCCTCGATCTCGCGTTCGACGGCGTACGGCTCGGTGTCGCCGCTGGCGCCGCGCCCGCGCCGGTCGTAGGAGACGGCGGTGAACCCCTCGGCGGCGAGCGCCTCGGCGAGGTCGGTCCAGGTGGCCCGCTCGTTGAACGCCCCGCCGACGACGACGACGAGCGGCCCCTCGCCCGTCACGTCGTACGCGATCGCCGTCCCGTCGGCCGACGTCGTCCGCTCCATCTCGTCTCCCGTCCTCCGTGCGGGTGACCCCGCGGACGACCCTGGGGCCGCCGACGAGCCGGATGACGGCTCGCTCGAGGCCGATCTATGGCGTGTCTCACGGAGCGGAGATACCTCACACCCCGCGAGCTGCATGTTCGGGCACTTCTCGGCCGACGATCAAGGTGCAGCGCCTCCGGCGCGATCCGTGATCAGCCAGAGAGGCGAACGTGACTTCCGAGCGCAGGCCGGTACCTGACAGCGCGAACCCCGACGTGGTCCTGGTCGGCGGCGGCATCATGAGCGCCACGCTGGCCCAGCTGATCGGCGTCGTCGCCCCGGACTGGGACGTCACCGTCTTCGAGTCCGCGCCGGACGTGGCCGGCGAGAGCTCGGACGCCTGGAACAACGCCGGCACCGGTCACGCGGCCCTGTGCGAGCTCAACTACACGCCCGCCGCGCACGACGGCCGGGTGGACCCGGGCAAGGCGCTCACCATCAACGAGCAGTTCCAGGTCTCGCGACAGTTCTGGGCGCACCTGGTGCGCGGCGGCATGACCGGCTCGCCGAAGGAGTTCATCACCCCGGTTCCGCACCTGGGGTTCGTCACCGGTGAGGACGGCCGCGCCTACATGCGCGCCCGCCACCGGGCACTGGCCGCCGAGCCGCTGTTCGCCGGCCTGGAGTACACCGAGGACCCGGCCGAGCTCGCCGAGTGGCTGCCGCTGATGATGACCGGCCGGGACCCGCGCCAGGTCGTCGCCGCCACCCGGTCGGCGGCCGGCACCGACGTCAATTTCGGCGCGCTCACCCGCCTGATGCTCGACGACGTCGCCGAGCGCGGCGTCACGCTGCACTGCAACCAGCGCGTGCAGGACCTCGCCCGCGAAGCCGACGGCCGCTGGGCGGTCACCGTCCGGGACACCGTCACCGGCGAGCTGCGCACCGTCCGCACCCGCTTCGTGTTCGTCGGCGCCGGCGGCGGCGCGCTGCCCCTGCTGCAGAGGGCCGGCATCCCCGAGATCCGCGGGTTCGGCGGCTTCCCGGTCAGCGGCCAGTTCCTGCGCGCCACCTCGCCCGAGCTGGTCGGCCGCCACCAGGCCAAGGTCTACGGCCAGGCCGCCGTCGGCGCGCCCCCGATGTCGGTGCCGCACCTGGACCTGCGGCTGATCGACGGCGACCACTCCCTGATGTTCGGGCCGTACGCGGGCTTCTCCCCGAAGTTCCTCAAGGCCGGCTCGATGTTCGACCTGCCGCGGAGCGTGAAGGTCAACAATCTGGGCTCGATGCTCGGCGTGGCCCGGACCGAGCTCGCCCTGACCCGGTACCTGATCGGTGAGCTGCTGCAGTCCCGGGCCGACCGGCACCGGACGCTCACCCACTTCGTGCCCGAGGCCGAGCAGCACGACTGGGAGCTGATCACCGCCGGGCAACGGGTGCAGGTCATCAAGCGCGACCCGGCGACCGGCCGCGGCGTCCTGCAGTTCGGCACCGAGCTGGTCGTCGGCGGCGACGGCACGATCGCCGGACTGCTGGGGGCCTCCCCCGGCGCCTCGACCGCCGTGTCGGCGATGCTCGGCCTGCTCGAGCAGTGCTTCCCGAACCGCATCCCGGCGTGGCGCCCGGCGCTGCAGGAGGCCATCCCGTCCTACGGACGGCGCCTCGCCGACGACCCGGCGCTGCTGGCCGAGGTCCGCGCCGACACGATGCAGGTGCTCGAGCTCAACGGCTGAGTCCCCGGGCCCGGCCCGCGGGGGTGCGATTGCTAGCTTCCGGGGCATGGCTGTCGACCCCCGCGGAGCAGACCTCAAGCGCTTCCTCCAGGAGGACCCGGGCGGCCCGGTCGTGATGCTCAACCTGCTGCGCTTCGCCGACGGCGGCCGTGAGTCGTACGCGCAGTACGCCCGGGCGCTCTCCGAGACGTTCCTCCCCCGGTACGGCGGCGAGGTGCTCTACGCCGGCGACGGCTCGACGGCGCTGGTGGCCGAGGACGGTCAGGCGTGGGACGCCGTGCTGCTGGTGCGCTACCCCTCGCGCGAGGCCTTCAGCGCGATGGTGGCCGACCCCGACTACCAGGAGGTCACCGGCCTGCGGACCGGCGCGCTGACCGAGGCCGTGCTGCAGGCGACCACCCCCTGGTAGCGCGCGCGGTGGCGGGTACCTCAGCGTCGTCCCGGATCGAGGAGGACCGATGGCTGCCCACGCCGGCGAGAAGGCACAGCAGACGGGCGACTTCTACTGCGCCCACTGCTCGGGGAAGGTCCACGTCACGCAGGGCGACACGATCCCGCTGTGCCCCAACGGGCACGAGACGTTCGAGACCCGGCGCAACGAGCCGGGCAACAAGACGTGACACCACCTTTTGCGGGCCCGCTCCCCGGACACCTGCCGGCCTTGGGGTTCAGCAGGCTCCTAGGCCGCCTCGGCGGCCATCCGCAGCGCCTCGGCGACCTCCGGCTCGGCGGCCCGCGCGCCGGCGCCCAGGAAGGCCTGCTGGATCACCTGGTCGAGCCGCTCGCTGGACATCATGTCGTCGCCCATGACGGCCTGCTCGGCCGGACCCGGCTGGAAGACCACGGTGCGGATCCCGGCGGCCTCCAGCGCCCGGACCTCGCGCTGCAGCAGGCGCGCCGAGTGCCGCCGGCTGGCCGCGTAGAAGTCGGGACGCAGCCCGGGCGGTCCGCTCATCGGCGAGACCACGATGGCGACGTCGAGCCCGGTGCCCCGCAGCAGGGCCGCGTTCGTCGGTGAGTGCGCGCCTCCGTCGATGTAGCTGCGCCCGCCGATCTGGACGGGGGCGAAGTACCCGGGGACGGCGCAGGACGCCGCCACCGCCAGGTGGGTCGGGGCGGTGGGCGACCCGGGCCGGCCGAAGACGACCCGGTGCCCGTCCCGCCGGCGGACGGCGCAGATCCACAGCGCCGACGCCGGCCAGCCCGGCTGCTCGACCTCGCGCAACGCGGCCAGCTGCTCGACGATGTCGTGCTGCCCCGGGGCCATCAGGGCCATCCCCGCGGCCAGTGGCCGGAACCGCCACGGATGGATCAGCGCCCGCCGGATCATGTGCCGGTTCGGCAGCTGCATCGGCCGCAGCGCCATGCGCAGCGGGTTCAGCGGCGCCAGCTGCGGCGGTGGTGTCTCGGCGATGCGCCGGAGCAGCGCACCGTCGTCGGACAGCGGCGCCTTCACCGTCCACGCCGCGAGGTCCTCGGCGCGGACACCGAGCCGCAGCAGCGTGCCGGTGATCGAGCCCGCCGACGTCCCGACGATCATGTCGGCGGTGCGTGGGTCGAACCCGAGGTCGTGCTCGAGGACCGCCAGCACGCCCGCGTGGTACGCCTGTCCGACGACTCCGCCGCCGCCCAGGACCAGGCCGACGCGCGTCATGCTGCGCTCCGGTGGGTCGCGTTCGTCTCCGTCGTCCTCGTGCTGGACATGCCGCCTCGTGATGCCGTGGCCCGGCACGGGGCGGTGCTCTCCACCCGTCCGGACGCCACGAGGGACCCTGCCCCGGGCGCACCGGAAGGAAACGACCCGGACGGGGGACAGGCGTCACATGCTGACGGCGACCGTGGCGGCGAGTTCCCGGCACGCCTCCAACTCGTCCCGGCCGGGCGCGCCGACGAGGCTGAGCGGCGCGGCCACCTGCTTCCAGCGAAGGGCTCCGGTGATCTTCTGGATCCCGTTCAGCGCCCCGGCGGTGTCGTCGTTGCCGTGCACGTAGACGCCGTAGGGCAGGCCGACCGTCGCATCGAGGCACGGGTATTAGACGGTGTCGAAGAAGTGCTTGAGCGCTCCGGACATGTAGCCGATGTTGGCCGGGGTGCCGAGCAGCACGCCGTCCGCGGCGAGCAGGTCCGCCGCCCCGGCCGAGAGGGCCGGCCGCACGTCGAGGTCGACGTCGTCCACCATCGCGACGCCCTCCCGCACCGCCTCGAGCAGCGCCTGCATGGCCGGCGAGGGCGTGTGGTGGACGACGAGGAGGCGCGGCACTCCGGCATCATCTCCTGGTGTCCGCGCCCGGCCCCCTCGCACCGACCGCACCCTTCTCCGTCAGGCGGCTCCGCGGCGCCCGGGTGGGCGTGGCCATCTGCTTCTTCCTGAACGCGGTCCTCTACTCGAACCTCGTGCCGCGGCTGCCGGAGATCAAGGCAGCCCTGGACCTGAGCAACTCCTCGCTCGGCGCGGCGATCGCCGCTATGCCGCTCGGTGCGCTGCTCGCCGCGCTGTGGTCGGCTCCGCTGATCCGGAGGTTCGGGTCGGCCCGGGTGGCCAGCACCGCGCTCGCTCTGCTCGGGGTGATCGTCTGGTTCGTCGCCGTGGCGCCCAACTGGGGATTCCTCGCCGCGGCCTTCCTCGTCGCCGGGGCGCTCGACGCGATCATCGACGTCGCCCAGAACGCGCACGGCCTGCGCGTCCAGCGCCTGTACAAGCGGTCGATCCTCAACGGCCTGCACGGCCTCTGGAGCATCGGCGCGGTCAGCGGCGGCCTGCTCGGCTCGGCCGCGGCCGGGCTGGCGATCCCGCTGTCCCTCCACATGGGCGCGTCCGCGATCGTCTTCGGCATCGTGGCCCTGCTGGTCTTCCGCATCCTGCTGCCCGGCCGGGACGACGACGAGCGGGAGCCCGAGCCCGTCGCCACCGCGGACGGCATTCCCGCGCCGGGACGGCGCACCGCCGTGCTGGCCCTCGCCGCGCTGGGCGCGCTGGGCGTGTGCGGTGCCTTCGTCGAGGACGCCGGCGCCTCGTGGAGCGCCCTCTACCTGCGCACCGAGCTCGCGGCCGGCGCGGCGACCGCGGGCCTCGGGTTCGTCGCCCTGCAGGGAGCGATGACGATCGGGCGGCTCACCGGCGACCGCATCGTCGACCGGTTCGGTCAGCGACTGGTCGCGCAGGTGGGCGGCGCCATGATCGCGGCCGGCATGGGCCTCGCCCTCGCCTGGCCGTCGGTGCTGACGACGCTGGTCGGGTTCGCGCTCGCCGGGCTGGGGGTCGCCACGTTGATCCCCGCCACGTACCACGCCGCGGACGAGCTGCCCGGGCTGCGGCGCGGCACCGGGCTGGCGGTCATCAACTGGCTGCTGCGGATCGGTTTCCTGGTCTCGCCTCTGCTGATCGGCGTCCTGGCCGACGCGACGAGCCTGCGCGTCGCGCTGGTGGTGGTCGTGGTCGCCGGACTGGGCGCCCTGACGTTCGGCCGGGTGCTCCGGCCGACGACCGCCAAGGCCTGACACGTCCCGTCATGACTCGCAGTTGTGCGATGACGGCGCCTCCCCCGGCGAGTTCCGTCGCCCGGACGACGACGTCGCGCGGTAGGCGTGCTCCGGGTCGTCGTCGAAGGCGGGGTGCCACCACATCGCCTCGACCAGCTGACCGACTTCCACCGGCGGCGGCATGGCCCGGATGCCGAGGTTGAGCGGGAGCACCTGACGAGCCGGCGCTGCATCAGTGGGATCCGCTCGCTGCCGGCGACCAGAACGAGCACGGTGCCGGCCACATCGGGACGCCGATGGCCGCCTCAGCCGCTCCTGCGTCAGGATCCGAACGTGGCGGAGACGCCCAGGGCCGTGCCGGCGACGGCGACGTCAGGAGGACCGCCCGCGGCGGCCTCGGTCGATCTCGGATGGCCGTGCCGGCGCCGCCGTCTGTCGACTACTTCGCCTTGACCGCCAGAACCGGGCACTCGGCCCTGAGCAGGATCTCCTGCGCGTTGCTGCCCATGAGCAATTTGCCGACCGGCGAACGGCGGCGCAGGCCGATGACGATCAGCGCGGCGCCGTCCTTCTCGGCGACGTCCATGAGGTCCTCGGCCGGGTCGTTGCCCCGGACGTAGTCGCGCACGGTCACCTCGAGGCCCTCGGCGCCCAGCCGCGCCTCCAGCTCCGCCAGCGCGTCGCGGGTCCTGACCACGGTGGCCGCGTCCTCGTCGCCGCCCCGCGACGAGTGCACGATCACCAGACGGCCCTTCCTCCGGCGGACTTCCTCGACGGCGGCCTCGACCGCAGCCTGTCCTTCCGCGGTGTCGATCCAGCCCACTACCACGCTGTCGCTCATGCGCTCAGCTTGCCATCCATGGTCATGGTTTGCCGGCCAGGGGTCACGGCGCTTCCACCGCACCGTCCGTCCCGACACGGAACAGCCGATCGACAAGGAGAACCTCCCGGTGTTCGTGAACTTCCCGGACGGGCCTACTCGTACGACCTCAGCGTGGTCGCGATGCTGAACTCCGGCGGACTGATCGACGAAGTCGACCGCGCATGCCGCCGCCTGCCGGAGGCGGCCGCCGCGGTCGAGGACGCCGGCACGCCGGTTCTCCTCCAGGCGCGGGCGGCCTCACCGACCAGCTCGTCGGTCAGGCCGAAGACGCCGGGGGCCCGGCACATCCGCACCGCCGGCCAGCTGTACTTGCGGGCGGCGACCACCGTGCCAGGCCGAGCGGATGCTCGCGCACCGCATCCCGAACCGGAACCCGACTACGAGCGGCTCGTCGTTCCGACCGCCCTCCTGGTCGGGTCACAACGACGCGAAGATGTCGTACGTCCTCCGGCCGAGCAGGAGCGCGTCGGCGTGCTCGTACGTGGCCATGACCTGCGTCCCCGCCACTTCGTCGAAGGGGCCCGCCAGCCCCGCCGGACGGGAACCCCCTCGTCCGGGTCCTCGTCGGGACCGCCGGGGGCCCGCCCGACGAGGTCGAGGGTGGAGAACGAATCGATGTGGATGAGAGCCATGTCGTGACCCCGATGGATCGGCCGTCGTGTCGGGAGGTGAACCACAGGAGCCTCGCGGACTCATCGACTCCGGCGGTGGATCGACTTGTAGGTCAGGTAGGCCGAGAGGCCCTCGACGCCGTACTCCACGCCCAGCCCGGAGTCGTGCCGCCACCGAACGGGGCGTTGTGGTTCGAGGCGAAGAAGTTGATGCCCACTGATCCGGTGTCCATCCGGTCGGCGACCGCGAGGGCAGCGTCCGGGTCGGAGCCGAACACGATGCCGCCCAGGCCGAGCCCGGTGCCGTTGGCGATCTCCACCGCCTCGTCCAGGGTCCGGTAGCGCAGGATCGTGATCACCGGGCCGAAGATCTCTTCGCGGGCGACCCGCATGTCCGGCGTCACGTCTGCGAGCACGGTCGGCTCGATGAACCAGCCCCGCTCGACGTCCGCAGGCCGCCCTCCGGTGGTCACCCGTGCCCCCTCGTCGCGGGCCGAGGCGAGGAAATCGAGGACGGTCTCGTACTGCCGGCGGGTCGCGAGCGGTCCGAACATCGTGGCCTCGTCGAACGGGTCGCCGAGCACGCCGTCGGCGACCGTGCGGGTGACCATGTCGACGACGTCGTCGTAGCGCTCGGCCGGAGCGAGGATGCGGGTGGAGATGTAACAGGTCTGCCCGGTGTTGCGCATGCACGACCGCAGCAGCACACCGGCCATCTCGTCGAGGTCCGCGTCGGGCAGCACGATCGCCGAGGACTTGCCGCCGAGCTCCAGCGTCACCGGCCGCAGCAGCTCTCCGCAGGCGGCAGCGATCCGTCGTCCCACCCCGGTCGAGCCGGTGAAGGCGACCTTGGCGGTGCGGGGATGGCGCACGAGGGACTCCCCGACGGCGCCGGCGCCGGTGACCAGGTTGACCACCCCGGCCGGCACGCCCAGGCGTGCGCCGCCTCGACGACGAACCGGATGGACAGCGGCGTGGTCTCCGCCGGCTTGAGCACCGTGGTGCACCCGGCCAGCAGGGCGGGCGCCAGCTTGACGACCATGAGGTTGATCGGGAAGTTCCACGGCGCGATGAGCACGCTGACGCCTACCGGGTCGCGGCGCACCACCGACTCGGCGCCACCGGCCGGGAACGGACGCACGTCCTCGGCCTCGAGCCACGCCGCCAGGCCGGCGACGTGCCGCAGGATGCCTGCCGCGTTCGCTGCCGCACCCCTCGTCTCGGCGACGGGGGACCCGTTCTCCCGGGTGTTGGTCTGCGCCATCACCTCGGCGCGGCGCTCGATCTCGTCGGCCATTCGGAGGAGGTACGCAGCCCGCTCGGAGGGCGAGAGCCGGGGCCACGGCCCGTGATGGAAGGCTCGGTCGGCGGCGGCCATGGCCGCCTCGACGTCCTCGGGGCCGGCATCGGGGACCGACGCCCACACCTCCTCGGTGGCCGGGTCGACGACGTCGATGCGCTCGCGGCTCACCGCCTGCCGCCACGCCCCCTCGATGTACAGGTCGTCGACGTCGGTGTACGGCAGGGCCAGCCCTTCGCGGCGGTCCACCTGCGCCGTGGTCACCTGAGCACCCCGGTCTTGAGCAGTGCCTGCGAACGGGCCAGGTCGGCCCCGGCCATGGCGATCGCGGCCTCGGTCAGCAACTCGGGGACGATCTCCCGGCCGAGCCGGTCGGCGTAGGTCGCCGGGTCCATCCGGAACCAGCCGGAAGCCAGGGCGATGCCGGCATGGTCGAACCGCCACAGCCGGTCGGCGTCGCGCACGAGCGCGTCCTCGAGCGTCCGCGCCTCCTTGCGGGTGTCGTGCCCGTCGATGATGTCGACGACGGCGTCGACGAAGTCGCCGCCGTAGCCCAGGGGCGGCAGCACCTCGCGGGCGATGATGCAGCCCTGCTTCTCGTGCTCGAAGCGGATCGCCGCCTTGCGCCAGTCGCCGCTGAAGCCCTCGGACAGGATGCGGTCCTCGTCGACCCGACCCCAGCCGGTGTCGTGCAGGAGGATCGCCACCCGGACCACGAGCCGGTCCGCGTCGGGATGGGCGTCGCAGAGCCGCTCGGCATAGGCCAGCGAGATCGGCAGGTGGATGTCGTTGCTCCGGGTGCGGGTCTCGGGCACGACCGCCGACCAGATGGGGTCGAGGTCGGTGTCCCGGCTGGGGCCCAGCGAGATGGGCGAGGTGTCGACCGGCCCCGCCGCGGGGACGGGGGTCGGCGGCAGTGGCGTCCTCATGACGGCGGGGTCCTCGTCTCTGCGGATGCTGCGGGAACGGTGATCTTCTTCAGGACGGCGGCTGGGTCGGCGGCCTGCTCGTAGGGGATGTCGGAGCCGGAGGCCAGCGCCGCCTTCACGGCCATGAAGTCCAGCGGCGCGTTGATGCAGTCGGCGGCGATGATGCGGTCGCCGCGGTAGTAGAGGACGGCGAACTTGTCCTTGGCCTCGTCCCGGCGGACCAGCGTCCGGTCGTGGCCCTGGGACAGACCGGCGATCTGCAGCTTCAGGTCGCCCTGGTTCGACCAGAACCACGGGATGCCGGCGTACTCCTCCTTGCGGCCGGTGATCGCGTAGGCGGCCACCTTCGCCTGCTCGATCGCGTTGTTCACGCTCTCGAAGCGGACGCGGTCACCCGGGGGCGATCCGGGCACGGGGTTGGGCAGGTTGGCGCAGTCGCCCACGGCGACGGTCACGCCGTCGGAGGCCACGCCGTACTCGTCCACCCGGATCCCGTCGTCGCACACCAGTCCGATGGACTCGGCCAGCTCGGTGTTGGGGACGACGCCGATGCCGATCAGGACGAGGTCGGCTGGGATCTGCCGGCCGTCGGCGAGCTCGACGGCGCCGACGGCGTCACCGCGCGGAACCAGCCGGGCCAGCTGGGCCCCCACCACGATGTCGATGCCGCGTGCGGAGTGGTGCGCCCGCAGGTACTCCGACACCTCGGGTCCGACGGCGCGGCCGACCAGCCGGGGCGCGGCCTCGAGCACGGTGACCCGCTTGCCCATCTTGGTGAGGCTGGCCGCGGCCTCGAGCCCGACGAACCCGCCACCCACGACCACGACGTCCTGGACCGCCGGCACGCGGGCCTTGAGCTCGAGGGCGTCGTCGGCGTTGCGCAGGTAGAGGACACCGGGCAGGTCCGCGCCCGGCAGCTGCAGGCGACGGGCGCGCGCGCCGACCGTGAGCGCCAGCCGGTCGAAGTCGAAGGTGGCACCGGAGCGGGCGAACGCCGTCCCGGAGCCGTCGTCCTTCTTCTCGATCCGCACGATCCGCTCGTTCTTGACCACGGTGATGCGGTGCTCGTCCCAGTACTCCTGGGTGCGGAAGATCAGGGACTCCTTGGTGATGAGGCCCTGCAGGAAGTCCTTGGACAGCGCCGGCCGCTGGTAGGGCCGGTGGTTCTCGTCGCCGAGGAGCGTGATCGGTCCGTCGTGGCCCAGCGCCCGGAGCGACACGGCCAGCTGCACGCCGGCCTGCGACGAGCCGATGACCAGGAGCCCGGCCACGGTCACACCTGCGTCTCGGGGGTGGTGACGTGCAGGTCCATGTCGTCGGTGACGCGGATCTGGCAGCTCAGCCGGGACGTCTCCTCGCGGTCGACGGCCGCGCCGTAGAGCATCTCGTCCTCCATGTCCTCCATGGGTGGGAGGGACGGGAAGTCCTGCGGGTCGACGAAGACGTGGCAGGTGGCGCAGGAGAGCGATCCCCCGCACTCCGCGACGATCCCGGGCACGCCGTTGCGCACGGCGGTCTCCATGACGGAGTCCCCGGCATTGGCGTCGACGGTCCGGCTGTCCCCGGCACTGTCGGTGAAGGTGACCTTGGGCATGGGTTCCTCGTTCCTCGCGTCGATGTTCCTGGCGTCGGTCTCGGGATCAGATGAACTGCCGGCCGCCGTCGACGACGAGCGTCTGGCCGGTCATGAACGCGCTGTCGGGGCCGGCCAGGAACAGCGCCGCGCCGACGACGTCCTCGGGCGTGCTGGACCGCCGCAGCGCGCCGCGGTCGACGCCGTACTGCGCCGCGTTCTCCATCAGCCCGTAGCTGGCCTCGGTGAGGGTGAAGCCGGGGGCGATGGCGTTGACGGTGATCGACCGCCGGCCCAGTTCCTTGGCCATGACGCGGGTGAGCGCGATGACCCCGCCCTTGGACGCCACGTAGTGCAGCCAGTTCTCCGAGCCGCTGAACACCGTGGCCGACGAGAGGTTCACCACCCGCCCGCCGTCGGGCAGGTGGGGGCTGCAGGCGCGGACCACCAGCCACGGGCCCTTCAGGTTCACCGCCATCACCCGGTCCCATTCGCCCGGGTCGATCTCCTCCAGGGGCGAGCGGGTGACGGTCGCGTAGATGGCGGCGTTGTTGACGACGACGTCGATGCGGCCGTCCCCGAACGCGGCCACGGCGGCCGCGGTCTCGGCGACGGAGTCGGGATCGGTGACGTCGATCCGGCCGGACCACGCCGCAGTCCCGTGCTTCTCGACCAGCCGCGCGGTCTCCTCCGCGCCGGCGACGTCGAGGTCGGCCACGGCCACCCGGTAGCCGCGCCCGGCGAAGCCGACGGCGAAGCTGCGGCCGAGGCCGCCGGCCGCGCCGGTGACGAGCACCGTGCGGCCGGCCCCCTCAGGCTCGGTCATGGTCGGTCCGCCAGGACCTCGACCCGGCCGCGCGAGCCGTCGACCCTGATCAGCTGACCGGTCCGGATCGTGGTCGACGCGCTGCCCGTCCCGGTGACCGCCGGGAGCCCGTACTCCCGGCACACGATCGCGGCGTGGCTCATCATGCCGCCGATGTCGGTGACGGTGGCCTTGATCTTGCCGAAGATCGGACCCCAGGACGGCGCCGTGATGGTGGCGACCAGGATCTCGTCCTGCTGCACCTCACCGAGCTGGTCGGCGCTGGTGATCACGCGGGCGACTCCCTCGACCACGCCGGGCGACGCGGCCATGCCGGTGATGGCGCCGTCGCTGTCGGGGTCGTCCTTGCCGAGCCACTGCTGCACCTGCTCGGTGGTGATGCCGTAGAGCATCATCGTGAACGGCTCGGTGATCTGGGCCGGCGGCGTGTTCAGGGCCGGCTGCGGCCGCTGGCTGGACAGCGCGTCGATGATGCCCCGCCGCCGCTCGATCTCCGCCGCCAGTAGTGCGGACCGGTCGCCTCCGCGCCGACGGCCCAGCCGGTGACGTAGTCGAAGATCGCGTCGCGCACCTCGCCGCGGGTCAGGTACAGCATGTCCTCCGGCTCGGCCCAGAACCCGGCCTCGACGAACACCGCGCCGAGCTCGCGGACCTTGCGCCAGAAGACGCCCATGGTCCAGTGCTCGATGTAGAAGTTGTGGTTCTCCACGTACGGGTAGGCGGTGGCCGCCAGACCACGCTTGGCGTCGAACAGCGCCTGCTGGTCGGGGGCCACGAGGTCCCGGTACTCGGCGACGACGCGGTCGCGCTCGGCGATGAGCGCCTCGACCGGCCGAAGGATCTGCTCACCGTTGTCCAGCCGGCGCATGTAGTCCTTGATGAACCCGAGCGGGATCTCCTGGTGCTCGATCCAGTACTTGTCGTGGCCGTAGAAGCCGTTGCCGATGGTGAAGTTGAACCACGGGTCCTGGGCCTCGGTGTAGGCGGCCAGCCACTCCTGGCCGCCCTCGGCCGCGCCGACGCGGGCCAGGGTGGCCTCGACGTCGTCGGTGTCCTCGAACGCCGGCTGCAGACCGAGCCGCACCCCCAGCGCCGCCAGCTTCTTCAGCTCGTCGTCGGGGCGGAACAGCTCCATGTCGACGCCCTGGACCATCTTCGCGATGGCCTGGTCGGGGATGCCAGGGAAGAGCTGCTTGCAGAACCCGAAGAAGTCCAGGTAGGCGAGGTAGCCGAGGTTGAGGAACTCGAAGTGGTACTGCCAGTTCTGGTAGCAGAGCTGGATCAGCCGGTCGTAGTTCTCCATGAGCACCTCGGAGCCGTCCTTGGCCTTGCCGCTCACGATGTCGTCGAACGGCACCATGTCCGGCAGCGGCCGGAAGCTAAGCTGCTCCATCTCGGCGATCGTGGCCTGCACCTTGGAGCGCCACTGCTCGAGCAGGCTCGCCCAGTTCTGGAAGTAGTGGCCGCCCGGCGCTCGAACTCGGGCACCCGCGCGGCGATCTGGTCCTCCGGCACCGGCACGGGGCTCATGTACAGGTAGCCGAGGTGGATCTTGAACTCGATGCCGTTGGCCGGCGGGATGAGCAGGTGCCGGGTGTTGTACTGGCCCAGGCACTTGACGGCGAACTCCCCGCCGATGGTCTCGAACGGCTTGAACACCGTCGGCCAGTGCTGGCTGTCGCAGAACCAGAACTTCTCGTCCTCGGCACCGCTGAGGTTGCCGAAGACGAGGTTGTACGGGTAGAGCTGCTCCCACCCCTCCGCCCCCGCGGGCACCGGGAGCTGGGAGGGCTTCGGGAACGACTTGAGGGTCGGCTGCACGGCGGTCATGGGCGTGTCCTGTCGTTGGCTGGGGACCGCGAGGCCATGCGGGCGTCTCGCGGGCGGAGCGGTGGTGCGGGAAGTCAGGGCTTGGCGGGGCCGCCTATCAGTGACGACGTGATGCTCGAGAGGCTGAAGCCGGAAGGGGAGGCAGCGGGCTCGGGCGCGGACCTCGGGGCGACGGCCGAGTGCACGGTCTCCGGCCGGGCCTGGAGCAGCAGCAGGTCCTGCCCCGGCGGGAGGTCTGCGTCGAAGGCCCACTCCACGTCCTGGGGGCAGCCGTAGTGCTTCTCCGCCCGCTTGGCGAGGGTGGCGACCGCGGTGAGCTCCTCGTCGGTGAGGCAGCGCCGGCCGCGGCGCTCCGCGTCGACCTCGCGCTCGACGAGCCGTCCGGCGGCCCGGTCTGGGACGAGCTCGGCATGCTTGTCCCCGACCGTCTCGGAGACGACGCACAGCATCACCTTGTCGAGGACGACGTTGTCCGGGGTCACCTGGCCGGACACGACCATCTCGCCGACCCCGTAGCTGGCGTCCACGATGATCTTGGAGCGGTCGCCGGTGGACGGATCGAGCGTCATGGCGACGCCGGAGCTGCGGGAGTTGACCATCTTCTGCACGGCGACGGCCATCGACAGGCCCTCGTCGGGGATGCCGTTCTTCAGCCGGTAGGTGATCGCACGGCTGGTGTACAGCGAGGCCCAGCAGGAGCGGATCGCCTCCAGGACGGCGTCCCGGCCGCGGACCCACAGGTAGGTGTCCTGCTGACCGGCGAAGCTGGCGTCGGGCAGGTCCTCCGCCGTGGCCGAGGACCGGACGGCGACCGGCACCTCCTCGAGGAACCGCGACTGCAGCGCGTCGTAGGCGTCGAGGACCTGCTGGCGCAGGTCGGCGGGCACCTCGCGGGAACGGATCAGGTCGCGGATCCGCTCGGAGGCCGCATCCACGGCCGCCACGTCGTGGTGGTCGAGGCCGGACAGCTCCGCGGCGATGGCGTCGGACATTCCGGAGCGGTGCACGACGGCGTCGTAATGGGCGGTGGTCACGGCGAAGCCGGGCGGCACGGGCATGCCGGCTGCGGTCATGGTCACCAGCGAGGCGCACTTGCCGCCGAGCAGGTCGTGCTCGGGCGGGCAGCCGCCGTCGAAGAACTGGATGAATCGGGTGTCGGTCACGTCAGTTCCCCCAGGTGACGGGCACGCGCACCGGCGCGCGGAAGGAGAGGTTGTCGCCGAAGTGGATCGGCTCGTCGGCCAGCCGCAGTCCCGGGGCGAGGCGGGCGGTCTCCTCGACGGCGATCCGCGCCTGGAGCTTGGCCAGCATGTTGCCGAGGCAGTAGTGGATGCCGAAGCCGAAGGCCAGGTGCTCGCGGGCGTTGGGCCGGGCGATGTCGAAGACGTCGGGCTCGGCGAAGTGCTCCTCGTCCCGGTTGGCCGAGCCCATGACGAGCAGGAGGTCCGCCCCGGCCGGGATGGCGACCCCGCCGACGGTGGCGTCCGTGGTGGCCCGCCGGCGCCAGGCGACGATCGACGGGCTGTACCGGAGCACCTCGTCGACGGCCGCTGGGATCCGGGCCGGGTCGTCGACGACCTGCTGCCACTGGTCGCGGTGGGCCAGCAGCACGCGCAGCGCGTTGGAGATCAGCGTCGTCGTCGTCTCGTGGCCGGCGAACAGCAGGCTGTAGCAGACCGAGGCGATCTCGTGGTCGCTGATCTCCTCACCGGCAGCCTGCGCACGGACCAGGTCGCCCACGAGGCTGTCCCGATCGTTCGCGTGCGCGTCGGCGACCAGCCGCTGGCACTCTTGCCAGTACTCGACCAGGTTGTGGGCGTGCGGCACCTGCTCCTCGTCGGTGAGGTCGCCCCACGTCATCGCGGCGCGGGAGTCCGACCAGCGCTTGTAGGTGGCCACCTGGGAGGTGTCCGCCCCGATCAGGGTCAGGATCGTCACCGTGGGCACGTCGTAGGCGAGGTCGGCGACCAGGTCACCCGTGCGGCTCTCGTGGGCGAGCATGGCCTCGAGCTGCCCGACGACGTTGGCCCGGATCGTCGGCTCGAGCGCCTTGTACCGGCGCGGCGTGAAGGCGCGGGAGACGATCTTGCGGATCCGGGTGTGGTCCGGGGGGATGCGCGCGGAGAGACCGGAGTAGGCGGTGAACCCGCCCTCCTCCATGATCCGCTTCGCCTCCGCGCCGCGCTCCCGCACCGGCGCCTGGGCGTTCTCGCTGGAGAACGTGTGCCAGTCCTCGAAGACCGCCTTCACGTCGTCGTAGCGGGTGACGACCCAGTAGCCGATGCGCTCGTCGAACATCACCGGCTGCTCGGCGCGCAGGGCCGCGTACGCCGGGAACGGGTCGTCCTGGGCGAAAGGCTGGTAACCGTGATGGGCCGGGCAGGCGGCCGGTGCGATGGGTGTGTCGAGGGACTGGGGCACGAATGGCTCCCTGCGTCGGTGACGGTGACCTGACCTGGTCCACTGTCGGCTCAGGTAACCGCCGTCACAATGGGGAGCTTTCGCTCAGCGAAAGTGACTCCCGGGCGTGTCGGTTGCTGCCGGGAGGCGCGCCGAGAGGTCGACCGGTGCCCAGCGGTCGATCGACGCGCCGATGCGCGTGGCGACGCCCCGCAGGACCGGCAGGTGGCGGGTCATCTGCGCCGCCTGGGTGGAGAGCACCGACAGGCCCAGGGCGGCCACCGCGACACCGGCGCGGTCGAGCACGGGGACGGCGATCGAGCACGCGCCCGGCCGGACCTCCTCGAAGGTCGTGGCGTAGCCCTGCTCCCGGATGCGCTCGAGCTCCTCCAGCAGGCGGGCGGGCTGCACGTGCGTCCGGACGGTGGGCGCCTCCAGCGGTGCGGTGACGTAGGCGTCCCACATCCAGCGCTCCTCGTAGGCCAGCAGCACCTTGCCGACCGCCGTCGCGTGCAGCGGGAGCCGGCCGCCCACACGGGAGGCGCGGGGTACGCGCTTGGAGCTGTAGACGCGGTCGACGTAGAGCGCCTCCCGTCCCTTGCGGACGGCGAGGTGCGAGGTCTCCTGCGTCAGCGAGAACAGGTCCTGCAGATAGGGCCGAGCCGCGTCGCGGAGCTGGCGACCACCGTGCTGGGCGACCTCCCAGAGCCGGAGTCCGACCTGGTAGCGGCCGCCAGCGTTCTTCTGGAGGGCGCCCCACTGGGTCAGCTCGCGCACCAGCCGGTAGGCGGTCGGGAGGGGCAGGTCGGCCGACTGGGCGATCTCGGTCAGCGACAGGGACGAGGGCGCCGACTCGAACGCCTCGAGGATGCGCAGCACCCGCGACGTGACCGATTGGCCGGCCGGCTTCTCGTCGGACACCGGCGCCTCACCTCCCCGGGCGGGTTCCCGAGGATGCCCGGCATTCAGCCCAGTGTCACGCGCTGCTGGCTGGAGTCCACCCAGGCGACGGCGGCGAGACCGCGCGCGATGGTGCGGGCGGCGTCGGTGAACAGGTGCTCATGGACGCGGCTACCGATCAGCCGGTGGGCCTGCTCGCGGGTCAGACCGAACCACTCCATGACGGTGTCGACGCCGTGCGGGGTCAGTCGCCACAGCTTGTCGGCGTCCTTGACCAGCGCGTCGTCCAGGGACAGCGCCTCCCGGCGGCTGTCGTGGCCGTCGACGATCGCGACGATCTGCTCGGTGCGGCGGGGGTCGTGGCCCACGTCGGCCAGGATCTCCTGCGCTATCCGGGCGCCCTCCTTCTCGTGCAGGAGGACGAGATCGGGCCGGTTGCCACCGGGGGCGATCGCGGTCAGCACCTCGTCCGGCGGAGCCTGCGACCACCCGGTGTCGTGCAGCAGGATGCCGGGGAGCACCACCTCCGGGTCGGCCTCGGGGTGCAGATCGACCAGCGCCCGCGCCAGCCCGTAGGAGTAGAGGCTGTGCACGTCGTTGTCCCGGACGGCCAGGTAGGGCGCGGCGCGCTGCCAGATCGCGTCGTGGTGCGGCGGCAGCGCACCGATGCCCGGCACGTCGGCGGCCGCGGGCACCCGTCCGGTGACGTCGTGGCCGTAGTGGTTGGTGGCGGGCTCCAGCTTCGGCAGCACCAATACATCCTGGACGACCGGGCGGGGTCGCGGCACGTCATGCTTTCGCTGGACGAAAGCCGACGAGCCGCCGAGCGCCTCGCGCCGCAGCACCCTCCCTCCTCCACCGGTCGGCTGCGGCGGGACCATCCGCGAGTGGAACGTGGTCGTCGGTCAGAGCTGGCGGACGTCGTCCTCCACGGCCTCGAAGGCCTTGCGGGCCGCGATGAGCACCGGGTCCCAGACCGGCGAGAACGGCGGCGCGTAGGAGAGGTCGAGCGAGAGGATCTCGTCGACGCCCATCTCGTTCCAGATGCAGATCGCCAGGGCGTCGATGCGCTTGGCGGCGTCCTCCTTGCCGACGATCTGCGCGCCGAGCAACCGACCGCTCCGGCGCTCGGCGATCATCTTGAGCCGGATCGGCTGCGCGCCCGGGAAGTAGCCGGCCTTGGTCGAGGAGTCCACGACGGCGGTGACGAAGGAGTAGCCGGCCAGCTCGGCCTCGGCCGTCGAGAGCCCGGTCCGCGCCGCCTCGAGGTCGCAGACCTTGGTGATCGCGGTGCCGATGACGCCGGGGAAGGTGGCGTAGCCGCCGCCGATGTTGATGCCGGCCACGCGGCCCTGCTTGTTGGCATGGGTGCCCAGCGCCACGACCACGCGCTGCCCGGAGAGCCGGTGCAGCGACTCGACGCAGTCCCCGGCCGCCCAGACCCCGTCGGCCTGGGTCCGCATGCGGGCGTCGACCGCGATCCCACCGGAGGTGCCCAGCGGGATACCGGCCTCTTTCGCCAGCCCGACGTTCGGCCGGACGCCGAGGCCCAGCACGACCAGGTCTGCGGGCAGCTCGCGCCCGCTGGCGGTGACCACCGCGCGCGCCCGGCCGTCGGCGTCCACGTCGATGGCCGCGACGCCGTCCGCGAGGACCAGCTGGATGCCCTCGCGGCGGACGGCGTCGGCGAGGAACTGCCCCACGTCTGGATCGAAAGTGCCCACCGGCGTGGCGGCCAGGTCGACGACCGTCACGTCGAGACCGCGGACGCGGCAGGCCTCGGCGATCTCCAGGCCGATGTAGCCGCCGCCGACCACCACCACCCGCCGCACGTCGCCGCGGTCGAGCTCGGCGCGCAGCGCCCTGCCGTCGTCGAGCACCTGGACGCCGTAGACGCCCGTCGCGTCGATGCCGGGCACCGGTGGGCGCATGGGCACGCTGCCGGTGGCGTAGACCAGCTCGTCGAACGGCTCGGTGCCCTCGGTCCCGCCGTCCAGGTCCCGCCAGTGCACGCGCCGGCCGTCCAGGTCGATGCCGGTCACCTCGGTCCGCATCCGGACGTCGATGCCGGCCTTGCGGTGCTCGTCCGGCGTGCGGGCGATCAGGGCGGACTCGTCCTCGACGGCGCCGCTGATCCAGTAGGGGATGCCGCAGGCGGAGTAGGACGTCGCCCGCCCGCGCTCGAACAGGACGACGTCCAGGTCCTCCTGCCGCTTCTTGGCCTGGGACGCCGCGCTGCCGCCGGCCGCGTCCCCTCCGATGACCACCAGGCGCTTTCCCACGCCCGGACGCTAGGGCACCGGCGCCGGCTCCACCCGGCCGGTCACCTCGCCGAGTGAGATCCGGCCACCACCGAGGCCCGGGGCGGTGGCGCTGATCGTCACCACGTCGCCGTCGTCGAGGAAGGTCCCGGACAGCTCGAGCAGGGAACCTTCCTGACCGGGCTCCGGACCGCTGACCGTCCCGGACGCGAACAGGTCGCCGGTGCGCACGTTGGCCCCGTTCACCGTCAGGTGCGCGAGCTGCTGGGCGGCGGTCCAGTAGTGACCGGCGAACGGTGGCCGGCTGATCAGCTCGCCGTTGTGCCGGACCTCGAGCGTGACGTCCAGCCCCCACGGCTGGTCGGCGTCGTCGAGGTACGGCAGCAGGGGGACCTCCCGCGGCGGAGGGGCGACCCGCGCCGCCTCCAGCGCGGCCAGCGGCACCACCCAGGGGGACACCGACGTCAGGAACGACTTGCCGAGGAACGGCCCGAGCGGCACGTACTCCCACGCCTGCAGGTCCCGGGCCGACCAGTCGTTGACCAGGCAGACGCCGAACACGTGGTCTTCGAAGCGCCCGACCGGCACCGGCGTGCCCGGCTCCGAAGCGGCGCCGACGACGAAGCCGACCTCCGCCTCGATGTCGAGCCGCTGGGAGGGTCCGAAGTCGCCGGGCCCCCGCTGTCCCGACGGCCGGACGACGGGCGTGCCGGACACCCGGACGGTGCCGGCGCGCCCGTGGTACCCGATCGGCAGGTGCCGCCAGTTCGGCGTCAGCGGCTCGCCGTCCGGCCGGAACCTCCGGCCGACGTTCTCGGCGTGCGCCTTCGAGCCGTAGAAGTCGACGTAGTCGCCGACCTCGACCGGCAGGTGCATCGTCACCTGGTCGACCGGCACCAGGAAGGGCTCGAGCGCGCCGCGGTAGGCCTCGTCGGTGAACTCGCTGCGCAACCGTTCCCGTAGGTGGCGCCAGGCTTCCGGGCCGCGGGCCAGGAAGGCGTTGAGCGAGCCGGTCCCGTGCTCCGGCTCGGAACTGGACTCCCACAGGTCGAGCACGAGGTCCCCGATGCGCACGCCGGTCCGCGGCGCCCCGCCGTCCCTCGAGAAGACGCCCAGCGGCAGGTTGTCCAGGCCGAACCCGGTGTCGGGGGGCAGGTCGAGCCAGGTCACGCGGACGGTCCGCGGCCCGACCAGCTCCAGGCGTACTTCCCGTCGTCCACTGCGGTTCCGCCCTCCCCCAGGCCGAGCGGCCGGAAGGTGTCGACCATGACCGCCAGCTCGTCGAAGAACTCCGCCCCGAGCGACCGCTCCACGGCACCGGGCTGCGGGCCGTGCGAGTGCCCGCCCGGGTGCA
Organism: Blastococcus sp. PRF04-17; assembly: GCF_023016265.1. Classification (GTDB taxonomy): domain Bacteria; phylum Actinomycetota; class Actinomycetes; order Mycobacteriales; family Geodermatophilaceae; genus Blastococcus_B. Next base: position 571,095 of record NZ_CP095412.1, on the reverse strand, counting down.
GCGAGACCGAGCCCTTGCCGATGCCCGAGCCCTTGCGCGCCTCGTAGTCGCCGTCGACGTAGAACATGACCTCGTCGGAGTCGACGTTCGAGTGGTAGTAGGGCACCGGCACGGCCAGCGGGTGGTAGTCGACCTTGCGCGGCACGAAGTTGCAGATGACGAAGTTCTGGCCTTCGAACACCTGGTGGACCGGCGGCGGCTGGTGCACCCGCCCGGTGATCGGCTCGAAGTCGGCCACGTTGAAGACGTAGGGGTAGAGGCAGCCGTCCCACCCGACGACGTCGAACGGGTGCTCCGGGACGACGTGGACCGTGCCGGCCAGCCCGCCGGGCCCCTCGCCGCGGTGCTTCACGTACACCTCGACGTCGCTGCCCTCGACCAGCAGCGGCTCGGCCGGCCCGCGCAGGTCGCGCTCGGAGTACGGCGCGTGCTCGAGGAACTGGCCGTACCGGGAGAGGTAGCGCTTGGGCGGCGCGATGTGGCTGTTCGCCTCGATGGCGTACGTCCGCAGCGGCTCGTCACCGGTCGGCAGCCACCGGTGCGTCGTGGCCCGCGGCAGGATCACGTAGTCGCCGGGGCCGACGTCCAGCGCGCCGAACACGGTCTCGACGGTCGCCGTCCCCCGCTCGACGAAGATGCACTCGTCGCCGGTCGCGTTGCGGTAGTAAGGGCTGGACAGGCTGCTGACCGCGTACGAGATGCGGACATCGGCGTTGCCGAGCACCAGGCGCCGTCCGGTGACGGGGTCGGTCGCCTTGTGGTCCTCACCGGCGAACAGGTCGTGCAGCTTGAGGTGCCGCGGCATCAGCGGCGCGTTCGGCCTCAGCGTCTGGTCGGGCAGCTCCCACGGGCGCGCGTCGACCATCGCCGACGGGATGCCGCGGTGGTAGAGCAGCGAGGAGTCGGAGGAGAAGCCCTCCTCCCCCATCAGCTCCTCGGAGTACAGACCGCCGTCCGGGCGCCGGAACTGGGTGTGCCGCTTCGGCGGGACCTCGCCGACCTGCCGGTAGTGCGCCATGGTGCCTCCCCACCTCGTGCGCCAGAACCGCGGTTTCGGCGCCACCGGAAGGGAGCCGAAACCGCGGTTTCGGCTCCTCAGAAGTTGCCGCGCCGTTCCTGCTCGCGCTCGATGGCCTCGAAGAGTGCCTTGAAGTTGCCCTTGCCGAAGCCCAGGGAGCCGTGCCGCTCGATCAGCTCGAAGAACACCGTGGGCCGGTCCCCGATCGGCCGGGTGAAGATCTGCAGGAGGTAGCCGTCCTCGTCGCGGTCGACCAGGATGCCGCGCTGCTGCAGCTCCTCGATCGGCGCCCGCACCTCGCCGATCCGGGCCCGCAGCTCCGGGTCCTCGTAGTACGAGTCCGGCGTGGTGAGGAACTCCACGCCCTCGGCGCGCAGCGCGTCGACGGTGCCGAGGATGTCGTTGGTGGCCAGCGCGACGTGCTGCGCGCCGGGCCCGCCGTAGAACTCCAGGTACTCGTCGATCTGGGACTTCTTCTTGCCCACCGCCGGCTCGTTGAGCGGGAACTTCACCCGGTGGTTGCCGTTGGCGACGACCTTGCTCATCAGGGCCGAGTAGTCGGTGGCGATGTCCTCGCCGATGAACTCGGCCATGTTCGTGAAGCCCATGACCCGGTTGTAGAACTCGACCCACCGGTCCATCGCGCCGAGCTCCACGTTGCCGACGACGTGGTCGATCGCCTGGAACAGCCGCTTCGGCGCGCCCGCGCGCTTCACGAAGGACGACGTCCGCGCGACGTACCCGGGGAGGTACGGGCCGCCGTACCGGGACCGGTCGACCAGCGTGTGCCGGGTCTCGCCGTACGTGGCGATCGCGCCGATCCGCACGGTGCCGTGCTCGTCGGTGACGTCGTGCGGCTCCTCCAGCACCGTCGCCCCCTGGACGCGGGCGTGCCCGATGCACCGGTCCACGTCGGGCACCGACAGCGCGATGTCCACGATGCCGTCGCCGTGCCGGCGGTGGTGGTCGGCCAGCGGGCTGGCCGGGTCGTAGGCGCCCTGGACGACGAAGCGCGCGGCGCCGGAGCGCAGCACGTAGGAGTGGTGGTCCCGGTTGCCGGTCTCCGGACCGGAGTAGGCCACCAGCTCCATGCCGTAGGCCGACTGGAAGAAGTGCGCGGTCTGGGTCGCGTTCCCGACCACCCACACCAGGGCGTCCCAGCCGGACACGGGGAAGGGATCGGCCGACTCGTCGTACTCCACCAGCCCGACGAGCTCCTTGAGCTGGTCGAGGTCCAGGTCGGCGAGGCGCTCCTCGTCGTTCAGCGTCTGCTCGAGGCTCATGGCGGCATGGCACACCTGCCGCGACGGCTGCGCAACCTGCGCGGGACGAGCTGGTCCGACTGCCCCATCGGGTCAGCACTCTGGCCGATGAGCTAGGCATCGTGCATAGTTCTGGCCATGACGGGACGACGCTCGCTGGACGCCCTCGACGTCGCCCTGCTGCGGGCGCTGCGCGAGAACCCCCGCGCCGGCGCGCTGGAGCTCTCGCGCATCACCGGCGTGGCCCGCGCCACCGTGTCGGCGCGGCTGCAGCGACTCGAGGACGACGGCGTGGTCACCGGCTACGGGCCGGACGTCGACGTGGCCGCCGCCGGCTTCGGCGTCCAGGCGTTCGTGACCCTGGAGATCGCGCAGGGCGCACTCGAGGACGTGCAGCGGGACCTGGAGGCCATCCCCGGCCTGCTCGAGGCGCACGCCACCACCGGCAGCGGCGACGTGCTCTGCCGGGTGGCGGCCAGTTCGCACGAGGGCCTGCAGCAGGTCCTCGTCGACCTGAACCGCTCGTCGGCCATCGTGCGGTCGACCAGCGTCGTCGCCCTCTCGCAGCTCGTCCCGTGGCGCACGCTGCCCCTGCTGGAGTCCGAGGCCGAGCCCGGCGCCGGTCGCTCGGGGATGACCCGAAGCTAGAGCAGGTCGGCCAGCAGCGCCGCCGCACGAGCGGCCCCGTCGGTCTCGACCGGGCGGTAGGCGATCTCCCGGGTGAGCTCCTTGGCGACGATCTCGGCCAGCGCGTCGGGGTCGAGGGCGTCCTCGTAGCGCAGGCATCGGCCCGCGCCGTACCGGTCGAGGCGGTGCCGCACGTGGAAGTTCTGCTCGAAGTGGTTGCGCAGCGGCACGTAGACGAACGGCTTGCGCAGGGCGGTCAGCTCCATGCACGTCGTCAGGCCGCCCTGCACGACGGCGAGGTCGCAGGCCGCCAGGTGCCGGTACAGGTCGGGCAGGTAGCCGGTCACCTGCACGCCGGAGGTCACCGGCAGGGACGCCGGATCGATCCGCGGCCCGGTCACGAAGAGGAACCGCAGCTCCGGCACGAGGTTCCGCACCCGCGGGACGGCGTCCAGCACCCGCCGCAGCAGCGAGCCGCCCACACCCGAGCCGCCGACGGTGACCAGGCAGAGCTTCTCGTCGGCACCGATGCCCAGGCCGTCGCGCAGGTCGTCGGCGTCCTGCAGCGCGGCCGGGTCGAAGCCGGTGACGTAGCCGGCGAAGTCGAAGTTGGCCGCCGTCCAGTCGCGGATCCGCGGCAGGCTCGGGCCGAAGTCGTCGTCGACGACGTCGTCCGGGCTGCCGACGAAGACGGAGCGGTCCCGGACCCGGCGGAACCGGGCGCGCTGCTCGAGCATCTCCGCGTTGTAGTCGGCGGTCAGCGCGGCCTCGGCGGCGCCGCCCTCGGGCATGGGCAGCCAGCCGACGAAGTCGGTCATCCAGGCGAAGGAGAACCTCTTGAGCTCCGGGTTCTCGTGCAGGAAGTAGTCGACGTCCCAGGCCTCGTCGCCGATCACCAGGTCGTAGTGCTCGGCCGAGACGACGTCGGAGAACACCATGAAGTTGTTGACCAGGATCTCGTCCATCCGCCGGATGGCACCGAAGGCGTGCAGGTCGTGCTCGCCGGACTCGTGCTCGATGTGCCCGGACTCGTTCGCCAGCCAGCCCGATGCCGGGTGGATCCGCTCCCCGCGGTCGGCGAGCACGTGCGTGACCGGGTGCTGCGCCAGCCAGTCGATCCGCAGGTCGGGGTGGTGGACGCGCAGCTCGGCGGCGATCGCGGCGTCCCGCTGGGCGTGGCCCAGCCCGATCGGCGAGGAGAGGTAGAGCGCCCGCTTCGGCCGACGGGCCGCCCGCGTCCACGCCGTCCGCTCGACCCGGGGGCACACCCGGTCGACGAACTCCCGGATCAGGTGGTTGATCCGGACGGGGTCGCGGGCGTGCGGGCCGTGGCCGCCGCCCTCGAGCAGGACGAGCGAGCCCCCCGTCGACTCGGCCAGCCGCTCGCCGATCGCGTGCGGCCGGATGCGGTCGTCGGTGCCGTGCACGACGGTGACCGGGCACCGGACCCGCGCGCAGAGCGGCTCGATCGGCAGGCAGACGGCGCCGTCGCACCCGATCCGCCCGGCCGTGGTGTCGACGAGGGTCTGCGGCGCGATCTCCCGGCCCCAGCCGATGCAGTCCTCGATCTGCTTGGTCGAGTGCGGCTCGCTGAACATCCGGCCGAAGAAGAACGCCAGGAAGCCGTCGTAGTCGTCCTCGAGCCAGAAGTACCGGTTGTAGCGGGCCCAGCCGTCGCGCACCTCGTGCCGGGTGCCCCAGGCGTACTGCTCCCGTTCGGGCTGGGCCACCGGGAAGCCGCACGCCGGTGCGATCGCGAACAGGCCGAGCACCCGCTCGGGAGAGCCGGCGGCGACGTGCACCGACCACGACCCGCCGCACGAGAGCGAGATCAGGACGGCCGCCTCCGTGCCCGTCGCGTCCAGCACCGCGACGGTGTCCTTCGCGTACTCCTCGTCGGTGTAGGCGGCCGCCCCGGCCGGCCGGTCCGACCGGCCGCTCCCCCGCCCGTCGAAGGTCACCACGCGGTAGTGCCGGGCGAGGTGGCCCACCTGAGCCTTCCAGTGCCGCGAGGGGATGATCGACCAGGTCGGCATGAGCAGGACCGTCGGCGAGTGGTCCTGCCCGAACACCTCGTAGGCCAGCCGGACGCCGTCGCGCTCCACGACGCCCTGGACGTCGGGGTCCCGCGCCCGGCTCGGTGCCCGCCGCACGCCGGCATTGTGCTCCGCCGGGCCGGGCCCCGAGGCAGTCTGCGGCGCGGTCACGGCCGGTCACCTGGGCCGGGTGTGTGCGCGCACTGCGCATTCCGGCGCCCGGAATGCCCACGGAGCGCACACCGTCGCCCGCCCGGCGTGGTCACGGCCGGGCTTCGAGGACGTTGTTGAACGGGGTGCCGGTCACCGCGCGGAAGCGGCGGAAGCCGGCCGTGCTCGCCACGTCGCGGATGCGCGCCGGTCCGGCCTGGGTGCCCAGCGCCAGCCCGACGTCCTGGGAGAGCGAAGCCGGCGTGCACAGCAGGGTCGAGAAGCCGTAGTAGGCCCGGCCCACCGGGTTGAGGTTGTCCTCGACGCGGTCGCCGGCCATCGGCTCGACGATCATCCAGGTGCCGTCGTCGGCCAGCGTCCGGCGCACGTGCCGGGCCGCGCCGACCGGGTCGCCCATGTCGTGCAGGCAGTCGAACATCGTGACGAGGTCGTAGCCGCCGCCGGTGAACTCGCTCGCCGGCGCCACCTCGAACCGGACGCGGTCGCCCACGCCGGCCTGCTCGGCCCGCTGGCGCGCGACGGCGATCGAGCCCTCGTGGTAGTCGGAGCCGACGAACGTCGACCGCGGGAACGACCGGGCCATGAGGATGGTCGAGGCACCGTGACCGCAGCCGACGTCGGCGACCGCGGCCCCGCGCTCGAGCTTCTCCACGACGCCGTCCAGGGCCGGCAGCCATTCGCCGATCAGGTGCGCGTTGTACATGGTGCGGAAGAACCGCTCGCAGCCGACGTGGACGTCGCCGTTGTGCGCGTGCCATCCGATCCCGTCGCCGGTGCGCGCGGCGCCGAGCACGGCCGCGGCGTCGCGCACCGTGCCGTGCGCGATCTGGAAGAAGCCGGGGAGGTAGGCGGGGCTGGTCTCGTCGGTGAGGGCGGCGGCCTGCTCGGGGGGCAGCGTGTACCGGCGGGTCTCCGGGTCGTAGTCGACGTAGCCGCCGGCGGCCTGCGCGTTCAGCCACTCCCGGGCGTAGGGCTCGCCGGTCGCCGTCCGCTCGGCGAGCTCGGACGGCGTCACCGGGCTGCCGTCGGCCATCGTGCGGTAGTAGCCCAGCGCGTCGCCCATGACGACGAGCGCGGTGTTGAGCGACGCGCCGACCTCGTCGACGGCCTTGAAGACGAAGCCCATCAGCTTCTCGGGGTCGATCGGGCGGGTGGGGATCTCGGTGGTGGTCATGGTTGCGTCCTCGGAGGTGGGGTTCTGGGTGTCCTCGACCCTGGTTCCGCGGCCCGCGTCGTCGCATCAGGGCACCCCCCTGGGCGCTCCCTAGACTCGGCCGATGCTGGTCGGTCGCGATCGCGAGCGATCCCTGATCCAGGGCCTGCTGTCGGGCGCCCGGGTCGGCCAGAGCGGTGTCCTGGTCCTCACCGGCGACGCGGGCATCGGCAAGAGCGCCCTGCTCGAGGACGCCGCCGCATCCGCGACCGGCATGCGCGTGCTGCGGGCGACGGGCACGGAGGCCGAGACCGAGGTGCCCTTCGGCGCGCTGCTGCAGCTGCTCCGGCCGGCGCTGGTCCACCTCGACCGCCTCCCGCCGCCGCAGGCCGACGCGCTGGCCGCCGCCCTGGCGCTGCGTCCGGGCACCGGGAGCGACCGGTTCGCCGTCGGCGCGGCGACGCTGGGCCTGCTCAGCCGGTTCGCGGAGGACCAGCCGCTCGCCGTCCTGGTGGACGACGCGCACCTGCTCGACGAGCCCTCGGCGCAGGCGCTGGTGTTCGCTGCCCGCCGGCTGACCGCCGACCCGGTGGCGCTGCTCGCCGCGGTCCGCGACGGGCACCCCTCGGTCCTGACGGGCGCCGGGCTTCCGATGCTGCGCCTCGAGGGCCTCACCCCGGCCGACGCGGGACGGCTGATCACCTTCACAGGACGGCGGCTCGGGAGCCCGGGCGTCGCGCGGCTGCACGAGGCGACGGGAGGCAACCCGCTGGCCCTGCTCGAGCTGGCCGACGACGCCCCGCTGGTGGAGGAGCTGCCGCCCGGCGCGCCGGTTCCCGTGCCCGCCCGGCTGGTCCGTGCGTTCGCCCGTCGGGCCGACCGGCTCTCGGACCCGGCCCGGACGGCGCTCGTGGTGGCGGCCGCGGGCGGTGCCGATGTCGCGATGATCGCCCGGGCCTGCGGTCTGCTCGGTGTCGACGTGGCGGCGCTCGACGAGGCGGAGGCCGCCGACCTGCTCCGCGTCGGCGCCGGGCTCGTGACCTTCCGCCACAACCTGGTGCGCTCGGCCGTGTGGGCGGAGGCGCCGCCGGCGCTCCGCCGCGACGTGCACCGCGCGCTGGCCCGGGCGCTGCCCGTGGACGACGTCGACCGCCGGGCGTGGCACCTCGCCGAGTCGGCGCTGGGGCCGGACGAGCAGACCGCCGGCCTGCTCGACGCGGCGGCGGTCCGCGCCCGGGACCGCGGCGCGCACGCGGTGGCGGCCACGGGGTTCGAGCGCGCCGCCCGCCTGACCCCGGATCCGGCCGATGCGGTCCACCGCCTGGTGTCGGCGGCGGAGTCCGCCTGGCGGGCCGGCGTCCCCGGCCAGGCCACCGCACTGCTCACGCGTGCCGGCGAGCTGCCGCAGCCACCGGCGCTGCGGGTGCGGGCCACGGGGCTGCGCGGCACGATCGCCGCCCGCACGGGCTCGGTGGAGAGCGCCCGCGACGACCTCGTGGCCGCGGCGGCCGAGAGCGCCGACGCCGATCCCGACGCGGCGATCCTGTGGCTGGCCGATGCGATCCTCGCCTGCTTCTTCCTCGCCGACACGGCCACGGTCGCCTCGGCCGCCGACCGCATCGACTCCCTCGTCGACCGGGCGGGTACGGAGTCCGCGCGGTGGGCGGCCGCCGTGGCCGGTGGCGTCGCCGGCGTCCTGACCGGTCACGGCGGGCCCGAGCGGATCCGCCGAGCCGTCCGGCTGCTGGAGTCCGACGGGCCGCTGCTCCGCGACCCGCGGCTGGCCCCCTGGCTGGTGCTCGGGGTGCTGTTCCTGCGCGAGCGCGGCACCGGTCGCGACGTCGTCGCGACCGTCGTGGACGACGTCCGGCGGCGCAGCGACCTCGGCGGCCTGCCCTTCCTGCTCTTCCTCGTCGCGCGCGACCGGGCGACCGGCGACCGGTGGGACCTCGCCGAGGCCGACTACACCGAGGGCATCCAGCTGGCCAGGGAGACCGGCTCGACCTCCGACCTCGCCGCGTGCCTGGCCGGGCTCGCCTGGCTGGAGGCCAGGCAGGGGCGGGAGGACGCGTGCCGGGCGCACGCGGGTGAGGCCCTGGAGCTCTGCGCGCCGCGGCACCTCGCCACCTTCCAGGTGTGGTCCCTGTCCGCACTCGGGAGCCTGGAGCTCGGGCTCGGCCGGCCGGAGCCCGCCCTGGTGCACCTCGAGCAGCTGGGCGCCCTCCTGCGCGAGCGCGGACTGGTCGACGTCGATCTCGACCCCGCACCCGAACTGGCCGAGGCGCGCAGCCGCCTCGGCCGGATGGACGAGGCCCGCGCCGAGGCGGCCCGGTACGCCTCCCGGGCGGCGGCCAAGGGGCAGCCGTGGGCGCAGGCACGGGCAGCCCGGACGCTGGGGATCACCTGCGAGGAACCGGAGCTGGACGAGATGTTCGCCCGGGCGCTCGACCACCACGCGCGGACGCCGGACGCCTTCGAGCTGGCGCGCACGCAGCTCGCGTACGGCGCGAGGCTGCGGCGTGCCCGGCGCCGGGTCGACGCCCGGGTGCAGCTACGGGCGGCGCTGGCCACCTTCGACGCGCTGGGCGCCGTCCCGTGGGCCGACCAGGCGGCGAGCGAGCTGCGCGCCACCGGAGAGACCGCCCACCGGCGGCGCGCCGACGCGCTGCGCGAGCTGACGCCGCAGGAGCTCCAGATCGCCACGATGCTGGCCGGCGGCCGGACGACCCGGGAGGCGGCAGCCGCCCTCTTCCTCAGCCCCAAGACCGTGGAGTACCACCTCCGGCACGTCTACCTCAAGCTCGGCGTCTCCTCGCGCGCCGAACTGGCGGACCGGCTGCCCGGGGGCTGAGCACGGCACGGCCCCGGCGCGGGGGTTTGACGGCCACGCCGGGGCCGGTCGCCCGGGCAATGCCCGGCCTCAGCATGCTGAAACCGATCCCGCAGTGCCGACTGCCGGAAGTTTGGCGGGCGGAGCGCAACCCTGGTGTCCCCGGGGCTCCGCCCGACGACAGCATGAGCGAGCCCCGCCTGGCTCGCAACTTGTCGTCTAGAACGTCTTTCGCCGTCGCCGTCCGAGCCCGCGGCATGGTCGCGCGCTGCGAGGCGGTCACCTCCGAGGAAGAGGGACGACGAACCCCGGCACGTGGACCTTCACGTCCAGCCGCAGCAGGTGCATCCGCCGGCGCCCGGCGCGGCGAAGAGAGGTCGGTGTTCCTACTCTTCCTCGCCGTGCCGGGGCTGCTCGTCGTCGTCCTCGGTTACGCCGTCGGGCACGGGCTGTGGTCGGCGATAGCCGGCCCCGGCGGCGCCGAACCCGCGGGCTGGACGACCGGCCTGCTGCTGCTCGCGATCGTCACCTGGTCGGCCGTACGACGGCTCAGGGCCGGAGGTAGGCCTTGATCGCGCGCCGCTCGTCCATCGCGCGGTAGCCCTCGGCCACCTCGGCCAGCGGCAGGTCGAGGTCGAACACCCGCCCGGGATCGATCTCCCCGCGCAGGGTCGCGTCGATCAGGTCGGGCAGGAACCGGCGGACCGGCGCCGGGCCGCCGTGCAGCCGCACCATCGTCGAGAACAGCCGCCCGCCGGGGATCGACACCCCGTGGGGGACGCCGACGAAGCCCACTCCCCCGCCGGCCCGGGTCGACTTGATGGCCTGGCTCATCGCCTCGTCGGTGCCGACGCACTCCAGGACGGCGTCCGCGCCCACCCCGTCGGTCAGATCGCGGATCCGCGCGACCGCCTCGTCGCCGCGCTCGGCCACGACGTCGGTGGCGCCGAACTCGGTCGCCAGCTTCTGCCGCGGCTCGTGCCGGCTCATCGCGATAATCCGCTCGGCGCCCATCTGCCGGGCCGACAGCACGCCGAGCAGGCCCACGGCGCCGTCCCCGACGACGGCGACGGTCATGCCGGGCTGCACGCCGGCGGCGACCGCGGCGAACCAGCCGGTGCCCATGACGTCGGACAGCGTGAGCAGGCTCGGCAGGAGCTCCGCGTCGGGCTGGTCGGGCAGCGCCACGAGGGTGCCGTCGGCGTGCGGGACGCGCAGCAGCTCGGCCTGGGCGCCGGTCATGCCGACGCGGTGCGCGCAGGCGCTCTGGTAGCCGCCCGGCAGTGCGCGCACGTGTTGTCGGAGGCGATGAACGAGCCGATGACGAACTGGCCGGGCCGGACCGAGGTGACGCCGGCGCCGACCTCCTCGACCACCCCGCAGTACTCGTGCCCGATCGGCGCCGGCTCGGTGACCTCGTTGATACCGCGGTAGGGCCACAGGTCCGAACCGCAGACGCAGGTGGCCGACAGCCGGATGACCGCGTCGGTGGGGTCGGCGACCTCCGGGTCGGGCAACTGCTCGATCCGGACGTCTCCAGGGGCGTGCAGGACGGCTCCGCGCACGGTGCGGCTTCCTCTCGGGTGGCTTGTCCGGTGACCGGGGGCACCGGCCACGACGACCCGGTCCGGGTCGGTCCCGATGGGTGTATCCCGATCCGGCCGCTCCTACCGCACCCCGCCGGTCGCCGTCGACGCCGACCGGCACGTCGGCGAGGATGCCGATCACCCCGCGGCGCGAGGCCGCGGCCCGACCGGACCGACCGCACCTGGGAGGCATGGCATGAGATTCGTGGGCATCCGGCGGAACGGCGGACCCGTGGAGGTGGCATCGCTCTCCGACGACGGCACGCAGGTGGCCGTGGTCGCCGGCCTCGAGGAGTTCTGGGCCGACGCGGCCGGGCACCTGGCCCGCGCCCCCTCCGGCGGGGTCCACCCGGTCGGGGACGTCGAGTTCGTGCCACCGGTGCTGCCGGGTGCCCGGGTCATCTGCATCGGCCTGAACTACCTCGCCCACGTAGCGGAGGGCTCCTACGCGACGGAGGGCGTGCCGCCGCACCCGACCCTGTTCGCCCGCTGGACGCAGTCCCTGACCGTGCACGGCGCGGAGGTGCCGGTTCCCTCGAACGAGGACGGCATCGACTGGGAGGGCGAGATCGTGGCCTACGTCGGCCGCCCACTGGTGGACGCCACCCCCGACGAGGCACTGGCTGCCGTCGTCGGCTACTCGTGCTTCAACGACCTCACCGCGCGACGGGCCCAGAAGCTCACCAGCCAGTGGATCCTGGGCAAGAACGGGGACAACTCCGGCCCGCTGGGGCCCATGGTCCCGGCGTCGCAGGTGGGCGACCTCCGAGAAGGCCTCCGGGTGCGCACCCGCGTCAACGGCGAGACTGTCCAGGACGGCCGCACCGACCAGATGGTCTACACCGTCGGCGACACCCTCTCGCTCATCTCCCACACGTTCACGCTGCGCCCCGGTGATCTCCTCGCCACCGGCACACCGTCCGGTGTCGGATACGGGCGGACGCCGCCCTGGCTGCTCCAGCCCGGCGACGTGGTCGAGGTGGAGGTCGAGCGCATCGGCACCCTGCGCAACAGGATCGTCGGCAACGACGCCCGGAGACCGGTGTGACCGGGGCGGCCGGATCGAGGACCGCGTGAAGGTCGCTCTCTTCGCCACCTGCCTGGTCGACACGATGGTGCCGCAGGTGGCGACGGCGACCGCCGTGTTGCTCGAGCGGCTCGGCCACGACGTCGTCGTCCCGCCCGGGCAGTCCTGCTGCGGCCAGATGCATGTCAACACCGGCTACCGCCGCGAGGCGGTGCCGATCGTCGCCAACCACGTGCGCGCCTTCGCCGGGGCCCTGTCTTCTGGTGTCGAGGCGATCGTCGCGCCGTCCGGCTCGTGCGTGGCCTCGATCCACCACCAGCAGGCGATGGTCGCCCGCCGTGCCGGCGACCACGCGCTCGCCGACGACGCGGCGGCACTCGCCGACCGGACGTACGAGCTGTCCCAGTTCCTGGTCGACGTCCTCGGCGTGACCGACGTCGGCGCGTACTACCCGCACCGCGTGACCTACCACCCCACCTGCCACTCGCTGCGCATGCTCCGGGTCGGCGACCGGCCGCTGCAGCTGCTGCGGGCGGTGCGGGGCCTCGACCTGGTGGAGCTCCCGGCCGCCGACCAGTGCTGCGGCTTCGGCGGCACGTTCGCGGTGAAGAACGCGGAGACGTCGACCGCGATGCTCACCGACAAGATGGCCAACGTGCTGTCCACGCACGCGGAGGTGTGCACGGCCGGCGACGCGTCCTGCCTGATGCACATCGGCGGCGGCCTGTCGCGGCTGCGCGCCGGTACGCGGACGGTGCACCTGGCCGAGATCCTGGCGTCGACCGAGGAAGCCGTCACGCCGCGGCAGTCGACCTCCCCGGCGGTCCCCCGATGACCCCGTTACAGCTTTCGGTACAGAAAGCTGCGCCGCCCCGGGCAGCTTTCGGTACAGAAAGCGGGAGCTGGCGGTGAGCGCCGTCGACCTGGGGATGCCGTCGCTGCCTCATGCGCCCCGGGGGGTGGGCCACCTGCGCGGCGACCGCTCGTTCCCCGACGCCGCGCGCGAGTCCCTGCGGGACGGCCAGCTGCGGGCAAATCTCGGCCACGCGACCTCGACCATCCGCGCCAAGCGCAAGGCCGTCGTCGACGAGGTGCCCGACTGGGCGGAGCTCCGCGAGGCCGGGCGGGCGATCAAGGCCGCCACCATGGCCCGGCTCGACGAGCACCTCGTCGCCCTCGAGGAGCAGGTCACCGCCCGCGGCGGCACCGTGCACTGGGCCCGCGACGCCGAGGAGGCCAACGAGATCGTCATCCGGCTCGTGCAGGCGACCGGCACCGACGAGGTGGTCAAGGTCAAGTCGATGGCCACCCAGGAGATCGGCCTCAACGAGGCGCTCGAAGCGGCCGGCATCGCCGCGCACGAGACCGACCTCGCCGAGCTCATCGTCCAGCTCGGCGAGGACACGCCGAGCCACATCCTCGTCCCGGCCATCCACAAGAACCGGGCCGAGATCCGCGAGATCTTCCTGCGGACGATGCCGCAGTTCCAGGAGCAGGGCGTCGACGCCGACCTCACCGACGAGCCGCGCCGGCTGGCCATGGCCGCGCGAGCCCATCTGCGCGAGCGGTTCCTCCGCGCCCGGGTCGCCATCAGCGGCGCCAACTTCGCCGTCGCCGAGACCGGCACCCTCGCCGTCGTCGAGTCGGAGGGCAACGGGCGGATGTGCCTCACCCTTCCGCGGACACTCATCACGGTCATGGGCATCGAGAAGGTGGTGCCGACCTGGCGCGACCTCGAGGTGTTCCTCCAGCTGCTCCCCCGCAGCTCCACCGGCGAGCGGATGAACCCGTACACGTCGCTGTGGGCCGGCGTGACGCCCGGCGACGGGCCGCAGGAGTTCCACCTGGTCCTGGTGGACAACGGGCGGACGGCGGTGCTCGCCGACGAGGTGGGCCGCGCGGCGCTGCACTGCATCCGCTGCTCGGCCTGCCTCAACGTCTGCCCCGTGTACGAGCGCGCCGGTGGGCACGCCTACGGCTCGGTCTATCCGGGCCCCATCGGCGCCGTCCTCTCCCCGCAGCTGACCGGGGTCGAGGACAACGCCTCGCTGCCCTACGCGAGCAGCCTGTGCGGTGCCTGCTACGACGTCTGCCCGGTGGCCATCGACATCCCGTCGATCCTGGTGCACCTGCGCGCCGAGCACGTCGAGGCGCAGGAGCGGACCACGCCCGAGGCCGTCGCGTTCCGGGCGCTGGCCAAGGCCATGTCCACCCCACGCCTCTGGCGGCTCGCGCAGCGAGCGGCCGGCCTGGGTCGGCTCCTGTCCCGCGGGAAGCCGACCCTGCCCGCCGCGCTGCCGCCGCCGGCGTCGAAGTGGACGCGCACCCGCGACCTGCCGACCCCGCCGCGCGAGACGTTCACGCAGCAGTGGGTCCGGGAGCGCGGCCGATGAGCGCCCGCGAGGAGATCCTCGGCCGGATCCGGACGGCGCTCGGCGAGCACCGCGCCCCCGTGCCGGACATCGTGCGCGGCTACCGCACCGCCGACGGGCGGCCGACCACCGAGCTCCTCGACGTGCTCGTCGACCGGCTGGAGGACTACAAGGCGACGGTCGTGCGCTGTCTGGCGGACGAGGTGGCCGGCACGGTCGCCACCGCGCTGCAGGCGGCGCTCGGGGCCCACTCGCACGGTGACGTGGTCGTCGCCCCGGGCCTGCCCGCTGAGTGGCGGCCGGACGGCGCGGTCGAGGACGACGGCCGCCCGGCCGTGGCACTGGCCGAGCACGCGGCCACGGTCACCGGCGTCACCGTGGCGGTCGCCGACACCGGCACCCTCGTGCTCGACGGCAGCCCGCGCTGCGGCCGCCGTGCCCTGTCGCTGCTGCCCGACTGCCTGGTCTGCGTGGTGACCTCGGACCAGGTCGTCGGCGGCGTACCGGAGGGTCTCGCGCGGCTCGATCCGCGCGCCCCGCTGACGCTGATCAGCGGTCCGTCGGCCACCAGCGACATCGAGCTGCAGCGCGTCGAGGGCGTGCACGGCCCCCGCACGCTGGTCGTCGTCCTGGTCACCTGACGCTTGGTGTACCAATCGTCGGTACGCTGACGGCATGACGACGACTTCCGAGCTCGACGCTGTCGACGCTCTGGCGCTCGACCAGCAGGTCTGCTTCGCGCTGTCGGTGGCGGCTCGCAACGTCGTCGCCGTCTACCGGCCGTTCCTCGAGCCGATGGGCCTGACGCACCCTCAGTACCTCGTCATGCTCGCCCTCTGGGAACAGGGGCCACTGTCGGTCACGCGGCTCAGCCGCCTGCTCCAGCTCGATCCGGGCACTCTGTCCCCGCTGGTCAAGCGGCTGGAGGCGGCCGGCTACGTGCGCCGGGGCCGGGATCCGCGTGACGAGCGGGCGCTGTCGATCGAGCTGACCACCGCCGGCCGCGCCCTGCGCAGCCGCGCCGAGCAGATCCCGCCCGGCATCGTCGGCAAACTGGGCATGGACCTGGACGAGCTGAAGGCGCTCCACACCTCGCTGACGCGGGTGATCGCGGCGTCCCAGCGCGCGCTCGGCGAGCAGGATGCGACCTGATTCACCGGCATCGATGACCCGATAGTTTGCACGCCAAGTATCGTGGTTGCCGTGCCCACGAAGGAGCTGCCGGACGTGACCGAGACCCCCGCGCCGAAGCTGCGCCGTCCCGGCCCCGTTCGCTGGTTCTGGTACGCCCTGGGCGGCCGGCTCCCCGCCCGGTTCAGCCCGTGGGTCCTGCACGACACCACCACGCGCACCTGGGGGCTGCGTCACGTACTGCGCTCCTTCGTGCAGCTCGCCGTGCCGATCGGCCTGGTGCTGCTGCTCGTCCCCGGCGAGTTCTGGATCCGTGGCATGGCCGCGCTCGGTGGGGTCTTCCTCGCCCTGTTCTTCTCCCTGGCCTACATGCCGGAGACGACCGAGAACCGGATCGTGCGCGCCGGCTACCCGGCCGGGACGGCGACAGCTACCCGCGAGCGGCTCGCGATGGCCCGGGCCGAGCAGGAGAGCGAGCGCCGGCGGGCAGCCGCCGCCCGCCGGGCCGAGCGCTACCGGGCCCGCCAGGGTCGCTGACGGCGGTACGCACTACCGTCCGGGCATGGACGACGACGTCCGCGCCGTCCTGGCCGCCGAGGACCTCCGGTACGACGCTTTGCTGGGACCCGACCTGGCCACGCTGGACCGGCTGTTCGACGACCGGCTCAGCTACGCCCACTCCAGCGGCGTCCGGGACACCAAGGCCGAGTACCTCGCCAAGATCGAGCGCGGCTACTACGTCTACCACCGGCTCGACCATCCGGTGGAGCGCGTGGACGTCGTCGGCGACACCGCCGTCGTGGTCGGCCGGATGACCGCGGACCTGCTGGTCGACGGAACGGCGAAGACGATCGACAACCTGGCGCTGGCCGTGTGGGCGAGGCCGGACGGCGACTGGCGCCTGCTCGCCTACGCCTCCACCCCCCTGCCCCGCACCTGACCTCCTTCCCCGACGGGCGGCGGCACGGGATGCTGGCGGTCCACGCCGCCTGCCGCCGGGACGGTGCGACATGCCAGAGGTCTCCTCCCGTCGGTTCCTCATGGCGGTCATCGACGGCGGCGGCACCCTGCCGCCCGCGCTGGGCCTGGCCCGGGAGCTGGTCCGGCGCGGCCACCACGTCGACGTCCTCGCCGACCCCACCGGGGAGACGTCGGCGCGATCGGCCGGGTGCGGCTTCCTGCCCTGGCGCACCGCGCCGTCCTTCTCCTCGGTCGCCGAGCAGACCGCGCTGATCCGCGAGTTGGAGCGCGGACATCCGGGGCGGCAGCTCGCCGCGGCCCGCGACCGGCTCTTCATCGGCCCCGCCGCCGCCTACGCCGACGACGTCGTCGCCGCGGTGGCGGACCGGCACCCGGACGCCCTGCTCCTGGAGGGCGCAGTACCGGGGATCCTCATCGGGGGCATCGCCAGCGGGCTGCCGACGGCCGCCCTCATGCCGAACATCTACCTGCCCCCGACCCGCGGGATGCCGGTGTTCGGCACCGGGTGGCTGCCGGGCGCGGGGCCGCTGGGCCGGGCCCGCGACGCGATGGCCCTCACCGTCCTGCGATCGCTGGCCCGCCGGCTCGGGCGCGCCCTGGAACCGGCGCTGCGCGCCCACGGCCAGCAACCCGTCGACGACATGTTCGGGCTGCTGGACCGGTGCACCGAGGTCCTGGTGATGACCAGCCCCTCGTTCGACTTCAGCTCACCGCACATCCCGGGCAACGTGCACTTCGTCGGCCCACAGCTGGACGACCCGGACTGGGCCGCATCCGACGACTGGCGGCCGGACGGCGACGGCCCGCTGGTCCTGGTCGCCGCCAGCTCGGTGTTCCAGGACCAGGCCGATCTGCTGCGCCGGGCCTCCGCGGCGCTCGGCCGGCTGCCGGTGCGGGGGCTGGTCACCACGGGACGCGCGGTCGATCCGGCCGCCGTCCCCGCCCCGGCCAACGTGCGGGTCGTGCGCGCCGCACCCCACGGCGCCGTGCTCCGCGAGACCGCCGTGGTGGTCACGCACGCCGGCCACGGCACCGTCCTCAAGACCCTGGCCGCCGGCGTGCCACTCGTGTGCATGCCGATGGGCCGCGACCAGAAGGACAACACCGTGCGCGTGCTCCGCCTCGGTGCCGGGGTCCGGGTGCCGAAGTCGGCGCCGCCGGTCCGCATCGCCGCCGCGGTGCGACGACTGCTCGACGACCCCGCCCCCGCCCGTGCCGCCCGGCAGTTCGCCGACACCCTGGCGAAGGAGCGAGACACCCGGCCGAGCGCCGCCGACCGCGCCGAGGGGCTGCTGTCCGGCTGACCGCCTACACGTCGACCCCGCCGCCGCCCGGACGCAGCGCGCCGTAGCAGCGCGCGAGGTCGGCGAGCTGGTGATGGGCGTTGAGCCCGCTGGGGTTCGGCACCACCCACGTCACCGCTCCGCCGATCCGCTCGGGCTGCCGGCCCGGCGTCGCCCGCGGCCGGCCGAACGCCGTCCGCCAGGCGGTGACGCCGAGGACGGCGAGCACCCGCGGGCGGTACTCCGCCACCAGGTCCGCCAGCGCCGCCCCGCCCTCCCGCAGCTCGTCCGGAGTCAGCTCGGCTGCGGCGCGGGTCGGCCGGTCGGCGAGGTTCGTGACGCCGAGCCCGTAGCGCAGCAGCTCGCGGTCCTCGTCCGGCGTCAGCAGCCGCGGCGTGAGCCCCGCGAGATGCAGCGCCGGCCAGAACCGGTTGCCCGGCCGCGCGAAGTGGTGCCCGCGGGCGGCCGACATCAGGGACGGGTTGATCCCGCAGAACAGCACGTCCAGGTCCGGGGCGACGACGTCGGGCAGGGGCTTGTCGCGCACTAACCCACCGGCCGGGCGCGCAGTCCGGTGAACGCGACGGCCACCACCGTGTCGGCCAGCGCGTCGGGGGTCAGCCCGCCGTCGGGCCGGTACCACTCGGTCAGCGAGTTGACGGTGCCGAACAGGAGCCGGCCGATGACCGCCGGGTCGACGTCCGGGCGGACGTCGCCCTGCTCCTCGGCGGCCCGGACCAGCCCGGTGACCACGCGGTCGAACTCGCGCCGCCGGTCCAGGGCGCGCCGCTCCACCTCCGAGTTGCCGCGCAGCCGCAGCAGCAGCGTCACGAACGGCAGCTCGGCGGCGAGCACGCGGATCGACCCGCGCACGACGTGCTCGAGCCGGTCGATCGCCGGGCCGGTGGTCGCCGCCGGCTCCTCGGTGACGGCGAACAGCGCGTCCAGCGCCCGATCGAGTGCCAGCCGGAGCAGCTCTCCCTTGCTCGGCACGTGGTGGTAGATCGCCGACTTGGTGACGCCGAGCCGCGCGGCGACCTCCTCCATGCTGGTCGCCTCGTAGCCGCGCTCGTCGAACACGGCCACCGCGACGGCGAGCAGCGAGTCCAGCGAGTGCCCGGGACGTCCGCGCCGGCTCGTCGTCGCGGTCATGCACACCCCCTGGACGCTTGCCTGGAGCCCGTGGCCTGCGTCACACTATTCCTGACCGTTCGGTCAGTAAATAGCCCGAGGGGGACGGATGGCGGCACCACCGCTCGAGCGAGCGGCCCCCGACGAGGGGACGCTGCAGGCCCTCTTCGACGCCACGATCGCCGCCGGCCACCGCATCGAGCCCCGCGACTGGATGCCCGACGGCTACCGGAGGACGCTGATCCGCCAGGTCGCCCAGCACGCGCACTCGGAGATCATCGGCATGCAGCCCGAGGGCGACTGGCTGCTCGCCGCCCCCAGCCTGCGGCGCAAGGCGATCCTGCTGGCCAAGGTGCAGGACGAGGCCGGCCACGGCATGTACCTCTACGCCGCCGCCGAGACGCTCGGTGCCGACCGGGCCGACCTCACCGACAAGCTCATCGAGCGCAAGCAGAAGTACAGCTCCATCTTCAACTACCCGACGCTGAGCTACGCCGACGTCGGGGTGATCGGCTGGCTGGTCGACGGAGCGGCGATCTGCAACCAGGTGCCGCTGTGCCGCTCCTCCTACGGCCCCTACGCCCGGGCGATGATCCGCATCTGCAAGGAGGAGTCCTTCCACCAGCGGCAGGGTTACGAGCTGCTGCTCACGATGATGGGCGGCACCGACGCCCAGCGGGCGATGGTCCAGGACGCCGTCGACCGCTGGTGGTGGCCCTCGCTGATGATGTTCGGCCCCCCGGACGACGACAGCCCGAACTCGGCGCAGTCGATGGCGTGGGGCATCAAGCGGCACAGCAACGACGAGCTGCGCCAGCGGTTCGTCGACATGACGGTGCCGCAGGCCGAGGTCCTCGGCGTGACGCTGCCCGACCCCGACCTCACCTACGACGAGACCTCGGGCCACTGGCGGTTCGGCGCGATCGACTGGGCGGAGTTCAAGCGGGTCATCAGCGGCGGCGGCCCCATGAACGACGTCCGGATCACCCGCCGTCGTGCCGCCCGCGACGACAACGCCTGGGTGACCGAGGCGGCGATGGCCTATGCGGAGAAGCACGCCGATGTCTGACCTCACCGCCGAAGGCGGCCACGGCGCCGTCCCCACCGGGCCGGAGGTCCCGGTGACCTCCAGCCCCGGGACCGTGAAGCACGACTGGCCGCTCTACGAGGTGTTCGTCCGCGGCAAGCGCGGGCTCAACCACGTGCACGTCGGCTCGCTGCACGCCCCGGACGACGAGATGGCCGTCTACGCCGCCCGCGACCTGTACACCCGCCGCAACGAGGGCGTGAGCATCTGGGTGGTCAAGGCGGCCGACATCACGGCGTCGAGCCCCGACGAGAAGGACCCGCTGTTCGCCCCCAGTGGCGACAAGGTCTACCGCCACCCGACGTTCTACGACCTCCCCGACGACGTCCCCCACATCTGAAGGACCCCCGTGCCCCCACCACTCGCACGCTCGCGGCGGGCCCCTGCACGGGGGCCGATGCCCGAGCACTCCGTGCCCGGAAGAGAGGTTCGCATGGTCCATGAAGAGACGGTCTACGACGCGCTGACCGACACCCATGGGGGCGAGGGCCGGTGGGCGTTCGGCACGGGCTTCGACGACCCGCTGGCCGGCGTCGACACCACCGTCCCGGCCGGGATCGACCCCGAAGACCTCGGCACCTACTGCCTGATGCTCGGCGACGACGCCCTGGTGCTCGCCCAGCGGCTGACCCAGTGGATCACCGCGGCGCCCGAGCTCGAGGAGGAGGTGGCGATCGCCAACATCGCCCTCGACCTGCTCGGCCAGGCGAGGCTGCTGCTCGCCCGCGCCGGTTCGGTGGGAGTGCTGGGCCGGTCGCGGTCGCTCGCGGGCGCCTCGATCCCCGACGAGGACGCGCTGGCCTACTTCCGCGACCCCGACGAGTTCCGCTGCACGCCGCTGGTGGAGGCGGCCAACGGCGACTTCGCCCGCACGATGGTCCGGCTGCTGGTCGCCTCGGCCGCCCGCCTGGCGGTGTTCGAGCGGCTGCGCGGCTCCCGCGATCCGGTGCTCGGCGCCATCGCCGCGAAGGGCGTGCACGAGCTGACCTACCACCGCGACCACGCCGCCCGCTGGGTGCTGCGGCTGGGTGACGGGACCCAGCAGTCCGCCCGCCGCGCCCAGGACGGCGCCGACGCGGTGTGGCCGCTGCTCGCGGAGCTGTTCACACCGACCGACGTCGAGCTGCGCCTTGCCCGGCAGGGAGTCGCGGTCGACCCGTCGACCACCCGCGACGACGTGCGGGCGGTGCTGGCCCTCGTCCTGGAGCGGGCCACGCTGCGCCTTCCGCCCTGGCCCGCCGACGCGCCGCCCCGCGGCCGCGCCGGCCAGCACGGCCCCGAGCTGACCGGCGTCCTCGCCGAGCTGCAGGGACTGGCCCGCGAGCACCCGGCGGCCACGTGGTGACCCTGACGAAGCTCGACGCCCGCGCCGTCGCCGCGCGGGTGACCGATCCGGAGCTGCCGACGGTCACCCTCGCCGATCTCGGCGTGCTGCGCGACGTGCGCACCGAGCGCGACGGCACCGTGGTCGTCGAGATCACCCCCACCTACAGCGGCTGCCCCGCCATGGGCGTCATGCGCGCCGACCTGCTGCACGCCCTGCACCGGGCCGGCTTCCCGTCGGTGGAGGTCCGCACCGTCCTCTCCCCCGCCTGGAGCACCGACTGGATCACCCCGGAGGGCCGCCGCAAGCTCGCCGAGGGCGGCATCGCGCCGCCCGGGCGGCTCCGGTCCGGGGGCCCGGCCCGGTACCGCTGGAGCTGGGGCCGTCCCGGCGCACGGCGGACTGCCCGCTCTGCGGCTCGCCCGACACCGAGGAGCTCAGCGAGTTCGGCTCGACCGCGTGCAAGGCACTGCGCCGCTGCCGGTCGTGTCGCGAGCCGTTCGAGCACCTGAAGGAGCTGTAGGTGGCGCGACAGGGAGGGAGCATCGCAGCGAGCGCCAGCGAGCGAAGAGCGGAAGGACCGCGGAGCGGCACGGAGGGCAGGGCCGCACCGGTCCGGACGCGCCCGCAGTTCCACCCGCTGACCGTGGCCCGGGTCGAGCGGCTGACCGACGACGCCGTCGCGGTCACCTTCGATGTCCCTGACGAGCTGGCCGACGACTACCGCTTCCGACCCGGCCAGGCCCTCACCCTGCGCCGCGTCCAGGACGGCCGGGACGAGCGCCGCTCCTATTCGATCTGCGCGCCGGCCGGGGCGCCGCCGCGGGTCGGCGTCCGGGAGGTCCCCGGTGGCTACTTCTCCTCGTGGCTCGTGCACGAGGTGCGGCCGGGCGACGTCATCGACGTGCTGCCGCCGTCGGGGACGTTCACCGCCGACCTGGACACCCCCGCCGACCACGTCTTCGTGGTGGCCGGCTCGGGCATCACCCCGGCGCTCTCGCTGGCCGGCACCGTGCTGCGGGACGGCCGCTCGACGGTCACCGTCTTCTACGGCAACCGGCGCGCGAGCACGGTGATGTTCGCCGACGAGCTGGCCGACCTCAAGGACCGCCACGGGCCGCGGCTGCAGCTGGTGCACGTGCTCTCCCGCGAGCCGCGCGACGCCGAGATCACCAACGGCCGCCTGGACGGCGAACGGCTGCGCACGCTGGTCACGCACCTGGTCGACGTCCCGCACGTCGACCACTGGTGGCTGTGCGGACCGCACGGGCTGGTGACCGACGCCCGCGCCCTGCTCGGCGACCTGGGCGTGCCGCGGGAGAAGGTGCACCAGGAGCTGTTCTACGTCGACGACGTCCCGCCGCAGCCGGTGCGGGGCGACGATGCGGTGGTCGCCGGACCCAGCAGCCAGGTGACCGTCGTCCTCGACGGGCGGACGACGCCGCTCGCCCTCCCCCGCGATGTGCCGGTGCTCGACGCCGCCCAGAAGGTCCGTGGCGACCTGCCGTTCGCCTGCAAGGGCGGGGTCTGCGGCACCTGCCGGGCGAAGGTGACCGAGGGCGCGGTGCGCATGCGGCGCAACTACGCGCTCGAGACCGACGAGCTCGAGGCGGGCTACGTGCTCACCTGCCAGGCGCTGCCGGTGACCGACCGGGTGACGGTCGACTACGACGCCTGAACGGGCTCGGCGGAGAACATGGTGACCCGGTGCACGCGATTCTCGACCAGGCCCGGGGTCATGGGCGCATGACTACCGGACGACGGAACCGATGGGGTCAGTCGACGGTGCGGAGGAAGTCGCGGACCTCCCGGTCGAAGGCCTCCGGGACCTCGAGGTTGATCACGTGCCCCACACCCGGGAGGACGACGAGGCGTGCCCCGGGGATCGACCGGTACAGGGCGTCGGCCACCGGCCGGGGGGCTCGCACGTCCGCCGAGCCGTGCAGTACCAGCGTCGGCACCGCGACCGTCGGCAGGACGTCGCGGAGGTCGGCGTCGGCGAAGGCGGCCAGCATGGCCTCCGTGCCCTCCCGCCGCACGTCGAGCATGGTGGAGCGGACCAGTGCGAGCGTCTCGGCCGGCACGCGCCGGGCGAAGAACCCGGGGAGGTAGCCGTCGATCCACTCCGCGGGTGGGCGGCCCAGTTCGGCCCGCACCCGCTGGAGGCGGGCCGCCACCTCCTCGGGCGGCAGGGAGCCCCTCCATCCGGCATAGGCGGAGACGAGCACCAGCGACCGGACGAGCTCCGGATGCTCCCGGTAGACGGCGAGGGCCAGCCCTCCACCGAACGACAGCCCGCACAGATGCGCCGCCCCCAGGCCCAGGCCGAGGACGAGGTCGGCCACGGCGTCCGCGTAACCGGCGATGGTCGCGGGCCGGGCCGGATCATCGGATCCCCCGCACCCCGGAGCGTCCCACGCGATGACGTCGAACTCGTCGGAGAGCGAATCGAGCTGGGGCAGCCAGTCCCGGCCGTCGCTCCAGCCCCCGTGGAGGAGCAGGAGCGGCGGACCGGCGCCGCTGCGCCGGTAGGCCAACCTGCCCCCTGCGGCGTGCAGGACCGAGACGTCCGCGGTCATGACCCGCGCCCTCTCAGGTGATGGCGAACGAGTGGTGCTCGTGGGCGACGACCCAGCGGCCGTCGTCCCGGCGCAGGCCGAGGGTGAGCCGCAGGCGGCGGTCCGGCGCCTCGGCGAACTCCTCGGGCGTCCCGCAGCGCAGCAGCGCGAAGGCGAAGGCGACGTCGGCGCCGGCCGTCACGTCGAGGGACTCGATGTCGAAGACAGCGCCCTGCCGCTGCCACTCGAAGAACGCCGGCCACGTCTCCCGGTAGGCCGCGAGCCCGCGGACGCCCCGGTGCGGCGGCGGCACGTCGAACATCACGATGTCGTCGGCGTGCGCCGCCAGCACCGTCTCGAGGTCGCCGTCGTGGACCGCCCGCGCCCACCCCTCGACCAGGGCGCGGATCTCCTTCTCGTAGTCCGCCATCACCGGCTCCGGTACAGCCGGGTGGTGATCGGCAGGAAGACCAGCGCGAGGGCCGCCGCGACCACCAGCGAGATCACGATCGCCTCGCCGTCCGGGTTGCCGGCCATCAGCGAGCGGCAGGCCGTGGCGAGGATCGAGATCGGGTTGACGTCGACGAACGCCTCCAGCGGGCCCGGCAGCGTGCTCGGGTCGACGAAGACGTTGGACAGGAACGTCAGCGGGAAGATGCCCATGAAACCCGCGTTCATGACGGCGTTCGGCGACCGCAGGAGCAGGCCGAGCACGCAGAACACCCACGACAGGCCGAACGAGAAGACGACGACCAGGGCGAGCGCGCCGAGAGCCCCGACCACGCCGGCCTCGGGGCGGTACCCGAGCGCGACGCCCACCACGATGATCACCGTGCCGGCGATCACGTACCGGACGCTGTCGCCGAGCAGCGAGCCGAGCAGCGGCGCCGGCCGCCAGATCGGCAGCGACCGGAACCGGTCGACGACGCCCTTGGTGAGGTCGGTGTTGAGGCTCACGCCGGAGTAGACGGTCGTGAACAGCACCGACATGACCAGCAGCCCGGGCAGGGTGTAGTCGAGGTAGGCGCTGGTCGAGCCGGCGATCGCGCCACCGAACAGGTACGTGAACATCAGCAGGAACATGACCGGCGTGACCGTCACGTCGAGCAGCTGCTCGGGGACGTGCTTGACCTTGAGCATGCCGCGCCAGCCGAACGTCACCGCGGTCGACAACGGGCCCGGACGCGGCGGCCGCTCGGTGGAGGCGATGGCCCGCCGGACGGCGGCGGTGTCGGCGGTGCCCGTGGCCGGGGTGGTGGTGGTCATGACGCCTTCTCCTCGACCTGCTCGGTGCGGTCCTCGGCCATGTGGCCGGTCAGTGCCAGGAAGACCTCGTCCAGGCTCGGCTGCCCCAGCGAGAACTCGGCGATGCCGATGCCGGTCCGCGCCAGCTCGGCCACGCCGGTCGCGGCACGCCCGGCGTCGGAGCACGACACCGTCAGCGCCGCGGGGTCGGGCAGGAGCTCCACCGGGCCGAGCGCCCGTTCCAGGACCGCCGCCGCCTCGGCCCGCCGGTCGGCGTCCAGCAGCCGGACGTGCAGCGCGCCCGCGCCGACCGACGCCTTCAGCTGGCCCGGCGTGCCCTCGGCGATCACCCGGCCGCGGTCGATGACGGCGATGCCGTCGGCGAGCTGATCGGCCTCCTCCAGGTACTGGGTGCAGAGCAGGATCGTCGTCCCACCTGCGGCGAGCGCCCGCGCGATCTCCCAGACCTGGTTGCGCGACCGCGGGTCGAGGCCGGTCGTGGGCTCGTCGAGGAACATCACGCGGGGCGTGACGACGATGCTGGCGGCGATGTCCAGCCGCCGGCGCATGCCGCCCGAGTAGTGCTTGACCAGCCGGCCGGCCGCCTCGGCGATCCCGAACGCCTCCAGCAGCTCGTCGGCGCGCGTCCGGGACGCCGCCCGCCCGAGGCCGAGCAGCCGGCCCAGCAGGATGAGGTTCTCCCGGCCGGTGAGCTCCTCGTCGACCGAGGCGAGTTGCCCGGTGAGGCTGACGTCGGTGCGCACCGCGTCGGCCTCGGTGACGATGTCGTGGCCGAGCACCCGGGCGCTGCCGCCGTCGGGTTGGATCAGGGTGGCGAGCATCCGGATGGTTGTCGTCTTGCCTGCCCCGTTCGGCCCGAGGACGCCGTAGATGGCGCCCTGCGGCACGGCCAGGTCGATGCCGTCGACCGCACGGGTCTCCCCGAACGACTTGGTCAGGCCGGTGGCCTCGATCGCGAGTGGTGCCTGGCTGGTCATCGGTCTCCCGCCTCGGTGTTCCGCGTCTTCCGATGGTCAGACGAAGCGAACGCCGGAAACTGATCGGGCGCCAGCGACTTTCGGCCGGGAAGCGCGGCTGACCCGCCAATCCGCCGGAGCCCGACCGGCGGAGGTCACGCCCCGGGGCGACCCGTCTTGTCGGCGTACATGCCGAGGTCCGCAGCGTGCAGCAGCGCCGCCGGGTCGGCGCCGTCGTCGGGGCCGAGGGCGATGCCGAGGCTCACCCCGACGCCCGTGTCGGCCAGATCCCGTTCCAGGGCCAGGCGGAGGTCCTCGGCGGCCCGGGCGCACTGCTCGCGATCGGCCACGTCGACGAGGACGACGCAGAACTCGTCCCCCGCCAGCCGCGCGACCAGGTCCTCCGTGCGGGTCGCCCGCTGGAGGTGCCGGCTCAGCGCGACGAGCACCGCGTCGCCGGCCTCGTGCCCCCGCTCGTCGTTGATCCGCTTGAAACCGTCGAGGTCCAGGAACGCCAGGCCGACATGCCCGCCCTGCCGGCGGGCCCGGGCGAGCTCCGCCTCGAGCCGCTGCACGAGGGCCAGGCGGTTGGGCAGCCCGGTCAGCGCGTCGGTGCGCGCCTGTTCCTCCACCTGGCGGTGCAGCCGGGCGTTGTCCAGGGCGCGCTGCGCAGCGGTGGCCAGCCCCTCGAGCACCCGCTGCTCCGTAGGGACGCCGACCTGCGAGACACCGCTGCGCGCGACCAGCCACGGCCCGCCGTCATCGACCGGGACGCCCACCTGCCGGCCGCCGGGCGGCCGCTCCTGGACCGCCACCTCGCTCCCGGGCAGGAGCCGCCGCGCGTGGTGGGTGAGTGCGTCGAGGACGTCGTCGTGGCGCAGCGACAGGTGCAGGTCCTGGGTCGCCTGGGCCAGCCCGTCGAGGAGGTCGCGCTCGGCCGCGAGCCGCGCCTGCCGGCGGCTGAGCAGGGCCATCGCCAGCAGGAGGGGCAGCAGCCGCCAGGCGCCGGCCGGGTCACGCAGGACCAGCGGCGCCAGGACGACGCCGAGCGCCGCGCCGACCGCCTCGACCACTGCCAGCTGGCGCAGGCCCGCCGCCAGACCGCGGAGCAGGCCGCCCCGGTCCAGGCTCAGGACGACCACGACCTGCGCGTGGCTCACCGCGCCGAACAGGAGCGCGGCGGCCGCGGCCGTGAGGAGCACGGGAACCTCGTGCTGGTGGAGCACGGCGGCCAGCAGCGCCGCGGCCCCGGCCGAGGTCACCGACGACGCGGCGTTGAACAGGCGGTTGATCGGGCTGGTCGACAGGGACAGGACGAGGACCAGGGCGGCGACGCTGCAGGCCAGCCCGGCCGCCGCCGGCGGCAGCGTGGCGAACGCGAGCACCGCCGCGGTCTCGCCGAAGGTCATGTGCGCGGCCCGCTCCCGGCGGCCCACGGTGATCGGCGAGAACAGCAGGAGGCCGACCGCCGCCGTGACGACCGCGACCTCGGCGGGCGCCGCGCGCACCGCCTCCGCCGCCCGCACCGTCATGAGGACGAGCGCGGCGAGGGCCAGCACGCCCAACGTCCCGACGAAGCTGCGCGCCCTGGCGTGCATCCGCCACCCACTCCCCGAACGGCCCGCGGACCAGCGCGGACGTGCCGGTCCGATCCGGAGGCTAGTGGTTATCGTCCTGTCCGGTACCGCAACCCCGGCGGGCCGCGGACAGCAGTCGGCGCCGGGGCCCGATCGGGTCCCGGCGCCGAGCGTCGTGACGGGTTCAGCTGTGCTTGCCGGACCGCGGGCTGTAGATGCCGATCAGCACGAGGGCCGCGCTGATGAACACCAGGTTCTTCACCACGAACTCGCCGTCGGCCGTGAGCTCGAGCAGGTTCGCCCCCCACATGAGCTCGGAGGCGGTGACGAAGGTCAGGAAGGTGCCGGCCAGGTGACCGGCCAGGACCAGCAGGGTGATGCGGGGCAGGATTCCGGCCGCGAGCACCAGGCCGATGACGACCTCGACGACACCCAGGGCGGGGACCGCGAGGTCGGCGTCGATGAACGGCAGGGTCTGGCCGATCAGCTCGTGCACCGGGCTGACGCCGAAGATCTTCAGCGCGCCGAACCAGACGAACACCGCCGCCAGCGCCAGGCGGAGCAGCGTCGGGGCGACGCGCTGGTTGATCTGCACCGCGCGGTCCACCACGGCCGCGCCGGGCAGCCGCCGGCCGGCGACGACGGGCACGTCCGTCTCCACCGCCGTCGGTCGCGTCATCAGGGCCGTCGACTGGGGCATCTCGACCATGGTCATCTCCTCTCCATCCGGGGGCCGCACCCGTGTGCGGCCGTCGAAGGAAGGAGGAGCGGAAATCCGTCCGGATACGCCAGACCTAGGTGTCGTCAGGACCGGACGGCGCGCACCAGCTTCCGGACCCCGAGGACGGCGGCTGCCGCTCCGGCCACCCACGGGCCTGCCACCACGACGGGGTCGAGCGACTGGTGCACCAGGTCAGCCCGCGTGCGGCCGACGCGGGAGGACAGCCCCCGGAGGTGAGCTCGCTCGCCACGCCGGTCTCGGTGACGGGGTTGTCCGGTCGCGTCGTCGCGAAGGACCGGAGGTGGTGCTCCCAGGCGTCCACGCGGTCGGCGACGATCAGCAGCAGCCAGTGGCCCAGCCGACCCTCGCTGTACTTCTCGTAGGCGAGCCGGCGGATGGCGCCGGGCACGCCGCGCAGGGGCTGGGCGGTGCCGAACACCGGCGTGACGAAGGCGTGTTCGACCGACCGCTCGCGGGGCTGCTTCTCCGGCTGCCGCTCCGGGAAGTCCCAGTGCGCCCCGGTGGTGTCGGGGGCGTAGCGCAGCTTCGGGTGCGAGGGCCGGTCGGCCGGGTCGAGGTCCGCGCCCCAGCCCGGGATGCGGGCCCGCAGCTCCTCGCGGCTCGGCGGCGCGGTGCGCTTGTCCCGCACGTAGGCGCTGGGGACGTCGGCTCGGTGCTCGGTCATGGTCGACTCCTCGCTCAGGCCGCGTTCGGCACGACGAGCGGCTTGATGCACCCGTCGAGCTTGGCGGAGAAGATGTGGTAGCCCTCGGCGATCTCCTCCAGCGGGATGCGGTGCGTGACCATCTCGCGGGGCTCGAGGTGGCCGTTGCGCACGTGCTCGAACAGCCGTGGCCACTGGCGCTTCACCGGCGTCTGGTTCATCCGCAGGGTCAGCCCCTTGTTGAGGGCGTCGCCGAACTTGACCGCGTTCGGAATGGGGCCGTAGGCCCCGACCACCCCCACCGTGCCGCCCTTCCGGACGGAGTCGATCGCCCAGTTCAGCGCGATCGGCGAGCCGCCCTGCAGCTTGAGCTTCGTGCGGCGACGTGCTGGAGGAAGCTGCCGTCGGCCTCGGCACCCACCGCCTCGATCGCCACGTCGGCGCCCAGGAAGTCGGTCTGCTTCTTCATCTCGACCACGATGTCGTCGTACTCGGTGAAGTTGAACGTCTCGGCCGAGGCGAAGCTGCGCGCCTTCGCCAGCCGGTAGTCCAGGTGGTCGATCACCATCACCCGGCCGGCACCCATGAGCCAGGCCGACCGTGCCGCGACGAGGCCCACCGGCCCGGCGCCGAAGACCACCACGGTGTCGCCCTCGGCGATCTCACCCAGCTGTGCCCCGAAGTAGCCGGTGGGGACGGCGTCGGTGAGCAGGACGGCGTCCTCGTCGCTCATCCAGTCGGGGATCACCGCCGGACCGACGTCGGCGAAGGGCACGCGGACGTACTGGGACTGGCCGCCGTCGTACCCGCCGGTCGTGTGCGAGTAGCCGTAGATGCCGCCCACCGCGGTGGCGTTCGGGTTCACGTTGTGGCAGTTGGAGTACAGGCCCCGGGCGCAGAACCAGCATGATCCGCAGAAGATGTTGAACGGGACCATCACCCGGTCCCCTACCTCCAGGTTCTGCACCGAGGAACCGACCTGCTCCACCACACCGATGAACTCGTGGCCGAAGGTGTGCCCGATCCGGGTGTCCGGCATCAGACCGTGGTAGAGGTGCAGGTCGGAGCCGCAGATGGCGGCGAGGGTCACCCGCACGATGGCGTCGTTGGGGTGCTCGATCGCCGGGACGTCCTTGTCCTCGACGCGGACCTTGTAGGGCCCTCGGTAGACCATCGCGCGCATCTGGCGGCTCCTGGGAGTTCGGCGCCGCGGACAGCGACCGCGGCGGGCACGACGGCCCCGTGGATTCCAGGTGCCGCCGGTTCCGCCCTTCCCCGTACCGTCCGGCCGCAACCCCGCGGGCGTCAGGAACCGAGGGCGACCGGGACCCGACCAGCACCAGGGACAGCGAGAGGGGAGGGCGCCGGATGCCCCTACGGTGGGGTCACTGGACGGGCGCGTCCGGCGGGGGCAGCTGGTAGCTGAGCTCCTCGTCGACCGAGGCCACACCTTCGACGTCGGTGAGCGCCGACCGGGACTCCGCCGGTGCGGAGCCGGTGATGATGCCGAGCCCGTCGAGCACCTGCGCGACCTCCATGCCCCGGGCCCGCAGGGCCTCGGCGACCTGGTCGATGGCAGGCAGGTGCCCGTCGTCGACGGTCACGCTGAGGTTCACCATGTGCGGAACGGTACGTCAGGGGGCCGCTCATTGGGGTGCGAGAGCCAGCCCGCTGCCCACGTCGAGCGATGGCTGCAGCAGCCGCTCGCTCTCCGCGCACAGCGTGGCCCAGAGGTCCAGGCCCCGCCGCCCGGTCGCCTCGGCCCACAGCGCGGCCAGGCCAGCGACGTGCGGCGTCGCCATGCTCGTGCCGCTGATCGTCCGGTAGCGCGTGGGCATCGGCCAGGACGAGTACACCTGCACGCCCGGGCCGGCGATGTCGACCTGGCCGCCGCGCCCGGGCAGGCTGCGGGCGGAGAAGTTGGCCATGCCCAGGTCCCCGTCGATCGCGCCGACGGCCATGATCTCGACGCTGTTGGCCGGGGCGCCGACGAAACCGTGGTTCCCGGCCCGCCGGTTGGCGTTGTTGCCGGCGGCGGCGATGATCAGCGATCCCCGGCGCAGCGCCCGACGACCGGCCGCCGAGTACGGCGGGTGCGACTGCTGCACGTCGGCCCCGAGCGACATCGAGATGACCGGGCAGCGGTTGGCCACCGCCCAGTTGATTCCCGCGAGGATGCCCGCGTCGCTGCCGCTGCCGGAGTTGCCGAGCACCTTGCCGGAGTAGATGTCCGCCTCGTACGCGACGCCGTACCGCGGGCCCGTCGACGGGCTGCGCGGACCGCAGGACGTGCCGATGCAGTGCGTCCCGTGACCGTGGCCGTCCTGGGCGGACTCGCCCTGGACGAAGGACTCCGCGCTCACGGTGCGCCCGGCGAAGTCGGGGTGCCCGAGGTCGAAGCCGGTGTCCAGGACGGCGACCCGGATGCCCCGCCCGGACCGTGACGAGGAGATCGCCTTGGTGGCCTGGATGCCCCAGGTGGCCTGCGAGGTGTCGGCGAACCGCCCGGGACCGGCCACCTCCACACCGGACAGCGCGGCGTCGTGCGGGGCGTGCGCCAGCCGCTCGACGAGGTCGTTCACGCCGTCGCGGTACGCCTGCGCGTAGCCGGCCCTCTCGTGGTGGAGGGCCTCGTGGTGGAGAACGTGGTGCACGAGCTCGGGCGACACCGACAGCACCGGCCGGCTCTCCGCGCCGGCGGCCTGCAGGGCACCGACCTGGGTGACGTCGGCGGAGACGACCGCGATGCCGAGCTCGGAGAAGACGGTCGCGGGGGCCTCCTGCAGGGCCTCGGGCGAGACGTGCCCGCCCTCGAAGTCCCGGGAGTCGGCGACCCCCGAGATGCCGGCGCGCGCCCAGTCGATGCCGGGGGCGTCGTCGTCGGCCTCGGCGAAGACGACGATCTGCCGGCCGGTCACCTCCGGCGGCGGTACCGCCCACGCCATGCCGTCGCTCGGCCCGACACCTGGTGTCAACCGCGGATCGATCACTGCTCCCCCTCAGTCCGGCAGCCGCAGAGTGTTCCCTCCGCAGGTCGGCACGCCAGTGACCACGCCCCGGCCCGGCGCGGCGCCGTCAACGCGCGCACGCTTCGGCGGCGTTCCGTCACGGAGCGTTCGCGGACGACCGCGGCTCGCCGCACCCTCACTGGGGACTGTAGGAACGTCCCATGACCGACGCCTTCCCCTCCCTCGCCGAGCTCGCCGCCGAGGAGGAGGAGCTGCAGCTCGCCTCCTTCACCAACGACCACGCCTGGGTGCTCGGGTCGGCGCTGGTGGCGACGGCCCGGCAGCAGGGCGCACCCGTGGCGATCGAGATCAGCCGCAACTCCCACCGGCTGTTCGCCGCGGCGCTGACCGGCGCCACTCCGGACAACGCCGCGTGGATCGAGCGCAAGACCCGGGTCGTGCAGCGGTTCGGCCACTCCTCCCTGTACGTCGGCCAGGCCGCCAGGGAGAACGGCACCACGTTCGAGGCGCAGTCCGGGCTGGATCCGGCCCTCTACGCCGCGCACGGCGGCGCCTTCCCGATCATCATCCGGTCCGTGGGACCGGTCGGGGCCGTGGTCGTCTCCGGCCTTCCGCAGGTCGAGGACCACCGGATGGTGGTCGCCGCCCTGCGGGCGCACCTCGCGGGGTAGGCCGCTCAGCCGGCGGTCTCGGCCGCCGTCGTCCGTGGCACCGGACGCACCTCGCGGGCGCCGGTCAGTTCGTGCCCGGCGTCGCAGACGAGCGCCAGGTGCACCGGCTCTCCGCAGTCCCGGTGCCGCAGGCCCAGCGGCGCGACGTCGTCGGACAGGTACTTGTCGCCCCAGCTCATCAGCGCCACGAGCGTCGGGTAGAGGTCGATGCCCTTGGTGGTCAGCCGGTACTCGTGGCGCTGCCGCTCGCCCTCGGCCTGGTACGGCACCCGCCGGAGGATCCCCTGCGCGACCAGGGTGCCCAGCCGGTCGGTCAGCACCGCCTTCGGCGCCCCCAGGTGCCGCTGGAAGTCGGCGAAGCGGCGGACGCCGAGGAAGGCCTCCCGGAGCACCAGCAGGCTCCACTTCTCCCCGACCACCGCCAGGGTCCCGGCGACCGAGCACTGGGACCGGTCCCACGAGGCTTCGCTCACATCCTCAGCATAACGTGCTGAGTTCACTTGACGAACCAAGCCGGGCAGGAGCAGAGTTCATCCCACGAACCCAGGAGGTCGGGATGGACATCCCCGTGGCGACCAGGCCGGTCCGGCCGGACGATGCCCCGCTCTTCTGCCGGCTCTGGGACCGCCTGTCCCCCGAGACCGTCCACCGCCGGTTCCACGCGCCGCTGCGCCGTCCGCCGGTGGGTGCCCGTCGGCTGGTCGAGGTCGACCACGACGCCCGGGAGGCGGTCGTGGCCGTCGTCGGCACCGAGGTCGTAGGGGTCGCCCGCTACGACCGGACCCCGGCCGACCCCTCGACCGCCGAGGTCGCCGTCGTGGTCGAGGACGCGTGGCAGGGCATGGGCGTGGCCCGCCAGCTGGTCCGCGAGCTGACCGCCCTCGCGGGCAGCCGGGGCGTGCGCACCTTCACCGCCACCGTCCAGCCGGACAACGACCCCGTGATCGGGCTGATCCGGCGCCTGCTCCCGGGCTCCCGGTTCACCGTCGACGCCGACGTCCTCGCCGTGGAGAGCCCGCTCCGCACCGACTCGTTCCTGCCGATCCCCGCCTGAGAGAACCGAAGGATCCGCCATGTCCCGCCTGCGCACCGCCCTCGCCCGCCACCGCTCGGCCCGCGCCCACCTGCGTGAGGAACGCGCCCTGGCCCGGGCACTCGCCGCGGCACCCACCGTCGAGTCCGCGCACGAGATCGCCGCCCTCTCGACCCGTCGCTGAGGCGCGTCCCGGCGCTACCGTGCCCCGCGTGGACGTCTGGTCCAGCGGGGCGAGCTACGAGTCCTACGTCGGCCGCTGGAGCCGGGCCGTCGCAGTCGAGTTCGTCGACTGGCTCGCCCGGCCCCCGCGGAGTCGTTGGCTCGACGTCGGCTGCGGCACGGGGGCCCTCACCGAGGCGGTCCTCGTCACGGCCTCCCCCGCGCAGGTGGTCGGCGTCGATCCGTCGGCCCCGTTCGTCACCCACGCCGCCGTCTCCGTGCCCGACCCCCGGGCCGCCTTCGCGCTCGCCGATGCCCGGGCCCTGCCCGTCGCCGACGGCGCCTTCGACGTGGCGGTCTGCGGGCTGGTGCTCAACTTCGTCCCCGACCGCACAGGCGCTCTCCGCGAGATGGCCCGGGCGGTCGGTCCCGGCCGAACCGTCGCGGCCTACGTCTGGGACTACCCCGGCGGCGGCATGGGCCTGATGCGCTGCTTCCTGGGACGCCGCGGAAGAGCTCGACCCGTCGGTCCGGTCGCAACGCGAGTCGGTGCGGTTCGGGTTCTGCCGTCCCGAGCCCCTGCGTGCCCTGTTCGCGGGCGCCGGACTGGCCCGTGTCGACGTCCGCGAGATCGTCGTCCCCACCGCGTTCCGGGACTTCGACGACTACTGGTCGCCGTTCCTGCGCGGCACCGGGCCGGCACCTGCCTATGTCGCGTCCCTGGACGACGACCGGCGGGCGGCGCTGCGGACGGTCGTGCGCGAGCACCTGCCCACCGCACCCGACGGGTCG
The DNA here is from genome assembly GCF_023016265.1 of Blastococcus sp. PRF04-17. Taxonomy (GTDB): domain Bacteria; phylum Actinomycetota; class Actinomycetes; order Mycobacteriales; family Geodermatophilaceae; genus Blastococcus_B. Next base: position 536,707 of record NZ_CP095412.1, on the reverse strand, counting down.
ATCCCGCTCACCGCGCGGGCCTGGGCGCTGCGCGCGGCGGCCGCCTGAGCTCAGACCGCGGTCGCCTCGCCCGCGTCGGCCTGCAGCGAACAGGCGAACAGGAAGGCCGGCGGCACGTTCAGCGGCGAGATCCGCCGGCGCACCGACGGGAACCGACGGCGCAGCTCGTTCTGGATGAACGGCGAGTACTGGATCACCGTCGCCACGCCGTGCGGGGCCAGCACGGCCGGCATGGCGTCCAGGATCCGGCGCCGCAGCCCCGGCTCCAGCGAGGTGAACGGCAGCGCGCACACCAGGACGTCGGCCTTCTCCTCGCCGAGGTGCTGTTCGAGGTTCTCCGCCGAGTCGACGACGACCTCGAGCCGCGGGTCGTCGAACCGCTCCTTCAGCACCTGAGCCAGCCGCGGGTCGATCTCCAGCGCGATCAGCCGGGCGTCGGGAGCCATGCGGGCCAGGATCTCCGCCGTCTGCGATCCGGTTCCGGCTCCCAGCTCGACGACCAGGCGGGCGCCCGGGACGTCGCCGAGGTCGAGCATGTCGCGCACCGCCTGCCGCGACGTCGGCAGGATGGCGCCCACCTGGCGAGGATTGGCCGCGAAGGCCCGTAGGAAGCGGAGTCGTTCTGCCAGCTGCTGGTTCATGCACGCCTTCCGGGACCCGTCGGAGCGGGGTCCGTGTCCGGATCCCGGCGAGCACGATCGCACGAACGACGCCGTCCGTGCGACCCGGACGGGTAAGGCCCGGCCGCTCCCGCGGACCGACAGCGTAGGGTGGTGCCCGGTCGCTGCTGTGCCTCTGCTTCGTTTCCGAACGTCCGCAGTCGTCTCTGCCTGACGTTCCTCTCGGTCCTGCCGGTGGTGCGGCGACCCGGGGCGCGGCGACTGCCGGCCCCGACACCCCAGCACGGAAGAGAAACAGCATGGCTCAGGGCACTGTGAAGTGGTTCAACGCGGAGAAGGGCTTCGGGTTCATCGCCCAGGACGGCGGCGGCGCCGACGTCTTCTGCCACTACTCCGCCATCGTCAGCGACGGCTACCGCTCCCTCGACGAGGGTCAGCAGGTCGAGTTCGACGTGACGCAGGGCCAGAAGGGCCCCCAGGCGGAGAACGTCCGCCCCCTCTGATCCACCCGGGACGGGGGTCACGGCGCTGCGCGCCGTGGCCCCCGTTCTGCTCTCCCGCCGCGGCCGGTGCCGGAGCACGACGCCACCGGCTCCCCCGCACGGCGGGGCTGCGTGCGCTCAGCCGAGCCGCTCGTCCAGGTGCACGGTGACCGTGTCGCCGGCCTGCTTGCCGATCGCCGCCCGGACGTCGGCCCGCACCGGCAGCTTATGCGTGCCGTCGCCCAGCGCCATGAACGAGCTCCGGAACGGATGCCCGTCGACCGTGCCCCGCACCTTCACCAGCCCGCGGGTGCCGAAGAACTCGGCCGAGCCCGGCATCTGGACGTAGGTCCAGCCGCCCTCGGCGTCGCTGCGCACCAGCGTCGCGGTGAACTCCGTGTCCAGCGGTGTCGCGCTCATCGGACCTCCCTCGCCCGGCGGTGCTACGAGGAAGGACGCCGCCCGCGGGCGGAACTCATCGCCCCTGCGGCTGCAGGACGAAGTCGTAGCGCGCGTCGAACCACGGCACGTCGATCGTCCCGCCGTCCGGGGTCGTACCGGGCTCCCGCTGCTCGTACCGGACGACGAGCTCCTCCTTGACCCCGAAGACCACGTCGCTGTCGAGGTAGTCCGCTCCCTCCTCGAACAGGTGCGTGATCAGGGGCTCGAAGCCGGGCACGTTGAGCAGGAAGTGCACGTGTGCCGGCCGGAAGTGGCTGATCTCGGTCTTCGAGATGAGCTCCCCCACCGGGCCGTCCATCGGGATCGTGTAACCGAGCGGCGCGACGGTCCGCACGCAGTAGGTGCCGTCCTCCCGGGTCGTGTACTTGGCCCGCAGCCGTGCCTCGTCGACGTCGGCGTGCTGCGACTCGTAGAGGCCCTCGTTGTCGGCCTGCCAGAGGTCCAGGACGGCGTTCGGCACCGGGTTGCCCTCGAGGTCCTTCACCACGCCGGAGATGAACAGCGGCGTGCCGGGCAGACCCTGCGACATGTCCGCGCCGTAGCCGAGCTCGGGCGATCCCTCGATGTGGAACGGCCCGAGCACCGTGGCCGGCGTCGCCCGCGGGTCGAGCCGGTGGTTCATCTGCACGACCAGCATCGACAGCCCGAGGACGTCGGAGGTCAGGATGAACTCCTCGCGCTTCTCGTTGCTGATCTTCCCGGTGCGGTTGAGCCACTGGATCGCCGCCATCCACTCGGCCTCGGTGAGCCGCACCTCGCGGGCGAAGTCGTGCAGGTGCCGCACCAGCGCCGTCATCAGCTCGGCCAGGCGCGGGTCCTTCGCGGTGGCCCAGCGCTCGACCGCCAGGTCGGTGATGTTCTCCTCGGTGACCAGCTGCACGGTGTCTCCTCCTCGAGTGGGTTGGTTCAGGGCCTGACGACCAGCCGCACGCCGGCCTGACCCGACGCCTGGCGACGCCAGGCGTCGGCGACCTCGGCGAGCGGGAACACCTCGTGCGCCACGGCGAGCCGGCCGGCGGCGGCATGGCCCGCGATCGCGATCACCGCCTCGCGGCGCTGCTCGGGGGTCAGATGGTTGTTCGTGTAGCCGAGCACCGACGCCGACTTGCTGCGCAGGACGGCCGACGAGAACGCGGCGACGTCGCCACCGGACCCGCCGAGGTTCACCAGCCGCCCGTGCACGGCCAGCACCCGGGAGGCGGCGGTCGCGGCGACACCGAAGACCGGGTCGATGACGACGTCCGCCCCGGCGCCGACGGCGTCGCCCAGCGCGGCGGTCAGCTCGTCGACGTCGCCGGTCAGCGGGACCACCGCGTCGGCCCCGGCCCGCCGGGCGCGCTCCTGCGCCTCGGCCGACCGGGAGACGGCGACCACCCGGCCGGCACCCAGCAGCTTGGCCGCCCCGACGGAGGCCTGGCCCACGGCTCCGCCGCCGCCGAGGACCAGGACCGTCTCGCCGGGCTGCAGGCGGGCGCGGTCGGTCAGCATCCGCCAGGCCGCGACACCGGACATGCCCAGCGCCGCCAGGGCGACGTCCTCGACCGCGTCGTCCACCGCCACGACGTCCACGTCCGGGACGACGCACAGCTCGGCGAGGCTTCCGTCGCCGGGCCGCATGCCGGCCGACGTCGAGAAGAACACCCGCGCCCCGTCCGGGAACGCGGCCGACCGTCGCACGACCCCGACGCCCTGCACGCCCGGGACGTAGGGAGTGGCGGGACGCCCGAAGTACGAGGTGCCCGAGGCGCACAGCTGGTCGAGCGGGACGATCGGGGCGGCGGTCACCGCCACGAGGGTCTGCCCGTCGGCCGGCTCGGGCGCCGGGTGCTCGCCGTAGGCCGGGGCGTCGCCCGGCTCGGTCAGGACGCCCGCCTTCATGCCGGCGCTCCTCCGCCGTCGGGGTCGACGTAGGTCGCGTTGCGGTCGACTGTCAGGTAGGCGTCCATGCCGATCGGCCGGCGACGCTCCTCCGCGATGTGCCCGAGCACCCCCGCGGCCCGGGCGAGGAGGGCGAAGCCGCGCAGCAGCTCGACCGGCAGGCCCAGGTCGGCCAGCGCCGCGCCGCAGACGCCGGCGCCGTTGAGCGGCAGCCGCCGACCGAGCACCTGCTCGTGCACCCGGCCGATGGCCTCGAACAGCCGCAGGTGCGGGCCGCGCAGGCCCTCCTCCTCGGCGATGCCCAGGAGCACGGGGGTCCGGGGGTCCTGGACCTTGTGCACGGGGTGCCCGATGCCGGGCACGAATCGGCCGGCCGCCTTCGTCTCGCCGACCGCGGCCAGGGCGAGCGCGTCCCAGCCGGCGTCGTCGGACGGCAGGTCGCCCTCCACCCGGCCGAGGACCTCGTGCAGGTACCTCCCGCAGTCCTCGGTGACGCCGAGGAAGCGGGAGCCGCCGCCGAGGAGACCGGCGGCCAGCGCCCCCTGCAGCGAGTCAGGCGCCGACAGGTAGGTCAGCCGCGCGGCGATCGCCGTGGGCGTGAACCCGTGATCGGCCAGGGCCACCAGCACCGCCTCGAAGACCCGGGTCTCCGCCGGGGTCGGGCGCCGCATGCTGACCAGCCAGAAGGCCAGCTCGCCGAAGCCGACCTTGCCCATGAGGTCGGCGGTGAGGTCCTGGCCGAGGAGGCGGATCTGGTCCGCCGTCGAGGTCCCCAGCGACGTCGGGAACGACGGCGGCTCGCTCATGCGGAGTGCTCCTTCCGGCCGTCGGCCAGCCAGTGCCGGATCTCGGTGCCGTGCTCGTCGAGGGTGGGCGGGGGAGGCGGTACTCCGCCTCGGTCGCGGAGAAGGTGATCGGGTTGCGGATCGACGGGACCGCGAGCGGTCCCGTGCCTGCCTGGACGACCGGATCCAAGCCGATCTCCTCGGCGAAGGCCACGCCCTGGTCGATGGTGTTGATCGGACCGCACGGCACGCCCGCGCCGATGATGTCGCGGAACCAGTCCATCTTGGAGCGGGTCCGCAGCCGCTCCACCAGCAGCGGCCGGAGCTCGTCGCGGTTGGCCGTCCGGTCCTCGTTCCGCCGGAAGCGGGGGTCGTCGACCAGCTGCGGAACACCGAGGACCTCGCAGAGCCGGCGGAACTGGCCGTCGTTCCCGGCGGTGACGATCAGCTCGCCGTCGGCGCACGGCAGCGGCTCGTAGGGGAACAGGCTGGGGTGGCTGTTGCCCATGCGGAAGGGCACCGTGCCGCCGGCGACGAACGCGCTGGTCTGGTTCACCAGGCCCGACAGCGCCGAGGACAGCAGATTCACCTCGACGTGCTGGCCCTCGCCCGTCTCGTGGCGGTGGTTGAGCGCCGACAGGACGCCGATGGTGGCGTGCAGCCCGGCCATCACGTCGAACAGCGCGACGCCGGCACGGTAGGGCTCCCCGTCGGGGTCGCCGGTCAGGCTCATGAACCCCGAGATCGCCTGCACGATGAGGTCGTACCCGGGCAGCGCGGCGCCGCCGCTGCTGCCGAACCCGCTGATCGACGCGTACACGATGCCGGGGTTGGTCGCCGCCACGCTGGCGTAGTCCAGCCCGAACCGGCCGAGCCCGCCGGGCTTGAAGTTCTCGACCAGGACGTCGGCCCGGCGGGCCAGTTCCCGCGCCAGACCGGCGTCCGTGTCGTCCTTGAGGTCCAGCGCGACCGAGCGCTTGTTGCGGTTCACGCCGAGGTAGTAGGTCGCGACCCCCCGCCCGTCGACGGACCGGACCGGGGGCTGCCACGTCCGGGTGTCGTCACCTCCCGGCCCCTCGACCTTGACCACCTCGGCGCCGAGGTCGGCCAGCAGCATCGTGCTGTACGGGCCGGCCAGGATGCGGGAGAAGTCGGCCACGAGCAGGCCGGCGAGAGGTCCCCGGTGGGCCGGCGTGGAAGGGTGGTCGCCGGGCTGCCCTGAGGTCATGGGTTCGGGTGCCGCCTCTCGCCGTCGCGCTCGTTCGCGGACATCCGTCCGCCACCGCACCGGCCGCAGTCTCGTCATGCCCACTTGCGGCTGTCAACCGGCGAGAAGGTCATGTCCGGGAACTGCGACGCGATCTTGACAGAAGCCTCCCCCGGGTCGAAGGTGACCGCCACAGGGCGGCGGCCGACCGGTCTGCGGACGCCCGTCCGTTCCCACGACGACGACGTCACGGAGGACCGCATGACCCAGTCCCAGTCCGCCCCGGAGCCCGGCCGCCCGCTCGTCTTCCGCGGAGGGACCGTCCTCCCGATGGACGGCTCGTCCTCGGTGCTGTCCGACACCGACGTCCTGGTCGTCGGCGACCGGATCGAGGCGGTGGGCCCGTCGCTGGAGGTGCCCGAGGGCACGCAGGAGATCGATGCCCGCGGCGGCATCGTCATGCCGGGCATGATCGACACCCACCGGCACATGTGGCAGACCGCGATGCGGGGCTACGGCGCCGACTGGACGCTCACCCAGTACTTCGTCTGGTACTACCTCGAGCACGGCAAGAAGTTCCGTCCGGAGGACATCGCCGCGGGCAACCGGCTGGCCGCCATCGAGTCACTCGACGCCGGTGTGACGACGACCGTCGACTGGTCGCACAACCTGCAGACCGTCGACCACGGCGAGGCAGCGGTCGAGGCGCTGCGCTCGGTCCCCGGCCGGTTCGTCATGGCCTACGGCAACATCCAGGCCGGTCCGTGGGAGTGGAGCGCCGACCCCGCCGTCCGCTCCCTGCTGGAGCGGCTGCGCGACGCCGGCGACGACCGGATGGGCGTCCAGATGGCCTTCGACGTGACCGGGGACCCCGCGTTCCCGGAGAAGGCCGCGTTCGAGGTCGCCCGCGACCTCGGCATCCCGGTGACCACGCACGCCGGGGTCTGGGGTGCCACGAGCGACACCGGTATCCAGCAGATGTACGACGGTGGCTTCATGACGCCGGAGACGACGTACGTGCACGCCTCCACGCTGACCCGTGACAGCTACCAGCGGATCGCGGCCACCGGCGGGTCCATCTCCGTGGCCACCGAGTCGGAGTGCAGCGCCGGCCAGGGGCACGCCCCCACCGAGCAGGTGCTCCAGTACGGCATCCCGGTGTCGCTGTCGATGGACACCAGCGTGTGGTGGAGCGGCGACATGTTCTCGGCCATGCGCTCGACCCTGAACGCCGACCGGATGGCCGAGCACCTGACCGCGCACCTGAAGGGCGACACGATCACGCACCTGCGGCTGCGTGCCAAGGACGTGCTCGAGTGGTGCACCAAGGGCGGCGCCCACACCATCGGGCGGGACTCCGACCTGGGCAGCCTCGAGGTCGGCAAGAAGGCCGACGTGGTCCTGATCAAGAACGACGACTCCCCCGTGTCGTTCCCGATGCTCAACCCGATCGGGCACGTCGTCTTCCAGGCGCAGCGGGGCGACGTGCACACCGTCGTCGTCGACGGCCGGGTGGTGAAGCACGACGGCAAGCTCGTCGGCATCGACCTGGCACCCGTGCGCCAGGAGATCGAGAACACCATCGAGTACCTGAAGGGCGCGTGCGGCGAGGAGGTCTGGCAGGCGGGCATGTTCCCGGAGATGCCGGAGGCGGAGGCCGCGATCCTCGACAACCCGTACCAGTACTCCGACTTCGTCGACGAGTCCAAGCGGGCCGGCGGCGAGGAGCGCGTCCTCGGCCGCTGAACGGAGCGCGAGGAGGACGGACATGGCGGGGCGCGGAGCAGGGCCGGACTTCGTCGAGTCGCTGGCGCGCGGGCTCGACGTCCTCACCTGCTTCGACGCCGGCCACCGCCGCATGTCCCTCGCGGAGGTGGCCGCAGCGGCGGGGCTCGCCCGGCCGACGGCGCGGCGGCTGCTGCTGACCCTGGAGGAGCTCGGGTACGTCCGCTCCTCCGGGGGCAGCTACGCCCTCACGCCGCGAGTGCTGCGCCTCGGCATGGCGTACGTCGGCTCGCTCGGGCTCTGGGACATCGCCCGCCCGCACCTCGAGGACCTCGTCGCCAGCACCGGCGAGTCCTCGTCGATGACCCAGCTGGACGGCTCGGACATCGTCTACGTGGCCCGCGTGTCCGTACCGAAGATCATCGCGATGCGGGTCGAGATCGGCACCCGGTTCCCCGCCGTGCAGACCTCCCAGGGCAAGGTGCTGCTGGCCGCCCTCTCCCCCGCCGACCTGGCCGCGACCCTGGCGCAGCCGAGCCGGTCCGGACTGCCGCCGTACATCGGCCGGCCGCCCGAGCAGCTCGACCGGGAGCTCACCGAGGTGCGTGCCCGGGGGTGGGCGCTGGCCGACGAGGAGCTGGCGCCAGGAGTGCGCTCGGTCGCCGTCCCGGTGCGCGACGGCTCCGGCACGGTGCGGGCCGCGATGAACGTGACCGTGCACGCGGCCGAGACCTCGGTCGAGCGCCTCGTCGAGGAGCACCTGCCCCGCCTGCTGCGCACGGCAGGCGACGTCAGCGCCGAGTGGGCGCTGTGGCAGTCCCGGCCGCACGTCGAGACCGCGCGACCTCCCACAGGCGGCAGCGCCACGGCCTGAGCCGGGTCGCGGCGCACACTGACCGCGTGTCCTCCACCGCGCCATGGCCGTCCCGCCCGCGTCCTCCGGAGCCCGATCGCTTCTGGTCCGAGGCGCAGGTGGTCCTCGCGCCGGAGGATCCGCGGCCGGGTGCCTGGGTCGGCGGGCCGTCGGCGCAACTGGTCGGGGGCACGTGGTGGCTGGCCTACCGGCTGCGCCTCCCCGTGGGCGAGGGGCGGGGGTGGCCAACGTCGTCGCCCGCTCCGCCGACGGCGTGCGGTTCACGCCGGTCGTCGAGGTGGGCAAGGACCTGTTCGGCGCGGAGTCGCTCGAGCGCCCCGCCCTGGTGCACACGCCCGACGGCCGCTGGCGGCTCTACGTCAGCTGCGCCACGCCGGGGACCAAGCACTGGCGGGTCGACCTGCTCGAGGCGTCGTCGGTCGAGGAGCTGGCCACCGCCCAGCCGCGCACCGTCCTGCCGGGCACCGACACGGCGGCGGTCAAGGACCCGGTGATCCGGCACGACGGCCGGCGCTGGCACCTGTGGGCGTCGGTGCACCCGCTCGACGACCCGGACGCCACCGACCGGATGACCACCGAGCACGCCACCAGCGACGACGGCGTCACGTGGCGATGGCACGGCACCGCACTCGCCGGCACGCCGGGCAGCTGGGACGCCCGCGGGGTCCGCTTCGCGACGGTGGTCCTCGACGGGTCCCGCGGCTGGGCGCTCTACGACGGCCGCGCGACCGCCGCGGAGAACTTCGAGGAGCGCTCGGGTCTGGCGGTCACCGAGGACGGCGAGGTGTTCACCGCGGTCGGCGACGCTCCCCTGCTGCACAGCGCGCACCCGCCGTTCGGGCTCCGCTACGTCGACGTCGTCAGCCGCCCCGACGGCGGGGCACGCTGGTTCTACGAGGCGACCCGGGCCGACGGCGCCCACGAACTGCGCACGGTCCTGCTCCCCGGCTGACCGCCGCGGAGACGCTCACAGCCGCCCGCCAGGCGGGGCGCACGGCCGACCTAGCCGAGCTGCTCGGTGCGCGCCGCCACCAGCTCTCCGTCCTGGAAGCCCATCACCTGGATGACCCGGGTCCCGCCGCAGTCGTCGAACCGCAGCTCCGAGGCACCGTCGGAGACGTCGCTGCTGCCCCGCGGCCGGCCGTCGAGGTAGACGTCGACCCGGTCGAGGCCGCCCACCGTGAGCTGCACGACCAGGTGGTTGGCCCGGCTGGCGAATGCGGTGACGTCCAGGCGGCGCCGGGGCTTGCCGGCGAGGAGGGAGCCGGCACGCTCCATGAGGTCGACGTTGCCCTCCAGCACGTCGCGGCGGGTCATCTCGTGGCGGACGTCGGGCCGCACGCCGAGGTCCTCCACCGGGGTACCGGCCAGTCGTCCGACCCGCAGCGTCCGGCGGATGGAGACGCGCATGTCCGCCTGCTTCGGCAGCGGCCTGTACGGCGAGTCCGGGTCGGCAGGCACCTCCCGCAGAGCCTTGAGCAGGCCGTGCGTCCACACGTTGGCCCCGCCGGCGCCGGTGTTGTCGTCGATCCCCAGGACGTCGCCGATCTCGTGGTCCTGGAAGCCCGCGGCGAAGATGTCGGTCGCCGAGTAGCAGCGGGCATCGGTGACCAGGACGACCGGTCCGAAGTACTTCTGCCCGCGGGCGTTGGCGCGGTCCTCGGGGGCGATCGGGAAGGCCGAGGAGTAGATGCTGCCGGTCTCCACCGACTGGTCCATCGACGGGAACCAGGGGCCGAGGTCGATCCGGTTGGTCGGGTTGTCCTTGTGCCGCCGGCAGATCTCGAGGTTGAGGGGGTGCAGACGAACTGCACCGGCTCCGGGGTGATCCGGCGCGGCGTCAGGGTCTGCAGGGTGAACTCGCTGGCGTAGATGTGCCCGCCGCCGTTGCCGCGGACGTCGAGGATGAGTCCCTCCTGCGGCAGCAGCTGGGCCAGCCGGACGAACTCGTCGACGAAGGCCTCGGGGTCGGGCACGTTGAAGGTGAAGATCCGCAGGTGGCCGAAGGTCCCCGCCTGCGTGACGACGCTGCGCGCCCGGAACACCAGGGGCATCGTCGACGGGACGTCGGCCCCGGCCGCGGCGGGCTCCGTCGACACCTCGACGGCGATGGTGCCCAGCGACTGCTCGACCGCCCGCGGCGCGTACAGCAGGGCGCGGGCCCGGCCGGTCTCGTCCGCGTGCAGGTCCAGGCCCATCGCCGCGGCGGCCTCGCTGATCCCGTCCTCGGCGGCCATCGCGGGGGCGTTGGGAGCCACCAGCCAGGGCTCCCGCAGCTCGCGACGGACGCCTGCGTTGTCGACGTAGCTGACGGTGACCCACTCCTCGTCCGGCGGCAGGTGCAGGCGCAGCGACCGCACGGTCAGCGAGTCGATGCCGCGGGCGAGGCGGGCGGGCACGTTGCTCCCGGCGAACCGGTCGGCGTTCACGGCGACTGCCCGGTCGATCGGCATGCCGTTCCAGTGGGTGATCTCGGTGCCGACCTGGAACGTCGGGGAGGACAGCCCGGCCGCGATGCGGCTGACGACGTAGGTCGCCTCGCCGTCCTCGACGCAGCGCTCCACCTGGAAGGGCAGGTAGGCGATCATGCCGGCGAACGGGGCGGGCAGCAGGTAGTTGGTGTGCAGATCGCGGACCGAGTGGAAGACCGCCGACATCTCCATGTGGAAGATCCGCTCGGGGTCCATGGTCCCGTCGGTCTGCCGCTGCAGCCGGGCACGCAGCAGCCGCAGCCGCTGCACCGGGTTCACCGCGTGCATGGCCGACTTCAGCGGCAGGTGCACGTAGTTGCCCTCGAGCATCAGCAGCGCCTGCCCGACGATGGTGAGCCGGTCGGCGAGCGTCAGGGTGCCGGCGTTCTTCAGGAACTCGTGCAGCGGGACCGACCCCGCCACCGCCGCGTCGCCCGCGCCGTAGGCGACGGTCAGGTCGGCGGGCAGGAGGTCCTGGGCCTCGCCGTCCATCGCCCTGCGCGGGGTAGGCATCTCGACATAGGTGGCCAGGGTCATGGGTCGTCCGTCCGTCCGGCCGCTCCGGAGAGCAGCGTTCCCCCTGAGGCCGGGCGGCCTCTGCCGCACGTCTACCGACCCGGGCGTCACGGCGGCGTCACAGGAGCGTCACCGCGCTGCTCTACCGTCTGACCCCGTGCGCAACGTCCTCTCCATCCAGTCGCACGTCGCCTACGGGCACGTCGGCAACTCCTCGGCGGTCTTCCCGCTGCAGCGCCTCGGCATCGAGGTGTGGCCGGTGCACACCGTGCAGTTCTCCAACCACACCGGCTACGGGCAGTGGACCGGGCGGGTGTTCGACGGCCAGGCGCTCGAGGAGGTCGTCCAGGGCATCGCCGACCGAGGTGTGCTCGGCCGGTGCGACGCCGTGCTGTCGGGCTACCTCGGCTCCGCCGACATCGGGCACGCCGTCGTGCAGACCGTCGACCGGGTGCGCGAGGCCAACCAGGACGCCGTCTACTGCTGCGACCCGGTCATCGGCGACGTGGGACGGGGGTGTTCGTCCGACCCGGCATCGAGGAGTTCATGCGCGAGGTCGCCGTCCCGGCCGCCGACCTGGTGACGCCGAACCACTTCGAGCTCGACCTGCTGTCGGGGTACACCACGACGTCGCTGGCGTCGGTCAAGGACGCCGTCGCCGCGGTGCAGGCGCTCGGCCCGCGCGTCGTCCTCACCACGAGCCTGGACGCCGCGGACACCCCGGACGACGCCGTGGACCTGCTCGCGTCGGAAGGGGGCCGGCACTTCCGCGTGCGGACGCCGAAGCTCGGGGTCTCGGTGAACGGCGCCGGCGATGCGATCGCGGCGCTGTTCCTGGCGCACTGGCTGGAGACCCGCTCGGCGGGCGAGGCGCTGGGCCGCGCGGCGGCGTCGGTGTTCGGGCTGCTGCAGCGCACGGAGGACGCCGGCTCGCGGGAGATCCTGCTGGTCGCTGCCCAGGAGGAGTTCGTCAGCCCGACGCGGACCTTCGAGGTCACCGAGGTCTGATCGCCTACCCTGGACCTGGTGAGCGCAGCCCCCGTCGAGCAGACCAGCGGCGGCACCGACGCCACCACCGTCCTGCGGGAGGCCGCGCGCCGCCGGACCTTCGCCGTGATCAGCCATCCGGACGCCGGCAAGTCGACCCTGACCGAGGCGCTCGCGCTGCACGCCCGGGTCATCGGGCAGGCCGGCGCCGTGCACGGCAAGGCCGGCCGCCGCGGCACCGTCTCGGACTGGATGGACATGGAGAAGGCCCGCGGCATCTCCATCACCTCCGCCGCGCTGCAGTTCGAGTACCGGGACGCGGTCGTCAACCTGCTCGACACCCCGGGTCACGCCGACTTCTCCGAGGACACCTACCGCGTGCTGACCGCGGTCGACGCGGCGGTGATGCTGATCGACGCCGCCAAGGGCCTCGAGGCCCAGACGATGAAGCTGTTCGCCGTCTGCCGGCACCGCGGGATCCCGGTGATCACCGTCGTCAACAAGTGGGACCGGCCGGGCAAGGACGCCCTCGAGCTGATGGACGAGATCACCGAGCGCACCGGCCTGACCCCGACGCCGCTGACCTGGCCGGTCGGCATCGCCGGTGACTTCCGCGGGGTGCTGGACCGCTCCGACGGCAGCTACCGCCGCTTCACCCGCACCGCGGGCGGCGCCACCATCGCGCCGGAGGAGACCCTGCCGGCCGAGGCCGCGCTGGCCCGCGAGGGCGACGCCTGGCAGCAGGCCGTCGAGGAGGTCGAGCTGCTGGCCGCCACCGGTGCGGACCACGAGCAGTCCCTGTTCCTGGACGGCGTGACCACACCCGTCCTCTTCGCGTCGGCCGTGTCCAACTTCGGTGTCGGCGCCCTGCTCGAGACCCTCGTGGCCCTCGCGCCGGCACCGGCCGACCAGCCGGACTCCGACGGCGGGACCCGGACGGTGACCGACCCGTTCAGCGCGTTCGTCTTCAAGGTGCAGGCCGGCATGGACACCGCGCACCGCGACCGGCTGGCGTTCATCCGCATCTGCTCGGGCGTCTTCGAGCGGGGCATGGTCGTGACCCACGCCCGCACCGGCCGGCCCTTCGCCACCAAGTACGCGCAGCACGTCTTCGGCCGCGAGCGCGAGAGCATCGACGTGGCCTACCCGGGGGACGTCGTCGGGCTGGTCAACGCCGCCGCGCTGGGCGTGGGCGACACCCTGTACGCCGGGCGCCCGGTGAGCTATCCCCCGCTCACCACCTTCGCCCCGGAGCACTTCGCCGTGTGCCGCGGCCGGGACACCGCCAAGCACAAGCAGTTCCGCCGGGGGATCGAGCAGCTGGACTCCGAGGGCGTGGTGCAGGTCCTGCGCTCCGACCGCCGCGGCGACCAGGCCCCCGTGCTCGCGGTCGTCGGGCCGATGCAGTTCGAGGTCGCCACCCACCGCATGGAGCACGAGTTCGGCGCGCCGGTCGCGCTCGAGCCGCTGCCCTACAGCCTGGCGCTGCGCACCGACGCCGAGTCGGTGCCCGGCATCTCGGCCTCGAGCGGCGCGGAGGTGCTGCAGCGCGGCGACGGCGAGCTGATCGCGGTGTTCGCCAACAAGTGGGGCCTGCGGGTGCTGCAGCAGAACAAGCCCGAGCTGACCCTCGAGCCGCTGGTCGCCGCCCAGCTCTGAGCGGGTCAGCCGATCCCGCCGGACCGGAGGATCGCCGCGACCTCGTCGGCGGTCGCCGGCTCGATCGGCAGGTGCGGCAGCACGCCGAGCACCTCGCCGGGCTCCAGGCCGTGCGCGAGCAGCTGCTCGACCAGCCGCTCGGCCGCCGCGGGGGCGAGCGGCACCGGCGCGCCGGTCGCGGTCACCGCCGCGCCGGCGAGGAAGAGCGTGCCCGCGAGGTCGTCGTCCACCGGTCCGGGCTCGGCCGGGGCAGCGGCCGCTCGCGCGACTGCTTCCGCGGCCCGGACCAGGGACAGCGGCAGCCCCTCCGCCTCCACCTCGATCAGCGGCACGTCGCGCAGCGCGGCGAGCACGAGGTGCTCGGCGTCGATCCGCAGCGGCTCCTCCCACCCGCCGGCCCCGACCACCCCGTCGAGGTCGGACTCCTCCTCGCCGACGTCGTCGGCGAGTTCGGCCCAGTCCGCCGGCCGGGTGCGCCGCGCCCGCTCCGCCGCGGCCAGGCAGGTGGCCCGGACGAACGGGTGCAGGACGTCGGTGTCGAACCGGTCGGCGGCGACGGTCCCGGTGGCGTCGACGGAGTTCAGCGCGTCCTGGAAGCTGCCCGGGCGGGCGTCGCCGAGGTCGAGCCGGCCGTCCTCCTCGCCGCTGAGCGGGAGCCCGTGCGCGGCCCGCTCCCCCACCGTCAGCCCGGTGGCGACGATCCGGCCGCCGGTGCGGAGGTGGTGCGGCTGGTCGGACATGCCGACGGTCCAGGCGCACGCCTCGGCGATCAGGGCGGCGGCGCGCTCGCGCAGCACCTCGCGCGTCAGCAGCCCCATCCAGTCGACGTCGAACACGCCTCCACTGTGCCCCGGTTCAGGGAGTCGGTGACGGCTCGGTCAGCGGCAGCAGCACCGAGAAGCGGGTCTCCCCCGGCCGGGAGGTGACCCGCAGGTCGCCGCCGTGCCGCTTCACCACGATCCGCCACGAGACGTCCAGGCCGAGGCCGGTGCCCTGCCCGACGGGCTTGGTGGTGAAGAACGGCTCGAAGACCCGCGCCTGCAGCTCCGGCGGGATGCCCGGACCGGTGTCGACGACCTCGACCAGGGCGCAGTCGCCGTCCCGCGCGGTGCGCAGCGTCAGCGTGCCCTCGCCGTTGGACGACATCGCGTCCAGGGCGTTGACGATCAGGTTCGTCCAGACCTGGTTGAGCTCGCCGGCGTAGGCAGGCACCGGCGGCAGGGTCCGGTCGTAGTCCTTGACGACGGTGATGTCGGGGCTGATCTTCCCGCCCAGCATGACCAGCGTGGCGTCGAGGCCCGCGTGCAGTTCGGTCGGCTGGTGCGGCGTGCGGTCCATCTGCGAGTACTGCTTGGCCGCGTCGACCAGGCTCGAGATCCGGCCGGTGCTGTCGGCGATCTCCACCAGCAGGGTCTCCGCCTCGACCGTGTAGGCCAGCCAGCGCACGGCCGGTTCGAGGTGATCGGCAGCCACCGCGCCGGCGACGCGTTCGAGGTCGTCAGGGCCGAGGCCCGCGGCCACGAAGACGCCGGCGAGGTCCCAGGGCCGGCTGAGGCCGTGCTCCTCCAGCCAGTCGCCGAGGGCGTCCTCCTGGTCGGACCGGTCCAGGGCCGACAGCTCGCGGGTGGTGTCGATCCGGGTGACGAACTCCTCCTGCAGACCGGTGAGCGCCCGCAGCACCTGGCCGTCGAGCCTGCCCTCGGACAGCAGCGTGAGCTTGTGCCGCATGCCGGCGAACCGGTCCCGCAGCGCGGCCGCAGCCCGCGCCGCCGCGGCCGCGGGATTGTTCAGCTCGTGGGTCAGGCCGGCGGTCAGCTTGCCGAGCGCCAGCAGCCGCTCCCGCTGCCCGACCAGCTCCGCGGCGTTGCGCTGCCCGACGAACATGCCCTCGAGCAGGTGCACCGCCATCGGGTACCAGCTGCGGAACACCGCCGCGAACGCCGGGGCCGGCAGTGCGAGGAAGCGGCAGTCGGTCACCGCGCGGACGGTGGCCGGGTAGCGCTGTTCCAGCCGGTCGCCGAAGTAGAACTGGACGGCCCCCGAGTAGACGCCGCGGGAATCGGTGCGGACCGTCTCGACCTCGCTGCCGCCCACGAGGCGGACCATGCTCATCGTCCCGTCGAGCAGCACGAAGAAGCATTCGGCCGGCTCGCCCTCCACCGACACCTCGGCGCCGGCCGCGAAGTCGACGACGTCCCCGTTGGCCGCCACCCAGCCGAGCTGGTCGTCGTCCAGGTCCTCGAAGAGGAACAGCTCCCGCAGTTCGTCGGGCGTCAACCGCCGTCCGGGCGCGGTCATCGCTCCCCCAGGTACCGGTGCACGAGAGTCACCGCCATGGCGCCCTCGCCCACAGCCGAGGCGACCCGCTTCACCGACTCCGCCCGCACGTCGCCGGCGACGAACACCCCCGGGACGCTCGACTCGAGGAGGTACGGGTCCCGCTCCAGCGGCCAGCCGGGCGGGCGGCGGCCGTCCTGCGTCAGGCCCGGGCCCGTCGGGATGAACCCGCGCTCGTCCCGGGTGACCGTGCCGTCGAGCCAGGACGTGCGCGGCTCGCCGCCGATGAACACGAACAGGTGGCTGGCCGGCAGCGTCGTCCGTTCACCGGAGCGGGCGTCCTGCACCGTGAGCTGCTCGAGGTGGTCGGTGCCGTGCGCCTCGGCCACGGTCGTGCAGGTGTGCACGGAGATGTTCTCGATGCCGGCGATCTGCTCGATCAGGTAGTGCGACATCGACGCCTCCAGGGAGGGCCCGCGGACCAGGACGTGCACGGAGCTGGCGTACCGGGCGAAGAAGACGGCCGCCTGCCCCGCCGAGTTGGCCCCACCGACGATCACGACCTTCTTGTCGGCGCACTCCTGCGCCTCGGTCATCGCCGAGCCGTAGAAGACGCCCCGCCCGGTCAGCCCGTCGGCCCCGGGCACGCCGAGGCTGCGGTAGGAGACACCGGTCGCCAGGACGACGGCGTGCGCGGAGATCGTGCTGCCGTCGGCGAACCGCAGCACCCGCTTGGATCCGTGGGCCTCCAGCGCCACGCAGTCGCGGGTCAGCAGCATCTCGGCCCCGAACTTCGCCGCCTGCCGGCGGGCCCGTTCGGCCAGCTGCCCTCCGGAGACGCCGTCGGGGAAGCCGAGGTAGTTCTCGATCCGGCTGCTCTGCCCCGCCTGGCCGCCGGTCGCCTCGCGCTCCACGAGCACGGTCCGCAGCCCCTCGGAGGCGCCGTACACCGCCGCCCCGAGACCGGCCGGCCCGCCCCCCACGACGATCAGGTCGTAGAAGTCGGCCTGCGGCTCCACGCTCAGCCCGGCGACCGCGGCCAGTTCGGCGTCCGAGGGCGCCTTGAGGACCCTGCCGTCCGGGGTGATGACCACCGGGACGTCGTCCGGGCCGGCCTCGGCCGCCGCGAGCAGCCGCTGCCCCTCCGGCTCCTCGACGCTGTACCAGCGGTACGGGACGGCGTTGCGCGCCAGCAGATCCCGTGCGCGGAACGACGGCGCCGACCACCGGTGGCCGATCAGCTTCACGTCCTCCACGGCGCTGTCGTGGCTGTCCCGCCAGGACGCGACCATCGCGTCGACCACCGGGTAGAGCTTCTCCTCGGGCGGGTCCCACGGCTTGAGCAGGTAGAAGTCGACGTCGACGACGTTGATGGCCTGGATGGCGGCGTCGGTGTCGGCGTAGGCGGTGAGCAGCGCCCGACGGGCCCGCGGGAACAGGTCCATCGCCTTCTCCAGGAAGTCGACCCCGTTCATCTGCGGCATGCGGTAGTCGGCGAGCAGCGCCGCGACGGTGTCGCCCCGCAGCTTCAGCTCCTTGAGCGCCTCCAGCGCCTCGGGTCCGGACGAGGCCCGCAGCACCCGGAACTCCTCGCCGTAGCGGCGCCGGAGGTCCCGCGCGACGGCCCGCGACACTCCCGCGTCGTCGTCCACGCTGAGCAGGACGGGCTTGCCCATGGCGGCTCCTGGTTCGCCGTGCACCGGAGCGCCCCACGCTAGTGCGGCCCAGGGACGAACGGCACCGTTCTGCTGCAGGCGTAGGCGGCGCTGGCGGTCTCGGTCGCTCACGACGTGTACCGCGGCCTCCTCCGCCGAGGCGGCCGCCCCGTCGATCCCGGTGTCGCGCGCCCGGACCTCGTCGTCGGTGACCCCCGGTTGGCGGTCGTCGGCGTCGACCAGGCGCCCCGCCCGCACGTCGCCGGCCAGCCGGTGTCCAGGACGTCGCGGACGCCGGGTGCACCGTCGAGGGTGTCCTCCGGCTCCAGCACGCCGGAGGCTTCCTCCGGGTCGGCGCCGTCCGTACCGTGGATGCCCGGTTCCATACCGCTCTCCTCCCAGGTGGTGGACGTGTCAGACAGCGCCGTGTCAGCGATCGACACCGGGGTCCCGCCCAGCGGGACCGGTTGCGTGGAGTGCGAGGCGAGCGGGGGGTGGTGGTTCCACCTGCGGCGCTGCGCGCAGTGCGGGCACATCGGCTGCTGCGACTCCTCGCCGAGCCGGCATGCGCGGATGCACGCGAAGGAGGCCGGGCACCCGATCGCGCGCAGCTTCGAGCCCGGGGAGAGCTGGTTCTGGGACTTCAGCAACGGGCGAGCGGTCGACGGCCCCGAGCTGGCGCCACCGCTCCACCACCCGCTCGACCAGCCCGCTCCTGGTCCCCGGGGACGGGTGCCCGCGGACTGGCGGTTCCGCCTGCACTGAACCCGGCACGCACCGGAGTCCGGCCGGACGGCGCGGCGCCGGACGGCCCCTCGCGCGTCCGCGTCACTCGGAGGCGGCTCCCGCGGTGTCGCCGACACCCTGCTCACTGCTCGGGGCGCCGATCCAGACCGTCTTGGCGTTCATGAACTCGCGCATGCCGACCTCGGTGAGCTCGCGGCCGTAGCCGCTCTGCTTGACCCCGCCGAAGGGCAGGTCCGGATAGCTGGTCACCATCCCGTTCACGAACGCCATGCCCGAGGCGACGTCCCGGACGAAGAGAGCCCGCTCCTCCTCGTCCTCGCTCCACAGGTTGGCGCCCAGGCCGTAGGGATGGCTGTTGGCGATCTCGATCGCCTCGTCCAGCGAGTCGACGGTGAACAGGGCCGCGACGGGGCCGAAGACCTCCTCGAAGTACAGGTCCATCTCCGGCGTGATGCCGGCCAGCAGGGTGGGCGCGTAGAACCAGCCGGGCCGGTCGAGCCGCTCCCCGCCCACGAGGACGGTCGCGCCCTTGGCGACGGCGTCCTGCACGTACTTCTCCACGTCCTCCCGGCCCGACTCGGTCGCCAGCGGACCGACCTGCGTGTCGGGGTCCATCGGGTCGCCCACGGTCAGCGCGCCGATCTTCTCGGCGAACAGGCGGGTGAACTCCTCGGCCACGTCCCGGTGCACGAAGAACCGCTTGGCCGCGATGCAGCTCTGCCCGTTGTTCTGGTTGCGGGCGGTGACGGCGACCTCCGCCGCCTTCTCCAGGTGCGCCGAGGGCATGACGATGAACGGGTCGCTGCCGCCGAGCTCGAGCACCGTCTTCTTGAGCGCGTCGCCGGCGATGGAGGCGACCGACTGCCCGGCGGGCGCGCTGCCGGTCAGCGTGGCGGCGGCGACCCGGTCGTCACGCAGCACCCGCTCGATGGTCGACGAGCCGATCAGCAGCGTCTGGAAGACGTCGGCCGGGAAGCCGGCCCTGCGGAACAGTTCCTCCAGGTAGAGCGCGGTCTGCGGAACGTTGCTCGCGTGCTTGAGCAGGCCGACGTTGCCCGCCATGAGCGCCGGGGCGGCGAAGCGCATCGCCTGCCAGAGGGGGAAGTTCCACGGCATGATCGCCAGGACGACGCCGATCGGCTGGTGGACGACGTAGGCCTGGGTGGCACCGACGGCGTCGGCGTCCTTGGGTTCGGGCTCGAGCAGGGCCGGACCGTGCTCGGCGTACCAGCGCAGCGCCTTGGCGCACTTGGCGACCTCGGCCTTCGCCGCGGCGAGGGTCTTGCCCATCTCGGTGACCATCAGCTCGGCGACGGGGTCGGTATCGGCGTCCAGGACGTCGGCGGCGGCGCGCAGCCAGCCGGCCCGCTCGGCGGCAGAGGTCAGCCGGTAGCTCTGCCATGCGTCGGCCGCGCGGGCCAGCTTCTCCTCGAGCTGCTCGTCGGTCAGGGCCTCGTAGGTCTTCAGCGTCTCGCCGGTGGCCGGGTTGATGGTGGCGATCGCCATGCTGGTCTCCCGTCGCTGCACGTTCCGGTGGTCGTCTGGCTCGAACCTGCCCGTCGAGTCTGCACCGAAACCGGCGCCGAGCCGACCGCGGCCATCTGACCTACCGTGGTCGGCGGAACCCGCACGCGGGTGGACGTCGGAGCCTCGGGAGCGGAGCGAGTGGCAGCGCGAACAGTTGCGGTGGACGGCCGTCCACCGGGCTACGTGCACGACGCCCTGCTGTACGACTCCGCCGACGAGCTCGTGGCCGTGGCTGCCCCGTTCCTCCTCGACGGGCTGGCCGCCGGCGACGCGGCCGTCGTCGCCACGAGCGCCCGGACGGCCGACGCGCTGCGCGACGCGGTGAACGGCGACCCCCGCGTGCACGTGCTCGAGCGGCACGACGTGTACCGCGCACGAACTCCGACGGCCATCACGACCTTCCGCTCGCTGGCCGAGCAGCGCGCCGCCGAGGGGGTCCATCGGGTCCGGGTCGTCGGCGAGGTCGATTTCGGCCCGACCGAGCGCGACTGGCTGGAGTGGCAGCGCTACGAGTCGGTCATCAACGCAGCCCTGGCGGACTGGCCGCTCTGGGGGCTGTGCGTCTTCGACACCCGGCGGCTGCCCGAGCCGGTGCTGGAGTCCGCGCTGAGAACGCACACGAGCGTCGTCGGGCCGGCCGGGCGCGCCCGCAACGACCGGTTCGTCGACCCGGCGGAGTACCTGCGCTCCCTGCCGGTCCCGGCCGAACCGCTCGAGGACACTCCCCCACGGCTGTCGGTTCACGACGTCACGGACTTCATCGGGCTGCGGCACGCGGTGGCCGCCGAGCTGACCGGTCTCGCCGCGCCGCGGGACCTGATCGAGGACTTCCAGCTCGCCGTGGACGAGATGACCTCGAACGCCGCCCGCCACGGCAGGCCTCCCGTCCGGCTCGACCTGTGGACCGGCGCCGACCGCATCGTCTGCTCCATCCGCGACCACGGGTCCGGCTTCGACGACCCGTTCGCCGGTTACGGGCCGGCGCACGGCGAGGACCTCTCGCGCGGGGGCATGGGTCTGTGGCTCGCCCGCCAGCTGTGCGACCACGTCGACGTCTCCCGGTACGACGACGGCGTCCAGGTACGGCTCACCGTCCGGACCGGCTGACGCCGGCGTCCCGGCGCCTCAGCCGAAGAGGTCGCCGAGGAACGACTCCTTCCTGCGCTTCCTGTCGTGGCCGGAGGAGTGCCCGTGGTGGTCGCGGGAATGCGACGTGGAGCCCTGCACCTGGCGCAGCACCTCGCCCACGACGGCGCCGAGGCCGGCGCCCGAGGCGGCTCCCCCGTGCGCCCGGACATCGCGGGGACGCCGGTCGTCGTCGTGCCGCGACTCCGGTACCGCGCCGCCACGGTGCCAGGCGTTCTCGGCGTCGATGAGGCGGTCGAGCTCCCCCCGGTCGAGGAAGATGCCCCGGCAGTCGGAGCACTGGTCGACGTGGACGCCGTTGCGCTCGTAGGTGCGCATGGCCCCGTGGCACTTCGGACAGGTCAGATCCATGCCCGCGGAACGGGGTGGCGGTGCCGGTGGTTCCCGCGACCGTTCCGTCCAGTGGTAGCCGGGCGTCGGGATCCCGTCGTCCGCCGGGGATACTGGCACCCCTCGCAGGTGCCGACCCGATGGGAGCACGAGTTGGACAAAGTCATGGCCACCACCCAGGAGGCCGTCGCCGACGTCGTGGACGGCGCCAGCCTCGCGGTCGGCGGGTTCGGGCTGTGCGGCGTCCCGATCGCGCTCATCGACGCGCTGCTGGAGAAGGGCGTCCGCAACCTCACCACGATCTCCAACAACTGCGGGGTCGACGACCAGGCGCTGGGCGTGCTGCTGTATGCCGGCCGGATCTCCCGGACGATCAGCTCCTTCGTCGGCGGCAACAAGGAGCTGGCCCGGTTGTACCTCTCCGGTGAGCTCGAGGTCGAGCTGACGCCGCAGGGCACCCTTGCCGAGCGGCTGCGCGCCGGCGGGGCCGGCATCCCCGCCTTCTACACGCCCACCGGCGTCGGGACGATGGTCGCCGAGGGCGGCATCCCGATCCGGTACGACGCCGACGGCAACGTGGTGACGACCAGCGAGCCCAAGGAGGTGCGCGTCTTCGACGGGCAGCAGTACGTGCTGGAGACGGCGCTGACCGCCGACTTCGGCCTGGTGCGGGCCTGGCGCGGCGACCGGCACGGCAACCTGGTGTTCCACGAGTCGGCCCGCAACTTCAACCCGCTGGCCGGCATGGCCGGGCGGATCACGATCGCCGAGGTCGAGGAGCTGGTCGAGCCCGGCGAGATCACCCCCGAGGACGTGCACCTGCCCGGCGTCTTCGTCGACCGCGTGGTGGTCGTCGGGCCCGAGGGCAAGAAGATCGAGAAGCGGACCACCCGGCCGCGGAGCGAGGGAGCAGCGCGATGACACTCACCCGTGAACAGCTCGCCGCCCGCGTCGCGCTCGAGCTCGAGGACGGCGCCTACGTCAACCTCGGCATCGGCATGCCGACCCTCGTCCCCAACTACGTGCCCGACGACGTCCACGTCGTCCTGCACTCGGAGAACGGGGTACTCGGCGTCGGGCCCTACCCCTTCGAGGGCGAGGAGGACCCGGACCTGATCAACGCCGGCAAGGAGACGGTGACCATCCTCCCCGGCGCCAGCTTCTTCGACTCTGCGATGTCGTTCGGGATGATCCGTGGCAAGCATCTCGATGTCGCGATCCTCGGCGCCATGCAGGTCAACCCCCGCGGCGACCTGGCCAACTGGCTGATCCCCGGCAAGATGGTCAACGGCATGGGCGGCGCCATGGACCTCGTCCACGGCGCCCGCAAGGTGATCATCATGATGGAGCACGTCGCCCGCGACGGTTCGCCGAAGCTGGTCGAGGAGTGCACGCTGCCGCTGACCGGCAAGGGCTGCGTCGACCGGGTGATCACCGACCTCGCGGTCATCGACGTCACCGACGACGGCTTCGTCCTGCGCGAGGTGGCGCCCGGCGTCTCCCCGGACGAGGTCGTCGAGGCCACCGGCGCGCCGCTGACCGTGCCGGACGACGTCCCCGAGATGCCCCTCCCCGCCACGGTCTGACCCAATGCGCGCTTTCGGTACAGAAAGCTCGGCAGTTCGCCGCAGCTTTCTGTACCGAAAGCTCGACCGGGTCAGAAGGGGTAGGCCGGGAGGTCGCCGCGCAGGGTGACCCACTGGGTCTCGGTGAACGCCTCGATGTTGGCCTGCGGGCCGCCGTGCCGGGAGCCGGTGCCCGACGCGCCGACGCCGCCGAACGGGGCGACCGCCTCGTCGTTGACCGTCTGGTCGTTGATGTGGACCAGCCCGGACGGGATGCGCTCGGCCAGCTCGAGCCCGGCATAGACGTCCTTGGTCAGGATGCCGAGCGAGAGCCCGTACTCGGTTCCCTTGGCCAGCTCGACCACCTCGTCCAGCGACGAGAACGGCGTCACCGGGGCGACCGGGCCGAAGATCTCCTCCTGGTAGGCGGGTGCCTCGACCGGGACGTCGCCCAGCACGGTCGGCCGGTAGAACAGCCCCTCGAACGTGCCGCCGGTGCGCACGGTCGCCCCGCCCTCGACGCTGGCCGTCACCAGGCCGTGCACCCGGTCCCGCTGGCCGGCGTCGATCAGCGGGCCCATCGCCACCTGCTCGCGGAACGGGTCGCCGACCGGGAGCTTCTCCACCTTCTCGGTGAGGACGGCGGTGTACTCCTCGGCGATGTCGCGGTGCACCAGGTGCCGCGACGTCGCCATGCAGATCTGCCCCTGGTGGGCGAACGTGCCCCACGCGCCGACCGAGGCCGCGGCCCGCACGTCCACGTCGGGCAGCACGATCAGCGCGGAGTTGCCGCCGAGCTCGAGGTGGGCGCGCTTGAGGTGCTGGCCGGCCAGCGCCCCGACCGCACGGCCGGCGCGGGTCGAGCCGGTGAAGGCGATGACGCGCACGGCGGGCTCGACCACCAGGGCCTCGCCGACGTCGACCCCACCGGGCAGCACCTGCAGGACGCCGGCCGGGAGCCCCGCCTCCTCGAAGACGCGGGCGAACATCGCCCCACCGCTGATCGCCGTGCGCGGGTCGGGCTTGAGGATCACCGCGTTGCCCAGGGCCAGCGCCGGGGCGACCGCGCGGATGGCGAGGATCGTCGGCACGTTGAACGGCGCGATCACCCCGACGACGCCCGCCGGTAGCCGGCGGGCGAAGGACAGCCGCGGCGAGCCGGTGCGCAGCAGCTCGCCGTACGGGTGCGACGGCAGGGCCGCGGCCTCGTAGCACTCCTGCGCGGTGGTGTGCACCTGGAAGTCGCCGAAGGGCTGGATCGCGCCGGACTCGCGGGCCAGCCAGCCCTTGATCTCGTCGGCGTGCGCCTCGAGCACCTCGCCGGCCCGGCGCAGCACCCGAGCACGCTCCTCGAACGGCGCCGCGGCCCACGCCCGCTGGGCCGCGACGGCCCGCGTGGCGGCCTCGCTCACGTCCTCGGGTGTCGCCCGTCCCACCGGCGCGATGACGTCGCCGGTCGCCGGCTCCACCGCGTCGTAGGTGCCGCCGCTGCCGTCGGCCCAGCCGCCGACCCAGATCTTGCCCTGCCAGTCGCCGCCGTCGAGCAGTCCCATCGTCACTCCCTCGTGCACCGCGTGGTCGTCCACCGACAGCATCCACCGCCACGACCTGCCGGGGCGACCTCAGGTTGCGCCGGATCGGGACGGCGCTGCGTCATCGTGGACCGCGTGTGCCGACTCCTGGGCTGGACCACCCGCGAGCCCACCAGCCTCCGCGACCTCCTGGGCGAGGAGGACCTGGCGAGCTTCACCGCGCTGTCGGCCAAGCACGGTGACGGCTGGGGCGTCGCCCGCAGCACCCGACGGGGCGTCCGGGTCCGCAAGCGCCCCGACGCCGCACGGACCAGCGCGGTGTTCGCCCGCTGGGCCGGCCGCCGCCGCAGCGACTCGGGCCTGGCGCACCTGCGCTGGGCGACGATGGGCCTCGGCATCGGGCAGGCCAACACCCACCCCTTCACCGACGGCCGCGTCGCGTTCGCGCACAATGCTCGATCCGGCCGCCCGCCGCGCTCGACGACCTGCTGACCTACCGGTCGCAACGCTCGCGACGGGGCACGACCGACAGCGAGCGCTACTTCCTGCTGGTCGCCCAGCGGTTGCGGGACGGCGCGACGCCGGCCGAGGCGCTGCGGGCGACCGCGGACGAGATCGCGGCGACCACCCCGTTCACCAGCCTCAACTGCCTGCTGCTGACCCCGGACGAGCTGTACGCCTTCTGCCGGTACGACACCGAGGGCCCCTTCGAGGACGACGACCCCGAGTACTACTCGCTGCGCTACCGGGTCACCGATGGCGCGGTGGTGGTCTCCTCGAGCGGCTGGGGCACCGGCTGGCAGGAGCTGGCCGACGGCGAGCTGCTCGCCGTCCGCCGCGGGACGCTCGAGACCTCGATCGCCGCCGCCGTCACCTCCTGAGCCCGCTGGCACCTCCTGAGCCCGCTGTCGCCCACCGCGGCCCGTTGCGAGAAGGTGGAGCGGTGGGGATCACCGAGAGCCCGGAGTGGCAGGCACTGGCCGAGCACCACCGCGAGGTGCGCGAGCGTCACCTGAGGGACCTCTTCGCCGAGGACCCGGCGCGGGGCGACGAGCTCGTCTGCCGCGCCGGCGAGCTGTACCTGGACTACTCCAAGAACCGGCTGACCCGCGAGACGCTGCGCCTGCTGGTCGCCCTCGCCGAGCGGGCCGGCCTCCGCGAGCGCACCGAGGCCATGTTCCGCGGTGAGCACATCAACACCACCGAGGACCGCGCCGTCCTGCACGTCGCCCTCCGCGACCCCTCGACCGGCGGCCTGGAGATCGACGGCCAGGACGTGCGGCGCGACGTCCACGAGGTGCTCGACCGGATGGCCGGCTTCGCCGAGCGGGTACGCAGCGGAGCCTGGACCGGGCACACCGGCGAGCGCATCCGCGCGGTGGTCAACATCGGCATCGGCGGCTCGGACCTCGGCCCGGCCATGGCCTACCTCGCACTGCGGGACTACTCCGACCGCTCGCTGACCTTCCGGTTCGTCTCGAACATCGACCCCACCGACCTGGCCGAGGCCACCCGCGACCTCGCCCCGGCGACCACGCTGTTCATCGTCGCGTCGAAGACCTTCACCACCCAGGAGACGCTGACCAACGCGCGGGAGGCCCGCCGCTGGCTGCTCGACGGTCTCGGTGGGGACGAGTCCGCGGTGGCGAAGCACTTCGTCGCCGTCTCGACCAACGCCGCCAAGGTGGCCGACTTCGGCATCGACACCGAGAACATGTTCGGGTTCTGGGACTGGGTCGGTGGTCGGTACTCCTTCACCTCGGCCATCGGGCTCTCGCTGATGGTGGCGATCGGCCGTGACAACTACCGCGAACTGCTCGACGGCTTCCACACCATGGACGAGCACTTCCGGACGGCGCCGTACGAGGAGAACCTGCCGGCGCTGCTCGGGCTCATCTCCGTCTGGTACATCGACTTCTTCGGCGCGCAGAGCACCGCCGTCCTGCCCTACGCGCAGTACCTGGCCCGCTTCCCCGCGTACCTGCAGCAGCTGTGCATGGAGTCCAACGGCAAGTCGGTGCGGCTGGACGGATCACCGGTGGACGTGCCGACCGGCGAGATCGTCTGGGGCGAGCCCGGGACCAACGGCCAGCACGCCTTCTACCAGTTGCTGCACCAGGGCACCGTCCTCGTGCCGGCCGACTTCATCGCGTTCGCCCAGCCCAACTCCCTCGCTCATGACAGGGACCTCGACGGCATGCACGACCTGTTCCTGAGCAACTTCCTGGCCCAGCCCCGCGCGCTGGCCTTCGGCCGGACCGCCGAGGAGGTCGCCGCCGAGGGGACGGCGGAGGCGGTCGTGCCGCACAAGGTGATGCCCGGCAACCACCCGTCGAACGCAATCGTGGCACCGAAGCTGACGCCGTCGACGCTGGGCCAGCTGGTCGCCGCCTACGAGCACCGGGTCTTCACCCAGGGCGTGGTCTGGGGCATCAACCCCTTCGACCAGTGGGGCGTCGAGCTGGGCAAGGTGATGGCCAACCAGCTGGCGCCGAAGCTGCAGAGCGAGGGCGCACCCGCGTACGACTCGGACCCGTCGACGAACGCCCTGGTCCGCTACCTGCGCACCGAGCGGGGCCGCCCGGCCTGACGCCGATCAGTCACCGGACGCCCACGGACGCGGGGCCCGCGGTGCGCGGCACGTGCCCGGCGGCGACCCGGTATGGACTCGTGAAGGTGGAACGACAAGGGGAGATGTGCGCCCTTCGACCAGCGCGATCCTGCTGTGCCGGTACTGAACCGCTCTCTTCGAGACGTGGCGCAACGTCGCTCTCGGGGCCGACGCCACTCCATCAGTAGGCGTCGACCAGGCCGACAAGCGGCCGCCCCTCGAGCACGCACCGAATGTGGTCCGTGACTACAGCCTCCACCCGGCTGCGGGTCGCCGGCACCGTGCCGGCAAGGTGCGGGGTGAGCAGCAGGTTCGGCACGCTCCAGAGGGAGTGGTCCGGTGCGAGCGGCTCGGGATCGGTGACGTCGAGCGCAGCGCGCAGCCGGCCGGATGCCAGCTCGGCCACGAGGGCGTCGGTGTCGACGACCACGCCCCGGGCGGCATTGACCAGCAGGGCTCCGTCGGGCATGGCGGCGAGGAAGGCCGCGTCGACCATGCGGGTGGTGTCCGGAGTGGCCGGCACGATCAGCACCACGACGTCGGCGGCCGCGAGCAGCGCCGGCAGTTCGTTCACGCCGTGCACCCCCTCGCGCGCGGACCGCGCCACGTAGGCGAGATCGACATCGAACGGCGCGAGCATCCGGCCCACCGCGCGCCCGATGTCACCGGCGCCCACCACCACCACCCGCGCCCCCACGAGCGAGCGCCGCACCCCGGGAGACCAGACGCGGGCATCCTGGTCCCGGACGAAGCCGGGGATCCCCCGCTGGGCGGCCAGCGTCACGGCGAGGACCCACTCGGCAGTGGCCGGCGTGTATGCGCCGCGAGCGCGAGCAAGGGCCACGCCGTCGGGCAGGCGACGGGCGAAGTGCTCGGCTCCGGCGCTCTGCAGCTGCACCAGCCTCAGGCGGGGCAGCGGGGAGAAGAAGTCGCGCTCAGGGGCGCGCGCCCGGGCCTGCGGGATCCAAACCTGCACCCGCTCCGCCCCGTTCCCGGGCAGCTCTTCCGGTGCCACCACCTCGACCCGCACGCGCGGCGATAGCGCCGCGAGGCGATCGGCCAGCGACCGTTCGGAGAGGAGCACAGTGAGCGTCTCGTCGGGGCCGACGACGTCGCCTCCCGTCAGCGGTCCCTGCATGCCCCGACCCTACGGTCCGGCGGGCCGACGGGCCGCAGCGAGCGCGCCGGCGAGGGCCACGGCACAGAGGCCGGCCGACAGCCACGCCAGCGCCGTCGTCGGAGTGGTCCACTCGCGCAGCAGGGCGAAGACGATTCCGCCGCTGGCCATACCGAGGTAGGCGGTGGTGAAGAAGACGGCGAGGACGCCGGCGCGACCCGACGGCTGCGCCGCCAGCGTGCTGGTCACCAGCGCCGCCTTGAACAGCAGTCCGCACGCCGCCCCCGTCACGGTGCACCCGGCCAACCACAGCCAGACGCTGGGGTCGGCGAGCGCCGTGACCATCAGCGCCAGCCCGCCGGCCAGCAGACTGCCACCGACGGCGAAGAGTTGCCCGGTGCTCCACGACGCGGCGGCGATCTGCGCCAGGGCCGAGGTGGCATGGACGAGCCCGATCGACGCACCCCAGAGGAGCGTCGAGCTGACGTCCAGCTGGTCGTGGAGGACCACGGCTCCGAGAGCTCCCAGAGCGCCCGACGTCGCGAAGCTGACGAAGCCCCCCGTGGCGCCTCCCCAGAAGGTGACGCCGGCTCCAGGACGCAGGTCGAACCGGGCGCGACGTACCAGACCGGGGGTCACCGTCTCGGGGCACCGCACGAGCAGCAGCGCCGACGTGCACAGCACCACCGCGAGCACTGCGTAGACCAGGACCAGCGGAGCCGGGAAGAGTTGGGCGAGCGCGCCGGCGAGGACGGGGCCCACCGCCAGCCCGCCGAGGTTGGCCGCCGTGGCCACCGTCGCCGGCCGGCGGATGCTCCCCGAGGCCGGCCGCGCGAGCCGGTGCAGGTCGAGGAGGTACGCGGTGGCGGTCGGCGCCACGACTCCCAGCCCGACGCCGGTGAGGATCCGGCCGGTCAGGAGTCCAGGGACCGTCGGGACCAGTGCCATGACCAGGACGGAGCTCGCGCTGGTCAGCACGGCCGGGACCAGCACGCGGCGGCGGCCGTAGCGGTCCGAGAGGTGCCCGAGCGCGAGGAAGCTTATGGTCGCGCCGATCACCACCGCGCCGGCCAGGACCGAGATGACCGTGTCCGACAGGCCATCGGCCACCTGGTACAGCGGCCACAGCGCCGCCGGGGCGGTACCGACCGCCATGACGACCAGCAGGGCGCCCGCGGTTGCCCAGAAGCCGACCTCTGCCGACAGCCGTCGCGGACCCACGCCGGCAGTCTGCTCTATGTATGACAGGCTTGGGTCATGCCGGAGGCCGTTTCGTCCATCCCCCGCGTGCTGGTCGAGCAGGGCGCCCTGTCCCCCGGGCACCAGGCGGCGCCGCAACCCGGCCGCGGCGAGCTCCTCGTGCACGTGACGCTCGCGGGCGTCAACTACTGGGACGTCATGCAGCGCACCGGTGCGGTGCCCCTCCCGGCCAGCGGCATCCCCGGCGTCGAAGGCGTCGGTGTCGTGGCGGCGGGCGGCGACGGCACACCCGCCGACCTGGTGGGGCGCCGCGTCGCGTGGTCGAAGGTCACCGGCAGCTACGCCGGCGCGGTCGTCGGTGCCGCGGACTGGTTCGTGCCCGTGCCGGACGACCTGCCGGACGAACAGGCCGCCGGCCTGCTGATGCAGGGGGTCACCGCTCAGTACCTCGCCACGGACACCGCCCCGCTCGGGGCAGGCGACGCAGCCGTCGTGCTGGCCGCGGCGGGCGGGGTGGGCACGCTGCTGACCCAGCTGCTCGTCGCGGCCGGGGTCAGGGTCGTCGGTGTCGTCGGATCCGCCGCCAAGGTCGAGGCGGCGCGCGCCGCCGGCGCGAGCGAGGTGCTCGTCGACGACGGCGACGACCTGACCGCCGCGGTGCGCGCGGTTGTCCCCGACGGTGTCGCCGCCGTCTTCGACGGCAACGGCGGCCCGGACGCTCCGCGGGCGCTCGGCATGCTGCGGCCGCGCGGCTGGCTGGTGCTCTTCGGCACGGCGGCCGGACCGATCCCTGATCTCCCGGCCGGCTCGCTGGGCGCCGGTTCCTACGTCGTCACCCGCACGGCCGGCAAGCACTTCGCCGGCGAAGCGGCCACCTGGCGTACCCGCGCCGAGGACGTGCTGGCCCGGGCGCGGGCAGGTGCGCTGACCGTGGCGCCGGTGACGGTCCTGCCGCTGACCGAGGCCGCCGAGGCGCACCGCCTCATGGAGAGCCGGAGCAGCGTCGGCAAGCTGCTGCTGCGACCGAAGGGTTGACCCGGGCTCAGTCCCCGGACGCGCTCCCCCGGATTCCCTGCGCCTCGATCTCCACCTTGACCCCCGGATCGGCCAGCCCGGCGACCTGCACCAGCGTCGAGCACGGGAAGTCGCCGGAGAACACCTCGGCCCGGGCCCGGCTGACCGCGGACTTCTCGTCGATGTCGGTCAGGAACACCTGCAGCACGAGGATGTCGTCGATCGCCGCACCGCACGCCTCGGTGAGAACACGGATGCGGCGGAACGTCTCCTTCGCCTGCAGGTAGGGATCGTCCCCGCCGACCGGCCCGTCCGGCCCGGCCGCGTGCATCCCGGACAGGAAGAAGTGGTCGCCGTGCACACGGGCGTTGCTGAACATCCCCGGCCGGGGCGCCTCCGGCACCGATCCGGCGCTGATCCTCATGGGCGTTCCCTCGATCTCCGGCCGGTCAGAGACCGGCGAGCCACTCCTGGGCCTGCGGCCACGCGGTTCCTGCTGCGACCAGCCGCCGCCCCTGGGCGAGCGCGCGCGGGTTGCCGACGGTGAGCACACCGACAAGCTGCTCGTCGCCGTCCCCGAAGAGGACCACCGGTCCCCGTGCGGTGTCCCGGCGCTCGCTCACCGGCCCGGCCGCACCGCAGAACTGCAGCTTGCGGTCGTACTGGTCGGACCAGAAATAGGGCACCGTGTCCCACACCCGCCCGCCGCCCGTCACGGCGTCGGCGACGACGGATGCCTGCTCCAGGGCGCTCTGCCACTGCTCGGCCCGTGCGTGCGCGCCGGTGAGCGCGTTGCGCCACCGTGCGACGTCCCCGGCCGCGTAGACGTGCGGCAGCGAGGTCCGCCCCCGGTCGTCGCAGACGACGCCGTTGTCGATCTCGATCCCGGAGCCCTCCAGCCATTCGGTGTTGGGCACCGCGCCGACGCCGACCAGGAGCAGGTCGGCGGGCAGGAACTCCCCGCCGTCGAGGAGCACGCCCTCGACGCCGTCGGCCCCGCGCACCTCCACGACGGTGGCCGAGCAGCGCACCTCGACGCCGCGTTCCTCGTGCAGCTCGATGACCACCTCCCCGGCGTCCTCGCCGAGCACCCGGCTCAGCGGCCGGGCCGCGGTCTCCACGACCGTCACCTCGATGTCGCGGTTGCGGGCGACCGCGGCCACCTCCAGGCCGATGAAACCCGCCCCGATGACCACCAGGCGCCGCACGCCGGGCAGTGCCTCGGCGATGGCGGTCGCGTCGTCCAGCGACCGGAGGTGGTGTACCCCCGAGAGCTCCGGCACCGTCGGCAGCCGGCGGGCCCGGCTGCCCGTGGCCACGACGAGGACGTCGTACCCGAGCCGGCCGCCGTCGGCCAGCTCCACCTCGCGCGCCACCGGGTTCAGGCCCGCGGCCGGCTGCTCGAGCCGCAGGGTGACGTCGAGGTCCTCGAGGTCCGCGGGCTTGAGCAGGCGGGTCTCCTCCGGCGTCACGGTGCCCGCCAGCACCTGCTTGCTCAGCGGCGGGCGGTCATAGGGCACCTCCGCCTCGTCGGAGACGATCGTGATGGGCCCGGTGTGGCCGAGGCGGCGCAGCTCGCGGGTCAGCGTGGCGGCGACGAGCCCGCCGCCCACGACGACCACGTGCGCGCCGGCGGCCGTGCTCATTCGTGCAGGGTGATCGCGCGGACCGGGCACGCCGCCGCGGCCGCGTGCACCTCGTCGAACTGCGCCGGATCCGGCTCGACGACGAGCGCGACCACCTTGCCGGAGTCCTCCTCGAGGTCGAAGACGTCCGGGGCCTCGACGATGCAGTTGGCGTACTCGCGGCAGACGGACTGGTCGACCGACACCTTCATGCGGGTGTTCCTCTCAGTGCTCTAGCGGCGCCGGACGTCAGAGGTCCGTGGCGATGTACTTGGTCTCCAGGAACTCGTGGATCCCGGCGAACCCGCCCTCGCGGCCCAGACCGCTCTGCTTCATCCCGCCGAAGGGTGCGGCCGGGTCGGACACCACCCCGCGGTTGACCGCGACCATGCCGGTCTGCAGCCGGTGGGCCACCCGGGTGCCGGCGGCGTCGTCGGCGGCGAAGATGTAGGCGATCAGCCCGAACTCGGTGTCATTGGCCCGGCGCACCGCCTCGTCCTCGTCGTCGACGACGACCACCGGAGCGACCGGACCGAAGATCTCGTGCTCCAGCAGCGCGGCGCCGGCGTCGACGTCGGCCAGGACGGTCGCCGGGTAGAAGGCGCCGGTCCCGTCGGGGACGACGCCACCGACCACCGGGCGAGCTCCGGCGGCGACGGCGTCGTCGACGAGCGCGGCCACCTTGTCGCGCTCGACCGTCGACACGAGCGCGCCGAGCTGGGCGCCCTCCTCCAGGCCGGGCGCCAGCCGCAGAGCCCTCATCTCCTCCCCCAGCCGGTGGGTGAAGGCCTCGGCGAGGGAGCGGTGGACGTAGAACCGGTTGGCCGCCGTGCAGGCCGAGCCCCCGTTGCGCATCTTGGCGACCATCGCGCCGGCCACGGCCTTCTCGACGTCGGCCCCTTCCAACACGAGGAACGGGGCGTTGCCGCCGAGCTCCATCGAGGCCCGGACCACCGTGTCGGCGCACGAGTGCAGCAGCACCCGGCCGACCTCGGTGGATCCCGTGAACGACAGGTTGCGGACCCGCGGATCGTGCAGCATCCGGTTGACCTGCGCCCCTACGGGCACCGGGAGGACGACGTTGACCACACCGTCGGGTACCCCGGCCCGCTGCAGCAGGTCGGCCATCGCCAGCGCGGTCAGCGGCGTCTCGGTGGCCGGCTTCAGGACGACGGTGCATCCTGCGGCGAGAGCGGGGCCGATCTTGCGCGTGGCCATGGCCGCCGGGAAGTTCCACGGCGTGATCAGCACCGAGACGCCCACGGGCTCGTGCGTCACGAGGATGCGCTTGTCACCGCCGGGCGCGGCTCGGTAGTCCCCGACGATCCGCACGGCCTCCTCGGAGAACCAGCGGAAGAACTCGGCGGCGTAGGTGACCTCCGACCGGGCGTCGGCCAGGACCTTGCCGTTCTCGCGGGTGACGAGCTCGGCGAAGTCGTGGGCCTCCGCGGTGAGCAGCTCGAAGGCCCGGCGCAGAATCTCCGCCCGTTCCCGGGCCGGGGTGGCCGCCCAGCCGGGCAGCGCGGCGTGCGCGGCAGCGACGGCCGCGTCGCAGTCGGCCTCGCCGGCGGTGGCCACCTCGGCGATGACCTCACCGGTCGCCGGGTCGCGCACGGCGACCCGGCCGGAACCGGACTGCCAGGTGCCGTCGATGAACAGGTCGGTGAAGAGCTTCACCAGGGTCTCCTCGGACGATCAGTGGGAAGGGGCTCAGCTCAGACCGGCGGCGGGGTCCAGAGGCCGGGGTCGGGCGTACCGATGAACGGCTTCGGGTTGCGCACGCACGCGGTGCCCCACTGGTCGGACTGCGCCGGGACCCGCTGCCAGACCCGCGGCTGCCAGCGGTCGAGGTCCTCGATGTCCTCGAGTGCCGTCGTGTACTCGGCCACGAAACCGTTGGGGTCCTGGAAGTAGGCGAATGTGTTGCTCCCGGGGCCGTGCCGGCCGGGGCCCCAGACCATCTCCTGCCCCGACCGCATCATGTTGCCGGCCGCGCGCATGTACTCGTCGATGCCGCGCGTCTCGTAGGCGATGTGGTTGAGGTTGGCGTGATCGTTCGTGCTGATCGCGAACTGGTGGTGCGCCGGGGTGTCGCCCTTCATGAACACCATGACGTCCTCCAGGTAGTCGCTCTGGAAGAAGCCGAGGACGTCGGAGAAGAAGGTGACCAGCTCAGGCATGCGCGCGCTGTTCATCACCATGTGGGACAGGCCGGTGGGCACGTGCTCGCCCTCGCCGACCGTCCGGGCCTTGCGCGGCCGCCAGTCGGCCGAGATCTCCAGCGTGCGGCCCTCGACGGGGTCGAGGAAGCGGACGCCGTAGCCCCCGCCCGGGGCGTCGAGACGCCCCGGCTCGCCCACGAGCTGCACACCGGCGGCCAGCAGCTTCTCGGTGTACCAGTCGACGTCGGCGGTGCAGCGCACCGCGAAGGACACCAGGTCGACCCGGTTCTCCTCGGTGCGCCGCAACCGCAGGGCGTAGGGGTCGGTCGAGCCGTCGGCGGCCAGGAAGGCGAGGTCGCCGTCGACGGTATCGGGAGTCAGGCCCCACAGGTCGCGGTAGTAGCCGAGGCCCGAGTCGAGGTCCTCGACGCCGAGGCCGACGTACCGGACGTGGGTGATGCGGCACTCCCCGGCGGGCCGCGGGGTCACCGGCTGCGGGCCCGCGTCGGGGGCCGGCCGGTTGGGCAGCATGGCGGTCATCTGGGTGTCTCCTAGCCGATCGGGGTCTGTTGCAGGGCCGGCTCGCGGTAGCCGAGGAGGTCGCCGTACACGTCAGTGCGCCGGTCCTCGAGCGGCGAGATGCCCGGCCCTCGGTGCCGGGCCGCGCGCACCGTGTCGGTGTCGATCTCGACGACCCGGACGTCTGGCGTGATCGCGTCGAGCGGGCCGAGCGCCGGGCGACCGTACGGGTCGACCAGCACCGAGCGCCCGAGGAAGGTGAAGGGATCGGCAGCGCCCACCTGGTCGGCGCATGCGAGGAACACCGAGTTCAGGTTGCCCTGGACGAGTGCCCCGTCGACCTGGCCGATGCTGGCGGTCGGCGAGACCGGCACCGAGACGTCGAACCCGGACACCCAGCAGGTCGGCACCGCGACCACGTCGACGTCGCGCAGCGCGTGAATGCGGACGGCCTCCGGGAACCGCAGGTCGTAGCAGACGACGACCCCCAGCCGGATCCCGCCGACGTCGAACACCGGTAGGCCCAGGTCGCCGGGTGCGAAGACCTCGCGCTCCCGGCCGAACAGGTGCAGCTTGCGGTAGGTGCCGGCGATCGTCCCGTCCGGCGCGACGACGGCGACGGAGTTGAACAGCCGGTCGCCGTGCCGCTCGGCGAACCCGCCGACGACGGTGATGTCCAGGGCTCGCGCCTCGGCCGCCCAGGCGGAGAGCACCCAGCCGGGTTCGGCCGTGCTCTCCGCCCGGGCCCAGAGGGCCTCGCGGTCCAGGACGTAGCCGGTCGCGACGAGCTCGGGCAGCACGACGAGGTCAGCGCCCACGGCAGCCGCCGTCCGCAGTGCCGCCGTGGTCCGCGCGGTGTTCTCCGCGACGTCCAACGGCACGCACTCCAGTTGCGCGAGGCCGACGCCCAGTCGCGCCATCGCGTGTCAGCTCCCTGCGGCCAGCACGTCGCCGAGGCCCTCGACGACCTCGTTGGTGCCGATGTCGAAGAACGCCATGATCCGGCAGGGGCAGGCCTCGCCGCCCTCGATCTTCCAGGGGAAGGCGCCGATGACGCAGCGCTGGTTGAGCACCTGCTCGATGTCGCCGCCCACGTTCTCGGCGTGGATGCAGCCGTCCCCGTTCTGGAAGGCCAGGTGGTGCATCGGGAAGATGTCACTGGTGATCTTCCGGCCCGACAGGTGGTGGGTGTACTCGTACTCGCCGCCGAAGAACTTCAGGTAGGGCATCCCCACGTGCTCCTCGAACCTCTTGAGCAGGTCGGGGCGCATGTTGCGGATCGTGGTGTTCATGGGGTGGTCGCCGGAACCGGCGTCGATGCCCCACCAGCGGATCTCCATGTCCGCCATCCACTCGGCCAGCTCGATGCCCCCGCCCGGGTGCATCGTGAAGTAGCGCACCAGGTCCTGCTGCGGCTGCCCCTGGTAGTACTTGTGGAACCCGGTGTGCACGATCAGGATGTCGCCCTTCTTCACCTCCACCTGCGAGGTGATGTGCTCGGGCTTGATGATGTCCCAGTCACCGACCTGCGTGGAGACGTCGACCACGACACCCTCGTGGATCAGCTTGGTCAGCGGCAGCGAGGCCATGTCGAGGCCGCCGTCCGTGCCGTGCAACGGCCCGTCGAGGTGGGTGCCGCTGTGCAGCGAGGTCTCGATCGCCTGCGAGACGATCTGGTTGGTTTGCAGGTTCTGGGTGTAGTACATCTTCGATCCGGGATAGCCCACCCAGCCGGGCGTGTGGATCCCCCAGGTGTGCGTCAGGTCGACGATCTTCACGGTGCTCCTTCAGTGGGTAGGAATGCCAGGTCAGCGCATGATCCGGAGGGAACCCACGGGGTCGACGACGGCGCCCCGCTCCTGCTCCTCGGCGGCCCGCAGCAGGTGGTGGGCGAGGACCAGGTCCTGCTCCACGCTGCCGATGCTCTTGAAGACGGTCCGGTCCGAGCGGTCGCCGGCCGGGCTGCCGAGGTAGTCGCCGAGCAGGGTGACCGACCCGGCGTCCCAGCCGCCCTCCACCGCCTCGATGCAGTCCCCGGACTCGTGCGTGGCGTCGGGGGTGTCGACCACGACCCGGTCGGCGGCGGAAAAGACGTCGCCGAACAGCTCGCGGTGCACCGGCTGCGTCGAGCCGATGGCCGCCACCAGGCCCACGTCGGCCACGTCGGCCGCGTGGAGGAATGCGTTGTGGTGCGAGGAGGTCGCGACGTAGAGGACGTCGCACCCGGCGATCGCGTCGGCCTGGGCGGGCACGTCCTGCACCGTCACGCCGAGCTCGGCGCTCATCTGGCGGGCGAAGGACGCCCGGTTGGCTGGGGTCGGGCTGAAGACGGCGGCCTCGTGCACGGGCACGGCACCGGCGATGGCCCGCAGGCCCTCGCGGGCCTCCTCCCCCGACCCGATCAGGCCGACGCGGACCGGCTCGGAACCGGCCCAGTGCCGGACGGCGGCGGCCGCGGTGGCCGAGGTGCGGAGGCTGGTGATGCGGCGCCCGTCGACGATGCCGAGTGCATTCCCGGTGGACTCCTGGAACAGGTGCACGTGGTACTTGACCCGCTGGCCGACCCGGTGGAACTCCTTGTACCCGAGCAGGTCGAGATCGCTGATCGTGCCGGCGAGGATGCGCATCCAGGCGACGGGGCCGTTCACCTGCACGCGGCCGGTGGTGATCCGGCCGCCGGTGACCAGCCGGGCGGCGTCCTCGGCGGCCGCGAGGCCGACCTCGACGGTGGCCAGGGCGTCCACGTCAGCGCCGGACAGCAGGCGCACCTGCGGGGCGTCGACGTCGGTTGCGGCGTCCACCGCGGTCATCGGGGGTTCCGTCCGGCGTAGAAGAGCACGTCGTCGTCGGCCGTGACGTCCAGACCCGACTTCACCGCGGCGGTGCGCAGGGTGCCCATCTGGGCGGCGCTGATGCGCATGTGCGGCTGCCGGATCGGGCCGCCGTTGTAACCCATGAGCCAGCCCTGGTACTTCCAGTGCATGCGCGGCACCAGGCCGCTGTTGGCGACCAGTGGGGTGTTGACCGCGGCGTGGGCGCGGCGGGCCGGGGCGATCTGCCAGTACAGCTCCATGCCCTTGTCCCATGTCGCCTTGTCCGAGAGCAGCTCGAACATCTGCGGAACTGTCGGCCCGAACGTCTCGTAGTTGGAGGTGCCCATGAACCGCATGCCGTAGTTGGCGATCCAGGCCGGGGCGTTGAACTCCAGTGGGTCGGTGACGACGACCTCGCCGTTGAATCGCTCGAACACCGCGGCGATGCCGCCGACGCCGGGGCCCCCGACCTCGTTCTTGATCGCGACGACCTGGGGGATGGAGTCGACCATCTGCTCGAGCAGCGAGACGGAGAACCCGGCGGCGTGCAGCCGGCCGAAGTTCCACTGGTCCATCGCGAAGATGATCACGCCGAGGTCCGCGGCGTCCGCGACGGCCTTCGTGAACGCCAGCACCTCGTCGGTGCTCTCCGGGTTGAAGTACAGCGGGTACGAGGGCATGACCAGGTCGACGCCGGCCCGTGCAGCGTGCTCAGCCGAGGCGACGGTGTCGGCCAGGGTCGGCTGGCTGGCCTGCAGGACGGTCACGAGGTCGTCGCCGGCCTCGTCGACGACGATCTCGGTGAAGCGCCGCATCTCCTCGGCGGTGGTGCCGGCCTCGGAGACGATGAGCACGCCGGTCATGCCGTGCTGCTTCTCCAGCGCGACGTCGTGCCGGATCGCCGCCTCGTTGAGGCCGCTCAGGTCGCTGGTGAACGTGGGGCTCACGCAGCCGCAGCAGCCGCGCAGCGACTCCAGGGCCCAGGCGCGGGCCTCGCCCGGCGCGTACTTCGTCATGGTCGTCCTCTGATCGGGGGAGGGGGCGGAGCTCGTCGGTGAGTTCGATGAGCGGGGTTCAGTGGCCGCAGTGGCCGGAGAGCAGCGGCGTTGCCGGGTCGTTCCGGGGCACCGCCACGGAGCGGAGAAGATCCGCCGCCCGGCGGAGCACCTCGGAAGGGTCGTTCCCGGGGACGACGGCGCACGGCGGCCTTACGGCTCCGTCGTCGGTCAGCTCGGACAGGGCCGCGGCGACCCGGGGGGCCAGGGCGGCGGCGGCCAGGCCGGTGACGAGCAGGGGCGCTCGCGTCAGCCGCGCGACGAGGAGCTCGCCGAGCGCCCAGGCGCTGCCACCGTCCTCGGGAGTTCGGTCGACGACGAGCACGACGACCTCGGGACTGCCGTGCAGCAGCCGCCGGTGCACGAGCGCGTCGTCGACCGTGGCCGGCACGGCGGGGTCCGCCCAGAGGCACTCGCAGCCGCTCAAGCCCGGCTCGCCGAGGAGCCGCAGCAGCCCGTCGGTGTCGTCGGAGAGCAGGGTCACGGGCTGCTCCGGAGCGGCCTCGACGACCGCCCGGGCGACGTCGGCCGTCGTGCCACCGGGGTTGCCCACCAGCAGGCAGTTCATCGGCCCTCCTCGCCAGCGGAGGGGTGGGGCTGGCTCGGGTCGGGGCCGAGGGGGGTCTCCAGGCCCTTGCCCACCTCCAGCGGCGTCGACCAGGTCAGCGCCTCCAGTGCCAGCGCGTCGAGCTTGATCGCCTGGTCGTGGCCCATCGACCGGATCTCCAGCCGCTCGCCGTTCCGGGTGGTCACCTTGCGGATGGTCACCGCGGCGAACTCGTTGGAGATGACGATCGTCGGCTGCTGCCCGTCATGGCCGTCGGGGGCCGTCACAGGTCCTCCTCGCTGGCGTTCGTCGACCCTGTGCCGGGCCGTGCTGTGCCCATCGGTGAGCTCGCAAGCTCGCTCACAGGAGGATCCGCAGCTGCGGGAAGTCGATGACGACCTGGTCGAGGACGACCCATCGACGGGCGAGGACGAGCTCGCCGTCGCGGCGCTCGATCCGGTCGGTGCGCTCACCGGTGATGTACTTCGGCGGATCGGACTGCCGGGTGCCGACCAGGGCGACGTTGGATCGGACCTCGTACACGTCCGCGTCGTCGGTCAGCCGCACGCGGACGTTCGTGACCAGGTGCCGGAACCGCACCGGCGGGTTCTCGCCCCACGCGGTCTCGTAGATGTCGGCGTCGAAGCGGCGGAACCACTGCGTGGACATCGACCACTTCGACTCGTCGATCAGCAGGCTGCGGTCGTCGTAGTGGGGCTTGAACGGGGAGTCCGGAGTGCGGGGCGTCGGCACCTGGTAGGTGAAGTCGTCGGCGACGACGTCCATCCACTCGTGCCACTTCCGGTCGTCGAGCAGCTCGCTCTCGAACGCGAGGAACTGGCTGATCTCGGAGACGAGGATCGCGTCGCCCAGCCGCGGGCGGCTCACCTCCGCCCGGGAGCCCACCACCTCGGCGCTCATCGGGCCACCGCCTCGACGGCGTCGAGGTCGACGACCTCCGCCCAGCGGCGGTGGAAGTTGCGGATGGTCCGCTCGGTCTTGTCGCCCTCGACCACGGAGCCGGGCCAGCCCAGCTCCGCCGACGCCTCCGGGTGGTGCTTGCCGCCCTCGAGGACGATCGGCAGCGTGCGCGACACGTCGCCCACGCTGGCCTCGGAGATGCCGACGAAGTTCTCCGTGTCGTCGATCTCGAACAGGCCGGACGGACCGTTGGTGCGCAGATAGGCCAGCCGGGACAGCCGCGCCCACTCCGGGTCGGCGCCCTTGGGGGCGAGGAAGAACCACAGCTGTTCGCTGGTGGTGGCGTCGATCGGGTAGCGGACGGTGATGCGGAAGTAGCGGGCGTGCAGGTCGGGCCCGTCGACGTTCGTCTTGAAGTTCTCGATGAACGACATGTTGGGGAACACCGACCCGTGGCCCACGGAGAGGCAGGACATCAGGTCCTGCTGAGCGGGGTCGAGCCGCTCGTCGAACGCCGGCCACATGTCCGTCGGGTAGCCGAAGTAGTGGTTGCCCTGCAGCCCCTTGAGCGGGAGCCGCTGGATGCGCATCGAGTGCCCGTTGTCCGTCGTAACCGTGCGGCCGGTGAACTTGGGTGCGACCTCGTCGGCGAGCTTGACCAGGTCCTTGGTGGTGGCGAACAGGCCGAGGTCGAACGCCGAGGCGTGCGTCACTGTGGTGTGGTAGCCGTCGCCCGAGAGGTTCTCGCCCTCGGTCTTCCAGTTGGCCCGGACGATGTTGCGGACCGGTGTGCCGACGACCTCCATGCCCTGCGGGTGCTTGCCGATAATGCTCTCGAGGTACCAGAGGATGTCGCCGAGGTACTCGCGCAGGGACGGCGCCTCAGCGTCCCAGGTGGCGAAGATCAAGCCGAGCTCGCTGTCCACCTGGGCCGGCGAGAACAGCGGGAGTTCCTTCTTGTCCAGGCCGCCCTTGCCGTAGACGTCGGCCTGGTAGGTGACGCCGCGGAGCTCGCCGGTGTTGGCGTAGGTCCAGCCGTGGTAGCTGCAGCGGAAGTGGGAGGCGTTGCCGCTGTCGGCGCGGCAGAGCGGCACCCCGCGGTGCCGGCAGGTGTTGAGGTGGACCCGCACCTGGCCGTGCTCGTCGCGGACGACGATGACGGGGTCGCGCCCCATCTTGCGCAGCACGTAGTCACCCGGCTCCGGGATCTCGCTCTCGTGCGCGACGTACTGCCAGCAGTGGCGGAAGATGGTGGCCATCTCACGCTGGAAGACCTCCTCGTCCCCCCAACTGCGACGAGCGACTGCCACCTGCGGCTGCCCCGTCTGGGTGATCGACATGAGGACTCCCTTCGCGCGGAATAAGCCTGGCCTCATCTTTGTCCCTTGTCATACAGAGCGCAAGAGCCACGCGTCCGACTGTAGCGACCCGGGATGGTCTCCATGCGGGTGTTGAAGATGGTATGTATGCCAGACCACGTGAAGGAGAGGGCTCCCATGCACGGACGTCTACCCTGGCCGACGCCGGATGATCTCGACGCGGACCGGCGCGCGGTGTACGACGCCATCGCCGGAGGGCCCCGCGCTGCCGGGCCGCAGGTGTTCCGGCTCACCGACGCAGAAGGGCGCCTGGAGGGCCCATTCAACGCCATGCTGGTCAGCCCGGGTGTCGGGCACGCGCTCCAGGATCTCGGTGCCGCGGTGCGGTATCGCACGTCGTTGAGCGACCGCGCGCGGGAGATCGCCATCCTGGCGCTGGCCGCGCTGCGGCGCAGCGACTTCGAGTGGTACGCGCACGAGCGGGTCGGCCGCCGGGCCGGGCTCACCGACGCCGAGATGGCCGCGATGCAGGAGGGCGGCACCCCGGAGTCGCTCTCCGCCGAGGAGGCGGTCCTCCTCCGGACCACCCGCCTGCTGGCGACCGACGGCGACCTCGGCGACGATGAGTTCCGAACCGCCGAGGAGCGGCTGGGCCGGGAGACGCTGGCGGAGCTGGTCGTGCTGGTCGGTTACTACGACCTGCTGGCCCTCTCCCTCCGTGTCTGGCGCACCCCCTGCCGGCGGGCGAGAGTTCGCCCTTCTCCCTGGAGTCCGCACGGTGACCACCGAACCGCAACTCACCGCCCCTCTGCAGCGGGTCGGCACCGGCTCCCTGACCGGCCGGACGACGAACGCGTTGCTCGACGCCATCCTCAATCGTCAGTTCCCCGACAACCGGCTGCCACCGGAGCCGGAGCTGGCCGAGCAGCTGGCCGTCAGCCGGACCACGATCCGAGCGGCTCTGCAGTCCCTGGAGCGCCTCGGCGTGCTCAGCCGGGCGCCCGGCCGCGGCACGATGGTCCGCGCCCACGTGGGACGCGAGAGCATCGTGCTCCAGCGCCTGATCGGGTTCCGTGGTCTGCTGCTGGAACGGCACGACGAGGTGCAGGTCGACCAGCGGTACTGGGTGCGGGACCACGCCGACGACGCCGCCGTCCGGATGCTGGGCATCCCGCGGGACACCACCGTGATCGTCAGCGCGAAGACCTTCGTGGCCGACGGTCACCCGGCGATCTACATCTCCGACCAGATCCCGCTGCACTACTGCGCGCCGTCGCTCCAGGAGCAACTCGTCGCCGGCGGCGACGTTCCGGTGCAGGACTCCATCTTCGAGTTCAGCCGCTCGTGGCCCGGCCGCGAGATCGACCAC
This sequence comes from Blastococcus sp. PRF04-17, assembly GCF_023016265.1. GTDB lineage: Bacteria > Actinomycetota > Actinomycetes > Mycobacteriales > Geodermatophilaceae > Blastococcus_B. The sequence goes on along the minus strand of NZ_CP095412.1, from coordinate 493,990 downwards.
ACGGTCGTGGAGCTGATCCCGGCGGTGGCGCCGGCCCCCGGCACGACGCTGCAAATCGCCGACGGCACCCCTTTCATGCGCCTGATGGAGACGCACTACAGCGTCAGCGGTGAACCGGTGGCCATGAGCGAGGTGCACGTCGACGACCGGTACGTGCGCTTCCACGTCGTCCGCCACGACTGATCCCGCACCGGCAGGTCCGGCGGCCCTGGCCGGCGCTCCACCCAGGAGGGCGGGTCACGGCCGGACTTCGTGCACCAGAGCTCCCCGAGTCATGACCGCGGCAGGCTCCGCCAGCGCGTCGAGGTCGTACCGCGGATCAGCCCGTACCGCGATCAGGTCTGCGCTGGAGCCCGGTTCCAGCCGGCCCACCTCGCCCGAGAGCCCGCAGGCCTCGGCCCCGGTCTCGGTGGCGGCGGCGAACGCCTGCGACGGCGTCATGCCGGAGGCGACGAGAGTGCGCAGACCCCACAGGTGGTCGGCGTGCCCGACGCCGTCGATGCCGCAGTCGGTGCCGACGGCCAGCCGCACGCCGTCCTCCCGGAGCCGCCGGAGGACGTCGAGCGCCACGTCCCTGGTGGTCCAGGGCAGGTCGTCGTCGAGCCACCGCCGATTGAGCGTGGGCACGACGACGATCCCCGCCTCGGCGATGCGCCGCGCAAGGGCGGCGTCGTACCGGACCCCTCCGCGGGTCGTCATCGTGCAGTGCTCGACGGTGTCCACGCCGGCGTCGACGGCACGCCGGATCCCGTCGACCCCGTGCGCGTGCACGGCGACCCGCATCCCCCCTTCGTGGGCCTGGCCCACCAACGCCCGCAGCACCGGCTCGTCGTAGACCGGCCGGTGGGGTGTGTCGCCCTCGGGGTGGAGGAACCCGCCGGTGAGCATCACCTTCACCACGTCGGCGCCGCCCTCGGCGTGCGCCCGGACCGACGCCGCCACCTCGGCCTCGGTGTCGCACTGGTCGCTCATGTACCAGCAGTGGCCGCCGGTGATCGTGATCGGCGCGTCGGCCGCGACGATCCGCGGGCCGGGCACCTCCCCGGCCGAGATCGCGTCGCGCAGCCGGGCTGACCGTTCGGCCCCGGCAGCCCAGGTCGCGCACGGTGGTGACCCCGTGCCGCAGGTAGGCGCGGGCGTTCTCGGCGCAGAGCCGGGCGAGCTCGTCGTCGCTGCCCTCCTGCATGACCGCGTCGCAGCGCAGCGAGCCGTCGAAGCCGAGGTGCGCGTGGGCGTCGACCAGCCCCGGGACGAGCGTCAGCGGGCGCAGGTCGACGGCGTCGGCGTCGCCGGGCACGTCGGCGGCCGGAATCACCGCGACGACGCGGCCCCCCGCCACCACCACGCCGGCGTCGGGCATCGCCGGCGCCCCGGCCGAGCGGACCAACGCGCCGCCGATGACGACGGTGCGCCGGCCGGCCCCCGCGTCAGATGGAGTCGAGGATGACATCGACCACGGCACAGCGACCGGACCGCACCGCCTTGAGGGCCTCGGTGAGGGCGTCGGCCAACCGCTCGGGCTCCTCGACGCGTTCCCCGTGCGCCCCGCAGGCGCGCGCCACCGCCGCGTAGTCGGGCGGCTCGGCCATGACGACCCCGGTGAAGTCCTGCCGGCTCACCGAAGCGCCGTCCGGGAACAGCGTCATGACGGGGAACTTGGCCGCCCGGTAGCCGGAGTTGTTGAGGACGACGGTCAGGAACGGGGCGCCCGCGTCGTGGGCAGCCCACAACGCCGCCACGGGCGAGCTGAAGACGAACGTGCCGTCGCCGACCAGCGCGACGACCTCCCGCTGCGGCTCGGCGAGCTTGACCCCCATGGCCGCCCCGAGCGCCCAGCCCAGGCCGGCGGCACTGATGGCGTGGATCGTGCCGGGCCGTTCCCGCAGGAGGTGCTCGCGCACCAGCATGTCGTTGGTGGTGACCTCTTCCATGACCACGGCGTCCGGATCCAGGACGGCGTTCAGCGCGGCCATCACCGCGACGGCGGAGACGGGTCGGGCCGCGCTGTCGCGGGCGATCAGTTCCTCCCGGGCCCGTGCCCGTTCGCGGGACGCCGCGGCCAGCTCGCCGGCTCGCCGCTGCCACCGGTCGGCACGTTCGTCGGTCCGTTCCGCCTCGACCGCCTCGACGAGCTGCCACAGCGCGCGGCCGCTGTCGGCCTGGATGGGGAGGTCGATCCGGAACCCGTAGTTGACCATCGACGCCTTGACCGGATCGAGGTCGATCTGCACGACGCGGGCGCTCTCCGGCGGGCGGCGGTTCAGCGGCACCCACGGCACCTCGACGTCCACGAGCAGGACGAGGTCGGCCTCCCGCAGCGTCTCCGCGGCGACGGCGTCGTCCTCCAGGTAGCACGGGTGCCCGGACGGCAGGTTGACGAACTCCCGCGTGTCGGCCAGCGGCAGGCCCGCCGTCTCCACCAGGCGGGCCATGGCCTCGGCCGACGACGCCTTCCGGCCGACCCGGCCGGTGATGACCAGGGGTCGCTCGGCCTCGGCGATCCAGCGGGCGGCCGTGCCGATGGCGTCGCGGCACGCGGCGGGCAGCACCGGCGGGCGCTGCCGCTCGGGCGGGATCACCCGGACGCCGTCGGTCGGGAGCATGAGCACCTCGCGCGCCACCGTCATGTAGACCGGGCCGGCGGGCTCGGCCCGGGCGACCTGGAAGGCCCGGGGCACCAGGTTGACCAGCGCCTCGGGCATGGTGAGCTCCTCGGCCCACTTCACGTACCCGCGGACGATGCCGATCTGGTCGGGCTGGTCCTGCTGCCAGTGGACGGCGATGGTCCGGCCGCCGGGAAGCTCCCCCTCCAGGGTGCGCGGGGCGGTCCCGGCGATGATCACGACGCCGGAATTCGCCCGCTGGGCGTTGTGCAGCATCGCGCCCAGGCTCTGGGTGCCGACGTCGACGTGCACGATGACGACCTGCGGCCGGCCGGTGCGCAGCCACATGCCCTGGGCGGCGGCCAGGGCGACCCGCTCGTCCGGGCAGAGCTGGATGGTGGGGACGTCGATCCCGCGGCCACGCAGGGCGACCGAGGCCTCCTGGATCGGCGCGGTGTCGGTGCCGGGGTTGAGGAAGATGCGGTCGACCCCCTGGGCCGACAGCAGCCGCAGCAGCGATTCGGCTCCGTTGCGGGCCTCCTCAACCTCGTCCGGGCGGGGTCGGTCGTCGAGGACGTCGGGGTTGTGCGGGGTCACGAAGCTCTCCGGGTGGTGGTGGGGACGAGGGGAACGGGGCTCAGGCGAAGCGGGCAGCGGCCACCGTCTTGAGCTCGAGGAACTCCTCTAGGCCGGCCACGCCCCACTCCCGGCCCAGACCACTGGCACCCACCCCGCCGAAGGGCATGTCACCCCCGGTGAACTGACCACCGTTGATGCCGATCATCCCGGCGCGGATCCGTCCGGCGACGCCGCGGGCCCGGTCCTCGTCCTCGCTCCAGACGTAGCCCGCCAGCCCGAACGGGGTGCCGTTGGCGATCCGGACCGCGTCGTCGACGTCCTCGTAGGCCTGCACCACCACGATCGGACCGAAGGTCTCCTCCTGCACCAGCGAGCCGTCCTCGGGTGCGGAGGCCACCAGCGTCGGCTGCACGTAGAAGCCGCGGTCGAAGTCGGGGTGCACACCCCCGCCGACGACCACGCGGCCACCCTGCTCCAACCCGGAGGAGAGCGCCGCGAGCACGCGGTCACGGTGGGTCGCGCTGACCAGCGGGCCCATGAACGTGCTCTCGTCGAACGGATCTCCGACGGGGACTGAGGCCATGCCGAAGGCGGCGAGCTCCAGGCACTCCTCGAGCCGGGCGGCGGGCACGAGCAGCCGGCTGGGCAGGATGCAGCTCTGGCCGGCGTTGAAGCAGCCCAGGGCCGCCGCGAGGGGTACGACCCGTTCCAGGTCCGCGTCGTCGAGGACGATGCTGGGTGACTTGCCGCCGAGCTCGAGATGCACGCGCTTGAGCTGGTCGGCTGCTGCCGCCATGACCTTGCGGCCCGTGGCGGTCGAGCCGGTGAAGCTGATCGCGTCCACCCGCGGGTCGGCGGTGAGCTGCGCGCCGAGGGAGTGGTCGGACGAGTGCACCACGTTGAGCACGCCCGCCGGGATGTCGGTCTCCTCGGCGACGAGCCGCCGATGAGCGCCGTGGTCCACGGGGTGTCGGGCGCGGGCTTGAGCACGACGGTGTTGCCCGCGGCGAGCGCGCCGGTCACCTTCGCCAGCGCGATGTCGAGGGGGATGTTCCACGGCGTGATCGCGCCCACCACGCCGATCGGCGTCCGCAGGATCTGCCGCACCGTCCGCATCGGCCCGGCCGTGACCTCCGGCAGCTCCGTGGCGTCCTGCCAGCCGTCGGCGAGGCCGGCCATGAACCGGACCTTCTCCACGACCGGGTCGACCTGGACGCCGGTCGTCAGGCGGACGGGACAGCCGAGCTCGGTGACCATCGCCAGCCGCAGGTCGTGGAGGTTGCGGGTCATCGCGTCGGCGAACTGCTCGAGGCAGTGCCGGCGGAAGGCGTCGTCGCGCGCCCACACCCCCTCGTCCTGAGCCCGTCGCGCCGCAGCCACGGCTCGGGCGAGGTCCTCGGCCGTACCGTCGGCGACCTCCCCGAGCACCTCCTCGGTCGCGGGGGCGACGTTCTGGAACCGCCTCCCCGAGGCGGACTCCACGAGCTCCCCGTCGACGAGCATGCGCGACTCGCCCCTGAACTCGCGGTCGCGGAGGTTCCGGGCGTCCTCGGGCAGCGGCCCGAGGATGTCGAGCAGGAAGCCGGCGAACTCCTCCGCGGCAGGCGTGCTGCGGGTGTCGGCAGTCTGGGTCATTTCGTGACTCTCCGATCTCGGACTCTGCGATTGCTGCGCGTCATCGGTGCGCGGGACGGTGGACTCGGCGCCCCGCGAGTCTCAGGCGTCCTCGGCCAGCGCCTTCTCGATGGGTTCGGGGTAGCCGTGGAACAGCTGCTCCGGGTCGTAGCGCCGACGGAGTTCCTGCAGTCGGCTCCAGCTCTCGGCCGAGAACGAACGCGCCAGCCGGTCGGGAGCCACGGTCAGGTCGACCTCGCTGAGGAAGTGCCCGCTGCTGTGCCGTTCGAGCCGCCCGGCGATCTCGCCGAGCCAACTCCGATTGGCCGCGTCGTCGGCCGGGTCCTCCCAGACGACGTACGGCAGGACCAAGGTGCGTGCGTCCATCGAGTAGGCGCCGATGTCCTGGGGCAGCCCGGTCGTCGCAGCGCCGTTTCCGGGCATGATCGCCATGACGAAGCTCTTGCCCGACGGCGCACGCTCCAGCAAGTCGCGTAGGTCGGGCAGCACACCCTCGGTGGTCGCGTCGGTCCAGAAGGTGTCCGCGAGGTACCGATGCCCCTCCGGGAAGCTGGCATCGAAAGCGAAGTGCAGCGACTCGAAAGGCACGGCGTCGAGATCCCCGTACACCAGGTGTGGCACCCCTGGGCCGCCGGCGAGCGGTGCCAGTGCCCGCCGTGCCTCCTCCTCGTCGTCGACGAAGGCCATGGCGGTGACCCCGACGAGGTGGTCGGGCACGCCGTCGCCGGGCGGCAGCATGGGCCGGTCCGGGCCGAAGGTCACGACTGCGACCTCGACGAAGGTCGGGAGCTCCGCGGAAGCGCGAGCGACCCAGGCGGTGACCGCGGAGAGGTCGGCAAGGGGGAACAACCAGGACGAGACGCGGGTGTCCAGGGGGCGGTCCTGCAGCTCGATCTCGAACTCCGTGACGACACCCGGGAAACCGGGACAGGAACCCCGAGCCAGCCACAGCAGGTCGGCGTTCTCCGATTCGGACGCGGTGACCAGCTCGCCCGATGCGGTCACGACACGCACGCTGCGGATCGAGTAGCAGGCAGGCTTCCAGTGGCCCCAGTTGAGTCCCAGGCCGCCCCCCAGCAGGTAGCCACCGGCACCAGGCGTGCCACAGTTACCAGCCGGGTAGGCGAAGCCCTCCGCCGCCAACGCCGCGACCAGCTGCGCGCTGGTGACAGCCGGTCCGATCCTGGCGGTCCGCGTCGACCTGTCGATCGACACGTGGGCGAAGGACGACATGTCCAGCAGGACACCGGAGTCGCGGACCGACGCACCGATCCAGCTGTGTCCCCCGGAACGGACGGCGACCCTGCGGGCTTCCGCCCGTGCCCCTACGACCGCGGCGACGACGTCGTCCTCGGTGCGGGGCACCAGCACTGCATCGGGACGCCGGTCGACCTCGAGCTTGTTGAACAGCCGCGCCGAGATCGCCTCCTCGAAGCGAGGATCGCCCCGCTCGATCCTGTCCATTCCGGCCACCTCCATGCCCGTCATCTCCCCTCCTGCATCGGCTCGATCCGGCCGCGGACAGGTCTCGACCCGCGATGCGCCCGGGCGGCACGACCGGTTACCGGCATCGTGGCGTGCTCGCTTTCAGGACGGGGTCGCACGGCGGCCCTCAGAGGACGTTGGACAGGAAGGAGCGGGTCCGCGGGTTCTGCGGGTCGTCGATGACGCGCCGGGCAGGACCGCGCTCGACGACGAGGCCGTCGTCCATGAACACGACCTGATCCGCGACCTCGCGTGCGAAGCCGACCTCGTGCGTGACGACGATCATCGTCATGCCGTCGCGGGACAGCTGGCGCATGACCTCCAGGACCTCGCCGACCAGTTCGGGATCGAGCGCGGACGTGGGCTCGTCGAAGAGCATGACCTTCGGGGACATCGCCAGCGCCCGGGCGATGGCCACGCGCTGCTGCTGGCCACCGGACAACTGCGAGGGGTAGTGGGCCGCGCGGTCCCCGAGCCCCACCCGCTCCAGCATGGTCAGCCCCTCGCGCCGGGCGCGCGCGCTGTCGTGCTCGAGCACGTGCAGCGGTCCGCACATGACGTTCTGCAGCGCGTTGAGGTGCGGGAAGAGGTTGAACCGCTGGAAGACCATGCCGAGCGCCTGGCGTTGCCGGCAGACCTCGACCTCCTTGAGCCTGTGCAGGTGCTCGCCGACCCGGCGGTACCCGATGAGCGCCCCGTCGACGAGGATGTCGCCGGCGTCGGCCTGCTCCAGGTGGTTGATGCAGCGCAGCAGCGTGCTCTTGCCCGAGCCCGACGGTCCGAGGATGCAGGCCACCTGCCCGGCGCCCACCTCCAGGTCGACGCCCTTGAGCACGTCGAGGGAGCCGAAGGACTTCCACAGCCCCGCCACCTGGACCATCGGGGTGTCCGGGTCGTCCGGACTGCGCTGCTCGGGCAGTGCCTGCTTGGCTCTCGTCAGCGCCATCTCAACCCTTCCTGGCGTAGTGCCGCTCGAGGAAGTACTGGCCGGTCGTGGCCACCGACGTCATCGCCAGGTACCAGAGGCTGGCGACGATGAGCAGCGCGGTCACCTGGTAGTTGACGTTGTAGATCCGCTGCGCGCTGAAGAGGAGCTCCGGGACGGCGATCACGGCCAGCAGCGAGGTCCCCTTCAACATGGTGATGAACTCGTTGCCGGTGGGCGGGATGACGATCCGCGTGGCCTGCGGGAGCACGATGCGCCGCATGGTGCGGCGCTTGGTCATCCCCAGCGCCTGCGCGGCCTCCACCTGGCCGCGGTCCACAGCGGTGATGCCACCGCGGATGATCTCGGACATGAAGGCGCCCTCGGCGAGGGTCAACCCGATCACCGCCGCGACGATGGGACTGATGACCTCGTTGGTGTCCCAGCTCCAGAACTCCGGGCCGAACGGAACGCCGATGGTCAGTCGCGGGAACAGCAGCGCGAGGTTGTACCAGAAGATGAGCTGCACCAGCACGGGAGTGCCGCGGAAGACCCAGACGTAGCCAACGGAGAGGGTCTTGAGCACGGGGCTGTGGGACTGTCCCATGAGGGCGCTGATCAGGCCCACGACGATCGCCAGGAGCATGCAGCCGATGGCGATGGCCAGCGTGACCCCGACGCCCCCGATGATCAGCGGGCTGAAGAGGTACTCCCCGACCACCTCCCAGCCGAGCCGCTCGTTGGTCGCGAGGGAGTTGGCCAGCAGCACGAGGAGGAACAGGACGATCACCGAGAGGATCCACTCGCCCCAACGGCTGCGGCGGGCGATCCGTCGCTTCGGCGGCCGGACCGGCGCGGCCGCCTCGGTGGTTCCGGTGACCGTCATGACTCCCCCAGCGGTCCGTCGGCGGGGCGCGCGCGGCGCCCCGAGTTCAGCTCTGCTCCGCGCATCGGGCCAGGTGGCCGGCCGTCCGCCGCACGGCGTCCATCAACGTGTCGTAGCCCGCCGCCAGCGAGAGGCGGACGAAGCCCGTCCCCGCCGGCCCGAACGACGATCCCGGGGTGATGGCGACGTGCTCGGTGTCGAGCAGGCTGAGCACGAAGTCACGGTCCACCAGCCCGGTGTCGCGGATGTCCAGCCAGAGGTAGAACGCACCCTGAGGCGCCTGCACCGCGTGCCCGACCTGCCGGAACGCCTCGACCACGCCGTCGCGACGGCGCCGGTACTCGTCGCGCATGGCGGCCACGTGCTGCGTGCCCTCAGGAGCGAGGGCCTGGATCGCCGCGTACTGGCCAGGAGCGCTGATGCCGAGCACCAGCGGCTCCTGGGCCAGCGCGACGTGCCGGGCCACCTCGTCCGGTGCGACGACGTAGCCCACCCGCCAGCCGGTCATGGCGTGGGTCTTCGAGAAGCTGAAGACCGTCACCACGTTGCCCTGCGGGTCCCGCGCCACGGGACTGGAGGGCACCGCGTCGAAGTACAGCTCGTCGTAGCACTCGTCCGAGACGACCCACATGTCGTACCGCCGGGCGATGTCGAGCACCGCGTCCACGAGTTCGACCGGGGTGACCGTGCCCAACGGGTTCGCCGGGCTGTTGAGCACGATGGCCCGGCAGCCCTGCTGGGCCAGCCGTTGGATCTCCTCCGGGTCGGGCAGGTGGTGCGTCGCCGGCCCGAGCGTGTACTCGCGGACCTGGAGGCCGAGGATGCCGGCCATCGACCGGTAGTTGGGCCAGCCGGGATTCGGCAGGGCGATCGGATCACCGACGTCCAGGAGGACGCCGAGGACGTTGAAGAGCCCCTGGCACCCACCGTTGGTCACCACCACCTGGTGCGGCGCCGCGGTGATCCCGTTGACCTCCATCAGCTTGCCCGTGAGGGCCTCGCGCAGCGCCGGCAGGCCGGCGGTGGGGGGATACCCCGTGCGCCCGTCCCGGATGGCCCGCTCGGCCGCCGCGACGACGTCGGGGGCGGCGGTGAAGTCCGGCTCCCCGATCTCGAGGTGGATCGCGTCGGGGATGTTCCAGGCGCGGTCCATGATCTGCCGGGCGCCCGAGGGCTGGACGCCGTTGCGGACGCGGCCGCTGGCCGGCAGCACCGTGCGGGAAGACGTGGAGGTCACCGGGTTCAGCCGCCGATCGGGTTGAGCTCGGCTTCCTCGTACGCCAGGTCCGAGACGCCCCACCGGTCGAGGATCTCCGCGTACTCGCCGTCCTCGATCATGTCCTGGAGCGCCTGCTGGTAGACGTCGCTGAGCCCGGTGTTCTCCTTGTTGAAGGCGATGCCGGCGATCGCGGCCCCGTAGACCTCGCCCTCGACGGCCTCGAACGCGTCACCGCGCGAGTTCGCCGTCTCGAAGGCGCCGGCGGCGTCGAGCACCATCGCGTCCACCCGGCCGCTCTGCAGCGCCACGAAGTCGTTGCCCTCCGTCTGCACGATCTCGATCGGGGTGTCGCAGTCGGCCTGTGCCTCGTCGACGGGCTCCTGGTTGGCGCTGCCCTTCGCGACCCCGACCTTGAGACCGCAGAGGTCCTCGATCGACTCGACGCCCTCGGGGTTGCCGGCCGCGACGAGGATTCCCGTGCCGATCTGCACATAGCCGAGCATGTCGATCACCTCGATCCGCTCCTCGCGGATCGTCAGGCTGCTGATGACGATGTCGTAGCGGTCTGCCTGGAGGCCGGTGAGCAGCGTGTCGAAGGCAGCAACCTCGAGCTTCGGCTCCAGCCCCAGCCGCTCGCTGAGCGCGGTGATGACGTCGATGTCGAAGCCCTCGGGCTGCTCCGCGCCCTCGGGAAGCACGGCCCAGGGTGGGTTGCCGACGGCGAGCCCCACGGTGACGGAGCCGGAATCGGCGTACTCCGCCGGAAGTTCGTAGTCGCTCTCGGCTGCACCGCCGTTGCTGGCGCCGTTGCCCCCCTCCGCGGAGTTGTCGGTGTCACCGTCGCCGCCGCAGGCGGACAGTGCCACGAGCAGCCCGCTCAGGGCGAGGCCGTGCCGGTGCGGCGGATGAGGGAAGGAGTGGTCATCGTCGCTCCTTGTCGAGGGCTCTTGCCCTGTGGTTTGAATGACAGAAACTTTGAATGACATAGAACTAGTAGTGACGGCCATCACTGTCAAGGGTTTCGGAGCCTCCGAGACCGCTTCGACCTCTGATTCCACGGCCGACACCTAGCGAAGACCGAACAATTGCTCATCCGCCCGGTGCCGGATCTGCTCCGTATCGTCGGCGTCGAGGTCTGCTGCCCCGAGCGTCGCCACGGCGCGTGTCCGTGGCCGTGCCAAAGTCCCCACTGGTGGCCATCGAGAAGTCCCCGCTGATGGCCAGGTGAAGGTCCCCGTCCCTCGCTCGTCGTGTCGATCGTGAGCTGAGGCCCTGGGCGGTGACGGTGGCGGTGTCTAGCCAGTCACCGCACCGCCCAGGGGAGCTCCATTGAAGTCTGCGAGGGATGAGTTGGACGTCATCACCGCCTACCGCGAGGTGGGCAGCTACCGGGGAGCGGCCGCGATCTGCGGCACCACCCACAAGACGGTGAAGCGGATCATCGAACGGCACGAGGCCGGCGGGCAGCGCCCGGTCCGGCCGCCGCGGCCGGCGAACTATGAGGTCGTGCGCGATCTGGTGGCCGGCACGGTCAAGAAGACGCACGGGCGGATCAGCGCCAAGCGGCTGCTGCCGACGGCGCGGGCGGCCGGGTATGAGGGGTCGGCGCGCAACTTCCGGCGGCTGATCGCGGCCGAGAAGAAGGCGTGGCGGCAGGCCAACGCCCGCAGCCGCCGGCCGGCGGTGTGGGCGCCGGGTGAGGTGCTGGCCATCGACTGGGGCACCCTCGGCGGGCTGCACGTGTTCTGCGCGGTGCTGGCGTTCTCCCGGGTTCGGTTCGTCCGCTTCGCCACCGACGAGCGCGCCGAGACCACCCTGGGGCTGCTAGCCGAGTGCTTCGAGGTCCTCGGCGGGGTGCCGAAGGTGGTGCTGGCCGACCGGATGGGCTGCCTGAAGGGCGGCGTGGTCGCCGACGTGGTGGTGCCGACCCCGGACTACGTGCGGTTCGCCGCGCACTACCGGTTCCGTCCGGACTTCTGTCGGGCCGCCGATCCGGCCAGCAAGGGCATCGTGGAGAACCTGGTCGGCTACGCCAAGACCGACCTGATGATCCCGCAGGCCCCGTTCGCCGACCTGACCGCGGCGAACGCGGCGGCGGCCGCCTGGTGCGACGAGGTCAACGGCGTCGTGCACTCGGAGATCGCCGCGATCCCGGCGGCTCGGCTGGAGACCGAACGGGAACTGCTGGGCGCGATGCCCTCGCTGCGGCCCAGCATCGGACGCACGACGCTGCGCAAGGTCGACAAGCTGTCCTGCGTGCGGTTCTCCTCGGCTCGCTACTCGGTGCCGACCGCGCTGATCGGCACCCAGGTCGCACTGCTGGCCGCCGACGGCCGACTCACCGTGGTGGTGCCGGGCACCGGTGAGGTCGCCGCCGATCACGCCCTCGTCGCGCCGGGCGAGGCCAGCGTGCTGGATGAGCACTACGGCGGCCCCCGCCGGGCACCGCAGCGGGCGGCCCGCCCGAGGACGGCGGCGGAGAAGGCGTTCTGCGCCCTCGGCCCGGTCGCCGAGCAGTGGCTGGTCGGCGCCGCCGCGGCCGGCAACACCCGCCTCGGCCCCGAACTGGTCGAGCTGGCCGCCCTCGAGGCCTCCCACGGCCGCGAGGCGCTGACCGCCGCGCTCGGTCGAGCGGTCGCCTTCGGCCGCTGGCGCGCCGCCGACGTGCGTTCGATCCTGGCCGCCGGCGCCGGAGTCGCCGATGTCCGCCCCGCCGGGGAAGCCCTGGTCATCCCGCTGCCAGCCACGGCCACCCGGCCGCTGGCCGCCTACTCCCTGGACAGCCTGCGCGGCGGGGACCACTCCACTGACGGCTCGGCCGCGGCCACCGGGGCGGGGGCATGACCGCCACCGCACCGGCGCCGCTGCCGGCCGACCTGGAGGGCGGGCTGCGCCGGCTCAAGCTCGCCGCGATGCGCTCACTTGCCCCCGAGCTGCTGACCACCGCCAAGACCCAGCGCTGGGCACCGGAAGAGTTGCTTCGCGCCCTGGTCGAGGCCGAGATCGGCGCCCGGGACGCCTCCAACACCCGGCTGCGGCTGAAGGCCGCCGGCTTCCCGATGCTCAAGACGATCGAGGAGTTCGACCTGACCGCGAGCAGCATCCCCGCTCCGACCTGGGCCTACCTGACCAGCCTGGAGTGGATCCGCGCTCGGGAGAACCTCTGCCTGGTCGGCCCGGCCGGCACCGGCAAGAGCCACACCCTGCTCGCCCTCAGCCACGCCGCCGTGCTCGCCGGGCACCGAGTCCGCTACTTCACCGCCGCCGACCTGGTCGAGAACCTCTACCGCGGCCTGGCCGACAACAGCGTCGGCCGGGTCATCGACACACTGCTGCGCAACGACCTGATCATCGTCGACGAGGTCGGCTTCGCGCCGCTGGACGACACCGGCACCCAGCTGCTGTTCCGGTTCGTCGCCGCCGCCTACGAACGCCGCGCTCTGGGCATCGGCTCGCACTGGGCCTTCGACCAGTGGGGCCGGTTCCTGCCCGAGCACACCACCGCCGTCAGCCTGCTCGACCGGTTGCTGCACCACAGCGTCGTCATCGCCACCGACGGCGAGTCCTACCGGATGCGCCAAGCCCGCACCCGAGGAGGTGACCGCCCCACCACACGCTGATCAACCGCGAGGGGCGGGGACTTTCACCTGGCCACGAGCGGGGACCTCAGCTTGGCCGTTGACAGCGCGTCCGGTCGACCAGAAGGGTTCATCCGTGCCGTACGTGATGCCTTCGGCCCCGTAGACGTCCACGGCAAGGCGTAACGCACGAGGGGACTCACAGACGCAGTCCAGGTACAACTTGCGCAGGTGTTCCGATGGCCGGCCCGACAGGCCGTGGTCGACGCCCATCAGCTCGAGCACGTACTCGAAGCGTCCGAGCAGGTACGGGATCGTGGACCCGGCGTGCGGCAGCAGCAGCTTGAGCCCGGGGTGCCGGTCGAAGACGCCCCCGAGCACGAGCCGGGCGGCGCAGGCCGTCGTGTCGAACAAGAAGCCGAGCGTCGTCAGCAGACCGTGCCCTTCGACCGCCGTCCGGTCGATCGGCAGCGTCGGGTGGATGACCAGCGGAAGGTCGCACTCGGCCGCCGCGGCGAACAGCGCGTGGTACTCAGGTCCGTCGAGGGGGCGGCGCTCGGCGTTCGACAGGAGCTGGGCGCCCGGTAGCCCCAGTGCAGCGGCACGCCGCAGCTCGTCGGCGGCCTCTTCGGGATGCTGGAGCGGAAGCAGTGCGAGGCCCCGGAGCCGGCCGCCCGAGAGCGCCGGCAGCTCCGCGAGCTCGTCGTTGACGTCCCGGGCCACGCTGGTGCTGACGACCTTCGACAGCCCGGCCACTCCGGGGGCGGCGCGCTGAGCAGTCTCACCCCGACACCGTGCTCGTCCATCTGCGACCGGTGCTCGGCGAGCTCGGTCAACCCTTCGAGGAGGGGGTAGGCGAGTCCGCTCCCGCAGTCGACCAGCGACTCCGGACCCGGGGTGATGCGAGGCACTTCGGTGCGACGACGCAGCTCGCGCCCGAGCGCTTCGGGCACGTAGTGGGCGTGGACGTCGACGAGAGGTGCCCGCATCTCCGTCATCCGCGGCTCAGCCGAACACCTTCGGTCCCGGATCGCGGACGAGCTGCATCGTCGTGCACCGGATCCCTCCGCCGTACCGCTGCACCTCGTCGTAGGGGATCTCGATCGTCTCGACCCCCGCCTTCTCGAGCAGCGCGCGGGTCTTCGGGGATCCCTCGTTCATGATCACCTTGCGGGGCTCGATCGTGATCATGTTGACCGGCCAGTGCGACTCCTGCTCGTCGCGCGGCACCTCGATCAGGGTGTAGCCGATCGACCGCAGGTACCGGATGGTCTCGTAGTCGCACCACGGCGGGTAGATCAGCGCCAGCCTGGTGTCCAGCGGGGCTATCCACATGTCGGAGTGCATCCACCCCGGGACCTCGGGGTGGAAGTCGTGGAGGGGGCCCGGCGATCGGGCCACCCAGACCGTGTAGCCGGCACGCTCCAGCACCGGGCGGACCTGGTCGATCCCCTCCTGGTTGGCGTCCGTGGACAGCATCGCCACGATGAGGTCGTCGGCCATGCGCGTGAACGCCCCGCCCTCGCACACCCCCTTGCCGTGCACCGTGGCGAGGATCGGGCAACCGATCGAGCTCAGGTACTGCGACACGTAGCGCGAACGGCCGCGCCAGTAGGGCGCGGCTTCCCGGGCGATGATCGCGCCGCCGTTGACGACGAACCCGGCCGCCGCGGACACGGCCCGCTTCATCACGCCGTACGCCGACCGGGGGGTCTCGGGATAGACGAACTCCCGGACCTCGATCCCCAGGGACCGGTAGGTCTCCATCAGGTGCGCGTGCTGCTCGCGCATCAGCCCCAGGTCCGGCAGATCGCCCCCGTAGGCGAAGAAGGCCGGCGCTTCGTCGTAGAGGCTGAGCACCTCGACCTCCGTGGGCGGGCTCATGGCGACCTGGCGCAGCCGGCCGATGCCCTGGGCGCCCCAGCGCTGGCCCCAGATCCGCTCGAGCTCGTCGAGGAAGTCCACCTCGGCGTGGTAGTCGGCGTACTGCACCACCGAGTCGGGCCGGTAGCCAGGGAAATCGGTCAGATCCATGCTTCTCCTGTCCCGAGGTGCGGCCGGACGACCGCGGAGGTGCTCGTGCCTGCTGCCGTCAGGAAGCCCGCTTCCCCGCGCCGGCCGGGAGGGCGCGCCAGATGGACTCCGGTGTCACCGGCAGCCTGGTGACGGTCCCTGCCCGGCGGCCGAGGGCATCGGCGACGGCGTTGGCCACGGCGGGAGCGACACCGTAGATGCCGTTCTCGCCCGCGGCGCCCAGGCCCAGCGGGTTCGTCGTCACCGGCGTCCCGTCGGTGACCAGCTCGACGACAGGCACGTCGGTCGACGTGGGCAGCATGTAGTCGGCGAAGGTCGTGGACAACGGCTGGCCGCCCTCGTCGTAGCGCAAGTTCTCGAACAGGGCGCCGCCCAGCCCCTGGATCGCCGCCCCGACCAGTTGCCCCTCCACCAGCATCGGGTTGATCGGCCGGCCGACCTCGCACGCCAGCATCAGCCGCTCCACGGTCGGCCGCCCGGTCCGCGGGTCGAGGGAGACCACGGCCAGCGTGCCGCCGAAGCCGACGCTGACCTCCGGCTTGTCGAACCGGCCGTGCCCTTCGACGCCGGAGTCCTCGCCACCCAACTCGGCGAAGGTCACCGACTCGCCGGACGGCGCCACCAGGACTCCCCCGGGCTCGATCCCGATCTCCGACGAGGGCACGCCGAGGCGGTCGGCCGCGAGCTCGCGGCCGCGCTGCTTCAGGTCCTCGATCGCGACGGCGATCGCGTTGCCGCCGACCACCGTCACCCGGCTGGCGAAGGCGCCGAAGCCCCAGGGGGTCGCATCGGTGCTGCCGTAGTCGATGACGATCCGCTCGAAGGGGACCTCGAGCAGCTCCGCGGCCAGCTGCCCCAGCGCGGTGCGCAGCCCCTGCCCCAGGGACGACACTCCGAGCGCCACGGTGAAGCGGCCGTCGATCCCGGCGGTGACGCGGGCCTGCTCCCAGGGGCCGACCACCGCGACCTCGGCGAACGCCGCGGTGCCCAGGCCGACGATCTCGCCGGCGGCCCGGCGCTCGGCGATCGACCGCTCCAGCGCCGCGACGTCGGCCCGCTCGACCATGGAGTCCCACAGGTGCGGGTAGTCGCCGGTGTCGTGCTGGTAGGCGCCGTCGCCCTCGTCGTACTCGATGCGGTACGGGAACTGCTCGGGACGGATGAGGTTCTTCCGGCGCAGGTCCAACGGGGAGAGCCCGAGCTCGTCGGCGAGCTGGTCGAGCAGGCGCTCGCGGACGAAGGATGCCTCCGTGCCGCCGGGCCCGCGGTACGTGCCGGTCGGCGTCTTGTTGGTCGAGACGAGCCGGTGCTCCACCTCGTACCCGGCCCAGTCGTAGGGGCCCGGGAGCTGGCTCGTCGTCGCCCACTGCACCAGGGCGCCGTGCGTGCGGACGTAGGCACCGATGTCCGACCGTGCGGTGTCCCGGAACCCGAGCAGCGTGCCGTCGCGGGTCGCCGCGATCTCCAGCACGTGCTCCTGCTGCCGCGAGTGGTTGGTCGCGACGAGGTTCTCGAGACGGTCCTCGATCCACTGGACCGGGCGCCGCACGTGGCGCGCCAGCCAGGGGATCAGCAGGTCCTCCGGGTACAGCTCGCCGCGGACGCCGAAGCCACCGCCGACCTCGCACTCGACCAGGTTCACGGCGTCCTCGGGCATCCCGAGGAAGGCGGCGGTGACCCCGCGGTTGAAGTGCTTCACCTTGGCCGCGCCCCAGACCGTGATGCGCTCGAGGCCCTCGTCGTACTCCGCGACCAGCCCGCGGGTCTCCAGCGGCGCACCGGTCTGCCGGTTGGTGGCGTAGGACTGCCGGACGACGACGTCGGCACCCGCGAAGATCGAGGCGACGTCCCCCCGGCGCCACCGCAGCTCGTCGACCGTGTTGCTGCCCACCGACTCGTGGAGCACGGCGCCGTCCTCCGCGAGCGCCTGCTCGCAGGACGTCACCGCGTCCAGCGCGTCGATGTCGGCGAACACGAGGCCCGCGGCGTCCTCGGCGATCCCCTGGGTCTCGGCCACGACCACGGCGACCGGCTCCCCGACGTACCGGACCCGGTCGACGGCCAGCGGGGGCTGCAGCGCGCGCTCCAGGAGCGGCGGGTGACCGACGGGCATGCGCAGGGGGATGCGGAAGTCGGGCAGATCGGCGGCGGTGATCACCGCGTGCACACCGTCCACGGCGAGCGCCTCGGCGACGTCGATGCCGAGGATGGCGCCGTGCGCGACGGTGCTGCGCACTATCCGCGCCACCAGCTGACCCGGTCGCCGTACGTCGCCTACGAACTGGGCGGTTCCCTGCAGGAGCGGAACGTCTTCGGGGCGCAGAATGCTGCGGCCGACGTAGCCCGGCGCCTGAGCAGTCGGCCGGGACTCGATGGTCGTACCTGCTGACATGGCGGAAAAGTATCATGTCATACAAGTGCTAATGTTCCCGCTCATGACCGCTTTTGTGAGCGTGGCGATGCGGGTCAATGGACGCTCTGTGTCGTCCTCGGTGGAGGCCCGGGCGACGTTGGCGGAGTTCCTGCGGGACGATTTGCAGCTCACCGGGACCCACCTCGGGTGCGAGCACGGCGTGTGCGGCGCATGCACCGTCCTCCTGGACGGTCGTCAGGTGCGCTCGTGTCTGGTGCTGGCCGCCCAGGCCGCGGACTGCGAGGTCACCACGGTCGAGGGTCTCTCTGAGCCCGGCGGCGAGCTGCACCCCCTGCAGAAGTGCTTCCAGGAGGAGCACGCCCTGCAGTGCGGTTTCTGCACGCCGGGTTTCCTGCTCTCGGCGGTGCAGATGCTGGAGGAACGCAGCGGTCCCCCTCTGACCGACGACGAGATCCGCGAGGGGATCTCGGGCAACCTCTGCCGATGCACCGGCTACGACAACATCGTCAAGGCCATCCGTCGCGCCGCGACGGAGCAGTCCCGATGAGGACCGGGGCGTTCGAGTTCCACGCCGCGCAGAGCGTGGACCACGCGATCGAGCTGCTCGAGTCCTTCGGTGAGGACGGCAAGGCGATCGCCGGCGGCCAGAGCCTCCTCCCCTGATGGCCCTGCGGTTCGCCCAGCCCGCGCACCTCGTCGACCTCAACCGGGTACCCGAGCTCGTCGGGATCCGCGAGCTCGCCGACGGCGGTCTGTCGATCGGAGCCATGACGCGCACGGCGGACGTCGCCGCGGACGCCCTGGTCTCCGGGTACGCGCCGGTGCTGGCCGAAGCCGCGGGCATGATCGGGCACGCCGCCATCCGGAACCGGGGCACGATCGGCGGCTCGGTCGCCCACGCCGACCCGGCGGCCGAGCTTCCTGCCGTCCTGGTCGCGCTGGACGCGACGCTGCGCATCCGCGGCCGCGCCGGCCAACGGGACGTCCGCGCCGACGAGTTCTTCCAGGGCTACTTCACGACGGTGCTCGGCGAGAGCGACATCCTCACCGACATCGTCGTGCCGCCCAGCCCGGTGAGCACCGGGTCGGCCTTCGTCGAGGAGGCGCGCCGGGTGAGCGACTTCGCCATGGCGGGCGCCGCGGCCGTGGTGACCCTGGAGGCCGGCCGGTGCACGCACGCCCGCCTCGTGCTCATGGCGGTGTCGGACCGGCCATACCGCTCGCAGGACACCGAGGCCGCCCTCCTCGGCTCGGCGCTGACCGACGACGACATCGAGCGGGCCGCCGGGATCGCGGCCGCCGAACTGACACCCAACGAGGACATCCACGCCTCCGCGGACTACCGGCGGGCCCTCGCGGCCGTCGTCGCCGGCCGGGCGCTGCAGCTGGCAAGGGACCGCGCCACGGCCTGACGTGCCGCGGCGGACAGCCCGCCGGTTCCGTCCGGCGGACCGATCCTCGGGCTCAGGTCGTCAGGCCGAACAACCGCTGCGCGTTGCCGCCGAGGATCGCGGCCATGGCCGCCGCGTCCAGGCCCAGACCGGACACGGTCGCCAGGTGCCGGCTGGCGGCGAAGGGCACCGGCGGGCCGTCGGTGCCGAAGACGACCTGATCGCTGCCCACGACGTCGAGGGCGAGCTTCAGCGGCGCCGGGCCGAACGTGACCGTGTCGAGGTAGAGCTTGCGGACGTAGGTCGACGGCGGCTGCTCGAGGCGGACCTCGCCCCACGGGCCCAGCGGCTTGTAGTCGCGCAGCTCATGGCCGAAGTCGAGGCGGTCGGCGATCATGCAGATGCCGCCGCCGGCGTGCGAGCAGAGCAGCTTGAGCTCCGGATGACGCTCGAGCACGCCGGTGAGGATCATCCGCGTGAGGGTCAAGGTGGTGTCCAGCGGCCGGCCGCAGAGCTCGCCGAGCCGGTACGTGCCCATCAGCTCCTGGCCGACCACCGTGCCGCCGGGGTGCAGCAGCACCGGGACGTCGACGTCGACGACGAGCTCCCAGAACTCGTCGGGCACCGCGTCCAGGTACTGGCCGCGGTCGCTCGTGGCCAGTGCGATGCCCGGCAGCCGGAGCTCCTTCAGCGCGCGCTCGGCCTCCCGCAGGTGCTCCGGCCCGCGCCACGGGGTGGCCGTGGCCAGTGCCCTGATGCGGTCCGGGTGCGCCGCGGCGAGCCCGGCCGCGAAGTCGTCGTACTCCTGCGCGCAGCGCAGCTCGCCCAGATCCCTCTCCCCGTACCAGATGTGCGGGTCGGACACGACCGTCAGGTCGATACCTGCCTCGGTCTGCCGCTCGAGCACGGCGTCGACCTCGAACATGTCGTGCGGCAGGAAGCCGGACGCCTCCCACTCGGGCGGGAACAGATGGCTGTGCGAGTCCACGATCATGAGGGGGCTCCTCGGAGTCGGTACCGGGCGAGCGAGGGTCTACGGTGAGCGGCCGGCGCGGGCGGTGGACAGCCCGCGCCGGCCGGGTCATCCGCCGGCCTGGACACCGTGCGGCGTCTGCCAGAAGACGATCTTGCGTTCGGCGAACGCCACGAGGGCGTAGAACAGGTAGCCGAAGACCGCGAGCACTATGCCGTAGGCGTAGACCCGGTCGGTCGCGAGCAGGTCGCCGGCGATCTTGGTCTGCTGGCCGAGGCCTCCGCCGCCGCCGATGAACTCGCCGACCACGACGCCGATGACGGCCAGCACGGACGCGGTCTTGAGCCCGGCGAAGATGAACGGCAGCGCCGACGGCAACTGCAGCTTGAAGAACGTCTTGCGGCGGGAAATGCGCAACGACCGGAAGAGCGTCGCCTTGTCCCTGTCGACGCTGGCCAGCCCGGCAGCGGTGTCGACCAGCAGCGGGAAGAACGCGATGAACGCGCCGAGCGCGACCTTGGAGCTGATCCCGAAGCCGAGAGCCGCGATGAAGATCGGCGCGAACACGATCTTCGGGGCGGCGTTCACCGCGACCAGCAGCGGCATGAGGACGATCCGGCCGAAGTCGGACTCCGCGACCAGGAAGCCGAAGCCCAGACCGAGTACCACCGCCACCAGGAAGGCGAGGACCGACTCGAGCACGGTGATGCCGAGCGCCTCCGCCAGGCGGCCGCCGGTGCCCACGTCTCTCGCCATCTGGCCCAGCGCGGCAACGACGTCGCCCGGGTCCGGAAGGATGAACGGCGACACGAGATCGAGGGACGCCAGCAGGTACCAGAGCCCGAACAGCACGAGGATGAACCCGCTGAGCGAGAGCCACGTCGGGAGGCGCACCCAGATCGAGGGGCGCTCACCCCAGTCCACCTGGCTCTCGGGCGGCGGCGCGGCGGGCGGTGCGGCCGGCGCCGTAGCCTCGTCCCGCTGCTGAGGTACCACGGTCAAGATCGCCTCCTCGCTCGGTGCGGCGGGCGGGTCATCGGTTCCGGCCGGGGTCGTCGTCGTGGCCGAGCTCGAGCAGCTGGCGGACCCGCGCGACCAGGGCGGTGAACTCCGGGGTGGTCACGACGTCGAGGCTCCGGGGCCGAGAGAGCGGCACGTCGACCACGTCGACGATCCGCCCCGGGCGGGCGCTCATGACCACGACGCGGTCAGAGAGGAAGACACCCTCGATGATGTTGTGGGTGACCAGGAGCGCCGCCTTGTCGGTACCCGAGACGATCCGGGCCAGCTCCAGGTTGAGGCGCTCGCGGGTGAGCTCGTCGAGCGCGCCGAAGGGCTCGTCGAGCAGAAGCACGTTGGGGTCGCTGATCAGCATCCGGCAGATCGCCGCGCGCTGCTGCATGCCGCCGGAGAGCTCGTTCGGGTAGCGCTCTTCGAACTTCTCCAAGCCGACCCGCCCGAGCAGCTCGTCCGCCCGCTCGCGAGACGCCTTGGCGCCCCTCCGGCCGGCACTGGCCTCGATCGGGAGCAGCACGTTCTCGCGGACCGTGCGCCATTCGAGCAGCACCGGCTTCTGGAACATCATGCCCACCTCGGCCGGTGGTCCCGTGACGGGCCGACCGCCGATCTCCACCCGGCCACCGGAGGGCCGCAGGAGTCCACCGACGAGGTTGAGCAGGGTCGACTTGCCGCAGCCCGATGGCCCGATGAGGCAGACGAACTCGCCGGCGGCGACCGACAGGTCGATGTCGGTCAGTGCCACGACGTCCTCGCCCGTGGTGGCGAACCGCTTGGACGCGCCACGGATGTCGACCACCGGGGTCGGCCGGTTCGAACCGGCCGACCCGGTGGCGACTACCCCGGAGGGCACACTCACAGGTCGGACGCCTCGAAGTCGTTGAACGCCTCGACGAAGTCGTTGGTGAAGACTCCGGCGTCGATCTCCTCCTCGAGGTAGCCCTGCTCGACGAAGGCGTCGATCAATCCCTGGACGCGGTCGGGGTCGGAGTACCCCCACTGCCCGTCGGCCGAGTCCGGCAGCTGCCACAGCGCTTCGGTCTCCTCGACCAGGGCGAGAGCGAACTCCATGTCCGAGACCTCCTCGGCGAACTCCTCGCCGGTGATCTCCAGCACGCCCTCGGGGTTGTCCTGCCCCCACGCCGTCGCCATGGCCAAGCCCCGCCCGACCGACTCGACGACGTCCGGGTTCTCCTCGACGAAGTCGCCCCGCATCCAGACGGTTGCGTCGAAGAAGACGTCGGAACCGGGGACGTCGACCTTCTCCGTCTGGAAGCCCCGCAGCTCCATGATGGCGACGTCCACGTACGCAGCGGCGTACGCGACGATCTCGTCGCGCTCGAAGGCGGCGATCGGGGTCGCGCCGGAGCCCACGGCGGTCAGCTGGTAGTCCGTGTCGAGCTGCAGACCCTCGGCGCTGAGCAGAGGCACCAGCCAGGACTCGGCGCCGGCCTCGCGGGAGTCGACCCCGATGGTCTGGCCGCGCAGCTCCTCGATGTCGCTGATCGGCTCGCCGGCCTCGGTGACGAGGGCGAAGACGTCGGACTGGTACAGCGTGTAGACCGAGACGAGGTCCTCACCCTCTGCCACCGCCTGCATCACCGGGCCGGGGCTGCACAAGCACATGTCCGCCTGGCCGGTCAGCACCTGCTGCAGCGAGGCAGCGGTGCCCTCGGCCGACTCGACGTTCACCGAGACGTCGCCGAAGTAGCCCCGGTCGTCCGCGACGAACAGCGGGTAGAAGCTGATGCCACTCGGGAACGGGATGATCGCGGTGAGCTCGGTGGTCGAGCCACCGTCGCTCCCGCCATCGCCGCCACCGTCGTCGCCACCGCAGGCGGTCAGGAACAGGGCGGCGGACACGAGCGGCACCATGGTGCGTAGTGCGCGGCCGGGGATTCGGGTCATTCGTCTCTCCTCACGTGGCCAGGGACGCGGGCCGCGCCCCCAGCGGATGCCGATCGCCTCCTGCGGCCGAGAGCCGGCCGGTGGGGGTGAGCTGGTTCGGGGGATGTGCGGATGGAGCCGTCCACGACCGGGAGAGACCGCCATGCACGACCGACGTGCGGCAGGAGCCCTGCCTCCGTGCGGACATGCCCGGCCCTCCCACGCGCGTGTGTTCGACGTCTCTGACGTCTTGAGCGGACCCTGTCAGATGTATGACAAAGGGTCAACGGCCTGGGCAGACGTGATCAAGCCGTTATGCGAGCCTGATCAGGCCAGGAGGCCGCCGTCGACGCGGAGGACCTGCCCGGTCACCGCGGGGGTCGCCGGACCGGTGAACCAGATGTAGGCGGCAGCCAGCGATTCCAGGTCCGCCCCGCGCCCGAGCAGGGTGCGGCCGCCACCCGGCGCGTGAGCTGCTCGGGGTCCACCGTCACCGGACGCTCCCCCTGCGAATCGGCGACCGACAGCCCGGTGGGCACCCCGCCGGGCGCGATGCCGTTGACCCGGACCCGGGGGGCGAGGTCGCGGGCCAGCGCCTTGAGCAACCCGACGGCACCGTGCTTGACGGTGGCGTAGCCGACGCCGGCATTGTTGCCGTGCACGTCGAAGCTGGCGTCGGACAGCGTGAGGACGACGGCTCCCCCGGCCTCGACGAGTGCCGGTGCCGCCGCGCGCGCCGCGAGCAGGTATCCCAGCAGGTTGACCTCGACCAGCCGCCGGAAGCGGGCCTCCAGCTCGGCGGCGTCGCCGTCGAAAAGCTTCAGCCCGCCGTCGTGCACGCCCGCGTTGGCGACGAGGACGTCGAGACCGGGCTCCCCGGCCGCGATGGAGACTGCGCGCTCGTTGTCGGCCAGCGACCGCACGTCCCCCTCGACGGACACCACGTCGGGATTCGCCGACGGCCGGCGGTCGAGCACGGTCACCCGCGCCCCCTCGGCGACAAATGCCCGGGCGACGGCCGCGCCGATGCCCGACGCTCCCCCGGTGATCAGCACGGACCGGCCGGCCTGCGCCATGGACCCTCCTCCGTCGAGCTGCTTGGATCTGGAGTATGTCCTACCAACCGTCCAGGGCCTTGATCACCGGCGCATCCTCCGGGATCGGTGCGGCGTTCGCGCGGCGCCTCGCCCGCCAGGGCCACGGCCTCGTGCTGGTCGGCCGGGACCGTGCGGCGCTCGGTGCGGCGGTGCCCGATGCGGTCGAGGCGGAGCTGCTCCTCGCCGACCTCGCCGACTCCGACGGGGTCACCGCGGTCAGCCGTCGGCTCGTCGCCGCCGAGCGCCCGGTGGACCTGCTGGTCCACGCCGCGGGCCGGAGCACCGCCTACCCGTTCGGCGTCGCGCCGCTGACGAAGGAGATCGAGCAGCTGCAGGTGAACGTGGTGGCGACGACGCACCTGCTGCACACCGCCGTGACCGCCATGGAGGCGCGGGGCGGCGGGCAGATCGTGCTGATCGGATCCACCGCCGCGCACTGGTCGATGGGCAGCTACGCGGCCTCGAAGGCCTGGCTCGAGGTGCTCGCCGGCTCGCTGTCGGGCCGGGTCGCGACCACCGGCGTGCAGGTCCTCGTCGCCCGTCCGGGCTTCACCCGGACCGCGCTGCACGACCGCGCGGGCGTCGACAACTCCCGGGTGCCGGGCTGGATGTGGCTCGACCCCGACCGCGTGGCCAAGGAGTCCCTCGCTGCGCTCGCCGCGGGACGGACCGCCTGGACCCCGAGCCGCCGGTACCGCGCGCTGGTCGCCGCCACGGCGCCGCTCCCCCGCCGCCGCCGGTCGGCAGTGCTGCGCCGGCTGGCGCCGCTGCGCCCCCGGTGAGCCCCTACTGCTGCCACGCCTTGCCGTGGGGGTAGCTGACGAACTCCAGGGGCAGCCCCCAGGGCGTCAGCGCGAAGACGAAGCGCGCCTGCTCCCCCGCCTCCGGTCCTGGCAGGGGCATCGGCTCGCCGAGCACCTGCACGCCACGCGCACGGAGCTCCGAGACGGCGGCATCGAGGTCGTCGACGTAGAAGGCGACGTGGTGGCCACCTGCGTCGCTCGTCCGCGGCGGCTCGGTCCGCTGGTCGGGTGCGGAGAACTGCAGCAGCTCGAGGACGACGTCGGCGACGTGCACGACCGCGATGCCCTCGACCTGGGTGTCCGGGTGACGGGCGAACTGCCGCACCTGCATGTCGGGGTCCCCCGGCACGCCCCGGTACGGACCGTGCCGGAGCACGCACCGGCCGCCGAGCGCCCGCTCGAAGAAGCCGACGGCGGCCTCGAGGTCCGGCACCACCAGCCCGACGTGGTCGCCCCGCCGCAGACCGGGCAGCCCGGTCACGTCCACACCCGTCCGCCGTTGACCGGCACGGTCGTCCCGGTGACCGCGCCGGCCGCGTCCGAGAGGAGGAAGTCGAGAGCGGCGAGCAGATCGTCGGGCACGAGGGTGCGCCGGACCGCCTGACGTGCCGTGACCTCGTCCCAACGCTGCGGCGGCACCCGCTCGCGCAGCAGGGGGTCTGCACCAGACCCGGTGCCAGTGCGTTCACGGTGACCCCGTGCGGGCCGAACTCGCCCGCCAGGCTGCGGGTGAAGGCCCAGACGCCGCCCTTCGACGTGGCGTAGTGCGACATCTCGGTCGACTGGGGGTCCCAGACCACGCTCGAGGTCAGGCACACGATCCGGCCGGCGCCGGCCTCGATCATGTCGGGCAGGAATGCCTGGGTGACCAGCAGCAGGCTGTCGAGGTTGACCCGCATGACCGAGCGCCATTCCTCGAGACCGATCTCGAGGAAAGGCCGGTAGGGCGAGATCCCCACGTTGTTGACCAGGACGCCGACCGGACCGAGCTCGGCCCGGGCGACGTCAGCGAAGGCGGCGACGTCGTCGGGTGCGGAGACGTCGGCCACCGCGTGCGCCGCCCGCCGGCCGCGCGCGTGGATCCGCTCGACCGTCTCCGTGCAGGGCACCAGGTCGCAGACGGCCACGTCGTGACCGGTCGCCGCGAGGTGCTCGGCCATGACCTGGCCGAGCCCGCTCGCGGCCCCGGTCACGACCGCGGTCCGCCGCACCGGGTTCACGGCGCCCCCGGTCACCTGCCCCGCCGGCCGAGGAGCCAGCCGGTGGCGAGGAGGAGGAGGGCCGGCAGCACGACCCGGACGCCCACGCGGACCGGCGGCGGCAGGAGGGTCCACACGTCGAGTGCGGCGCCCTCGCCCGGAGGCGCGGGCGCGGCCGGCGAGGGGGGCGGCCCGGACGTCGGCGCGACGGCAGGTTCCGCGGTCGGCGAGGCCTGCGGCGCGACCATCAGGGCGGCGAGGTTGGTCGCAAACTGGTCGATGAGGCGGCCGCTGACGTCGGAGATGATGCTGCGGCCGAACTGGGCCGGCTTGCCCGTCAGATCGAGATCGGTGGCGACCTGGACGTCGGTGGCGCCGTCCCGCTCGACGAGCTCGGCGACGACGCGCGCCGATGCCGCTCCGGATCCGCGGGTCTCCCGGCCGGTGGCGACGAGGACCAGCCGCCGGGCGACCTCGTCCTGCTCGGCGATGGTCGCCTCGCCCTTGTAGGCCAGCTGGATGGGCCCGACCTTCACCTTCACCCGCCCCCGGTGGGTCGTCCCCTCGGACTCGTCGAGGGTGGCGCCGGGCAGGCAGGGGGCGATGCGGGGGACGTCGAGCAGCGTGCGCCACGCCTGCTCGACGGGGACCGGCACGCGGAAGCTGTTCTCGATGAGCACGGACCAACCTGTCTACGATGGGACGGACCAGAATGCGGGCCGGGTGCTGGGCCGCCACCGTGTGGGGGGCCCAGCACCGGACCGTCAGCGGATCTCTTCCTCGGTGAGCGTGGTGACGTTCTCCTCGTCGATGAAGACGTCGGGCGTGTTCACGCGGTGCTCCTCGGGCTTGTCGCCGTTGAGGAAGTCGACCGCCGTCTCGACGGCGATCTGACCCCAGGTGTAGGGCTTCTGCGAGAGGGTCAGGTCGTAGGTGCCGGCCGCGATGGCCTCGCGGGCGGCGGGACCGCCGTCCCATCCGGCGATGTAGATGTCCTCCGGAGCGATGCCCGCCGCGTTCGCGGCCTGGATGGCGCCCAGCGCCATGTCGTCGATGCTGGCCAGGATGCCCGTGATACCCGGGTTCGCCGAGAGGGCAGCCGCCGTGGCGTCCACGGAGCCGGCGGTCGACAGGTCGGGGACGACCGCGGTGTTGACGACCTCGATGCCGGGGTTCTGGGCGAGCACCTCGTCCCAGCCGGCCTGCTGAAGCTGGACGAAGGTGATCTGCGGCGGGCCGCTCAACAGGAGGAGCTGGCCCTCGCCGCCCATTCCCTCGACGACCCGCTCGAGCGTCCGGGCGGACTGCTCGGCGAGGTCGGGGCCGATGTAGGCGTCCTCGTCGGCGTCGTTGGCCACCTTGTTGGCGACCGAGATGATCGGGATGCCGGCCGCGCGGGCCTGCTGGTAGGCCGGGGTGAGCGCGGCTGCGTCGACCGGCGAGGCGAGGATCATGTCGACGCCGGTGGTGATGAACGTGTTGATCTGGTTGCTCTGGTTCTCGGCGCTGTTGTCCGCGTAGGCGAACTCGAGCTCGACACCCAGCTCCTCGGCCTTGTCGCGCATCCCCTCCTCCATCTCGACGTAGAGAGGGATGACGTTGCTGTAGAAGCTGACGCCGATGCGGTAGTCCTCCCCGCCGGCGTCGCTGCCGCCGCCTCCGCCCCCTCCTCCGCCGCCGCCGCCGTCGTCCCCGCCGCAGGCGGTCACGACCAGCGCGGCGGCCGTGAGACCGGCCAGCGCGCGCAACCCTCGGATGCTCATGGATGTCCCTTTCTCGGAGATACGTATGACAAGACGTCGAGCGCTGCGTCGCTCTGCTGTTCGACCTGCGAATTTCGGGGTGCCTAGCGGCGCCGGCGAACCACCTCGGAACAGGCGGCGAGCACGAAGACCGCTCCGACGGCGACCTGCTGGAGTGCGTAGTCGACGCCGAGGATGTTGAGGCCGTTCTGGACGACGGAGATCAGCAGCACGCCAAAGAATGTGCGCTGCATCGAGCCCATCCCGCCGAGGATGCTCGTGCCGCCCAGGATGACCGCGGCGGTGGCGAACAGGGTGAGGCTGGTACCCACCGTGGGCTGCCCGGCCTGGACGCGGGCGGTGAGCAGCACGCCGGCGAGGCCGCCGCAGCCACCAGCGATGACGAAGTTGGCCAGGCGGACGCCGGCGACCGGGATACCGGAGAGGAACGCCGCGTCGCGACCGCCGCCGGAGGCGAAGACCCGGATGCCGAAGTTCGTGCGGTGCAGCACGATGCCGCCGACAAGGAACAGCCCGAGCATGAACCACACCAGCGTCTGCAGGCCGAGGAACTCGGTGGTGGCCAGCGCGGCGAAGGTGGGCGGCAGGCCGGAGATCGTCACGCCGTTGGTGAACCACAGGGACAGGCCGCCGCAGACCGTGCCTGTGCCCAGGGTCGCGACGAACGCCGGGACACCCAGCATCGCCGAGAGCATCCCGTTGACCAGACCGATGAACATGCCACACAGCAGTCCGACGAGGACGCCGAGCGGCCAGCTCCCCGACTCCACGATGACCAGCGCGGTGACGATGCCGGACAGCGCGACGTTGAAGCCGATGGACAGGTCGAGGTCGCCACCGATGATGACGAAGGTGGCACCCACCGCGACGATGCCGAGCACCGCACCCTGCAGCAGGATCTGGCCGAGGTTGCGGCCGGTGAAGAAGTAGGGCGAGGCGAAGCTGAGCGCCACCATGAGGACGACGATCAGCGCTGGGACGAACAGGGCGTCGACGTCGACGCGGAGGCGGCTCCGGCCGGGGCCGCCGGAGGGAGCGGGTTCGGCCGGGGGCGTCGCCTGCCGAGCGGGCGCGGGCGTCTGGGTCATGCGAGAACCTCCTGGCTCCGCCGGGGCTGCCGTGAGCGGGCGTCGGTCGTCATGGCCTCGGTGAGGGCCGCTCGGTCGAGCCGGCCGGGACCGGTGTTGTCGAACACCGCTGACACCTCGCCGGCGTGGAGCACGTAGATGCGGTGCGCGATGGCCCGCACCTCGTCGATGTCGGAGCTGGAGAACAGGACACGACCGCCGTTGGCCGCGAAGTCCACGAGGTGCTTGTGGATCTCGAGCCGGGCACCGATGTCGACGCCCTGCGAGGGCTCCTGCACCACGAGAGTGCTCACGTTGGCCAGGTGCCAGCGGCCGAGCAGCACCTTCTGCTGGTTGCCGCCGGAGAGCGAGCCCACCGGCTGGTCGACCGACTGGCAGCGGATGTCGAAGATCTGCCCCGCGTTCCGCGCGGCGTTGCGCAGCGCCGCCCGCTGGGTGAAGCCACCCCGCGACCAGTTGGACAGCGAGCCGAGACCCATGTTGGCGGCGATCGACTGGCCCAGCAGCAGGCCCGTGCGCTTGCGGTCCTCGGGGGCGAAGCCGATGCCCAGCCGACGGGCCGCGCGCGGGCCGGAGATGCGCACCGGCCGGCCCTCGACGGTGATCCTGGCGCCGGCGTTCGGGATCGAGCCGGCGACTGCCCCGAGTACGGCGGGCACGCCGGCGCCGACGAGCCCGATCACGGCGACGAGCTCCCGCTCGCCGACGTGCAGTTCGATGGGCTCGGCACCCTCGCGCAACCGCAGGCCGCTCACCTGGAGGACCGGGGCGCCGGACGCGTGTGCCGGCCCTTCGAGCTCCTCGACCGCCGAGCCGACGATGAGGTGGGTCAGGGTGGTGGGCGACAGGTCGGCCTGGGGCAACGTTCCGACGTGACGCCCGTCGCGCAGCGCGGTGGCCCGGTCGGCGATCCGGCACACCTCTCCCAGCCGGTGGGTCACGAGGATGATGCCCGTCCCCCGGTCACGGAGCCGGGCGACGACCTCGAGCAGCCGGTCGGTCTCCCGTGGCTCGAGAGCGGCCGTCGGCTCGTCGAGTAGCAGGAACCGCGGCCGCTGCAGGAGCGCTCGGGCGATTTCGATCAGCTTGCGCTCGGCGGCGTCGAGCCCGGCGACCTTCCGGCGCGGGTCGATGTCGATCCCGAGGTCGAGCAGCAGCTCCCGAGCGGTCGCGAACATCCGCCGGCGGTCGACCAGGCCCGCACGGGTGGGGGCGTGCACCGAGACGGCGCACACGTTCTCGCCGACGGTCAGGTCGGGGAACAGGTGATAGTCCTGGTGGACGACGCCGATGCCGGCGGCCTGCGCGTCGCGCGGCGAGGAGAAGCGCAGCGGCCGTCCGTCGATGGCCAGCGCACCCTCGTCCGGCTGCAGCGCGCCGGTGAGCACCCGGACCAGGGTGCTCTTCCCGGCGCCGTTCTCGCCGAGCAGCGCGTGCACCTCGCCGGTGCGGACCTCGAACGCGACATCGCTCAGCGCGGCGACCCCGCCGTACCGGTGGGTGACACCGGACGCCGTCAGCCAGGCGGCGGGCGCTGGCTCAGGGCCGCTCATGCAGACCCGCCTCGTGCAGCATCTCCCACATCCGCCCGGGCGACAACGGTGTCTCGAGCACCTGCCCGGCGATCTCCGGGACGGCCGCGGCGACGGCGTTGGCCACGGCGGCCGGGGCGGGGATCGTGCCGCCCTCCCCCGCGCCCTTCATCCCTCCGGGGATGTGCGGTGCCGGGTGCTCGGTGTGGCCGATCCCCATGTCCGGCACGTCGGCGGACAGCGGCACGAGGTAGTCGAGGAAGGAGGTCGTCGTCGGCTGGGCGCCTTCGCCGTAGGTCATCTTCTCGTAGAGCGCGATGCCGATGCCCTGGGCCACGCCACCCATCACCTGCCCGTCGACGATCATCGGGTTGATGACGGTGCCCGAGTCGTGGGTCACCCAGTAACCCTCGATGTCCACCTTGCCGGTGTCCAGATCCACGGCCACGGCGGCGGCGTGCGAGGAGTACGAGTAGCTGATGTTCGAGGGCTCGTGCATGTCCTTCACCTCGAGTCCGGCTTCCTCCCCTGGAGGCAGGTCCCAACCCAGCCAGGTCGAGGCCGCGACCGAGTCGAAGTCGATGCCGGACGAGGGCACCCCCTTGACCCGGAACGTCCCGTCGACCAGCTCGACGTCGTCGGCGTCGGCCTCCATCTGGTGGGCGGCGATGCGCAGCATCTTCTGCGCAAGCGTGATCGAGGCGCGGGTGACGGCGCCGCCGCCCACGGTCATCGACCGGCTGGCGATCGAGCCGGACGCCGAGTAGGGGGCGACCTTGGTGTCGCCGAGGGCGACCCGCACCTTCCCCAGCGGGACACCGAGCTTCTCGGCGGCGATCTGGGCCAGCGTCGTCTCGATGCCCTGGCCCATGCCCATGACGCCGGAGCTGATTACGACGCTGCCATCGGGGTCGACCCGCACGACGCCGGTCTCGAAGCCGCCCAGGTGGAACCCGACGATCTTCTGCACCGGGCTCGGGCCGAGCCCGGTGAACTCGACCTGACTGGCGTACCCCACACCGCGGCGAACCCGCGGGTTGGTGTCCGCCGGTGCGGCGTCCTTGGTCACCATGTCCCGCAGCATGGACAGGCCCTCGACGTAGTCGC
This sequence comes from Blastococcus sp. PRF04-17, assembly GCF_023016265.1. GTDB lineage: Bacteria > Actinomycetota > Actinomycetes > Mycobacteriales > Geodermatophilaceae > Blastococcus_B. The sequence goes on along the minus strand of NZ_CP095412.1, from coordinate 462,815 downwards.
CGGAGTCGTAGTCCTGCAGAGTCGGGGTCGTGTGCGGCAGCTCGTCCTCGCGCAGCATGTTGACCAGCCGCAGCTCGACCGGGTCCATGCCGAGGTCGCGGGCGGCCTCGTCGACCAGCCGCTCGCGCACCCAGGCCGCCTCCTGCATGCCGAAACCGCGGTAGGCCCCGGTCGGGGTCGTGGTGGTCAGCACCCCGCGCACGCGCACCCCGGCGGTGGCGAACCGGTACGGCCCGGGCAACATCGAGCCGGAGATGCGGAACGGCCCTGTACCGACGTTCGACGGGTGGGCCCCCAGGTTGCCGATGACGTCGCTGGAGATGGCGATGAACCGGCCGTCCTGGTCCATGCCCAGCCGGGCGTAGTGGACGGCGTCCCGAGCGTGCATGGTGGCCGTGAAGTGCTCGACGCGGTCCTCGATCCACTTGACCGGACGGCCGAGCCGCATCGAGGCCAGCGCGACCATGACCTCGTCGGGGTACAGGTGCTCCTTGGACCCGAAGCCGCCCCCGAGGTCGGGTGCGACCACGCGGACCTGGTCGGCCGACAGCCGCAGGGCGGTGGCCAGGTGGTCCCTGACGTGATGCGGGGTCTGGGTGGACGACCAGACGGTGAGTTCGCGCAGGTTGGCGTCCCAGCTGGCCACGACACCGCGGGTCTCCATGGGGCTGGGCACGATCCGCGGGATCACCAGCCGGCGCTCGATAACCCGGGCGGCCCCGGCCATGGCGGCCTCGACCGCCTCGGCGTCGTCCCCGACCCGGAAGTCCGCCGCCACGTTGGTGCCCCAGTCCGGGTGCAGCAGCGGAGCACCCTCGGCCAGTGCCGACTCCTGGTCGGCGACCGTGGGGAGTTCGTCGTAGTCGACGTCGATCATCTCCGCGGCGTCCTCGGCCGCGGCCCGCGACTCGGCCACCACCACGCCGATCGGCTGACCCACGTAGCGGACCCGACGCTCGCCGAGCGGCACCTGGGTCTGCCGCTGCCCGCCCACGGCGATCCACACGCAGCGCAGGGGGTTGGTGGCCACGGCGACGTCGTCGGGCCCGAGGACCAGCAGGCCGCCCGCCTCGGACGCGTCGAAGGAGCGGATGTCGGCGTGCGCGACGGGGCTGCGCAGGACGGTGGCGTGCACCATTCCGGCGAGGTGGACGTCGTCGACGTAGCGGCCCTCGCCCCGCAGCAGACGGGGGTCGTTGACCCGGCGGACACGGGCGCCGACGAGCGAGCCCGGGCGCTCCGGAGCGACGGTCATCGGGTTCCACCTGACGCAGATCCGCAGCCGGCGCCGCCCTCGCCGCACCAGCGGCGGACCGCGGCGCGCACGTTCTGGTACCCGGTGCACCGGCAGATGTGGCCGCCGAGGAGGTCGTCCATCGCCGCCTCGATGTCGTCACCCGCGCGGGCGGCACCCTCGAGCGTGCACAGGATGCCCGGCGTGCAGAAGCCGCACTGCAGCCCGTGCTCGGCCCACATGGCGTCCTGCAGCGGGCTCAGCTCGCCGTCCTGGGACAGGCCCTCGACGGTGGTGACCTCGCGGCCGGAGACCTGCACGGCGAGCATCAGGCAGGCGCGGACAGCGACGCCGTCGACCAGGACCGTGCAGGCACCGCAGGCCCCGTGCTCGCAACCGACGTGCGTGCCCGTGAGCCCGAGGTCGTGCCGCAGGAAGTCCGACAGCAAGGTGCGCACCTCGGTCTGCGCGCGACGCCGGGTGCCGTTGACGGTCACGGCCACCTCCGCGACGTCAGCGCCGCTCGCGGCAATGGTCTCCTCGATGCTCAACGGGAATGTCCTCCTCGTCCGTGTCTGGATCGGTCAGGCCGCGGCGGGTGCGGCGTCGGGCAGGAGGCTGCGTTCGAGCAGCGTCCCGAGCAGGTACCGGCGGTATTCCGCGCTGCCGGCACCGTCCGGCTGCGGATCGATCTCCTCTCGCGACAGAGCGACCAGGTCGCGGACGAGGCTCGGCTCGAGCCGGCGCCCGACGGCGGCTTTCTCGACGGCGGTCAGCCGGACCGGCCGGTCGCTCACCCCGGTCGCGGCCACCCGCAGGCCGGTCACGACGTCGTCGTCGGTCCGGACGGCGACGGTCAGAGCGACGATCGGGAAGTCCCCGTGCCGGCGGGCCATCTCGCTGAAGCGCACGTCCCAGCCATGCGGGACCGGGAAGGTCACGGCGGTGACCATCTCGTCGGGCTCGCGAGCCGTCATGAAGACGCTGACGAAGAACTCCGACCACGGCAGCGTGCGGGAGCCGCGGCTCGAGGTGAGCTCGACGCTGCCCTCGAGCGCCGCGAGCATCCCCGGCAGCTCCGAGGAGGGGTCGGCGTGGGCGACGTTCCCGCCGATCGTCGTGCGGTTGCGGATCTGCGGGTGGCCGATGTGGCTGATTGCCTCGACCAGCGTGGGCAGCTGGGCTCGCACCTCGCGCGAACGCTCGAGATCCGCGGCGCGGACCAGCGCGCCGGCGCGGAGCCCGTCCTCGGACAGGCCCCACGACGCCAGTTCATTCAGACCGTTGAGGTCGAGGAGCACCTCCGGGCGGGCCAGCCGCATGTTCATCAGCGGCATGAGGCTCTGCCCTCCGGCAAGGAGAGAGGTGTCGTCACCGCGCTCGGCCAGGACGGCCAGCGCGTCCTCCACCGTCGTCGGTGCGACGTACTCGAAAACGCCCGGCTTCACGTCTCCCCTTTCGGCCCGGTGTGGGATCACCCTAGGGGACAAACCTTGTCTCTTGTATTACAGAGAAGTCAAGACTTTTGCGTGACGGGGGCCACAGTGATCGTGCCAGCCGGCACGGCGCCGTGAACCGACTGCGGCCGGACCGCCCGCCGGATCAGTCCCGTGCGCCGCGCAGCTCCTCGAGGATCGGCGCGGCGACCTTGAACGCGTGGTTGGCGGCGGGGACGCCGGCGTAGATCGCGGCGTGCTGGCACACCTCGGCGATCTCCTCGTCGGTCAGCCCGTTGTTCCTGGCCGCCCGCACGTGCAGGGCGAACTCGTCCCAGTGCCGCAGCGCGATGGTGACCGACAGCGTCATGAGGCTGCGGTCGCGGCGCGCCAGCCCGGGCCGCTGCCACAGGTCGCCCCACGCGATGCGGGTGATGAAGTCCTGGAAGTCGGCGGTGAACGGCGTGGTGTTCGCGACCGCGCGGTCTACCCACTCGTCGCCCAGCACCTCACGCCGGGTCCGCATGCCGGCCTCGCGGCGTTCGTCGTCGGTGCTCATGCGGAGGCTCCTGCCGTGTCGAGGTGGGCGAGCAGCGCGCCGGTGACCTCGAGCGGGCGCTCCAGGTTGGCGAGGTGGGCGGCCGGGCTCACGGTGCGCAACTCGGCACCGGCGATGCCGTCGGCGATCAGCCGCTGGTGCTCGGGGGGCAGCGCCGGGTCCTCGGCGCCGGAGATCACCAGCGTCGGGGCGCTGATCCGCGGCAGGTCGTCGCGCAGGTCGACGGCCGCCACCACCTCGGCGCAGGCGGCGTAGCCCTCGTCCTCGCAGCCGGCGATCATGCCCTCGAGCCGGGCCACGAGGTCCGGGTGCCCGGCGGCGAAGCCGGGCGTGAGCCAGCGGCTCACCACCGCCGGCGCGATCGGGCCCGTGCCCCCGGAGCGCACCGCCGCCGCGCGGTCGAGGAAGCCCTGCGGTTCGGGCTTCGCCGACGTGCACAGCAGCGCCAGCCGGTCGACCACCTGGGGCTCGCGCGCGGCCAGCCGCATGCCGATCATCCCGCCGATGGACAGGCCCACGAAATGCGCGCGCTCCGCCCCGACGGTGGCCAGCAGCGCGACCACGTCGTCCACCAGGTCGTCCAGGCTGTACGGCCCGGCGGGGGCCGGGGACGAGCCGTGCCCCCGGTTGTCGTAGGTGACCACGCGGTAGCGCTCGGCCAGGGGCGGGACCTGCGGGTCCCACATCCCGCGGTCGGCCCCGAGCGAGTTGGAGAGGACGACGACCGGCGCGCCGGCCGGCCCCGCCACGCTGTGCGACACCTCGACGGCGCTCATACCTGCCCCTCCGTCAGCCGGCGGTGATCGGCGAGGACGGCGTCCACCTGCGCCGCCGCCTCACCGGGGTCGGGAACGCCCCGCAGCGCGTCGACGTCGACGTCCGACCGCCCCGCGAGCACATCGCGCAGGGTGCGGCCGCCGTCCCGGGCCTCGCGCACGGCCGCGGCGGCGGCGTCGTGGCCCGCGCCCTTGCCGAGCGTCGGCGCGAGCGCCTCGGCCAGGGCACCGGCGAGCTCCGGGTCGCGGGCGGCCGCGACGCCGGCCGCCATGCGGTCGGCGTCCACCCGGAGGCCGCTCAGGCACTCGGCCAGCCAGGACGCCGCCGAGCCGACGGTCGCGAGCAGGTCGGTCAGGGTCGGCCACTCGCTGTGCCACCCTCCGGCCGCCCGCTCGTGCTCCTGCTCCATGGCCGACAGCAGGGTGGCGACCAGGCCCGGCGCCCGCCGCGCGCAGGCGCGGGCCGAGATGGCCGCGACCGGGTTCCGCTTGTGCGGCATCACCGACGAGCCGCCGCGGGCGTCTCCGCCCTCGCTCACCTCGGCGATCTCCGTCTGCGCCATGAGGACGACGTCGACCGCGACGGTGGCGACCACACCGGCCGCCGCCCCCAGCGCCCCCGCCAGGTCGGCGATCGGCAGCCGCACCGTGTGCCAGGCGACCGCGGCGTCCGCGAGCCCGAGCTCCTCGGCCAGCGCCGTCCGCAGCACGACGCCCGAGCCGGACGACGCGGCGAGGGTGCCGGCTGCTCCTCCGTACTGGACCGGCAGCGAGGCGACGACCTCGGCGAGCCGCAGCCGGACGCCGTCCAGGCCGGCCAGCCAGCCGGCCGCCTTGAGCCCGAAGGTGGTCGGGAGCGCCTGCTGCATCAGCGTCCGGGCCATGACCAGGTCGTCGCGGTGGTCGGCGGCCAGCCGCGCGGCCGCATCGGCGGCCGCGGCCAGGTCGGCGTCGATCGCGGCGATCGCGTCGCGGGCCAGCAGCACTAGCGCGGTGTCCAGGACGTCCTGGCTGGTGGCGCCCACGTGCACGGCGACCGCGTCCCGCTCCCCCACCGCGTCCTGCAGCACCCGCACCAGCGGCGGCACCGGGTTGCCGGCGTCGGCCGACCGCGCGACCACCGAGGCCAGGTCGAGGCCGGCCGGCTCGGCGCAGGCCCTCGTGACGGCGTCGGCGGCGGTCGTCGGCACCAGGCCGACGCGGGCGGCCGCCCGGGCCACGGCGGCCTCGACCGCCAGCAGCGCGCGGAACCAGGCCGCGTCGGAGACGGCGGCGGCCGCTCCCCCGCGCGCGAAGGTGCCGTCGAAGAGTCCGCTCACGGAGCCTTCCTACCGGAGCCGGTCACAGGGCGAAGAAGACCGTCTCCCGGTCCCCCTGGAGGTACACGTCGAACCGGTAGCCGTCGTCGGTCCGCTCCGCGAGCAGGGTCCGGCGCCGGTCCTCGGCGACGTCGCGGAGCACGACGTCCTCGGCGTTGGCCGCCGGCTCGTCGGCGAAGTAGATCCGGGTCACGAGCCGGTCGAGCAGTCCCTGGGAGAACAGGGACACGTCGATGTGCGGCGCCTGCAGCCCGCCCCGCCCGTCAGGGACCCGGCCGGGCTTGAGGGTGCAGACGGCGAACTCTCCGGCGTCGACCAGCGAGGAGCGGGCGAAGCCGCGGAAGCCCGGCGTCGCGGACTGCCCGCGCGGGTCGTCGGGGTGGTCGAAGCGCCCGTCCGGATCGGCCTGCCAGGTCTCCACCAGCCCGACGGCGAGCGGGTTGCCGGCGCCGTCGAAGACCCGGCCGCGGATCCAGATCGCTCCCTCCGCACCCGGGTCGACCGCGTACGGCCCGTCCTTCCAGGTGAGGCCGATCGCCCAGTACGGGCCGACCGTGGCGCTGGGCGTGGTGTGCAGCACGGTGTGCGGGGTGCTCACGCGATGTCTCCGTCGTCGTCGGTCTCGAAGGGAGTCTGGCCGCGCCCGCGGAGCACGATGTCCCATTGGAAGGCCAGCGCCCACTCCGGAACGGTGCGCTCGTAGTCGAACCGGCTGATCGCCAATGGCCGCGCGGCCTCCGGGATCGCGTTGAAGATCGGGTCCTGGAAGAACAAGGGATCGTCCGGGAAGTACATCTGGGTGACCAGTCGCTGGGTGAAGGCCCGCCCGAACAGCGAGAAGTGGATGTGCGCGGGCCGCCAGGCGTTGTGGTGGTTGCCCCACGGATAGGCGCCGGGCTTGATGGTCGTGAACTCGTACCGCCCCTGGGCGTCGGTCAGGCAGCGGCCGAGACCGGTGAAGTTCGGATCCAGCGGCGAGGGCCAGTTGTCCACCACGTGGCGGTACCGGCCACCGGCGTTCGCCTGCCAGATCTCGACGAGGGTGTGCGGCACCGGCCTGCCGTCGCTGTCGAGCACCCGTCCGTGGACGACGATGCGCTGCCCCTGGGGCTCGCCGTCGTGCTGGCGGGTGAGGTCGGCGTCGGCCGCCGTGACCCGCCCCTCGCCGAGCAGCGGACCGGTGATCTCGGTCAGCCGCTGCGGCAAGTCGACCGGGGCGTGCAGCGGGGCGCGCAGCCCGGTGCTGCGGTAGGCGGGGAAGCCGACGGGCGTGCGGGTCGCGTCGTCCTCGCGCAGGTAGCGCGGCAGGACGAGCCGGCTCCCGGCTGTGGTCCCGGTCATGCCGGGACCGTACGGCCAGCGGCTAGGCTGCCCAAGCTCGGACTTCCACTGGACGGGAGGCGCCGCATGGCCGGCCGCAGCTCGGTGCCCGGCCGCTCGGTCACCTCGCGTGCCCTGGCGATCCTCGACGCGTTCGACAGCGCGAACCCGCGCCTGAGCCTGTCGGAGGTCGCCACCCGCTCCGGCACGCCGCTGACCACGGCACACCGGCTACTCGCCGAGCTGGCCGACTGGGGCGCGCTGAACCGGCGCTCGGACGGTCGCTACGAGATCGGCCGGAAGTTGTGGGACCTCGGCCTCCTGGCGCCCGTGCAGATGGAACTGCGCCAGGTCGCCGCCCCGTTCCTGCAGGACGTGCACACCGCGATCCGTGACACCGTCCACCTCGCGGTGCGGGAGGGCACCAGCGCGCTCTACGTCGAACGGGTCTCCGGCCGCGAGTCGGTGCCGGTCGTGAGCCAGGTGGGCAGCCGGCTACCCCTGCACGCCACCGGCGTCGGCAAGGTGCTGCTCGCCGCGGCCCCCCGGACGTCGTCCAGCAGACCCTCGGCGCCCTCACGCGGGTCACCCGCCACACGATCGTCGACCCCGCCCGCATGCGACGGGAGCTGGCCGAGATCCGGCGCAGGCGGTACGCCAGGACGTCGGAGGAGATGTCACCGGGGGCGGCGTCGCTGGCCGTGCCGGTCCAGGTCGAGCGCCTCACCGGGTCCGTGGTGGTCGCCGCACTCGGCATCGTCGTCCCCCCGCACCGCCGCGACCTGCCTCGTCTCGTGCCGGTCCTCGAGGTGGCGGCCCGGGGCATCGGCCGGGAGCTCGCCCGCACCCGCGACTTCCACTGACCGGAAGGGTCGGGTTCCCAGCGGGACGTTGCCGCGGTCACACTCCTGCCGTGCGCACCCAGGTAGGCATCATCGGCGCCGGCCCGGCCGGCCTGCTCCTGTCGCGGCTCCTGTACCTGCAGGGCATCGACACCGTCGTCCTCGAGAACCGGTCCCGCGAGTACGTCGAGGCGCGGATCCGGGCCGGCATCCTCGAGCAGCACACGGTGGACACGCTCACCGAGGTGGGCCTCGGCGACCGGCTGCACCGCGAGGGGCTCGAGCACCACGGCATCTACCTGCAGTACCCGGGCACCCGGCACAAGCTCGACTTCCCGGAGCTGTGCGGACGCACCGTCTGGGTGTACGGCCAGACCGAGGTCACCAAGGACCTCATCAGGGCCCAGCTGGACGGCGGCCCGCCGCTGCTGTTCGAGGTCTCGGACGTCGTCCCCGAGGACGTCGACGGCGACTCGCCCCGGATCCGGTTCACCGACGCCGACGGCAATCCGCAGGTGCTCGAGTGCGACGTGATCGCCGGCACCGACGGCTTCCACGGCCCGTCGCGCGCGGTCGTCCAGGAGGGCGGCAGGGGCCGTACCTGGGAGCGGACCTACCCCTACGCGTGGCTGGGCATCCTGGCCGACGCGGCGCCGGCGACCGACGAGCTGATCTACGCCTGGCACCCCGACGGCTTCGCCCTCTACTCGATGCGGTCGCCGAAGGTCTCCCGGCTGTACCTGCAGGTCGACCCGTCCGAGAAGATCGAGGACTGGTCCGACGACCGGATCTGGGACAACCTCGCGACGCGCTTCGCCCACGACGGCTGGGAGCTCACCACCGGTCCGGTCACCGAGAAGTCCATCCTGCCGATGCGCTCCTTCGTCAGCGCGCCGATGCGCCGCGGGCGGCTGTTCCTCGCCGGCGACGCCGCACACATCGTGCCGCCGACCGGCGCGAAGGGTCTCAACCTCGCCGTCGCCGACGTCACCCTGCTGGCGAGGGCGCTGGTCCGGCTGCTCGACGAGAAGCAGACCGACCTGGTCGACAGCTACTCCGACCGCGCCCTGGCTCGCGTCTGGCGGTGCACGCACTTCTCCTGGTACATGACCTCGATGCTGCATCGGTCGGGCGACGACTTCGACGCCGAGCTCCAGCTCTCCCAGCTCCGCCGTGTGGTGTCGTCGGAAGCCGCTGCCCGCGAGCTCGCCGAGAACTACACCGGCCTGCCCGTCGACTGAACCGGTCAGCCGCCGGTCGTCCTCAGATAGGTCACGACCGCTGCCACCCGGCGGTGCAGGTCCCGCCCTTCGCCCACGCCGAGCTTCCCGAATATCGCCCCGATGTGCTTCTCCACGGAGGACTCGGACAGGTACAGCCTGCCCGCGATGGCCGCGTTCGACCGGCCCTGCGCCATCTCCCGCAGGACGTCCATCTCCCGGGGGGTGAGTTCGTCCAGCGCCGACGCGGGGGCGAGGCGACGCCGCCCGACCAGTGCGTCGAGCAGGACCGGGTCGACGACCGAGCCGCCCCGGCAGGTCTCGGCCAGCGCGTGCACCAGCTGCGCCCGGTCCCCGATCCGCTCCTTCAGCAGGTAGCCGAGGCCGTCGGCGCCGTCCCGGAACAGCTCGAGCGCGTAGCCCTCCTCGGCGTGCTGCGACAGCACCACGACGCCGACCCCGGGATGGGCCGCCCGGATGGCGTGCGCCGCCCGGATGCCCTCCGTCCCGTGGTCGGGCGGCATCCGGATGTCGGTGAGGACGGCGTCGGGATGCAGCCGCTCGACCGCGTCGAGCAGCTCCTCGGCGGTGCCGACCGCGGCGACCACGGTCACCTCGCCCGTGGACTCCAGCAGCTGCCGGGTGCCCTCGCGGACGAGGTAGCTGTCCTCCGCGAGGACCACCCGCAGCTCAGCCACGGCCGGAGACGGGGAGGACGCCCCGCACCGTCGTCCCGGCGCCCGGGCGGCTGCAGACCTCCAGGGACCCGCCCACCGCGGCCACCCGGTCCCGCAGACCGAGCAGCCCCGACCCGTGCCCCGGAGCGGCCGGCGCGGCGAACCCGCGGCCCGGGTCGTGCACCGCGACGGTCAGTGCATCGCCGTCGGCGGAGATCTCGACGCGGGCCGCCGTGCTCCCCGCGTGCTTGAGCACGTTGCTCAGGCCCTCCAGGACGACGAAGTAGGCAGCGGACTCCACGGTGGCGGGAAAGCGGCGGCGCTCGACGTCCCGCGCGACTGCGAGCTCGGTCTGCAGGGGCAGCCGGGACAGCGCCGAGCGGACGGCTTCGCCCAGCCCGCAGTCGGTCAGGACGGCGGGGTGGATCCCGCGGGCGAGCTCGCGCAGGTCGCGGTGCACGTCTGCCACGGCCGCGCTGATCTCCCGCAGCTCGCGGTCGACGGCGGCATCGGCGTCCGGACCGAGCCGGGCGCGGGCCAGCTCGACCCGCGCGAGGAGCGCCAGCAGCTGCTGCTGGGCGCCGTCGTGCAGGTCCCGCTCGATCCGCCGCCGCTCGGTCACCGCCCCCTCCGCGAGGCGGGCCCGCGACTCCTCGACCGCGGCCAGCCGCTCCTCCTGCTCGGCCCGCCGCAGCAGGCCGACCAGGAAGGACGCGGGCAGCAGAGCCGCCGTACCGACGAACAGCGCGGCCTGGACCTCCGGCCCGAGCACGCGCTCCGCGAGCCCCGTGGTCACCAGGCCGACGACGAGCACCGCGGTGGTGAGGATCGGCCAGCGCATCTGGGCGCGGTCCAGCTCGGGCGCGCCGACGTAGCGCGCGAGCAGCAAGGCCAGCCCGGCCAGTGGAGCGATCAGCGCCACCAGGGCGGCTCCCGCGGCCGGCGCCAGGGCCGGGACGTGCGCGGGGTTCGGGCCGGTCGGCAGCTCCAGGACCGACGTGATCCGCGGATCAGCGACCACCGTCACCGTGGCCGCGACGGCGGCGAGGACGCACGTGGCACGCACCAGCGGCGCCGCCCACGGCCAGGCGTAGCCACCGCCGGGGTAGCGGGCCAGCAGGTCGAGGACGGCGACGAAACCGAGCACGAACAACACCGCCGACGCCCAGCCCACCGCCGCGCCGATCCAGCCGCCACCGGGGGTGCGGGCCACGACCACCGCGCAGGCGATCGCGGCCAGGTGGAGGGTGCCCACCGCCAGCAGCCGGTCGGCGACCGGGTGCCCCGGTCGCAGGGCGCGGGCGATCGCACCGGCGGCGTAGAAGCCGAAGGGCAGGGCCGCGGCGGTCAGGACGGCACTCCCCTCGCCGGGCAGGAGCGCCGGGGACAGCAGGGCGAGGACCCCGCAGGCAGCACCGGGCAGCGTCCATGCTCCGCCCGGTACGGCCACCGCCTCATTGTCTCGGTCCGGCGCCCCTGGTCGAGAGGGCTGTCCCCCGGAAGGACTGCGGGCAGCCGCAACCGTCGAGGCGGGTGGCCCCGTTCCCGCCGTCCCCCGGCTCACCGAGCCTGGAACCGACCGTCTCCCCTGCTCACCCCGGAGGTTCCCGTGCCCGCATCGCCGACGTCGTCCATGCCCTTTGCCCCCGCCCCTGCCACCGCCCACCCGGCCGACACCCGGCCGCTCCGCACCCCGGCCGCGCTGGTCACCGGCGGCGCGCTCGGCGTCGCCGTCACCACCGCCCTGGAGGTGCTCACCGCCCCCTACGGCGAAGCGGTCGTGGCCTATCCGCTCAACGGTGCGGTGCACCTGGTCAAGGTCGCCGCCGCCGCCGCCTTCGTCACCGGCATGCTGGTCCTCGCGGCCCGGCTGCGGGGGCGGCTCGGCCGCGGAGGCGTCGCCGCGCTGGCGGCGATCTCGCTCGCGACGCTCCTCGGCGCCGTGCCCTACAGCCTCGTCGAGGCATCGCTGGACCGCGGCCTGGCACCGGCGGCGGCCGACGCGCGGCTCGAGGAGATCTACGCCGAGCAGGCGTGGCTCCCCGTCGCGGCGGTGGCAGGCATGCTGCTGCTCCTGGTCGGCGTCGTCACGCTCGCCGTCGTCGCCCTGCGCCGTCGGGTCCTCCCGCGGTGGGCGCCCCTGGCCAGTCTGCTCGCGGTCCCGGTGGCAGTGCTGGCGGGGATCGCCGACGGCGCCGGCCTGCCGGTCCCGCACCCGCCGGCCTGGGTCTTCCTGGGGCTGTCCGCCTACGGCCTCGCGCTCCTGCGCCGGCCGGCGGTCGGGTCAGGGACCAAGCAGGGTCTCGACGGTGGCCCGGGCGCCGCGGGCACGCAGTGATGCCAGCGCCTCCCGGTAGGCGTTGGTGAACCGTTCGTCGTCGACCAGGTCGCCGAACAGCTCCCGGTCGGCGACGAAGGCCAGCGGGTCCTCGGAGCGGGCCCGCTCCCGCAGCCGCTCGGCACGGGCGTCGGTCAGCTCCAGCTCCTCGGCGGTCCGCGCCCACGCGGCCAGGACGGCGACCGACCGGCGGATCTCCCCGCCCGACGCCAGGTTCGCCCGGATCACCGGGAGCAGGAACTGCGGGATCCGGTCCGACGCCTCGGCGCGGATGCGGTCCAGGGTGTCGCGGATCGCCGGGCTGGAGAAGCGGGCGACCACCTCGCCCTGGTAAGCCGCCAGGTCGATGCCGGGCACCGCGGGCAGGGTCGGCGTCCCCTCCTCGTGGAGATAGCCCGTCAGCAGCCGGCGGAACAGGGGGTCGGCCGCCACCTCGTGCACGTACTCGAACCCGGCCAGCCGGCCGAGGTGGGCGAGGACCTGGTGGCCGGCGTTGAGCAGCCGCAGCTTCATCAGCTCGTAGGGGCCGACGTCGTCCACGACCTGGACGCCGGCGTCCTCGAGCGGCGGCCGGCCGCTGGAGAACCGGTCCTCGAGCACCCACTGGGTCCACGGCTCGCAGACCACCGGCCAGCGGTCCTCGACGCCGAACCGCTCGGCCAGTTCCGCGCGGTCGTCGTCGCTGGTCACCGGGGTGATGCGGTCGACCATCGAGTTCGGGAAGGGCACATGGGTGGCCACCCACTCCCCCAGCTCCGGGTCTCGCAGTCCGGCGAAGGCGCTGTAGCTGCGCCGCGCCAGGTCCCCGTTGCCGGGGATGTTGTCGCACGACACCACGGTGAACGGCGGCAGCCCGCGCTCCCGCCGCCGGACCAGCGCCTCGACGACCAGGCCGAACGACGTCCGCAGCGCCGCCCCCGGCTGCAGGTCGTGGACCACGCCGGGATTGCTGCCGTCGAACTCGCCGGTGACGGCCGAGGCGTTGTAGCCGCCCTCGGTCACGGTGAGCGAGACGATCCGCGTGGCCGGGTCGGCCATCTTCTCCACCACCGCGTCGGGGTCGTCGGGCGCATACAGGTACTCGACGAGGGAGCCCACGACGCGCGCGTCCAGGGCACCGTCCGGATACTTGACCACCAGGGTGAACAGGCAGTCCTGCGCGGCCATGACCTCGGCCATCGCCCGGTCGGCCGGCAGCACGCCGACGCCGCAGATGCCCCAGTCCGGCGCTCCGGCCGATCCCACGAGGCCCGACTGCATGAGCCGGTCCAGGTACATCGCCTGGTGCGAGCGGTGGAAGCCGCCCACCCCCAGGTGCACGATCCCGACCCGCACCCGCGAGCGGTCGTAGGTGGGGACGGAGACCGCCGGGGCCAGCGAGCCGAGGAACCGCTCGGCGAGGGGCGTCACCCCTCCACCTTGCCCGTTACCCGACGTTTCGGCGGCCCGGAACTGCCGGACCCGCCGCCGTGTCCTGGGGCCGTTGCTACCCGCCGGTAGAAAATGTGGGATCGTCCGAGGTACGAGCGACGGCGATGCGGCCGTCGCCCACACCGCCGTCCAGGAAAGAGAACCGAATGCGGTTGCAGCTGTCCCCGGAGCTCGAGGCCTTCCGGGAGGAGATGCGGACCTTCTTCACCACGCAGGTGCCCCAGGAGATCCGCGACCAGGTCGCCTCCCACCGCGAGCTGACCAAGGAGCAGTACGTCGAGGCCATGCGGGTCCTCAACGCCGCGGGTCTCGCCGTGCCGCACTGGCCGGTCGAGTGGGGCGGCAAGGACTGGACGCCCCTGCAGCACCACATCTGGCGCGAGGAGATGCAGCTGGCCGGCGTGCCCGAGCCGCTGCCGTTCAACGCGAGCATGATCGGCCCGGTCATCGCGACCTTCGGCACGCAGGAGCAGAAGGAGCGTTTCCTGCCGAAGACCGCCAACCTCGACATCTGGTGGTGCCAGGGCTTCTCCGAGCCCGACGCCGGCTCCGACCTGGCGTCGCTGCGCACCACCGCCGTCCGCGACGGCGACGACTGGGTGGTCAACGGCCAGAAGACCTGGACGACGCTCGGCCAGCACGCCGACTGGATCTTCTGCCTGGTGCGCACCGACCCGACGGCGGAGAAGAAGCAGCGCGGCATCTCGATGCTGGTCTTCCCGATGGACTCCCCCGGCGTGACGCTGCGGCCCATCGAGCTGCTCGACGGCACCTACGAGGTGAACGAGGTGTTCTTCGAGGACGTCCGCGTGCCGGCCGAGAACCTGATCGGCACCGAGAACGACGGCTGGACGATCGCGAAGTTCCTGCTCGGCAACGAGCGCGTCGGCATCGCCCGCATCGGCTCGACCAAGAAGATGCTGGCCCAGGCCAAGGAGCACGCGCGGGAGATGCGGTCGAACGGCCGCCCCCTGATCGAGGACCCGCGCACCGCCGCCCGCATCGCCGAGCTGGAGAACGAGCTGGTCGCCCTGGAGCTCACCGCCCTGCGCGTGGTGGCCAACTCCGCCGACGGCAAGCCCCATCCCGCGTCGTCGGTGCTGAAGCTGCGCGGCTCGGAGCTCCAGCAGGCTGCCACCGAGCTGCTCGTCGACCTGGCCGGCCCGCTCTCGCTGGCCTCCTTCGCCGGCGACGGCTCGGAGGTGCCCGCGTGGGCGCGCGCGGCGACGCCGCACTACCTGAACTACCGCAAGGTCTCCATCTACGGAGGCTCCAACGAGGTGCAGCGCACCATCATCGCCGGCTCGATCCTGGGGTTGTGAGACAACCGTGAACTTCGACTACGACAGCGAGCAGAACGACCTCCGGGAGGCGGTCCGCGGCCTGCTGGCCCGCGCGTACGCCGACAGCGAGCAGCGCCGCTCGGTCGTCGCCACCGACCCGGGCTTCGACGAGAAGACCTGGTCGCGGCTGGCCGAGATGGGCCTGCTCGGCCTGCCCTTCGCCGAGGACCACGGTGGCATGGGGGCCGGACCGGTCGAGGTGGCGATCGTCGCCGAGGAGATCGGCCGCGTGCTCGCGCCCGAGCCGTTCATCGAGACCGTCGTGCTGGCGGGGGGCCTCGTCGCCGCAGTCGGCACCGACGAGCAGAAGGCCGAGATCCTGGGCGGCATCTCCGAGGGGACGACGATCGCGGTCTTCGCGCACGCCGAGCCCGGCACCCGGTGGAGCCCGGCGGCCGAGGCGGTCACCGCCACGCAGGACGGCGACGGCTGGACGCTGACCGGCGTCAAGGAGCCGGTGCCCAGCGGCGCGCGGGCCGACGTCCTCGTGGTCAGCGCCGTCGTCGACGGTGGGACGGGGCTGTTGGTCGTCCGGGGGGACGCCCAGGGCCTGACCCGCACCTCCTACCGGACCCACGACGGCACGCGGGCGGCGCAGGTCCGGTTCGAGGGGACGCCGGCGGTCGCCCTGGGGTCCGGTGACCAGACCGCCGCGATCGAGCGGGCCCAGGCCGAGGCGCGCATCGCCTACAGCCACGAGGCGATCGGCGCGATGGACACCGCTCTGCGCACCACCGCGGAGTACCTCAGGACCCGCAAGCAGTTCGGGGTCACGCTGAACAAGTTCCAGGCGCTCACCTTCCGCGCCGCCGACATGTACGTGTCGCTGGAACTGGCCCGCAGCACCGCGCTGTGGGCGTCGATGGTCCAGGACGCCGGGGGCGACGTGGTCTCCGCAGCCGACCGCGCCCGGCTGCAGACCAGCCGCGCCGGCCGGCACATCGGCAAGGAGGCCATCCAGCTGCACGGCGGCATCGGCGTCACTGCCGAGTACAGCGTCGGGCACTACACCAGCCGGCTCACCGCCATCGACCACCTGCTCGGCGACGGCGACTGGGCCGCCGACCGGCTGGCCGCCGACGTCGCGAGCTACCCGACGGTCGACCCGCTGGGCGCGCCCTACGCCTGAGACCCGCCGGACGTCGGGGCCCCGCGCTTTCTGTACCGAAAGCGCACGCGGGGCCCCGCGCTTTCTGTACCGAAAGCGCACGCGGGGCCCCGCGCTTTCTGTACCGAAAGCGCACGCGGGGCCCCGCGCTTTCTGTACCGAAAGCGCGAGGAGGGGTTCAGCCGGCGAGGCGGCGGACGACGAGGCGCTGCGCCCAGTCCGGGCTGACCGCCGACAGCGCCGCGAGCATCTGCGCCTGCCGGCCGACCGCCCGGTGCGGCGAGCGCAGCGGCCGGCGTCGCTCGTGCACGACCCGCCAGACCGCGGCGGCGACGTCCTCGGCGGTGAGCCGGACGCCCAGTGAACCCACGCTCGAGGCCTGCCGCCCGTCACGGGTGACCATCTCGGTGTTCACGAACAGCGGCAGCAGGCTGCGTACCCGCACGCGATCGCGCCGCCACTCGATGTCGAGGGCCTCCGTCAGCGACTTGACCGCCGCCTTCGTCGCGCCGTACGTGGCCAGCGTCGGCTGTCCGTAGAGCGCCGAGGCCGAGCACAGGTTGAGCAGCAGGCCGGACGAGCGGGCCAGGTGCGGGTGCCCGGTGAGCGCGCCGTTCACCACGCCCGTGACGTTGATGTCGACCATGCGCCGGTGCGTCGCGGCGTCCATCGAGGCGAACGGCCCCGAGGCCAGGACGCCGGCGTTGTTGACCAGGACGTCGAGGCCCCCGTCCCCGCAGAAGTCGTCGAGCACTGCCCGCCAGCGGTCGGGGTCCCGGACGTCGAGCCGCCCGTGCACGGCGTCCGCGCGACCGGCGGCCACCTCGGCGACGGCATCGGCGTCGACGTCGTACAGGCCCACCCGCCAGCCGCGGGAGAGGAACAGCTCGGCCGTGGCCCGGCCGATGCCCCGCCCCGCGCCGCTGACGACGATGCTGCGGAGACCGCTACGTGTGCGCACTCGGTAACTCCTACCGGACGAGTGGCCCGCTTGCAGGGGCCCGCCGCGAGCGCGCGAGCGGAGGGGGGACAGGGGGTCCTTCTCCTACTCGACCCATTCCCCGGCGTCGTCGTCGGAGGTCTCACCGAGCATCGCCCGCCGCAGCTCGGCCGCGTCGGCCCGCACCAGGTCCAGGACCGGGACGAGGTCGTCCTCCCCCAGCCGCCCGCAGGTGATCTTGGAGATCGGGACCTCGTCGTAGTCCTCGGTGGTCAGCCGGGCGGCGACCTCGAACGCCGCCCGCAGCAGGGCACCGTCGGAGTTCCGGTAGTCGTCGATCTCCATGAGCGGGGTCGTCATGGTGGTCGGGAAGCCCCACTGCTCCAGCGCGATCGCGGTCAGCCGCAGGCTGTTGATGCCGTACCGCCGCGTCTCCGCCGTCCGCCGCCCCCGGTAGGTGGGCTGGCTGGCCATGATCTCGGCGTAGCCGTCGGGGTCGTTGTGGTTGAGCAGCGCCGCGCCCATCTGGGCCAGCAGGCCGAGGCAGAGCGAGTCCTGCGGCCGCTCGCCGAACCGCGGCGCGAGGGTCGCGGCGGCGAGGGCGACGCTGGTCGTCACGTCCCAGAAGTTCTCGGGCAGCCGCGACTCGTCGTCCAGGTTGGTCAGGGCGACCGTGGCCATGGTCCGCACCGTCGTGAAGCCGACGACGGTGACGGCGAACTGCAGGGAGGTGACCCGCCCGCGCATGCCGAAGTACGCGGAGTTGGCCAGCTTCATCACCCGCGACGCCAGCGCGACGTCGGAGGCGAGGATCCGCGCCAGGGCCTTGGCGTTCGTGTCGTCGGAGTTGGCCACCGAGACGATCTGCGCCGCCACCGGGCGCTGGGCGGCCATCGTGTCGATGCCGGCCAGGATCTGCTCGATGTCGAACACCGGGGCGGCGACGACCTCGGGGAACGGTGACACTGTCATCGGGAGGTCTCCACGTGTGAGGCGAACCAGGCGGCGGCGTGCCCGCCGGTCATGGGCTCGGCGAGGCTGAAGCCTTGCAGGAAGGTGGCCCCGAGCGAGGTCAGCTCGGCGGCCTGGTCGAGGGTCTCGACGCCCTCGGCGACCGTGCAGAGGTTGAGGGTGGCGGCCAGCGCGATGACCGCGGAGGCGATCTCGGGGTGCCCTCCGGCCATCTCGGCGACGAACGACCGGTCCACCTTGAGGCAGTCGACCGGCAGGCGCCGGAGGTAGGCCAGTGAGGAGTAGCCCGTGCCGAAGTCGTCGATGGCCAGCTCGATGCCCTGGTCGCGCAACTGCTGGAGGATCTCCCGCGCGCACTCGGGGTCCTTCATGAGGGCCGACTCGGTGATCTCGACCGAGATCCGCGACGGCTCGAGCTGGTGGCGCTCGAGCGCGGCGGCGACCTGCGAGGGCAGGTTGTCGTCGAGCTGCAGCGCGGACACGTTGACGTTCGCGCGCGGCGGAGCGGCGGGGCCCAGCAGGTGATCCCACTCGGCGATCTGCCGGCAGGTCTCGTCGAGGACCAGCAGGCCCAGGCCCGAGATGAGACCGCTCTCCTCGGCCAGGGGCACGAAGGTCGCCGGGCTGATCGGCCCGCGGTCGCGGTGCTCCCACCGGGCGAGTGACTCCACGGCCACCGGGAGTCCCTCGGCGGAGCTGAAGATCGGCTGGTAGGTCAGCGTGATCTCACGGCGCTCGATCGCGTCGCGCAGTTCGGCGACCAGCCGCAGCTTGTCCCGGGCCTCGGCACGGGCCTGCTGGTCCAGGACGGTGATCCGGCCCTTACCGCCCGCCTTCGCCTGGTACATCGCGATGTCGCAGTCGCGGATGAGCTCGTCGGCGGACTCGTGCTCGGCCGTCTGCACGGTGACCCCGACGCTGGCGTAGGGGCGGACGTCCACGCCGCCCAGCCGCATCGGCGTGGCCAGGGCGCCCGAGACCCGGCCGGCCAGTGCCACCGCCGCGGTCTCGTCGACGTTCTCGCACACGACGACGAACTCGTCGCCGCCGAAGCGGGCCACGAGGTCGCCGGGCCGCACGGTCGAGCGCAGCCGTGTGGCCACCTCCACCAGCAGCTCGTCGCCGGCGGTGTGGCCCAGCGAGTCGTTGACCACCTTGAAGTTGTCGAGGTCCATGAAGAGGCAGGCCAGGGCGCCGGTGCCGCGCTCGAAGCGCTCGGCGACGTACTGGGCCAGCAGCGTGCGGTTCGGCAGCCCCGTCAGCGGGTCGTGGTTGGCCTGGTGCGCCAGCTTGGCCTCGAAGGCGAGGCGGTCGGTGATGTCCTCGATCGTGCCGACGAAGCCGGCGCCCACGCCCGGCGTGAACAGGTGGGCGAAGCGGATGACCGTCGTCCGCACGGTGGCGTCCTCCCGCACCAGACGGGCCTGGATCTCCACCTCGTCGCCGTCGAGGGCCGCGGCCACCTGCTCGATGACGCCGTCGAGGTCGTCCTCGTGGATGGTGTTGATCCACCCCGTGCCCAGCAGCTGCTCGGCGCGCAGGCCCACCAGGGAGCAGAACGCGTCGTTGACGTGCGCCAGGCGCATGCCCTGCTCCGAGAGCAGCGTCGGGACCGGCGACCGCTCGGTCAGCGCGGAGAAGCGGCGCTCGTGCGCGTCGGCGGTGGCGCGCAGGGCGCGCTCCTGCTCGTTGGAGGTCGACAGCAGGCGCATGGTCCACATCCGGCCGCTGGGGTCGGGGGTGGTCATGACCACGGCGTCGATGACCGCACCGCTGGCGGTGCGGACCGGGACGGTCATGCGGGCGGAGCGCTCGCGGCGCAGCAGCAGCTTGAGCTCACCCCCGCCGAGGCTGGGGAACAGCTGGTCCAGGGGCAGGGCGCGGACGTCGTCGACCCCGTAGCCGAGCAGCTTCACGGCGCCCTCGTTGCACCAGGTCAGCCGCTGGCCCCCGTGGGCGGCCTCGGCCACCAGGATGGCGAGGGTGTCGCTGACGGTCGCGCTGTAGAAGACGGTCGAGACGATCTCCGGCGGCACCATGTCCTCGTGGTGTGCGCTGATCGAGACGGACACGGTCCTCCCTCCGCTGCTCCGTGACGCCGCCGCTCGGCGGCGTCGACGGACCCCGGGGCCAGCTCGTGGCGGCCGCGGTCGACCGCGCTCCCGAGCTGGGCCGGAACCCGCTGGGGAGTGTTTCGGCCGATCGCGTACCTCGTCTTCACCCGAACGTGCTCGGGGCCCCCCATTGGGGTGAAGGCGGGGTGAGAGCCCCGTGACCGGGTCCGTGGACAGGCGTTCAGCGACGGCGGCGCCAGCTCCGGCGCTCGGACCCGTGGGTGAAGCGGGCGACGGCCGCCGAGGGCGAGGTGATGTTGCGGGCCAGGATGTCCTGCAGCGTGCCGGTCTTCCTGATGACGGTCATCCCGGCCCGCGTGAAGGTGTCCTCGGTGAACACCTGCGGGGCGAGCACCGGATTGGTGAGGGCCTGGGTGAACGCGTCGTAGCCGACCATCGCGGTCAGCAGGTCGCCCATGATCTGGTCGCCGGGGTGGTCCTCGGCCCAGATGCCGACGTACCACTCCAGGTGGTCGACGTCCCCGTAGAGCTGCTCGAGCCGCCGCTGCACCTCGGGGTCGCTGCTGACCTCCGCGAAGCTCTTCTTCCGCTCCATCCCGAACCGCTCGCGGTAGTCGTTGTAGGAGGCCAGCCGGGCGAACCGCATCAGGCCGATCGAGCGCTCCTCGACCGAGGGGTGCTCGGGCGACTCCCGGTCGGTCATGAACAAGGGGGTGTTGAACAGTCCGATCCGCGACGCGCGCGAGCGGGAGGCCTGGGCCATGACCCACTCGATCCCCTTCTCGACGACGAGCGCGTTGTTGTCGCGGAGGAAGCTCTTGGCCTCCACGACGCCGTCCTCGGTCGTCACCGTCTCGGGCACCAGCATGTGCCACCGGTACAGCAGGTTGAACTCGACGGCGATCCAGCCGGCCCGGTTCCACGGCTTCCTGGCGGCGAAGCCGGGCAGCACCTTGAGCGGCGGGTCGTAGGGGGCGATGTGCCGGATGTACTCCTCGACCACGATCTTGAGCAGCAGCACGAGCATGATGAGCCGGGTTGTCTGGAACAGCCGCTCGTCGAGGTCCTCGTCGCGCATCGGCCGCGGCCAGCGCGGCGACTCGCGGCCCTCCTCGTACTCCCGCGCCAGCAGGCCGGCGATCCGGTTGTGCTCGCGCACCATGAGCACGTCCAGCGAGGTGCTGCCGATGGTGGAGTTGCCGTGCTCGAGGCCCACGGCGAAGAAGAGGTCCTTCTGCCGGTCGGACACCCCGGCCAGCAGGACGTCGAGCAGGAAGTCCTCGTCGTGCAGGCCCTTGAACTCCGGCTTGACCGCGTGCCCGCCGCTCGCCGTGCGCTCGAAGAGGAACGGCGGGAACTCCTGACCGTCGATCTGCTGCGACTTGAGCCGGCCGCCCTGCATGGACCGCAGCATGCGGGCCTTGGCCTCCGAGAGCCCGTAGATCTGGCAGAAGTCGATTTCCTGGGTCGACGTGTTCTTGCGCCAGTCGCTGCGCTCGGTGCGCAGGAAGCTGTCGGTGAACCACTGGGCGAAGAGCAGGAACATGACCGTCGTGTCCGTCGACGGCTGCTCCGTCCCGGGTCGCCGGCGGAACAGGTCCAGCACCTCGGCCTCGGTGGGCAGCCGCCGGTCGGCAGGTGCCGGCGGCAGGTGCCTTCCGGTGAACGTCCGGTCGGTGAGACTCACCCAGCTGGCGTAGTCGCCGGCCAGCGTCAGCGGCCGCGGCCGCGGTGCGGTGGCGTTGGCGAGCAGGGCGACGAACCCGGACGTCACCAGCCGCGGCCCGAACGGCAGGTACCGGAGGACGTCGGTGGCGATGGCGACCGGACGCTCCAGGGCGGGCGGAATCAGCGGCATGGCTCCCCCTCGGGCACCGTCTCGGAGCCTCCGGACGGCGTCGGGCCGGATGCTCGGGGTGGCGGCGGGGGGCGTCAATCGCCTTCGTCCCGAACGGAGGAGACGCGCCCGCCCGCCCACCCAGCGCGACCACTCAGTCGCGCCAGGTGAACGTCCACCGGGTCAGGAGGCGGTCGGGAACCGTTTCCCGAGCCACCGGAGCATGGCGGCGAGGGGTTCGCGCCAGCGGGCGTCGAGCATCAGGTCGTGCCCCATGCCCGGGAACTCCACGACCTCGGCGCGATAGCGGCGGGCGGTGGCCCGGATGCCCCCGATCGGCACCAGCCGGTCGTCGGGAGTGGCGAGCACCAGCACCGGCGGGGAGCCCAGCGGCGGTCGGGGCGGGCGGTGCATCAGCAGCTGGTACTGCACCAGCGCCGACTCCCCGTGGCAGCGGCCGGAGTGCGCCTGCGCCTCGGCGTGCTCCAGTTCGTGGAAGAGGTAGTCCGGACGGAGGGGCAGCGAGCCGCCGGCGACGATGCGCAGCGCGTCGGCCGGGTGACGGCGCGCGATGGCGACCAGCGAGGCGACCGCCGGGTGAGCGGGCACCGGCGCCACCAGGACGGCGGCCCGGGCCGCGTACCGCGCCAACGCCTGCTGCACCACCAGGCCGCCCATCGAGTGCCCGACGAGCACGGCGGGCCGCGGCAGTGCCAGCGCGGTCGCGACGACGTCGTCGGCGTACTGCCGCAGCACCGCCGTCCGGAGCCGCCCGGGACTGTTCCCGTGCCCCCGCAACGAGACGGCCGTGGCCGACCAGCCGGCGGCCGCGGCGGCGTCCAGCCAGTTCTCCCAGCACCAGGCGCCGTGACCCAGGCCGTGGACGAAGAGCAGCGGCGGCCGGCCGTCGTCCTCGGCCGGCGAGCGGCCGTGGATCTCCAGTGCGGACGTGGCTCGCGTCACAACGGCGGACCCTACTGCCGAGCGGCCTTCCGGTTCATACTATGCGCATGAATTAGGGGCTGCACCCGTCACCATCCGTGTCGCCGGCCACCTCGGCCGACCTCAGCCCTCGACAGCAGGCATGATCCCCCGAGATCACCGTGCAGGAGAGCGACGAGTCTCCCCGGCGAGGAATGGAGCGCAGCGATGCGTATCGGAGTGCCGCGTGAGACCAGACCCCGCGAGACCCGGGTGGCGGCCACGCCGGCCACGGTGACCAAGCTGCTCGAGCTCGGCTACGAGGTGGTCGTGGAGGCCGGGGCGGGCTCGGGCAGCAGCTTCCTGGACGAGGACTATGCCGCCTCCGGCGCGACGGTCGGGACGACGGACGACGCCTGGCAGGCCGACGTCGTGATCCGCGTCAACGCTCCCGCGCCGGACGAGCTCGGCCGGCTCCGGGACGGCGCGACGCTGATCAGCCTCATCGGCCCGGCCCTGAACCCCGATCTGGTCGACGAGCTCGCCCGGCGACCGATCACCGCGCTGGCGATGGACGCCGTCCCGCGCATCTCCCGCGCCCAGTCGCTGGACGTACTGAGCTCGATGGCCAACATCGCCGGCTACCGCGCGGTGCTCGAGGCCGCGCACGCATTCGGCCGGTTCTTCACCGGCCAGGTGACCGCTGCGGGCAAGGTGCCCCCGGCCACGGTGCTCGTCGTGGGCGCCGGCGTGGCCGGGCTCGCGGCGATCGGGACGGCGTCGAGTCTCGGCGCGATCGTCCGCGCCACCGACGTCCGGCCCGAGGTGGCCGAGCAGGTGCGGTCGCTGGGCGGTGAGTACGTGGCGGTCCCGGCCGGCGAGCAGGAGGTCAGCGCCGACGGCTACGCCCGCGAGATGGGCGAGGACTTCAACCGGCGGGCGGCGCTGATGTACGCCGAGCAGGTGCCCGAGGCCGACATCGTCATCACGACGGCGCTCATCCCGGGCCGGCCCGCCCCGCGGCTGATCACCGAGGAGATGGTGGCCAGCATGCGGTCGGGCAGCGTGATCGTCGACATGGCCGCCGCCCAGGGCGGCAACGTGGCCGGCTCGGTCGCCGACGAGGTCGTGGTCACCGCCAACGGCGTCTCGATCATCGGCTACACCGACCTGCCCGGCCGGCTGCCCGCCCAGGCCTCCCAGCTCTACGGCACCAATGTGGTCAACCTGCTCAAGCTGCTGACGCCGGGCAAGGACGGCCGGCTGGTGCTGGACTTCGACGACGTCGTCCAGCGGGCCATGACCGTGGTGCGCGAGGGCGAGAAGACCTGGCCCCCGCCGCCGGTGCAGGTCTCGGCGGCGCCGGCGCCGGTCGTGCCCACGGCCGCACCTCCCCCGGCGAAGAAGGCTCCGCCACCACCGGCGCGGCGGTTCGCGCTGGTCGGGCTCGCCGCCGCCCTGCTGTTCGGAGTGACGGCGTTCTCCCCCGGTGAGCTGGTCGGGCACTTCACCGTCTTCGCCCTCGCGATCGTGGTCGGGTTCTACGTCATCAGCTCGGTGCACCACGCGCTGCACACGCCGCTGATGTCGGTGACCAACGCGATCTCGGGCATCATCGTGGTCGGCGCGCTGCTGCAGGTGGGCGCCGAGAGCGGCATCGTCACCGCGCTGGCGCTGATCGCGGTCCTGGTCGCCAGCATCAACATCTTCGGCGGGTTCGCCGTCACCCGCCGGATGCTGAAGATGTTCGCCAAGGAGCCGGTGTGACCCTCGTCAGCGCCGCCTCGGCGGCATACATCGTGGCCGCACTGCTCTTCGTGCTGAGCCTGGCCGGACTGTCCCGGCACGAGAGCGCCCGGTCCGGGAACACCTACGGCATCGCCGGCATGGCACTGGCCCTCGTCGCCACGGGCGCACTGGTCGCCGACGGCGGCATCTCCGGCAGTCAGGCCGCCCTCCTGGCCGTCGTGGTCGCCGTCGGCGCGGTCATCGGGCTGTGGCGGGCCCGCCGGGTGGCGATGACCGGCATGCCCGAGCTCATCGCGATCCTGCACAGCTTCGTCGGCCTGGCCGCGGTGCTGGTCGGCTGGAACGGCTACCTGTCGGTCGAGGGGGTGGCCGCCTCCGACGGGGGCGGTGGCGGCGACGCCATCCACTCCGGCGAGGTCGGCATCGGCGTGTTCATCGGCGCGGTCACCTTCACCGGCTCGATCGTGGCGTTCCTCAAGCTCTCGGCCCGGATGAAGTCCGCGCCCCTGGTCCTGCCGGGCAAGAACGCGCTGAACCTGGGTGCGCTGGTCGCCTTCGCCGTCCTCACGGTGGTGTTCGTGGTCACCCCGAACCTGGCCGTGCTGGCCGTCATCACCGCGATCGCCCTGGCGCTGGGCTGGCACCTGGTGGCCTCCATCGGCGGCGGGGACATGCCGGTGGTCGTCTCGATGCTCAACAGCTACTCGGGCTGGGCCGCGGCCGCGTCGGGCTTCCTGCTGGGCAACGACCTGCTGATCATCACCGGTGCCCTGGTGGGCTCCTCGGGTGCCTACCTCTCCTACATCATGTGCAAGGCGATGAACCGCTCCTTCCTCTCGGTCATCGCCGGCGGGTTCGGCATCGAGGCAGCCACCTCCGACGACACCGAGTACGGGGAGCACACCGAGATCACCGCCGACGAGGTCGCCGAACTCCTCCGCGACGCCGACTCGGTGATCATCACGCCCGGATACGGCATGGCCGTCGCCCAGGCGCAGAGCGCGGTCGCGGAGCTCACCCGGCACCTGCGGGAGAAGGGCATCGACGTCCGGTTCGGCATCCACCCCGTGGCCGGCCGGCTGCCCGGGCACATGAACGTGCTCCTCGCCGAGGCCAAGGTGCCCTACGACATCGTCCTGGAGATGGACGAGATCAACGACGACTTCGCCAAGACCGATGTCGTGCTCGTCATCGGCGCCAACGACACCGTGAACCCCGCCGCGACCGACGACCCGACCAGCCCCATCGCGGGCATGCCGGTGCTCACGGTGTGGGAGGCCGACCGCGTCGTCGTCTTCAAGCGATCCATGGCCGCCGGCTACGCCGGGGTCCAGAACCCGCTGTTCTTCCGGGAGAACAGCCGGATGCTGTTCGGCGATGCCCGCGAGCGCGTGGAGGACATCCTGCGCGCCCTCTGAGCGGCTGCCCGTCGCTAGGTTTCCGGCGTCCGCTGGCCTACCGTGGGGGCGTGCGTCCATCCGGCCTCGTGAGCGAGGTCCCCCGTCTCGACGCGACCGATCACCTGTGCTGGGTGTACGACGACGACGCATCCTTCGACCAGGCGGTCGAGCGCTTCCTCAGCGGTGGCCTCGCCCGCGGCGAGCGGCTGCTCTGCGTCGGTGACGAGGTCGTGGACCGCATGCGCGGCGACGCCGCGCCCATCCCCGGCGTGCCGGCGCTGGTCGCGTCCGGCGCGCTGGACATGCTGACGGTGGCCGACGCGTACCAGGCGGCCGGGGAATTCACGCCGGAGCGCCAGTTCGAGTTCTACGAGAAGCGGACCCGGCAGGCGATCGACGACGGCTACACCGGGCTGCGCGTGGTCGCCGAGCTCAGCGCCCTCGCCGCCGACACGGGCCGTCGCGCCGAACTGGTCCGCTGGGAGCACGTGGCCGACGGCTTCATGGCGTCGGGCTCCGGGATGACGGCGATGTGCGCCTACCGCGGCGACCTGCCTGCCGACGCGCTGGCCGACGTCGCGTCGGTGCACCCGCTCGTGCGCGCGCCCGACGGGACGCCGTCCTTCCGGGTCTTCTTCGACGAGGACCGGGTCGTCGTGGCCGGCGACGTGGACACGTTCGGCGCCGACCGGCTCGCGGCGCTGCTCGCGTCCTCACCGGTCGGGCCGGAGCGCGCCGTCCTCGACCTGGGTCCCGTCGAGTTCGTCGACGTGGCCGCCGCCCGGGTCCTGGCCCGGTGGGCCCGCGCGCTGCAGGCGCGGTCGGTCGCCGTCGAGATCCGCGGGGCGTCCCCCCTGTTCGGGCGCATGTGGCGGGTGCTGGGCCTGGGCGACCTCGTTCCGGTGACCTTCGGCCAGCGAGCGGGATGACCCTCACCGGCGAGCACGCGGCCGGCTTCGAGCACGCGGCCGGCTTCGAGCACGAGGCCCTCTTCTACCGCGGCGACGAGGACTTCCTCGCCGCCCTGCTCCCGTTCGTCCGTGAGGGGCTGGAGCGCGACGAGTCCGTTCTGGTCGCCGAGCCCCGGCCCCGGCTCGAGCTGCTCCGCGACGCACTCGGGGACGACGCCAGCGCGGTCGGGTTCCTCGACATGGCCGAGATCGGCGCCAATCCGGCCCGGATCATCGGCGTCTGGGCGACCGCCCTGCAGGAGCACACGCGCTCCGGTCGGCAGCTGCGGGGCGTGGGCGAGCCCGCGTTCGCCGGACGTCGTCCCGCGGAGTTCGTGGAGTGCGAGCTGCACGAGCTACTGCTCAACCGCGCCTTCGACGGCGGACCGGGCTGGCGACTGCTGTGTCCGTACGACGAGGACCGCCTGCCGCGCGACGTCGTCCGCAGGGCCGAGCACACCCACCCGATCCTGGCCGGCACGGCCGGGCGGCGGTCCAGCGGCGCGTACGCCGCGCAGGGCTGGGCCGACGCCTACGCCGCCGCTCTCCCACCGCCGAGGGACGCCGTCCTGCGCGGCGAGTTCGGCCCCGGCGACGTGCCGGCCACACGGCGCACCGTGGCGCAGTACGCCCGTCGCTGCGGGCTGTCCAAGGAGCAGGTGGAGGTGCTGGCGTTGGCGGCGTCGGAGCTGGCCACCAACAGCATCCGGCACGGCGGCGGCACGGGGACCGTCGCGATGTGGGTCGAGCCCGGAGCCGTCGTCGTCGAGTTCAGCGACGCCGGGCACGTGAGCGACCCGCTGACCGGTCGGCTCTCCCCGCCGCTGGACGCCGAGGGCGGGCGCGGCGTCTACCTGGTCAACCAGCTGTGCGACCTCGTGCAGCTCCGCTCCTCGACGAGCGGGACGACGGTGCGCGTCACCACCTGGCTCTGATCGCCCCGCCGCCGGCAGGGCCGCCTCCCCGGACCGCCGCGGCCACCCGGATATGATCTCGGTCGAGCGCGTCACACAGCCGGCGAGCCCACCCGCACCACTGCCGCACCTTGGAACAGCCGGGGTTCGTCAGCGATCGCCGGCATCCCGCAGTCCGGCACGACTGCTCGGAGCACACGACGTGACAAGCCCCGATGACGACTACCACGACGACGACTACCACGACGACGACTACCACGACGACGTCGCCGTCCAGCCGGCCTTCGACGAACTCGGCCGGCTCTCCTTCGCGGAGCACTCCCTCGATTCGCTGCTCGAGCGGGTCACCGCCGTCGCCGGCCGGGTCCTGCCCGGCGATCCGATCACCTCTGTCACGGTGCTCACCCGGGGCCGGCCGACGACGGTTGCCGCCAGCGGCCCCCTCGCGACGGATCTGGACGAGCTGCAGTACCGGCTCGGGGACGGGCCGTGCGTCACCGCCGCCTCGACCGGACGCCCGACCGAGATTCCCGACACCGCTCGCCCGACGCAGTGGCCGGAGGTGGCCCGACGAGCGGCCGAGCAGGGGTGCGGCAGCGTCCTGTCGTTCCCGCTCCCCGTGCGGGAGGAGTTGACGGCCGCCCTCAACGTCTATGCGCGACGGTTCACCGTGACCGACGAGCGCACCCGGCGCCTCGTGTCGCGGTTCGCCTCGTACGCCGTCGTGCCGGTGTCGAACATGTACCTGTACGAGACGGCCGTCGAGCGGGCCGGCAACCTGCAGACCGCCCTGGACTCCCGGGGCGTCATCGACCAGGCCAAGGGCATCCTGATGGAGCGGTACAAGCTCACCGCCGACCAGGCGTTCCGGGCGCTCACGCGGGTCTCGATGGAGTCGAACACCAAGGTGCGGGACGTCGCGCAGCACCTGGTGGGCACCGGCGAGTTCGGCGCCCCGTGATCGGCTCCGGGGTTGCGGCGTCGCCGCGGGTCCTCGACGGTTGCTGACGTGGATCCCTTCCGCGGTCTCGGCATGCCCCGCATCCCGGGGCTGAGCGAGATCGTGGCCCTGCTGCAGACGCAGACCGAGGCGCTGGCGCAGTTGCCGCGGACGCTGACCGACCTCCAGGGGACGGTCCGCGAGCTCACCGAGGCGACCACGATGGCGCGGGACACGATCGCGTCGGCGCAGCGCATCGCGGAGCGGCTGGAGACGCTGGTCGACGAGCTCGAGGAGCCGGTGCGGGCGCTCAAGCCCGGCATCGAGCGGGTGGGCCGGGTGCTGGACGACCCCGTGGTCGACACCGTGCCCGACACCCTGCGGCGCATCCAGGAGGACCTGGTGCCGCTGATCCACGGCCTGCGCGTCGCCCAGTCGCGGGTCGGGTCGGTGACCGGGCTGCTCCGCCGCAAGCCCCGCGCCGAGGACGACGAGGACGACCTGCCGGGGATCTAGCCCTTCGGGCCGTCGTCGGCGTTGCCCGGCCGGACGAAGTCGCCGACCGCCTTCTCCAGCTGCGCCCAGGTGGCGCTCCACTCGACGAGCGGGTCGAGCAGCCGCTCGAAGACGGCCAGCTGCTGGTCGAACGCGTCGAGCTGGGCGCGCATGGCGGCGATCGACTGGCGCTGTGCGTGCACCGTCTGGGCGACGGTCCTCAGCTGGGCCGCGGACATCGCGCCGGGCGGGCTGGGCAGCGCCGGCAGGTGCAGCTTGGACGGCACCTGACCGGCCATGGAGCGGGCGCGGTCGGTGAAGCCCCGCAGCTGGTTGACAAACTCGTCGATCGACCGCCCGACGAGGTTGCCCGACGCGGGCTCCGGCTGTTGCTGCTCACCACCCATGCCCCGACCGTATTACCCCCGCTCGGCGCCGCCCTCCGACACCCCGGCAGACTGGGGCACGATCCCAGACCGAACCGCCGCGCCGTCCGGAGGTGCCGAGGAGACCCATGTCCGTCGCCACTCGCCGGAGCCTCTGGGCCGCCCTGATCCTCGGCGTCCTCGTCGCGATCGTCGTCGGCGGCGCGGTGCTGCGCACGGAGCAGCAGTCGCAGACGCGACCGACGCCGACGTCCACCGGGACCGGGACCGGGACCGGGACCGAGGACAAGGCGTCACCGTCCGGGTCGGCCCCTTCCGACGCGTCGACCGAGGAAGAGCTGGTGGCGACCACGCTGGAGGCGCTCGACGAGCGGGCCAGAGTGGCGCAGCTCTTCCTCGTGGGCGTGCCGCTGGACGACCTCGACGCCGGCGACGCGCTGGCGGAGGACGGCCTGGGCGGCCTGTTCATGGCCGGGCGCTCCCAGGCCCCGACCGCGGACCTGGCCGAGGCGACGGATCGGTGGCAGTCGCTGGCCCCCGGCCCGGCGCTGTGGATAGCGGCCGACCAGGAGGGCGGCGCCGTCCAGACCTTCAAGGGGCCGGGCTTCGATCGGCTGCCCACGGCCGCCGAGCAGGGCGCGCTGCCGCCGGCCGAACTGGCCGCGATGGCGCGGACCATGGGCGAGCAGCTCGCCGCCGCGGGAGTCAACCTCAACCTCGCCCCGGTCGTCGACGTCGTCCCGGCCGGCTCCGAGGCGGGCAACGAGCCGATCGGCGCATTCGGCCGGCAGTACGGCAGCACCGCATCCGCCGTCCGGTCGGCGGCGGGCGCGGTGATGGCCGGGCTGGCCGAGGCCGGCGTGACGTCGACGCTCAAGCACTTCCCGGGCCTGGGCCGGGTGACCGGCAACACCGACACCAGCGCCGGCGTCGTCGACCGGGTCACCACCGCCGGCGACGAGCAGGTGGCCGCGTTCGGCGCGCTCGCGGCCTCGCCCGCGCATCCCTTCGTCATGATGTCCTCGGCCACGTACCAGCAGATCGACCCCGACCACCAGGCCGCCTTCTCCCGCACCGTGCTGACCGATCTGCTGCGCGGTCAGCTGGGCTTCGACGGGGTGGTGCTCACCGACGACGTCGGCAACGCCGCGGCGGTGCAGGACCTCGACGCCGGCGAGCGGGCGGTCCGCTTCCTGGAGGCCGGGGGCACGATGGTGCTCACCGTCGAGCCGTCGATCGTCGCGGGCATGGTCGACGCCGTCCTGGCCCGCACCGCGACCGACCCGCAGTTCGCCGAGCAGGTCGAGTCGGCGGTGGCCACGGCGCTCACGGCCAAGGCGCGGGCCGGACTGCTCGGCTGAGCCTCACGCCCCCACGAGCTCGCGCAGCCGCAGCGCGTTGCGCACGGCGTGCCCGTGGCCGTCGTTGTTGAAGTACAGGTAGACGTCCCGCCCCGAGCCGGCCCACTCCCCCACCCGGTCGGCCCACCAGCGCAGGTCGTCCTCGCCGTACGAGCCGCCGTAGAGGTGGTCCGGGTCGGGGCCGTGCATGCGGACGTAGACCACCGGCGCGGTCGCCCGCAGCACGCACGGCAGCCGGGCCCCGCTCATCACGGTGTACGCCGCCCGGTGCCGCTCGAGCAGCGCGTACACACCCTCGTCGTGCCAGCTCCGGTGCCGGAACTCCACCGCGACGCCCATCCACTCCGGCAGCCGGGCGAGGAAGTAGTCCAGGCGGACGTCGTCCCGCTGGTGGGCCGGGTGCAACTGGACGAGGAGCACCGCCCGCTTCTCCCCCAGCTCGTGCCACGCCGTGGTGAGCCGCGGCAGCCACGGCTCCGGCGCGAACAGCCGCTTGGCGTGGGTCAGGCCGCGTGGGGCCTTCACCGACAGCCGGAACCCCGGCGGCAGGCGCCGGCGCCAGCTCGCGAAGCTAGCGTCGCGGGGCCAGCGGTAGAAGCTCGCGTTCAGCTCGACGGTGCCGAAGCGGGCGACGTAGTGCGCCAGCCGGTCACGGGGCGGGGTGCCCGGCGGGTACAGGACGCCGTCCCAGTGGTCGTAGCTCCACCCCGACGTCCCGATGTGCACGGCCACCGGCCGCCCCTACCCCGCTACCGGGGTCGAGTGCACGTCAGGCCCCCTGCAGGGTCCCGTCGCGAGCGTGCGAGCGGTGGGGGAAGGGGGTCCTTTCTCAGTACCAGTTGTGGGCCTGCGAGTGGCCCCATGCGGCGCAGGGCGAGCCGTAGCGCTGCTCGATGTAGATCAGCCCGGCGTCGATCTGCCGGTAGCCGTCCGACGTCTTCGCGATGCCCGTGCCGGCCCAGGTGGAGTCGAGGAACTGCGGGATCCCGTACGCGGTGCTCGTCGGGTTCTGCGCGTTCGGGTTCCAGCCGCTCTCCTTGCCCCACAGGTTCTCCAGGCAGCTGAACTCGCTGCCGCTGCCCCCGAGCTTCTGCATGGCGTAGTCCTGGTACGAGCCGGAGGGAGCCACCGGTGCGCTGGTGCCCCGGCCCGGACCTGCCGCGGCGGCCTCGGCCTCGGCGCGGCGGGCGGCCTCGGCAGCGGCGGCCTCGGCGGCGGCCTTCTCGGCCGCGGCCTTGCGGGCTGCCTCCTCCGCCGCGATGCGGTCCCGCTCGGCCCGGTCGGCGGCGGCCTGGGCCTGCGCGGCGGCGGTGCGCGCGTCCTCGCGCTCGCTGCGGCTGGCGGCCAGCTGCTCGAGCGGCCGCACGGCCTCCTCGGCGGCGAGCGGCGCCGGCGACCCGGCCGGGATGCCGAGCTGCTCGGCGATGCTGACCGACTTCAGCTGGGGATCGGCCTCGGCGGGCGCACCGGCGGTGAGGACGCTGACCATGAGGGCGCCGGAAGCGGCCACTCCCAGGTACAGGGCGGGACGGCGACCGGACAGCGGCGGGCGCGAGGCGGAACGGCGGAGGGCGTGCAGGGACGTGCGGGAACGCAGATTCATGAAGCCGTTTCTTCCGTGTGCCGCCTACCGAGTTAGCTGACGGATTCGGGCGGGAAGCAGCCCTACCGGCCGTGAGCGAGTGGCTCACGGCCCGATTCACCCCAGTACTGCGGTGGGTCCCCGGCTCACCCTCGCTCCAGGTGCGTGGTGCTGTTCGGAGCTGCGGGCGACTCGGCGGCGCCCGGCGCGGTCTCCCCGGCTGGGGATGTGCGGGCCGGCCGGACGGGACTCACGCTAACCGTCGTTATCGGGCCGTGACAATGCCGGGACCAGGACGGCGACCGTGATCCATCTCGCGCCCGGCTCAGGGAAGACGCCAGACGGTCGTCCGGCGGGCCGGCGGGCCCTCGACGTCCGGCACCTCGTACTCCGCCACGGACACGAGCCCCTCGCGCGGCACGTAGGCCCGGCCCGGGTCGCCCAGGAAGACCGACGCTCCACCGAGCCATGCACGCCCGAGGTAGGGCAGCACCCGCGCGGTCATCTCGCGGTCGTAGCAGACGTCTCCGGCCAGGACGACCTCCAGCTCCGGGTCGGGGTCGGCGTCCAGGACGTCGCCGGCGACGGTGAACGGCCCGACCCCGTTCTCCTCCGCGTTCACCACCACCGCGGTCTGCGCGTACGGGTCGACGTCGCTGGCGACCACCCGCGCCGCGCCGGCCAGAGCGGCCGCCACCGCGACCAGGCCGCTGCCCGCCCCGAGGTCGAGCACGGTCCGCCCGGCGACGACGTCCGGGTGGTCGAGCACGTAGCGGGCCAGCGCCTGGCCGCCCGGCCACGCGGCCGCCCAGAACGGAGGATCCGAGCCCGGGTCGACCTGCCCCTGCTCCATCGCCTCCCAGAGCGCGACGACGTCGTCCGCGACGAGCAGCGTCACCTCGGGCACGAGCGAGGGACGCGCCGGCCGGGTGTGCGCACGGACGAACTCCGCCGGGACGTCGGCCACGCCGGTCAGCTCAGCCCGCGGGCTTCGGGGGCGCGGCGCGCTTGGCGATCAGCTTCCAGTACGACCCGGGCATCAGCCGGACCAGGACGTCGGGCACCCGGGCGCTCCAGCCGATGAGCAGCCGCGGCCGGCGCTTCTCGATCGCGGTCATGATCTGCGCGGCGGCGTCCTCGGGCGGGATCGACAGCAGCTTCTTGAACTGCCGCTGCCCCTGCTCGTACTCCTCGCGGGAGACGCCGGAGCCGACCCGGGCGCTCTCGGCGATGCGGGTCCTGATCCCACCGGGGTGGACGACGGTGACGCCGACGCGGTCCTCGGCCAGTTCGTGCCGCACGGCCTCCGAGAACCCGCGGACGGCGAACTTCGAGGCCGCGTACGCCGCCTGGCCGGCCGGGGCGAAGATGCCGAAGACGCTGGACACGTTGACCACGTGCGAGCCGGGGTGCGACTTGAGCACCGGCACGAACGCGTGGGTCAGCCGGACGACGCTGCGGAAGTTGACCGACATGACCCAGTCGAAGTCCTCGAGCGTCACCTGGTCCAGCCGCCCGCCCAGCGCGACGCCGGCGTTGTTGACCAGCAGCGTGGTCTCCGGGTGCTCGGCGGCGAGCGTCGCGGCCAGCGCGTCGGTGGCCGCGTCGTCGGAGAGGTCGGCCACGTGCGTGGCGAGGCCGAGGCCCGGGTGTGCGGCCCGGAGCCGGTCGGCGACGTCGCCGAGCCGGTCCTTGTCGCGGTCGACCAGGACCAGGTTGCTGCCGCGCGCGGCCAGCTGGACGGCGAGTGCCTCGCCGATGCCGCTGGCTGCTCCGGTGACGACGGCCGTGCCGCCGGCGAACTGGTAGGGCTGCATCACGCGACCGCCTTCTCCGTCGTGGTCGGCACGCCCCGCGAGAAGGTCATGCCCTCGTCCTCGAGCGAGCCCCGCCGCATGAGCTGGACGTCGCGGATGTAGTTCTGGTGCAGCCGCCACGGCTTGCGGCGGCCCTGCTTGGGCAGCTGCGTCAGGCTGCGCTGCACGTACCCGGACGCGAGGTCCAGGAACGGCTGGTCGGCACCCTCCGGCGGCGCCACGGGCGTGGCCGCGACGTAGCCCTCGGCGTCCATGTGGTTGAGCAGCCGGCACACGTAGCGGTTGACCAGGTCTGCCTTGAGCGTCCACGAGGCGTTCGTGTAACCGATGACCATGGAGAAGTTGGGCACGCCGGAGATCATCATCCCCTTGTAGGAGACGGTCTCCGACAGGTCGACCGGCCGGCCGTCCCGGCAGAGCGTCATGCCGCCGATCGGCAGCAGGTTCAGACCGGTCGCGGTCACGATCACGTCGGCGTCGAGGTGCTCCCCCGACTCCAGCTCGATGCCCTTCTCGGTGAAGGTCCTGATCCGGCCGGTGACGATCGAGGCGTCGCCGCGGCGGAGGCTGCGGAACAGGTCGCCGTCCGGCACGAGACACAGCCGCTGGTCCCACGGGTCGTACGGCGGGTTGAAGTGGGTGCCCACGTCGACGCCGGGCAGCTGCTTCTGGGTGAGCCGGTGCAGCAGCTTCCTCGCGGCCTTCGGGAAGCGCTGGCTGAACTGGTAGAAGGCGGTCGAGAGCAGGACGTTCTTCCACCGCACGATCGGATAGGCGAGCTTCTCCGGCAGCTTGTCCCGCAGGAACCGGGCCAGCGGGTCGCGGCCGGGCAGCGTCATCACGTAGCTCGGCGTCCGCTGGAGCATGGTGACGTGCTCGGCGGCCCCGGCCAGGTTCGGGACCAGGGTCACCGCCGTCGCGCCGCTGCCGATCACGACGATCCGCTTGCCGGTGGCGTCGAAGTCCTCCGGCCAGTGCTGCGGATGGATGACCTGGCCGGGAAAGCGCTCCTCACCCGGGAACTCCGGGCGGAAACCCTCGTCGTAGCGGTAGTAGCCGGAGCAGACCGTCAGCCACGAGCAGGTGAACCGGACCGTCGCACCGGTGTCGGTGCGGCGGGCGGTCACCGTCCAGCGGGCGTCCGCGCTCGACCAGTCGGCCGACAGCACCTGGTGGTGGAAGCGGATCTTCGCCTCGACCCCGTGCTCGCGGGCGGTCTCCTGGATGTAGGAGCGGATCGCCGCGCCGTCGGCGATGGCCTTCGAGTCCTTCCACGGCCGGAAGGCGTAGCCGAGGGTGAACATGTCCGAGTCCGACCTGATGCCGGGATAGCGGAACAGGTCCCAGGTCCCGCCGATCGCCCCGCGGGACTCGAGGATCAGGTAGCTCTTGCCCGGGCACTCGTCCTGCAGGTGGCAGGCCGCGCCGATACCGGACAGCCCGGCTCCGACGACGAGGACGTCGACGTGCTGGACGTCGGGCTGCTCCGGTGCCATGTGCGCACTCCAGGGGTCTGGCCGGGGGCCGGCGTGGCGGGCGCTGCCGCGGAACTCTGCTGCAGCGACGTTATCGACACCCTGTCGAACGAGTCAACACGGTGTCGAGACACGCGCTCCGAGACGTATCCTGCGTCACGTGCGAACCCCTGCCGGCGAGCCGTCCGTGCGCGGACGCCGTGCCTCCCGCCCGTCGGGAGACGATCGCGAGCTGGCGATCCTCGCGACCGCCGAGCGGCTGCTGGCCGAGCGCCCGCTGAGCGCCGTCTCGGTCGACGACCTCGCGCGCGGCGCCGGCATCTCCCGGCCCACCTTCTACTTCTACTTCGCGTCGAAGGACGACGTCCTGCTGACCCTGCTGGACCGGGTGGTGGCCGAGGCCGACGCCGCGATGCGCGACGCCTTCAGCCGGCCGGCCGCCGGCCCGCGGGAGGCCTGGCGCCGGGCGATCGCCGCGTACTTCGCGACGTTCCGGGCGCACCGGCCGCTCACCCTGGCGTGGGCCGAGGCCCGGCCGACCAATCGCGAGATCCGCGAACTGTGGGCGCGCGTCTTCGAGAACTGGGTCGAGCGGTGCGCGGTCGTCGTGGAGGCCGAGCGCGCCCGGGGGGCTGCGCCGCCCGGTCCCCCGGCCCGGGATCTGGCCGTGGTCCTCAACTCGATGAACGAGCGCGTCCTGTACGCGACGTTCAGCGGCGACGGCCCGGCCGTCGCCGAGGACGACGTGGTCGACGTCCTGCTCGAAGTGTGGCTGCGCGCCGTCTACGGCGCGGCACCGGCCGACTGAGCCCGGGGCGAGCCGGGTCTCACTCGGTCGCGACAGCGCTCCCGGAAGCGGCGTCGATCTCCCGACCGGTCGCACCGGTGCGGACGACGGTGACGGGGCAGGCGGCGTGGTGCACCAGCTGGTCACTGGTGGAGCCGAGCAGCAGCCCACGGAAGCCGCCGCGGCCGCGGGCGCCGACCACCAGCAGGTTGGCGCCCTCGGAGGCGGCGAGCAGGCCCGCGGCCGGCTTGTCGTGCACGACGTGGCAGTTGACCCGCACGGCCGGGTCGAGCCGAGCGGCCTTCACGTGCCTGGTCAGCTCGTCGAGGACGGCCTGCTCCCACTCGGGCAGCGGCGGCACGTAGCCGGGCGACCAGCTGCTCGGCTGCGGGGCGGTCATCATCGCCCAGGCCCGGACCACGTGGAGCTCGATGTCGGCCCGGCGGGCCAGGCGGGCAGCCCACACCAGCGCGTCCTGTGCGCACTTCGAGCCGTCGTGTCCCACGACGATGCCGCCCTCGACCCGCACGACCTCAACGACGTCGTCCACTGCTGCCTCCTCCTCGGCGCCTGCGCTTCGGGGGAAGCTTCTCACCCCTCCTGGCCGGTCAGGACGGCACCGGCTGCGGACGGCCGGTCCGGAGGACCCGCTCGTCCGGCGCCTCCTCGGGAGTGCGGTCGTCGGCCACGATGTTGTCGACCATCCGCACCGACCGAAGTTCGGGCGCCGCGGGGGCGGGCGGCGCCTCGGGCAGGGTGCCCAGCACCGCCTTGATGGCCTCCCCGATCTGATCGGTCAGTCGGCGCAGCATCTGGCGCGCCTCGTCCCGCTGGCGGCGCAGGTTGTCGACCTGCTGCTGCACCGCGAGCAGGTGCTCGGTGGCCGCCCGGTCGGCGCGTTCGCGCGCCTGAGCGGCCTCGTCGTCCAGGCGCTGCCGCTCCTGGGCCGCGGCCGCCAGGATCTCCTCGGCCTCCGACCGGGCCCGGTCGACCTGGGCGGCGGCCGCCGCGCGCTCCCGCCGGGCGTGCTCGAGCAGTTCGTCGGCCGAGGCGACGGCCAGCTCCTTGATCTCGTGCGCCTTGCGCAGCCGGGCGTCGGCCTCGACGCGGGCCTCGGCGAGGATCTGCTCCGCCTCCCGCGCGCCGGCCTCGGTCAGCGCGGCCGCCTCCTCGGAGGCCAGCCGCATCATCTCCTCCACCCGCTCCGAGACGGGGTAGACCTCGCGGCCGCGCGGCGCCTCGGCCAGCAGCCGACGGGAGATCTCCAGCTCGGCGGAGCAGGCGCCGAAACGGCTCAGCAGGTGGTCGATCTGCCGACGAGCGGTCGCCAGCTCCGACTCCGCCCAGGCCGCGTAGTTGTCCACCTGCAGGCGGTCGTACCCTCGCGGCCGCGTGCGGAACACCGGGCGCAGATCCAGCAACTCGTCCAGGTCGCCGGTGAAGTTAGGCTGACCCGCGACCTCGCCCTCGCCCACGTCGCTGCCCGTCGCACGCCGAGACATCCCCACTCCGTCCCCCTGGCTCGTTACACGCCCGTTCCGCGGTTCCGGTTCGGACAGTGCCAGAACCGGGGACGGCGGGACGGCTCCGTGACCAGACCGTGAAGTGGCACCGGCGTAGTTCGTCGCGCTGTGCCAGATCCGCTACGCACCGTCGTCGATCTCGGGTGTCCGGGCGCGGCCGCGGCGCCCGTGCACGGAAGGGCACGCCGGACGGAGCGGCACCGACCCGCATCCGGCCGGGAGGGTCCCCGCCCGTCGGGAGTGACGGCCCGGGCGGTCGGGCATACGGCGAGGGGTGCCCGTGTTGTCGGGAGCAGGTAGTTGCACTCTCAACTAGCAACGGAGACGGACATGCAGTTCGGGATCTTCACGGTCAGCGACATCACCCCCGACCCGACCACCGGTCGCACCCCGACCGAGGCGGAGCGGATCAAGGCCGTCCTCGCGATCGCGCAGAAGGCCGAGGAGGTCGGACTCGACGTCTTCGCCCTGGGCGAGCACCACAACCCGCCCTTCTTCTCCTCCTCCCCCACCACCACGCTCGCCTGGATCGCCGCGAGGACCACGACACTGCAGCTGTCGACGTCCACGACGCTGATCACCACCAACGACCCGGTGAAGATTGCCGAGGACTACGCGATGCTGCAGCACCTGGCCGACGGCCGGGTCGACCTGATGATGGGCCGCGGCAACACCGGCCCGGTCTATCCGTGGTTCGGCCAGGACATCCGCAACGGCATCGAGCTGGCGGTGGAGAACTACGCCCTGCTGCGCCGGCTGTGGCGCGAGGACGTCGTGAACTGGGAGGGCAAGTACCGCACTCCCCTGCAGGGCTTCACGTCGACGCCGCGCCCACTCGACGACGTCCCGCCGTTCGTGTGGCACGGCTCGATCCGCAGCCCGCAGATCGCCGAGCAGGCCGCGTACTACGGCGACGGCTTCTTCCACAACCACATCTTCTGGCCGCCGGAGCACACCCAGCGGATGGTCGAGTTCTACCGCCGCCGGTTCGAGCACTACGGGCACGGCGCCGCCGACCAGGCGATCGTCGGGCTCGGCGGGCAGGTGTTCATGCGCAAGAGGTCGCAGGACGCGGTCGAGGAGTTCCGCCCGTACTTCGACGTCGCGCCGGTCTACGGCCACGGCCCGTCGCTGGAGGAGTTCACCGAGCAGACCCCGTTGACCGTGGGCAGCCCCCAGCAGGTCATCGAGCGCACCCTCGGGTTCCGTGACTACGTGGGCGACTACCAGCGCCAGCTGTTCCTGATCGACCATGCCGGCCTGCCGCTGAAGACCGTGCTCGAGCAGCTGGACCTGCTCGGCGAGGAGGTCGTGCCGGTCCTGCGCAAGGAGTTCGCCGCGCTCAAGCCGGCGCACGTGCCGGACGCGCCGACGCACGCATCGCTCGTCGCGGCCGCCGGCGGCGCCAAGGACTCCACCGTCCACGCACCTGCCGACTCGGTGACCGGCCAGGCCTCGTCCCAGGCCCGCGAGGAGATCGAGGTCCGATGACCACCCGCACACTCGCCGTGGTGAGCGCCGGGCTGTCCGATCCGTCGTCCACCCGGCTGCTCGCCGACCGGCTGACCGCGGCCGCCGTCGAGGCGCTCCGCGAGCGTGGCATCACCGCCACCGTCGAGGTGGTCGAGCTGCGGGAGCACGCCCGCAACCTGGCCGACAACCTGCTGACCGGCTTCCCCAACAGGTCGTTGCAGGCGGCGGTCGACACGGTGGCCGGCGCCGACGGGCTGATCGCCGTCACACCGATCTTCTCGGCGTCCTACAGCGGCCTGTTCAAGACGTTCTTCGACGTCCTGGACAAGGACGCGCTCGCCGGAAAGCCGGTCGTCCTGGGCGCCACCGCCGGGACGGCGCGTCACTCGCTGGCCCTCGAGCACGCGCTGCGGCCGCTGTTCGCCTACCTGCGTGCGGTGGTGCTGCCGACCGCGGTGTTCGCCGCGTCGGAGGACTGGGCCGGTGGCGGGGTGGACCGGGCGCTCGCCGGGCGCATCGACCGGGCGGCCGGCGAGCTGGCCGACCTGATGGCCGGCCGCCCGCCGGCCGCTCCGGCGGACCCGTTCGCCGACCCGGCGACCTCGTTCGAGGAGCTGCTGCGCGGCCAGTGAGTCAGGGGCCGCCCGGGGCGCCGCGGACGAACTCCACCCGCACCGCCTCGTCGGGCAGGACGACGACCACGCCGTACCCCGGCGTCCACTCGTCGGAGACCAGGAAGTACGTGTCGTTCGTGTACTCGAGCAGCCGCAGGCCGACGTAGCGGTACAGGTAGGCACTCTGCTCGGGGTCCAGCTCCTCCTCCCGGGCCCCCGGTGCGTCGATGTGCAGGTGCTGGGCGCTGTAGACGACGACCTGCGGCTGCCGGTCCAGTCCGTCGAGGAAGCCGAGGGCCAGCCGGCGGCCCTCGACCTGGGCGTAGTTGGCCGCGGCGGAGAACAGGCAGATGCCGGCGAGCAGCGCGGCACTGGCCCGCACCACGACGTCGCGGGACGCCGACAGCGGCACGTCCTCACCGGTGCGCTGCCGGACCTTGAGCACGTAGAGCAGCAGCAGCAGCGCGGCGGCCAGCGCGAGCGGAAAGGCGACGAACGCCGTCGCCGGCCACAGCGGCCGGGCCAGCCACACGGCCAGCGGCAGCAGCACCACGGCCGCCAGCAGGCCACGCAGCGTCCACCGCACGGCCCGGTCACGGACTCCCCGCGCGGCGATGCGCCCGGCCAGCCAGTGGTCCAGCGCCACCCAGACCAGCCCGGCGGCACCGACCGCGATCAGCAGGATGAGCACCGGCCGCACGCTGCGCAGCAGGTACTCCCGGGTCGAGACCCGGAACAGGCTCTCGTCGACCCCGAGCCACCGGGACTGCTCGGAGATCCTGACCCAGCCGAAGTACACCAGCAGGGCGGTCAGGACGGCGGCGTTGGCCACCACCCCCGCCATGGCGCGGAGCAGCGAGTTGCGGTCGGTGGGCTGCGTCTCGGTCAGGGCGCGTCCCCGTCCGCGCCGTCGGTCTCCCCGGTGCCCTCGGTGCCCTCGCCCTCCGTGCCCTCGCCCTCCGTGCCCTCGCCCTCGGCGCCGTTCCCCTCGGTGCCGTTCCCCTCGGTGCCGTCCGTCCCCTCCCCGCCCTCGGTGCCGTTCCCCTCCGTGCCGGTCTCCCCCGTGCCGTTCTCCCCCGTGCCTTCGGTGCCGTTCTCCTCGGACGACACGACGGACTCGTCCTCGTCGGTGCGGGGATCGTCCTTGTGGAACTCGCCGGTGGTCTCGTCGAACGTCTCCACCCACGGCGGGGCCTCCCCCTCGGGGCAGCCGAAGGACTCCCGGGGTTCCTGGTGGACCACGCTCGACACCGACCGGTGGACCGAGCAGACGTTGGGCCAGTTGCCCATGCCGCCGGTGCCGTACTTGCCGGCCATGAGGTCGTACCAGGAGCGGGCGCCCTGGACGTCGCCCTGGCACGCGCGGGCGCCGGCCAGGTAGACGAGCACGTTGCGCGGGCTCTCGAACCCGCGCCAGTTCGCGTCGACGAACGCCTCGGCGCCGTCGCAGCGCAGCAGGGCGTCGTAGCCGCCGATCTCGCCGGTGGTGCCCACGGAGTTGTCGCTGGCCGGGAGGCTCCAGTCGTACTCCTCCTCGCCGCCACCGCCGGAGCCGCCGCCCCCGCCCCCGGAGCCGCCGCCCCCGCCCCCGGAGCCGCCGCCCCCGCCCCCGGAGCCGCCTCCGCCGCCCGAGCCCCCACCGCCGCCGTTCCCGTCGGGGTCGACGCTGGAGCTGTCCCCGGCGGCGTCGGTGTCGGTGGGCGTCGCCACGTCGCCGCAGCCGGTGAGGAGCAACAGCGCCACCCCGCCCACCACCAGGCAGACCCGCCGGGGCGTGCGTCGTGCGACCGCGTGTCCGATCACGGTGTCCCCCTTCGCCGGCGCGCGTGG
This sequence comes from Blastococcus sp. PRF04-17, assembly GCF_023016265.1. GTDB lineage: Bacteria > Actinomycetota > Actinomycetes > Mycobacteriales > Geodermatophilaceae > Blastococcus_B. Next base: position 421,171 of record NZ_CP095412.1, on the reverse strand, counting down.
CCGGTCCCGCCTGTCAGAGGGTTCGCCGTCGCGCCCGGAGCCACCAGACGCCGCGGAACGCTCACGCACCGGCGCGGCGATGCGTCACGCGCCGATCACGTAGCTGTGCGTTGCGCGGCCTCGGTCAGCCGACGGCGGTGGGCGACGGTGGCGCGGTGCCGCCCTGCGGCGCGTGCTCGGTCATCAGCCGCACGATCTCCGCGCGGTCGGCGGCCGACGGGAGTCCCCAGTCCTCGGCGTACCCGTAGACGTCCCGCAGCGGGGTCGACGCCGTCCGACCGGTCAGGACCTCGACCGATCCGGTGTCGATCAGGCCGGGGTGCTCCACGCCGCAGGCCTCCGCCACCTTGAGCAGGTCGCGGCGCAGCGTCGACACGTAGTTGGCCAGGCGGACCGACTTGAGGGTGGGGTCCAGGCCGTGGGCGAGCCACTTGTTCTGGGTGGCGACTCCCGTCGGGCAGGTGTCGGTGTGGCACTTCTGCGCCTGGATGCAGCCGATCGCCAGCATCGCCTCGCGCGCGACGTTGACCATGTCGCAGCCCAGCGCGAAGGCGACGACCGCGTTGTCCGGCAGCCCGAGCTTGCCGGCGCCGACGAAGGCGACCTGCTCGTGCAGCCCGGCGCCGGCGAAGACGGAGTAGACGCGCGCGAAGCCGAGCTGGAAGGGCAGGGACACCGAGTCGGTGAAGATCAGCGGCGCGGCGCCCGTACCGCCCTCACCGCCGTCGATCGTCACGAAGTCGACACCGCGGTCGGTGGTCGTCATGAGGTCGGCGAGCTCGTGCCAGAAGGCCATGTCGCCGACGGCGGACTTGATGCCCACCGGCAGGCCGGTCTCGGCCGCCAGCAGCTCCACCCAGTCCAGCAGGCTGTCGGTGTCGGAGAACTCTGCGTGCCGCGAAGGACTGACGCAGTCGACCCCCTCGGGCACGCCGCGCGCCTCGGCGATCTCGGCGGAGACCTTGGCCGCCGGCAGCACCCCGCCCAGCCCCGGCTGGCGCCCTGGCTGAGCTTGATCTCCAACGCCCGCACCGGCGCACCGGCCACGAGGTCCTTGAGCCGCTGCAGGTCGAACCGCCCGTGCTCGTCGCGGCAGCCGAAGTACGCCGTCCCGATCTGGTAGATCAGCTCCCCGCCGTGGCGGTGGTGCTTGGAGATGCCCCCCTCGCCCGTGTTGTGCAGGCAGCCGGCCAGCGCGGAGCCCCGGTTGAGCGCCTCGACGGCCGCGCCGGACAGCGAGCCGTAGCTCATCGCCGACACGTTGACCACCGACGCCGGACGGAACGCCCGGGCCCGCCCGCGGGCCGCGCCGACGACCTTGGCCGCGGGCACGGCGACGTCCTGGCCGACCTCGACGTGGGTCGGCGGGACCGCGCGGCCGAACGTCCGGTGGTTGATGACCGGGTAACCGGCCGTGTACTCGAGATCGTTGTCCGTGCCGAAGCCGAAGTAGTTGTTGTCCTTCTTCGCCGAGGCGTAGACCCATCGCCGCTGGTCGCGGGTGAAGGGCCGCTCCTCGTTGTTGCCCGCGACGAGGTACTGGCGGAGCTCGGGCCCGATCGCCTCGAGCAGGTACCGGGCGTGGCCCAGCACGGGGAAGTTGCGCAGCAGCGTGTGCTCGCGTTGCAGCAGGTCACGGGCGGCGACCGCGGCCAGCGCGCTGAGGCCCGCGGCGGCCGCCCTCGAGGCGAGGCTCATGGCCACACCCTCCACGACGGCGCCCCGGCGTCAAGTCGAACCCGTCCGGCGGGAGGATCGTCACCGGTCAGCGGTAGGCCGAACCCCCGCGCAGACGGGCGGCCACCGCGAGGTGCAGCGGCACGAGGACCACCCCGTCGCGGGCCAGCCGCTGGCGCAGCAGACGGCGATGCCGTACGACGCCGACCAGGCCGACGGCCCAGAACAGGTACTGCACGGAGAAGGCCGCGCGGAACGCGTCGAGCGAGTAGGCGGTCGACGCTCCCGGGGTCAGCAGATCGAGCACGGCCCCCACGGCGAGGACCGTGAGCAGCGACGCGACGAAGCCGCCGACGTTCACCACGCCGCTGGCGCTGCCCATGCGCTCGACCGGGTTCCAGGTCCGGGCGTAGTCGAAGCCGATCATCGAACCGGGCCCGTTCGTCCCGAGGACGACGACCAGCACGACCAGCAGCGGAAGGGGCGCGCGTCCGGGCCACAGCAGGACGACGGTCCAGACCGTCACCGTCATCGCGAGGATGGCGAAGACCAGGACCGACCGGCGCAGCGGCCACCGACCGCAGAGCCGGCCGAGCACGGGGCCGACACCCATGCCGACGAGCACCAGCAGGGTGAGCAGACCCGCCGCGGTCGCCGGCGATCGCCCCTGGCCCACGACGAGGAACGGATAGCCCCACAGCAGGGCGAACACGGTGCCCGAGAACTGGGTGACCAGGTGCGTGTACAGCCCGATGCGGGTGCCCGACTCCCGCCACGTGTCGGCGAGGCGGCGGCGGAGCTCGGCGGCGTCCACCGGGGGTGGGGCCGTCGTGCCTCGCGGCGCATCCCGGAGGGCCACGAGGACGAGCACCGCCACCAGCGCGCCGGTCGCCGCCGCGCCGAGGAACGTCGTCCGCCACGACGTGACGTGGAGCAGCGCGACGAGCGGATAGGCCGCGGCGATGGAACCGGCCTGCCCGAGGATGCCGGTGAGCTGGGTGATCAGCGGAACGGTGCCGCCGGGGAACCACAGGGAGACCACCCGCAGCACGCTGATGAAGGTCATGGCGTCGCCCGCGCCGACGAGCACCCGCGCCGCGATCGCCGTGGGCACGTCGGAGGCCAGCGCCAGCACCAGCTGGCCACCGGCCATGGTGAGCGCGCCCGCGAGGATCATCCGCCGGGAGCCGAACCGGTCGAGCGCGACGCCCACGGGGATCTGGAGCGCGGCGTAGACGGCCAGCTGCAGGACGAGGAACAGCGAGACGACGGACGCGCCGGCCGAGAAGCGCTCCTGGGCGTCGACGGCGGCGACTCCGAGGGAGGACCGGTGGAAGACGGCGATCGCGTATGCGAACAGCGCGATGCCCCAAACGAGGTAGGCGCCGCGCGCCGCTCGGGCGGCCGTACCGGACGTCGTCACCTGATGACAGACGCCATGAGGACGCCGGGCCTTCCCGTCCGCGCCGTGAATCGCCTCACCCGGGCATCGGTAGCGATACAGTCCCGTCTGATGCACGGCCCACCGCTCCCGCTGGAAGACCCCGCGGTCGACGACGGCTACCGCCGCGGGCGCATCCTCCGGGCGCTGGCGACCTGCCTGGAGGAGAAGGGGTACGCCGCCACGACGAGCGCCGACATCGCCCGGGTCGCACAGGTCTCCAAGAGTGCGCTCTACGCACACTTCCACGACAAGGAGGAGTGCCTCCTCGAGCTCGTCTCGCGGGCGACCGACAAGGTCCTCGAGACCATCCGTCGCAGCCAGGAGGAGGCGGTCGAGGCGGACGTCCCGTGGCGGGAGCGGCTGCGCCTGGCGGTCGCGACACTCCTCGACGCGCTGGGCTCGGGGCCGGAGGTCGCGTGGGCGGTCGTCGTCGAGGTCCAGGCGGCCGGGCGGCGCGGCCGGGCGCTCCGGCGCAACCTGTTGGACCGGTACACGGCCCTGATCCGCGAGACCGCCGCCGACCTGGCCCGGCGCTTCCCGGACGAGGTGCGGGAGGTCGACGAGAAGCAGGTCGTGGCCGCGGTCGGCGGCATCCACGAGCTCATGCTCCTGCGCGTGGAACGAGGCGACGCGGCCCGGCTCGCCGAGGAGACCGATGCCGCCGCCCAGGTGCTGGTCGGCCTGCTCGAACGCCGACGCCCTTGAAGCAGGCGAGCCGGCGCCCGCGCGGCCACGGCTCAGCGCATCTCGACGTTGCCCACCGAACCCGACCGGATGCACACCTCGACCCCGGCCTCCGCGGTCACCTGCAGGGCGTCGCCCTCCCCGACCAGGCGGACGTACAGGGTGTGGGCACCCCGCCGCACCGGAGCCTCCACGACGTCCCCCGACGGCATCGCCACGGTCAGGACCCCGTCGCGGCTCGCCTCGTAGCGGAGCTCCGCCGTCCAGACCCAGTTGAACAGGGCGCCTTCCAGCGGAACCACCGCCGGCCGGCCGGCCACCGGCCACCCGCACTCTCCGGCCGGCGGCTCGACGACCCGGAAGCCGCCCACCACGTGGGCGGGCCGCAGCCGTCCCTCGTCGTCCAGGATGCGGAGCTCGTGAGTCGACGCGGCGAAGGAGGGACGGTCCACCAGCGGTCGGAACAGCTGGAAGAACTGGTTGCTGGGGTAGAAGAGCCCGTTCAGGATGTCGTCCGGCACGGGCTGGTCGAGGAGCGGCTCCTCGTCGGCGGCGGCGGCCAGTTCCGCCTCGACGGTGGCGAGATAGGCCATCGTCCTGTGCTGCGACCACACCTCCACGTAGTGGACGGTGCTCACCAGGGAGCTGGCGACGAACGCCGAGACGGTCAGGAACAGGGCGAGGCCCGCGACCGCGGAGGACCGAACTCGATCGAGCATGCGGCGCACGCGGGACGGTCCTGCGGGAGAGCGGCTCGGCAGGACCGCCAGCAGCCCGAGGACCACGGCGAGGACCACGACGTCCCCGGCGTAGTACCGGTAGGTGAGAGGAAGCAGCTCACCGGTGCCGAACATCCCGCGACCGAGGCCGACGAGGAGCGCACCGGACAGCGAGTAGCCGCCGAGCAGCAGCCAGAGCGCTGCTGCCCCACGGAGCCGCCAGCACGTCCAGACCACGAGCAGGAGCAGCACGAGCCCGCTTCCCGCGACGAGTGGGCCGGGAGGCGCGATGTGCGGGGTGTCCGGTGGTCCGCTCGTCCACGACCACGGGCCGCCCAGGAGCGCGGCCACCGGCGCCACCAGGGCGGCCCGGGTGGTCGCGGCGACCTGGGAGACGGTCGCCGACCCGACCGCCTCGGGCGGGACGCTGTTGGTGAACGCCCAGAACCAGACCGCCAGGACCCCTGCCGACCCCGACCACAGGTACCGGCCACGACGCCACGTCTCCAGGACCGGACGCGCATGTCCCTCGGCGAAGAGCAGCACCGCCACCAGGGCGAAGGCCACGAAGGGCAGCAGCACCGCCCGCTCGTAGAACGAGAGCGTCACCGCGAGCGCCACCGCACCGGTGAGGGCGTAGCGCATCCGGCCGGACCGCACGAGCAGGACGGCGTCGGCGACCACCCAGGCCAGCCCGATCTGCAGCGGAAGCGAGTTCATCGCGGCCGACCACCAGGCGAAGAACCCCAGGTTGAGCGGCGAGAACAGGTACACCGCGAGGGCGGCGACCATCGCGGGCCGATCGCCGACCAGCAGCCGCAGCAGCCGGAGGACGGCGAAGGCGCCGAGCACCTGGAGGGCGACCAACGCGACGGCTCGGGGCCACCACTCGAGCGGCGCCACACGGGTCAGCGCGCCGTCGAGCACCAGCGCTCCCGGCATGAAGTGGCCGCCGTGCTGGGCCAGCAGCAGGTCGGCGGAGAACAACGGGAACTGCAGGGCACGGGTGCCGTAGTGCAGGTCGTCCCCGTAGAGGCCTCGCTGGCTGACGAACCAGACCCGCACGGCCACGTGCAGGACGAGGAGCAGCACGAGGGCGACGAGCAGCCGGCGACTGCCGGTCCACCGCCACGAGAGCCCGGGGACGCCGCGGGGAGAGTCCGGACCGGGCGGTGCGGGGCGCGCGACATCCCGCGTATCGACTGCGTGCGCCACTCTTCTCCCCTCGGACCGCCCCGGGGAGTGTAGGCAGGTCAGGGCTCCGGAGCGGTCGACGACCGCCGACCCGACCCGTGCGGGTGAGCGCACGTCATCCGCACGGGTCGGTCGGCTGCCGTCCCGAGCGCTGCTCTCTCTAGGCTCGTGCGGTGCCGACGCGCAGGACGGAAGCCCAGTGACCGCATCGGTCGCGCCGGACGGCGGTGCCGTCGGGCGCACGGAACACGAATTCCCCGGCCTGGACGGCGTACGGGTACTCGCCGCCACCGCCGTCGTGCTCACCCATGCCGCGTTCTGGACGACGGCCGGAGGAAGCACCGTGGCCGACCGTGCCCTCGCCCGGCTCGACGTCGGCGTCGCCGTGTTCTTCGTGCTCTCGGGCTTCCTCCTGGGCCGGCCGTTCGTCCGTGCCGCCGCCTCCGGCCGGCCGCGGCCTCGCGCCGCCGGATACCTGTGGCGCCGGGGCCTGCGGATCCTGCCCGCGTACTGGGTGGCCGTCGTCGCCGCCCTGCTTCTCCTGCCCGGCAACGAGGAGGCCACGGTCGGGGACTGGGTCCGCCACCTGCTGCTCGTGCAGATCTACGACGGCCGTCCGGACGCCGTGGGACTGACCCACCTGTGGAGCATGTGCACCGAGGTGTCCTTCTACCTGCTGCTCCCCTGGCTGGCGGCCGGCCTCCTCCGCCTCGCCGGCCGGACGTGGCGGCCGGACCGCCTGCTCGCCGCGCTCGTCGTGCTCGCCCTCGCCGGCTGGGTCTGGGTGGCCGGCATCTGGTTGCTCGACCTCGACGGGGTCACCCCGCACCTCTGGCTGCCCACCCACCTCGCCTGGTTCGCCGGCGGCATGGCGCTGGCGGTGCTGAGCCTGGGCGACCCGGACCGGACGACCGCCCGGGTGGCCCGCGACGTCGCGTCGAGCTTCTGGACCTGCTGGGCGCTGGCCGCCGCGGCGTTCTGGCTGGCGTGCAGCCCCGTGGCCGGGCCGCTCGGGCTCGAGGACCCGACCCCGGCGCAGGCCGTCGCCAAGAGCATGCTGTACCTGGCGGTCGGCGTGCTCCTGGTCGCCCCGCTGGTCCTGGGTCGTCGCCCCCTGGGCGCGGTCGGCTCCGTGCTCGGCGGACGGCCGGCTCGCGTGCTGGCCGAGCTCTCGTACGGCTTGTTCCTCTTCCACATGCCGGTGCTGGTCGGGCTCTACCACCTGCTCGGCTGGCCCCCGTTCAGCGGGCCGTTCTGGTTCGTCGCGATCGTCACCTGGCTGGGCGGCACCGCGGTGGCCGGCGCCTGCTACCTGCTGCTCGAGAAGCCCGTCCGGCGCTGGCGCTCGCTGGTGCCGGCTCAGGCGCCGGAACCCGCTCGGCGCGCGGGACCCGCGGATGATGCCGGCGCACAGACCGAGAGCACGACACCGGCCAACGCGGTCAGCACGAGCAGCTGACGCACCGGCTCGACGGCGTCCCCGGCGGCGAGCAGCGCACCGGCGGCCAGCACGCACGCCGTCGACACGAGGGCGAGCGCGCGGTAACGGCGTGCCCGGCCGAACACCGCCGCGACCACCGCGACGGCCAACAGCGACCAGAGACCTCCGATGGCGAGCAGCAACCCACCCGCGGCCGCGGCCACGAGCACCGACGGCACCCCTCGGCCAGGCCTCCGGGACGGAGTCGGCGCGCGGTGCCGTGCGGGGACCCGCGCCAGGACGACGAGCAGCGCCGCGGCGGCCGCCCCGGCCAGCAACGCGGTCCGGTAGGCGCTCCCCGGCTCGAAGGTCAGCTCGACGACGCCGGCCGCACCGGGCGGAACCAGGTAGCCCTGCTGCCATCCGTCCACCTGCACCGCGCGCAGCGGGTCGCCGTCCAGGGTGGCCCGCCACCCGTCGTTGACGTTCTCCGGGACGACGAGCAGCGTGGGCTGGTCCCGGCGGTCGATCTCGAGCACCCGGTTCTCGGCCTCCCAGCGGCCCGCGTCGACCGCCCGGCGCTCCGCGGTGACGGGCAACGCGGTCCCGACCCGCCGCAGCGTCGCGGATTCCACGCCGAGAGCGGCGGTGCTCGCCGCGACCAGCGAGTGCTCCCCCGCGTCCAGTGACAGCGTGCCCGGCGCCGGCGCACCCCCCGGGGCCGCAGCGGCGGCGGGCGGGCAGATGGTGAGCTCCAGCGGCCGGAGGTCGAGCAGCTCACGCACCGTCGCCTGCGCCGAGGTCGGGTACCGGACGCCGTCGACGACGACGTCGGGGCCCTCGCCGCACGCGAGGTCGACGCGGGCGTCGACGGAGAGCGACGGGACTCCGGGGATCTCCAGCTCGCTCACGCCGACGCCCAGCTCCGACCGCTCGCCGGTGTACGTGTCGAGCGACGTCAGCTCCACGCGGGTGAGGAAGTCGATCGACAGGGAATCGGTCACCAGCGCCGGGAAGGTGGCGATCCCCCGCCGGTCCAGGGTCACCAGCCGCTCGGCGCCGCCCGCGCGGAGTGTGAGGACCAGCGGCCGAGCGGCCGCGGTGCCGGCCGTGTAGTGCACGCGGATCTGCGTGATGCGCTGCTCGGTCGGCCAGCTGACGCGCAGCCGTTCGCCGGGCCCCGGTGCGGCCAGCCACGCCGTCGCGGGGTCTCCGTCGACGGCGGCCCACGGACCGGCACGGGGGTCGGGCACCACCGAACCGTTCGACCGCGCGCGGACCCCTCCGGCGGCCGAGGCGATCAGCCGGTCCAGCGCGGCGCCGGGGCGCGGTCGCGCCGTGACCGCGAGCCCGTAGTCGGCGGGTGCGGGCACGGTGAAGGCGCGGTCCAGTCCGTGCGGCTCCTCGGCCGACGTCACCAGCGACGGCAGGCACCGGGGCCGGCCACCGCCATCGGCGACGCACCCGTGGCCGGGCGGATTCGACGCGTCGAACGAGAACCCCTCGACGGCCTCGTCCGACCCGCTCGGGGCGGGCAGAACCACGGTCCGGCTCACCTCCAGGCCGGGGACCGAGACCTCCGCGAGCCCGAAGACCACGGGATCGCCGGAACCGGTGTCCGGCTCGGCGACGAGCCGGATCGACCGCGTCGAGCCCTCCGGCAGGACCACGCGCAGGGACCGGTCGCCGGGGGCGAGCCGCAGCGAGGTGCTCCCGCTGTCGGTGACCACCCGGACCCGATCCGGCGGCGCGGCGGCGGTCGCGTCGTCCAGGCGGAGCCGGATCTCCCCGTTCGGCAGCGGCCGGTCCAGGTCGATCTGCCACCAGACCCCGCCCGGCCGCGCGGGCACGGGGGCCGGCCGCCACGCCGTGGCCGGGTCCCCGTCGACGGCGGCGAAGGGGTGCTCGCCCGGCCGGACGCCCAGGCCGTTGTCGGCGTCGGCTCCCGACCCCGACGCCGTGACGGTCGCTCCCGCGATGCGGACGAACGACTCGTTGGCCTCGTGGCCGGGGATCAGGTAGTCCCGCACCGGCCGGTCGAGGCGCAGCGGGTCGGCGGGCGTCAGCCCTGCCGACGCCGAGCCGACGACGGCTCCGGGGTTGCGTTCGCGCCGCACGAGGGCGTCGCTGACCAGGGTGCCGCCGGTCGGCGCGACCTGCGCGCCGGCGACGATGGCCGTCCGGTTCCGCAGCAGCCCGTGCTCCTCGAGCGCCAGGACGGCGTCGGGACCGCCGACCACCTCGACCGTGCTCGACAGCGGGACCGTGTAGGCCGAGGGCACCGTTCCATCGACCGCGTAGACCGCGACGGCCGGCACCGGGCTGTCGACCCGGCCGTCGGTGACGATGCCGGAGAGACCGTTGCCGGCGAAGAGCTCGGGCCCGAACCCGGCGACGCGGACGATGCCGGGCGAGTCGTCGAGCGCCTGCCGGACCAGGGCTAGGCGGGAGGTCCGGGCGGCCGGCGCGTCCAGGTCGTTGCGCACCACGAGATGGGAGTAGCCCGAGCGGGCGAGGAAGCGGGTGAGCCCGGCGGATCCCTGCCCGCGACCGAGGCGGTCCTCCACCGCGTCGAGCCCGCGGATGTGGCCTGTGGGGGTGAGCGGTATGGCGTTGCGCACGCCCCAGCTCGACTCGGCCAGCGGCTGCAGGGGCTCGTCCCCCGTCGTCCCCCAGATGTAGGTGCCGAAGGACGACGCGGGCACCAGCAGCGCGCGGCCGCTCTGCTGCTGGGCGGCCAGCCAGCTCGCCGTCTCCTGCCAGTAGACCGGGACGTCGGTGAATCCGGTCGGTGGCGTGAGGCGGCCCGCCACGGCCGGCTGCGCCGTCGCGGCCACCCCCGCGACGACGAGCGCGGCCGCGGCGGCGCCGAGCAGTCGACGGCCGGTGCGGCGCCGGGGGCGCAGCAGGACGGCCACGAGGTGCACGAGTCCCAGCACCAGGGGCAGGCGGACGACGGGGTCGAACTTGTGCAGGTTGCGCAGTGGCGCGAGGACGCCGTCGAGCAGGTCGCGCATCGACCCCGCCCCGGCCCCGGCCACCGAGGCCACGTGACCGGCGGACACCAGTGCGACGCCGGTCAGCACGCCGAGGACCAGCCAGCGCCGGTGGGGCATGTCCTGTCGCGCCAGGGCCGCCAGGCCCGCCGCCGCGACCACGAGGGTGCCGGCCACCGGCAGCGCCGCGGAGAGCAGGTCCCAGCCGGCCGGCCACTGCGGACCCCGGGGACCGCCGAGTCCGGCGAACCACTGCGAGGTCCCGCGGAGCACCTGTACGAGCTCGGTGCCGGCGGTCGTGGTCGTCGCCGTCTCGATGTGGTCGAGGAACGGCGTGCTGTACCGGCCGAGCAGCAGCAGCGGGCCGACCCACCACGCCGTCGCGAGCGCGACCGAGGCGGTCCACCAGCCGATGAGGCGGCGCTTGCGGGGGCCGCCCGGAAGCATGAGCAGCCACAGCGCGGCGAGCGGGAGCACGGCGGCGGTGGCGACCGCGTTGACCCCACCGATGCACAGGACGGCGACGCCCGACAGGGCGGCGGCGCGGCGGGGGAGCCCGCACGTGCCCCGGCGACCAGGGGCACCAGCACCCAGGGTGCGACCGCCATCGGGAGCACCTCCACCGAGGTCAGCCCGATGCCGCTGACCATGCGCGGCGCGAGCGCGTACGCGAGCCCGCCGACGATGCGTGTCGCCGGGGTGCCCAGTCCGAGCGCGCGAGCGAGCCGGACCACGCCGAAGTAGGCCACGCACAGCAGGAGCGCCCACCACAGACGCTGCACGATCCACGTGGGGATCCCCGCCGCGTCGCCGAGGGCGAAGAACGGGCCCATCGGGAACAGGTAGCCGTAGGCCTGGTTCTGCACCTGCCCGCCGAACCCCTCGGGCTCCCAGAGCCGCAGGGCGCGCTCGAGGAAGGCCAGCGGGTCGACGGCCAGGTCGAGCTTCGTGTCAGGGACGACGCGACCCGGCTGCTGGGTCAGCACCAGCCCGAGGAAGCCCAGGACCACCGCGGCATGGCGCAGGCCGAGGACGAGGCGCGAGGGCGGCGGGGCCGACTGCGCGGTCGCCGGCGGGGTGGATGCGCGGGAGCCCGCCGGCGACGCGCCGGCGGGCTCCTGGGTCAGGACGGTGCTCACGGTCTCCTCGACGGGGAGCGGACCCCCCGGCCGCTCAGTTCGCCGCGGCCGTCGGCACGGGGCGCTCCTCGTCCCGGTCGACCGCGTGCCGCGGCGGGGTGCTGTCAGCCGCACGCGGCGCGAAGGCGGCCAGCACAGCACCGGCGACGAGTGCCAGCACGCCCAGGACACCGAGCACCCACGGCAGGATGGTGCCCACGAGCCGGATCTGGCTCCGGGTGTCGGCGGCGTCCTCCGCGTTCCTGGCCAGGGTCTCGTCGTCCGGGCCGAAGGTCGCGGCGAGGATCGTGGCGCCGGTCGCGCCGTTCGGGTTCTTGAGCACGATGCGCGGGTTCTCCACCGAGCTCACGATCTTGCCGCTCACCGGCTCGACGAGGATGGTGCGCTCGTTCGAGTAGACGACGTCCGCCGTCACCGACGGCTCGTCGGAGGCCGCGAGCCGGCCGGGCACCTCGGTCCGGTCGATCTCCGTCGCCGGGATGGAGACCTCGAAGCGGTAGACGTCGACGCCCTCGACCGTGTCCTCGCCGGCGTAGCCGGCCGTCACGGGAGCGCCGATGTTGCCGTTCCACACCTGGTAGTCCCGCTTCTGCGTGTCGAACGGGAAGGTCAGCGTCAGGCCCTCGATCTCGGCGGTGCGCGCCGCGCACTCGACCGCCTCGCCGTTCGTGCGGTCGAGGCAGTTGACGTTCTCGCTCGGGTCGACGATCAGCTCGCCGTCGGCGTCGGTGATCGAGGTGCCGTAGTGCCACACCGCCACGTCGTCGTTCGCCTCGTCGGCTCCCGGGTCACCCTCGACCAGGAGGTTGACGATGACGGTTCCCCGGGCCTCCTCGAGCTCCGACCGGTCGAGGTACCGGGCGTCCTCGTCCACCGAGATCACGGTCGACTGCTGGTCGAGCGGCAGGCGGACCAGGGTCGGGGCGAGCACCAGGCTCATCATCAGGGCCCCGACGAGCAGGAACGCCCCCAGACCCAGCAGAACCAGCCCGATGGTGCGTGCTCGCATGCCCAATGCTCCTCAAGCTCGTCGCGACAACACCCTTGTGTCGCAGCGCGGCAACACTACTGGCGAGTAGGGCGCTGTCCAATCCCGCTTGGTACGCACCCGTACCGATGCCTGGTACCGACGCGTATCAGGGTGAATGCAGTCACCCTGACGAGTGACCGGGCACCCGTGGTACGGGTTCGTACCACCGGTCGCGCCCAGCCGCTCCGCCGCAGCGGAATTCACCGCCGGTGCATGACCACCACGAGGTTCCACGACACGAGCTCGCGCAGCAGGGGCACCGCGACCACCCATCGGGCCCACCACGGGTGGTAACGCGGGAACGTCGCGACGACCGCCACGTCGGGGCAGTTCCGCGCCCACCGGAGAGCGGCCCCCACCGAGACGCGGAAGAGGGACTCGCCGTACCTGTTCTTCGGCTCGCGCCCCGTGCGACGGGTGTACCGGCGTCGCGCGCGCAGGCCGCCGAGGTAGTGCCACGGGGCGGTCTCGTGCCCGCCCCAGGGCGACCACCACGGTGTGAAGGACAGGAAGACCGTGCCTCCCGGCCTGGTCACGCGCACCATCTCGCCGGCCATCGTCCACGGCGAGCGGACGTGCTCGAGCACGTTGGACGAGTAGCAGACGTCCACCGACGCCGTCCGGATCGGGAGCGCCTCGCCGCTGGCCCGCACGGTCCCCGGCGACGCCTCCCCGCGAGCGGTCATCTCACCGGCGTCGGGCTCGAGCCCCACGTACCTCGCCCCGGCGGCGCGGAAGGCGTCGGCGAAGTAGCCGGGCCCGCCACCCACGTCCAGCACCGTCGCGCCGTCGAGTGTCACGTGCTCGCGGAGCTGCCGGACCGAGTCCGCCGCGAGGACCCCGTAGAACAGATCCGGATCGGTCTGCTCGTGCAGGAATGCGCGGAAAAGCGCGACCGAGCGCGACAGGGTCGCGGAGCGAGCCATTCCCGGCGGCCCCCTTCTTTGCGGTGAATCGGCTGGTGGAACGGTAGTTACCCGCAGGTAGGCTTCCGCGGTGCACACCCGATCGACGTCGATCGACGTCCTGTTCGTCAACTGGCGGGACGTTACCCACCCCGAAGGCGGGGGCTCGGAGCGCTATGTCCACCGCGTGGCCGAGGGCCTGGCCGCGGCCGGCCTGCGCGTCGCGATGTTCTGCGCCGCGCACGACCGCTCCCCCGCCGACGAGATCCGCAACGACGTCGAGATCCTGCGGCGGGGCGGTCGGCTCAGCGTCTACCCCCGAGCCCTGCTGCACGTCCTGCGGACGCGGCCGGGCCTGGTGGTCGACGTCCAGAACGGCCTGCCGTTCGCCAGCACGCTGGTGACCCGCCGCCCCGTCGTGAACCTCGTGCACCACGTCCACCGCGAGCAGTGGCCGATCGTGTTCGGCCGGATCGGCGGCGCGCTGGGCTGGTGGATCGAGTCGGTCCTGGCGCCGCGGCTCTACCGGCGCAGTCGCTACGTCACGGTCTCCCGGGCCACGGCCGCCGAGCTGGTCGGACTGGGCGTCGACGGCGACCGGCTCGCGGTCGTGCCGAACGGCGTGGAGCCGGCGCCCGAGGTCACGGCGGAACGCTCCGCCGAGCCGCGACTCGTCGTCCTCGGCCGGCTGGTCCCGCACAAGCGCGTGGAGCACGCCCTCGAGGTGGTGGCCGCGCTGCGCGACCGCTGGCCGACGCTGCGCCTGTCGGTGGTCGGCGAGGGCTGGTGGGAATCCGAACTACGGGAGCACGCTGCCCGGCTCGGCGTCACCGACATCGTGGACTTCACCGGCCACGTCGACGAGCAGGCCAAGCACGAGGAGCTGGCCCGGGCGTGGGTCCACCTCTGCCCGTCGGTCAAGGAGGGCTGGGGCCTGGTGGTCACCGAGGCCGGCTCGCACCACGTGCCCACGGTCGGCTACCGGTCCGCGGGCGGGCTGCGGGAGTCGGTCCTCGACGGGACGACCGGCGTCCTGGTCGACGAGCTCGAGGAGATGGTCGCGGCGGTCGAGGAGCTGCTCGTGGACGACAACCGCCGCCTCGCCATGGGCGAGGCGGCGGCGGGTCATGCGTCCCGGTTCACCTGGCCGGCGAGCATCGCGGGCTTCGCCGCGGTGCTGGCATCCGCGGTGCGCGATGCCGTGCCGGCCGGTGCCGGATCAGCTGGCGCGCTGGCCGTACTGGAGGACGTCGATCGTCTGGTTGGCGGTGTCGGTCTCGACCCCGCGGTCGGGGTCGGCAGCAGCCTGCACGCCCAGGACGGCGGCGACCCCGAGCGTCGTCCCACCGCCGAGAGCGATGAGAACAGCGACGAGCGTCTTCATTCGGGAACCCTTTTCCTCGGGGAGTGGCGACGGAGCGTCACCGTAGAGGGCAATGTCGTCGCCGACAACACGGCCCCCACGATCGTGCCGAGCGCGCACGCGTGAACCAGCACCACCGCCGTCACCCGACCGGGCGAGGGCATCGGCCCTGGTCGGGCGCCTGGAACCCGGTACAGGGCGAGGTCGTCGCCGTCCACCACGAGCGGGAGCCGGGTCACCTCGGGGGGCACCGGGCGACCGGGCGTCCCGCGCTGCACCAGCACCCAGCCCACGCCCAGTTCGACCAGCTCGGCGGGGTCGTCCACCGCCGCGGCGACCGTCCGCGCACGGACGTCCTCGCCCTCCACCGGGCGGCCGTCGACCACGAGCCGGTCGTCGGTCACCGTGGCCCGGGGCAGCCAGCGGGCCGCCGGGTCCAGCTGTGGCCGGCCGTCGTTCCAGTCGAAGGCGCGGTAGGCGCCGAACGGCAGCACCACGACGTCGCCGGGTCCGTCGTCGTCGGCGAGGACCTCGCGCACCTGCTGCCAGTCGGCCGGGTAGGCGACCGGCTCGAGCCGGCCGCCCACGCCCCAGACGAGGTCGGGCAGGGCGATGACCGGCAGCAGCAGGGCGCCCGCGGCCACGAGGCCGGCGGCCGCTGCGCCCCCGTGCCCCCGGGCGCGCTCGGCCACTCGCCGGACTCCCAGCCCGGCACCGACGGCCAGGGGCAGCGCCCACCAGGCGGTCCACTTCTGCCCGTCGCGGAGCAGGCCGGCGCCGGGCACCTCGCGCACGAGGACCTCGAGCAGGTCGCGGAGGACGGGGACGGTGCCCGCGAGGGCCAGCAGCAGTCCCCCGACCCCGAGGACGACGAGCCTGCCGCCCGGACCGCGGAGCGGTCGACCAGCCGCCCAGCCGGTGACCGCCAGGGCGACCAGCGCCAGGGTCAGCACCGGCAGGAGCACGTTCGCCCGGCTGGCCGGAACGGCACCGGCGTTCCAGATGCCCCCGGTGTTCAGCAGCGCGAGCAGGGGTCCGCCCCAGCCCTCGGCCCGTGCGGCGAAGGCGGCCACCCCGCCCGGGTCGGAGGCGGCCCCTCCCGGGTGCAGCGCACCGGCGACGATCCAGGGCATTGCGAGCACCAGGACAGCCGCGCCGGCGGCGGGCAGCCGGCGGCGGCCGACGAGGGCCAGGACGACGCCCGCGGCCAGCACCGCCCCCGTCGGGGTCAGGGCCGCCGCGGCGACCACCAGGACCAGCCGGGCCAGGGCGCGCGGTCGCCCCTCGCGGACCCGCAGGGCGGCGAGGGCGATCCACGGCAGGGCGGCGAAGGCGACGAGCAGGCTCCAGTGGCCCATCAGGAGGCGCTCGGCCAGGTACGGGCTCCAGCCGTAGACCAGGCCGGCCACCAGGCCGGCGACCCCGCGACGGCCGTCGGGCGCCGGTGGGACCAGCCGCGCGGCACCGAGCACGGCGAAGAACACGGTGGCCGGCAGCACCGCCTTCTGCACGAGGTCGCCGGGGACGACAGCGGTCACCAGCGCCATCACCGAGTCGGCCGGCACCGCCCGCGGCAGCGTGCCGCCGAGGCCGAGCGCGTCGAGATCGAGGTCCTGCCGTGGCACGAAGACCATGTCGCGGAGCAGGACGAAGCCCGGGGCCAGCACCGGGGCGGTGACCAGCAGGGCGACGACCGCGGCCAGCGCCCGGGCAGGCCAGGGCGACAGTTCGGCGCGCGTCAACCCGGCGGGCCTCCACCCGGTGTCGTCCATGGCTCCCCCTCTCGTCCGCCCGCCGATTGCGCCGGGTTCCCGGCCGTAGCGCAGCGTAGGGGGCGGGCGTGAGCGGGCTCCGCTTCCGCGGAGAGCTCGGCTCGGCCGCGCTGGTGTCGGTGGCGCTGCTCGGCACGAACGCCCTGGCCTACGGGTTCACCGTCCTGGCTGCCCGGGCGCTCGCACCCGCGGCGTTCGGCGAACTCGCGGCCCTGATGAGCGTGCTGCTGGTCGGCTCCGTTCCCGCCACGGGCGTGCAGACCGTCGCGGCGCTGTACCTGGGCGGGCGCGACGGGGACCGCTCCGGGGTGGTGCGCCGGCTGCACGCGACGGCGGGAGCGACCGGCCTGGTGGTCACGGCGGCCGGCGTTCTGGCGATCGCACCGGCGGTGGTGCTCCTGCACCTGCAGGACCCGGCCGCCATGGCCTGGCTGGCGGTGCTGCTGTTCCCGCACACCCTGGTCGCGGGCTACCAGGGCATCCTCCAGGGCACCCACCGCTACGGCCGCCTCGCGGCGGTGGCGGCCGGCTTCGGCGCGGCCAAGCTGGCGGGCGGGACGGTCGGCCTGCTGGTCGGGGGGACGCCGACCGCCGCCCTGGCCGGCATGACCGTCGGTGCCTCGGTGGGTGCCGCGCTCGGCTGGGCCGGGTGCGGGTTCCCCGGCCTGCGCGGGCGGCTCCGGGCGCCGGCGCTGGCGGCCGCACGCGCGTCGGCGGCCCTGCTCGGGTTCGTGCTGCTGCTCAACCTCGACCTGCTGCTGGCCCGTCACCACCTCCCCGCGGGCGCCGCCGGCGAGTACGCCGTGGGGTCGATCGTCGCGAAGGTCGCCTTCTGGCTCCCGCAGGGCGTGGGGGTCGTCCTGCTCCCCCGGCTCGCCGACGCCGGCCGGCGCCGGCGGCTCCTGGCGCCCGCGCTGGCCCTCGTTGCCGGGGTGGGCGCGGTGCTCACGCTCGCGACGGCGGCGCTGGGCGCGGCAGCGCTCCCGCTGGTCGGGGGTGCCGCGTACGGCGACTCCCTGGGCGCGGCGACCTGGTGCTTCGCGGCCCTCGGGACCCTGCTGGCGGTGGCCCAGCTGCTGCTCTACTCCGACATCGCCGCCGCCGGCCGGCTGCCCGGCGTCCTGGTCTGGTCCGCAGCCGTGCTGGAGGTCGCCGCCGTCCAGGTACTGGCCGCGACCGGGGCCCTGTCAGCGGTCGCCGTCGTGGCCACGGCCACGCTGATCACCGCCGCGCTCGTCGCGGCGGGGCTGATGCGTCACCGCCAGGAACGGGCGCGGACCGCGCCCCACCTCCTCGCCCCGGAGCCGTCCACCGGCTCCCCGGTCCCGCTCCCGAACTGAGCGGCGCCCGGTCGAGGCCGTTGTGACCACTCTCGAGGACTACTCGCGCCGCAGCCGGGCAGGAGGACTCCGAACTGCCGGCCCGACGAGAGGAGCGCCGTCCATGGCGTCCGTCATCCACTACACGATCGCCACCGAGGCGGAGAAGAGCCCGGACTTCCGCCGCGTCCTGTGGACCGGTGAGCACACCCAGCTGGTGATCATGACCATTCCGCCGGACGGCGAGATCGGCGAGGAGGTCCACGAGGTCGACCAGATCCTCACGTTCGTCAGCGGCACCGGGAAGGCGATCATCTCCGGCTCGGAGAAGGCGGTGGCGCAGGGCGACCTGGTCGTCGTCCCGGCCGGCAAGAAGCACAACTTCCTGAACACCGGCACCAACCCGCTGATCCTCTACACCGTGTACGGCCCGCCCGAGCACGCCGACGGCGCGGTCCACGCGACCAAGGAGGAGGCCGACCGGCTGGAGGAGGAGGGCAAGGACGAGCCCCCGAACTCCTGAGGGCCCGGGTGGGTGCGCTGACGGATCATTCCGCCGTGCGGAATGCCGCGTCAGCGCACACCATCGGCCTCAGGCCGATCCGAGCACCTCGAGCACCTGACGACGGATCTCCAGGTCCTCCCGCGCGGTGACGACGACGGTGCGCACGGCGGCTCCCTCGCCGCTGATGTCGCCGTCGCCGGTCACCGCCCGGTTGCGCTCGCCGTCCACGCTCACGCCCAGGTGCGCCAGGCCGCGGGCCAGCTCGCCGCGCACCTGGGCCGAGCGCTCACCCACCCCGCCGGTGAGGACCAGCAGGTCGAGGCCTCCCGTCGCGGCCGTCATCGCGGCTGCCTCGCGCACCAGGCGGTGCACGTAGACGTCGAACGCCAGCCGGCAGGCCGCGTCGCCGGCGGCCCGCCCGGCGAGGACGTCGCGCAGGTCCCCCGACGTCCCGGACAGCCCCTTGAGCCCCGAGTGGTGCTCCAGGACGTCGCCGAGCTCGGGCTCGGGCACGTGCCCGTGCTCGAGCAACCACAGCACGAGACCGGGGTCGACGGTGCCCGGCCGGGTGTTCATCACCAGCCCGGCCAGCGGCGTGAACCCCATGGTGGT
This sequence comes from Blastococcus sp. PRF04-17, assembly GCF_023016265.1. GTDB lineage: Bacteria > Actinomycetota > Actinomycetes > Mycobacteriales > Geodermatophilaceae > Blastococcus_B. The sequence goes on along the minus strand of NZ_CP095412.1, from coordinate 402,392 downwards.
GTCGACCGAGACGCCGCCGCGGACGGCCGCCAGCGAGGCGCCGGCCCCGAGGTGGCAGCAGACGGTGCGCAGCTCGGCGAGCGGGCGGCCCACGAGCTCGGCCGCCCGGCGGGTTGCGTACGCGTGCGAGAGCCCGTGGAAGCCGTACCGGCGCAGCCCCCACCGCTCGTTCCACTCCCGCGGCAAGGCGTAGGTGGCCGCCGCTGCCGGCAGGGTGACGTGGAAACCGGTGTCGAAGGCGGCGACGGCCGGCGTGTCCGGCAGCAGTTCGCGGACCGACCGGATGCCGGCCAGTGCCCGGGGGTTGTGCAGCGGCGCGAGGTGGCTGACCGAGTAGAGGTAGGCGACGAGCATGTCGTCGACGAGGGCGGCCGAGGTGTGCCGGGGCCCGCCGTGCACGACCCGGTGCCCGACGGCGTCGACCGGCCCGCAGTCGGCCAGGAACTCCTCCAGCGGGGCGAGGTGGCCGGCTCCCCGCCAGCCGTCGACGGTGACCGCGGCGGTGACCCCTGCGTCGTCCCCGAGGCGGGTGAGCTTGAGGCTGCTGGAACCGGCGTTGACGACGAGGACGCTCACGCCTCCGGCTCCTCCAGTGGGCTCGCCCCGCCGGTCACGGGGCCGGACACGCCGCTCCACTGCCAGTCGCGGATCTCGGGCAGGTCCTCGCCGTGCGTGCGCACGTACCGGCGGTGCTCGATGAGCTGGTCGCGGAGCCGCTCCCGGGCGTGCGCTCCGACGTCGCGCAGCCGTGGGACCCGGTCGATCACGTCGATCGCCAGGTCGTACCGGTCGATCCCGTTCATCACGCAGATGTCGAAGGGCGTGGTCGTCGTCCCCTCCTCGACGTAGCCGCGCACGTGGAAGTTCTCGTGGTTGGTCCGCCGGTAGGTCAGCCGGTGGATCAACCAGGGGTAGCCGTGGTAGGCGAAGATCACCGGCTTGTCCGCCGTGAACAGCGCATCGAACTCGGCGTCGGAGAGGCCGTGCGGGTGCTGCCGCTCGTCCTGCAGCCGCATCAGGTCCACGACGTTGACCACGCGCACCCGGAGGTCGGGGAACCAGCCGCGCAGGATCTCCGCGGCGGCCAGGGTCTCCATCGTCGGGACGTCGCCCGCGCAGGCGAGGACGACGTCGGGCTCGACGCCGGCGTCGGTGCTGGCCCAGCTCCAGATGCCGATGCCCTTGGTGCAGTGCTCGACGGCGTCGTCGACCGACAGGTACTGCAGCGCCGGCTGCTTGCCCGCGACGATCACGTTGACGTACTGCCGGGTGCGCAGGCAGTGGTCGGCGACCGACAGCAGGGTGTTGGCGTCCGGCGGCAGGTAGACCCGGATGACGTCGGCCTTCTTGTTGACCACGTGGTCGATGAAGCCGGGGTCCTGGTGGGAGAACCCGTTGTGGTCCTGCCGCCAGACGTGCGAGGTGAGCAGGTAGTTGAGCGACCCGATGGGCCGCCGCCACGGGATGCCGTTGGTGGTCTTCAGCCACTTGGCGTGCTGGTTGAACATCGAGTCGACGACGTGGATGAACGCCTCGTAGCAGGAGAAGAACCCGTGCCGGCCGGTGAGCAGGTAACCCTCCAGCCAGCCCTGGCAGAGGTGCTCGGAGAGCACCTCCATGACGCGGCCGTCCGGGGCGAGGGAGTCGTCGCCGGGCAGCCGCTCGGCCACCCAGGCCCGGTCGGTGACGTCGAGGACGTCACCGAGCCGGTTGGAGTTGTTCTCGTCGGGCGCGAACAGCCGGAACGTCGCCATGTTCTGGCGCATGACCTCGCGCAGGAACCCGCCGAGCACCCGCGTTGCCTCGACCGCCCCCGTGCCCGGCGCCGGCACCGGGACGGCGGACTCGCGGAAGTCCGGCATGCGCAAGGGCCGGAGCAGCTCCCCGCCGTTGGCGTGCGGGTTCGCGCTCATCCGCCGCCGGCCGGCCGGATGGAGGTCCCGGACCGCCGGCACCGGCGCGCCGTCGGCATCGAAGAGCTCCTCGGGCCGGTAACTGCGCAGCCACTCCTCGAGCACCCGCCGGTGACCGTCGTCCTCGCGGGCGTTCTTGAACGGCACCTGGTGCGAGCGCCAGCTGCCCTCGACCTGCAGTCCGTCGACCGTGTCCGGGCCGGTCCAGCCCTTGGGCGAGGCCAGGACGATCATCGGCCAGCTCGGCCGCTCGACCACGCCCTCCTCGCGGGCGCGCCGCCGGATCTCGGCGATCTCGTCCAGGCAGCGGTCCAGCGTCGCGGCGAACCGCTGGTGCATGTCGGCGGGGTCGGTGCCCTCGACGAGGTGGGGCGTGTGGCCGTAGCCCCGCAGCAGCGCCAGCAGCTCGTCGCGGGGAATGCGGGCCAGCACGGTGGGATTGGCGATCTTGTACCCGTTCAGGTGCAGGATCGGCAGCACGGCGCCGTCCCGACCCGGCTCGAGGAACTTGTTGCTGTGCCAGCTGGCCGCCAGCGGCCCGGTCTCCGCCTCGCCGTCACCCACGATCGCGGCCACCACCAGGTCCGGGTTGTCGAACGCCGCGCCGTAGGCGTGCACCAGGGCGTACCCCAGCTCGCCGCCCTCGTGGATCGAGCCGGGCGTCTCGGGCGCCACATGGCTGGGGATGCCGCCGGGGAAGGAGAACTGGGTGAACAGCCGCTGCAGGCCGGCGGCGTCCTGCGAGACGTCGGGGTAGACCTCGCTGTAGGTGCCCTCCAGCCACGCCGCGGCGACCGGACCCGGTCCGCCGTGCCCCGGGCCCATCACGTAGATCATGTCCAGGTCGCGGGCGGCGATGGCGCGGTTCAGGTGCGCGTAGACGAAGTTCAGGCCGGGCGTCGTCCCCCAGTGGCCGAGCAGCCGCGGCTTGATGTGCTCCGGTCGCAGCGGCTCGCGCAGCAGCGGGTTGCCCATCAGGTAGATCTGGCCGACCGACAGGTAGTTGGCCGCCCGCCACCAGGCGTCCAGTGCGGTCAGCTCATCGGCGGACAGGGGGTGACTCGGGGCTCCTGCCTGGGGTTCCACGAGGACGTCCACCACCTGATCCCATCCGATGCCGACCACCTCAGGCAACCAGTTGCGCCCTCGTGCCGGGCACCCGCTCGCCGGGGACCGATCAGGACCGCTCCTCCCGTGGCACGCCCTCCAGGAAGGTCAGGGCGCTGCTGTCGGCAGCGGCGTGGAAGGGCCGCAGCACGACGTCCACGCCGGCTTCCTGCAGGCGGGCGGCGTCGGGGTCGTTGTGCGCCGTGGCCGCGACCCGTCCGGTGTAACCGGCGTGCTCGAGCCCGTGGAGGAGGGCCAGGTTCACGCTGCGAGAGGGCACCGTGCTGACCACCCACGAGGTCCCGCGCAACGGCAGCTCGGCGATGAGCTCCGGCTCCTCGGCGTCCCCGTACAAGGTCCGGGCCCCGAGCTCCTCGATCCGCGCGAGCGCCTGCGGATCGGTGTCCACGACGAGCACCTGGGCCCCCTCGGTGAGCAGCTTCTCCACCAACCGCCCGCCGTACCGGCCCGCGCCGACCACGACGATGGCGATCTCGCTCCTGTCGCCCGGTGCCTCGGGGCCCCCACGGGGTGCGCGTCGTTCGAAGACCGAGAGCAACGGCGCCAGCCGGGCGAACAGCGGCCCCGAGTAGAGGATCATGTAGGTCGACGCGGCGATCGTGACGACGCCGACGGCGGTGATGAGCCCGACGGTGTCACCGGTGATGTGACCCAGGCTCAGCCCGAGCGCGGCAAGGACGAGCGAGAACTCGCTGATCTGCGCGACGGTGAGCCCGGCGAGGAAGCTGGTCCGCTTCCGGTACCCCATCGCACCCATGATGACCAGGACGATCACGGGGTTGCCGATGAGCACGAACAGCGACAGGACCGCCGCCCCGACCAGCTGGCTGCCGACGTCGCTGAAGTCCAGCCGGGAGCCGAGGTCGACGAAGAAGAACAGCAGCAGGAAGTCCCGCAGGCTGATCAGCCGCGAGCCGATCGCCTCGCGATAGGGGGTGGCGGCCAGGGCCACGCCACCGAGGAAGGCGCCGACCTCCTTGCTGAAGCCCAGCCAGTCACCCAGCCCGGCCAGCGCGATGCCCCACGCCAGCGCGAAGAGCACGAGGAGCTCCTTCGACCGTGCCATCCACGCCAGCAGCGGGGGAGCAGGTAGCGCATGACCGCGACGATGCCGCCGATGAACAGCGCCCCCTTCCCGACGACCACGGCCAGGTCGACCGCCAGGTTGTCGCCCTGCCCCGCCGAGCCGACCGCGGTGAGGGTGATCATGACGACCACCACGACGATGTCCTGGACGATCAGGAAGCCGACCGCGATCCGTCCGTGCAGCTCGTCGATCTCGCGCTTGTCGGAGAGCAGCTTGACGATGATGATCGTGCTCGAGAACGTGAGGGCGACGGCCACGTAGATGGCCGGGACGACGTCGAGGCCGAGGAGCAGGGCGAGGCCGAAGCCCACGATCGACGTGAAGGCCACCTGTCCCAGGCCCGTCGCCAGCGCCACCGGGCCGGTCGTCCGGATCAGCTGCGGCTCGAGCTTGAGTCCGACGAGGAACAGCAGCAGCGCGATGCCGAGCTCCGCGAGCAGCGCCACGTCGCCGTCCGCGGCCACCCACCCCACGCCGACCGGCCCGACCAGGATGCCCACGGCGATGAAGCCGATGATCAGCGGCTGCCGGAGCTTCACCGCGAGCGCCGCCACGACGGCGGCGACCGCGAGCAGCGCGGCGATGGTGTGGAACTCGTGCTCGAACACGCGTCCTCCCATCCGTCGTGGTCGTGTCCGGAGGCTAGCCGGGAGGCGAGTGGCAGCCGCCGACGACGCCCCGGCAGACTCGGGCCATGACCGTCGCCGCCGGGGCCGAGGCGCACCCGGGCTCCGCGGACCTGCTCGGGGAGCTGCGCGAAGCGGGGGTCGCCGACGTCGACGCCTCCGGTCTGGCCCGAGCGCTGTACTCCTCCGACGGCTCCCTCTACCGCGTGCTCCCCCGCGCGGTCGTCCGGCCGCGGCACGCCGACGAGATCCTCGCCACGCTCGAGGTCTGCCGGACGCTCGGCGTGCCATTGACCGTCCGCGGGGCCGGAACCTCGATCGCCGGCAACGCCGTCGGTCCTGGCCTCGTGCTCGACACGAGCCGGCACCTGGCCAGGGTCGGGGCGGTCGACGCCCAGGCTCGGACGGCGAGCGTCGAGCCCGGCGTCGTGCAGGCGGCGCTGCAGGCGGCGGCCCGCCCGTACGGGCTGCGCTTCGGGCCCGACCCGAGCACGCACAACCGCTGCACGATCGGCGGGATGATCGGCAACAACGCCTGCGGGTCCCGTGCCCTGGGCTACGGCCGGACATCGGACAACGTCGTCGGCCTCGACGTGGTCACCGGCTCCGGCGCACGGCTGACGCTCGGCCCGGACACGCTCCCGGTCGGTGTCCTGGCCGACCTGCAGCGGCTGGTCGAGGCACACCTCGGCCCGATCCGCACCGAGCTGGGCCGCTTCGGCCGTCAGGTGTCGGGTTACTCGCTCGAGCACCTGCTGCCCGAGCGTGGCTTCGACGTGGCCAGGGCCCTGGTCGGCAGCGAGGGCACCCTCGCGGTCGTCCTCGGCGCCACCGTCCGACTGGTCGCCGACGCGCCTTTCCGCGGGCTGGTCGTCCTCGGCTACCCGACCATGCCCGAGGCGGCCGACGCGACGCCGGGGCTCCTCCCGCACGAGCCGACCGCCGTCGAGGGCCTGGACGCCCGGATGGTGCAGCGGCTGCGCGACGTGCCCGCGGCCGTCGTCCCGGACCTGCCGCGCGGCGACGCCTGGCTGGTCGTCGAGCTGACCGGTGACACCGAGGCGGAGGTCGTCGCCAAGGCCCGGGGCGTGCTCGCCGACGCCGCCGCACTGGACTCGCTGGTCGTCACCGACCCGGCCGAGGCGGCGGCGATCTGGCGGATCCGGGAGGACGGCGCCGGTCTGGCCGCCCGCACCTCCGACGGGCACCCGGCGCACGCGGGCTGGGAGGACGCGGCCGTCCCGGTCGAGCGGTTGGGCGCATACCTGCGCGAGTTCGACGCGCTGCTCGACCAGCACGGCCTGCAGTGCGTGCCGTACGGGCACTTCGGGGACGGCTGCGTGCACGGCCGGATCGACTTCCCGCTCGGCAGGGGGCCCGATCGGGGCCGGGGGCGGTACCGGGCGTTCGTCCAGGACGCCGCCCGGCTGGTGGCCGGGTACGGCGGCTCGCTGTCCGGCGAACACGGCGACGGCCGCGCTCGCGGCGAGTTGCTGCCGCACATGTACTCCCCCGCCGTCCTGACGCTGTTCGAGAAGGTGAAGGGGCTGCTGGACCCGGACGACGTCCTCAACCCCGGCGTGCTCGTCCGGCCCGCGCCGGTGGACGACGACCTCCGCACGGCCGCCGCGCCGGCCCACCGGCAGGGCCTGGCGCTCGCCTACCGGCACGACGGGGGCGACTTCTCGACGGCCGTGCACCGCTGCACGGGTGTGGGCAAGTGCCGGGCCGACCTGCAGTCGGCGGGCGGCGTCATGTGCCCCTCGTGGCCGGCCACCCGCGAGGAGAAGGACACCACGCGCGGTCGGGCCCGGGTGCTGCAGGAGATGCTCGCGCCCGGCGGCCCGGTGCGGGACTGGCGCTCGCCGGAGGTGCACGCCGCGCTGGACCTGTGCCTGTCGTGCAAGGGCTGCTCGCGCGACTGCCCCACGGGGGTGGACATGGCCTCCTACAAGGCGGAGGTGCTGCACCAGTCCTACCGCCGCCGGCTGCGGCCGCGCCCGCACTACACGCTGGGCCGGCTGCCGTTCTGGGCCGACCTCGCCGCACGTGCTCCCGGGCTGGTCAACGGGTTCCTCCGGTCGCGGCTCGGGGGGCGGCTGGCGAAGTGGGGCGCGGGGATGGACCAGCGCCGCGACCTGCCGCCGTTCGCGCGCCGCACCTTCCGCCAGGAGTGGTCTACGCGCGACCGGAACCGCGGTTCCGGCCGGGACGGGGGCGGCCGGTCGCCCTCTGGGTGGACTCGTTCACCGACCACTTCCAGCCGGAGGTGGCACACGCCGCCGCCCGGGTGCTGGCGGCGGCGGGCTACGCGGTGCAGGTACCCGGCGCCGACACCTGCTGCGGGCTGACCTGGATCACCACCGGCCAGCTCGACCGCGCGCGGGCGATCCTCGGGTCCACCGTGCAGGCGCTGCTGCCGATCGCCGAGGCGGGCATCCCGATCGTGGGCGTCGAGCCGTCCTGCACCGCGGCGCTGCGCGGGGAGTCGCTCGAGGTCGTCGGCGGCCCGGCCGCCGAGACGGTCGCGGCCGCCACCCGCACGCTGGCCGAGTTGCTCGCCGACACCCCCGGCTGGACGCCGCCGTCGCTCGAGGGGCTGGAGATCGTGGCCCAGCCGCACTGCCACCACGCCGCGGTGCTCGGGTGGTCGGCCGACGCGCGGCTGCTGAGCGGGGCCGGCGCGCGGGTCACCCGGCTCGGCGGCTGCTGCGGGCTGGCCGGCAACTGGGGGGTCGAACGGGGCCACCACGACGTGTCGGTCACCATCGCGGAGCAGCAGCTGCTGCCCGCGGTCCGCGCCATGGGCACCGACGGCGTCGTCCTGGCCGACGGCTTCTCGTGCCGGACCCAGCTGGACCAGCTGGCCGGACGACGAGGCGTGCACCTGGCCGAGCTGCTGGCCGAGCGCCTGCCCCGCTCCGGCTAGGCGGCCTCGCGCTCCCGTCGGGCCCGCGCCACCTGGACCACCGAGGGCGCGAGCGCGGCGGCGATGCGGGCGTAGCCCTCGGAGCTCGGGTGGAACCGGTCGGCGGAGAACATCGCCGGGTCCGTGGCGAAGGCGCGGCCGACCGCCGCGGTGTCGGAGGCGACCGTTCCCCCTGCCTCCTCGACGACCAGGAACTGGCGGCGCTGCAACTGGACGCAGGCGGCCTGCACGACGGGCCGGAACGCCGGTGGCACGAACGGCACCGACGACATGTCCGGCGCCGGCACGGCGACGACGTCGGCCCCGGCCGCCCTCAGGTGGGACACCGCGCTGCCCAGGGCCGCGGCGGCCTGCTCGGCCGGCACGAACCGGGCCAGGTCGTTGGCGCCGATGACGACGACGGCGATGTCGCCGCGCAGGTGTTCGGCCCGCCGGACCTGCGCCGCGAGGTCGGCCGAGGCGGCGCCCGGAACGGCCAGCACGTGCAGCTCGACGTCGAAGCCCTCGGCGGTCAGCGCGCGGGACAGCCGGCGGCCGAGGGTGTCCTCGGCCCGCTGCGCACCGGTGCCGTACGCGATCGAGTCGCCGAGGAGGAGGAGCCGGAGACGGGAGAGTTCCACGTCCATCCCAACGAAGGGAGCGGTGCCGGTATGCCGCGGGCCCGGGCCGCAGGAGCGGCCCGGGCCCGGTCTCATGCCTTCGGACCGCCCGCGGCGTAGATGACCTGGCCGGACACGAAACCCGCGCCCTCGCTGACGAGGAAGGACACCAGGTTGGCGATGTCCTCGGGCTGGCCGACGCGGGCCACGGGGATCTGCGAGGCGGCGCCCTTCAGGAAGTCCTCGAACGGGATGCCCATGCGCTCGGCGGTGGCCTTGGTCATCTCGGTCTGGATGAAGCCGGGGGCGATGGCGTTGGCGGTGACCCCGAACTTGCCCAGCTCGATGGCGAGAGTCTTGGTGAAGCCCTGGAGGCCGGCCTTGGCGGTGGAGTAGTTGGCCTGGCCGCGGTTGCCCAGCGCCGAGGTGCTGGAGAGGTTGACGATGCGACCCCACGTGGCGTCGATCATGTACTTCTGGGCCGCCCGGGTCATGAGGAACGCCCCGCGCAGGTGCACGTTCATGACGACGTCCCAGTCCTGGTCGGTCATCTTGAACAGCAGGTTGTCCCGGGTGACGCCGGCGTTGTTGACCAGCACGGTCGGCCCGCCCAGCTCGGCGGCCACCCGGTCGACGGCCGCCTGGACCTGCTCGGCGTCGCTCACGTCGGCGCCGACGGCCAGGGCCCGGCCGCCGGCCGCCTCGATCGCGTCGACGGTGCCCTTCGCGGCGGCCTCGTCCAGGTCGAGGACGGCGACGGCGAAGCCGTCCCGGGCCAGCTGCAGTGCGGTGGCCGCGCCGATGCCGCGGGCCGCGCCGGTCACGATGGCCACGCGGGACGCGCCCGTGGTGCCTGCCTCGCTCATGAAACTTCCTCTCCTGTGGTCTGCCGGCAACTCCGCCGGCGGGGCCGAGCCCCCGTCGACACCGTACGGCCGCGCCCCGACGGGCCCGTCAGAAGGTCCGGGGCGATGCGCCCCCGGCCAGCCTCCCGGCCAGGCTCATGGCCAGATGGACGCGACGATGATCGCGGCGACGGCGAGCTGCACGGCGGCGCTGACCAGGCTCGCCGGGTGGAAGGTGGCGTCGGTGAGGTGCTGACCCAGCCGTCCGGGCGTGATCAGGTCGAGGACCAGGAAGGCGATCGCCTGCAGGACGACGCCCAGCACGCCGAAGACGACGGTGTAGAGAAGCGCCCTGCCGAAGCCGCTGGTGGCGTTGGTCCAGATGCTGGTGAAGACGATCGCGCCCTGGCCGAGGAACCCGGCGGCCAGGGTGAGCGCGGCGTTGACCGACCGGTCCTCGTAGATGTGCCGGCCGAGGTGGCCCGGGGTGAGCAGGTCGAGGGCGTAGAAGCCCAGGACCAGCAGCACGATGCCGACCCCGGTGTAGGCGGCGGCGTAGCCGATGCTCTCCAGCACGAGGAGGACCTCCGGACGGGACGGCGGGACGAGGGCCTGCCAGGTCTACCGCACGCGCCCTCTCCGCGCACGGACCGGGCCGTCGCCGTCGTTCCTGACCGCCTCGGTCACCCCGGCCGCGCGAGGTGGTGGCTCAGGCGGAGCGGCGCATCGACGCCACCGCGGCGTCGTCCTCCTGCGCCGGCCGCGGCGCCGGGTGCTCGACGAGCGCCAGGACCCGGCCGGCCATGAACCGCGCCGTGCGGACCGAGGTGCCCCCGCGCGTCGTCTCGGTCACCTCGACCAGCCCCCGCCCGTGGGTGACCTCCACCCGCCGCCCGGCCCGCGTGGCGGTGATGTCGTACGTGCGGGTGCCCCCGCCCGCGTCGATCACGATCTCGACCCGATCGCCCTTCATGACTGCCTCCTCCGCGCGGCGCACGGAGCGCCGGACGCTCCACCGGAAGAACGTCCCAGTCAGGGGTGACATTCCCGCGACACGCCTCCTGACCAGCGCGAACGGCTCAGTCCGCCTCGTCGGCGGGAGTGACTGGGACGGCACGGCGCGGCGGGTGCAGCCGGCGCACGGAGGCCATCGCCGCACGGCGGGCGTGCATCCGGCGGCGGGCCCGCATCGTGCGCGGGGCCCGCGGTTCCTCACGCAGCAGGGCGTCCAGCCAGTGGCCGCGTGGATCGACGTCCACCAGCAGCGCCTTGACCAGCAGCGTCAGGGGGATCGCCAGCAGCGCGCCGAGGGCGCCGAGCACCCAGCCCCAGAAGAGCAGTGCGATGAAGGTGACCGTCATGGACAGGCCGACGGAGTCGCCGACGAACCGGGGCTGGATCAGCGTCTGGACGACGAAGTTCAGCAGCGCGTAGACGACGATGATGGCCACGAGCTCGCCCCACCCGCCGTCGAGCAGGCCGAGCAGGGCGGGCGGGACGACGCCGAGGACGAAGCCGATGTTCGGCACGTAGTTCGTGACGAACGCCAGCAGTCCCCACAGGGCAGCCGCCGGGACGCCGATGATGCTGAGCGCGATCCAGTCGCCGACCGCCACGATGGCCCCGAACACCGTGCTGACCAGCAGGTAGCTCCGCGTGCCCTGGGCGAACAGGGTCATCGCCACGGGCAGGTGCGGCCGCTCCGCGCCCACCAGCGCCATCCGCCGCGCGAAGCCGCTGGACTCGATGGACATGAACACCAAGGCCGACAGCAGCAGGACCAGGGTGCTGGCGGCGCTGGTCAGCTGGCCGAGCACGCCGGTCGCCAGCCCGACGAACTGGCCGTAGTCGATCTGGCGGACCAGGTCGGAGAGCTGGCCGGACACGATCCCGGCGTCGTTGAGGTCGCGCACGACGTCGCTGATCAGGATCTCCGCCTGGTCGGCGTAGTCGGGCAGCAGGGCGGCGAACTGGGCAGCGGAGACGACGAGCATTCCGACGATGGCCAGCAGCACCGACCACACGAGCAGCAGCAGCACGGTGGTCGCCAGCCACCGCGGCACCCCGACGCCGCGCAGCCAGCTCTGCACCGGCGCCAGGGCGACGACCACGACCAGCGCCAGCAGGACGGGTGCGACCAGCCAGGAGACCGCGCGGATACCCCCGACCGCGATGGTGGCCGCGGCCAGCCCGACCAGGAGCAGCAGCCACCGCGGGATCGCCGTCGGTGCCGTGTGCGTGGTGACCGCCGTCGACCCCGTGTCGGTCGGGGCCCGCTCGTCGGCCGGGGCATCGCCGTCCGCGGGGGCGGCGCCGGCCCCGACCGACTTCTCGCCGGACGGGCGGAGCAGCGGGCGGGGCCCGGTCTGCCCGGTCCCCGTCACCTCCGGTTGCACCGCCATGCCGCCCCCCTCGATCCCCGCGCGCCAGTACCCGTTCCGTAATCGCGCATTCACCGGCGCTGGGGGGAGCCCTCCAGCCGCCGGATCACCGTCGCGGCGAGCTCGCTGACCTCCGGTCGAATCGGCGTGCCGGTCACGGCGCCAGCCTAGGAGCACCGGGGCGTGATCAGCGGCTCGCCACCCGGTCGGTCAGCGCGAGGACGTGCTGCCATGCGTCGGCGCAGGCCTCGGCCCAGTCGCCGTGGGCCCGGTCGAAGAACGAGTGCGGCGCGCCGTCGTAGACGACCGCGTCGACGTCGGCACCGGCCGACCGCATGGTGTCGGCCAGCCGCAGCTGCTCCTCGACGGGCGTGGCCGCGTCGGCGCCGGCGATCACCATCACCGTGGGCCGGCGCGCGCGGGTGGCCGCGTCCCCGACGACCGACGGCTTGCCGTAGAAGCCCACGCATCCGGCGACGTCGAGGTCGCCGCCGGACTGCCGCCAGGAGATGCTGCCGCCGAGGCAGAAGCCGACCGTCACCACGGGGAGCTCGGGGCTCTGGCGTTCGCGCAGGTAGCCGATGGCCGCCGCGATGTCGCGATCCATCTGCTCGGCGGTGGCCGCCTGCACGTGCGGGTGCCAGTCGAAGTCCGCGTCGCGCACCCCGCGCTCGGGGACGCCGGCGGTGCGGCCGAACCAGTCGATCGCCACCGCGGCGGCGCCGGTCTCGGCGAACCGCTCGGCCAGCGCGACGTAGTAGGGGTGCAGGCCGCGGACGTCGGGCAGCACGACGACCCCGACGTGCGGCTCCGCCTCCGGCGCGGCGTACGCGGCGGAGAAGTCGGTGCCGTCACCGGCGGTGAGGGTCAGGACGCCCCGCTCGAGGACCGGCGCGCTCCTCGGCGGCGCGGGCGGCCGGCTGTCCTGGTCGTGGCACACGGCTGGTCAGCTGCTGGCGGCGGCGTCGGCGGGACCGACCCGTCCGCCGAACACGCGGGCGGCGACCTCCCGCCGGGCGTCGGCCAGCCAGTCGTGCTGCTTGTCGGCCTGCGCGATGAGCCGGTCGAGCAGGTCGCCGTCCAGGCGGGAGTCGACCGCGGCGATCTCGCGCAGGGTCTCGAAGCCGGCGCGCTTGGCCAGGACCGCCGTGGCGATGAACTCGAACTCGACCAGGTCGGACAACGGCGACCGGGAGAGCAGGTGCCCGTTGAGCTTCGCGCGGGAGAACTTCTCCCCCACCCACGCACCCACCTGCTTGTACTGCCGCACCGGCAGGTCGAGGGCCTGTATCGAGGCGCGGACGGCGGACCGCTCCTCGCGCAGCTCGTCGAGCAGCTGCTCGAGCGGCTGCTCGTACTCCCCGCCGCGGTGGCGGCCGAGCATGCGGCTCACCAGCTCGATCCCCCGGTGGCGGCGGCCAGGTGGTCGTTGCAGTAGATGCCGAGCAGCTCGAGGTTGCGGACGGCACCGGCTGCCGACGACGACTCGGGCACGTGACCTCCAGGGGACGGCGGCGGGACGTGCTCATTCTCGCCGCCCCCGCCGCCGCCCGCAGGGTGTCGTCGCGCCGTCAGCCGCCGAAGGCCTCGTCGTACGCGCTCTCCAGCTCCGGGTTGGCCGGCCCGCTGAAGCCGCAGCCGTTGACCGTGCCGTCGGTCGCGGTGATCAGGTAGCGCTCGCCGGTGCGGAAGTCGACGCCGTCCAGCGCGGCCGAGGACTGCTCCGGCGGAACGGCGATGGTCACGCGCTCGGCCGTGCCACCGCGGTACCAGCGGTCGACGTCGAGGGAGACCTGCCCGTCCTCGATCCCGGTCACGGTGCCCGCGAACGCGACGGGCATCTGAGCGAGGAACGCCACGTCGAACATGACGCAGGACATGGCCGCGTCGGCGGCCGGCAGCTCGAGCGCGAGCGGCGCCGGCTCCCGGTCGGCCCCCGGGCCGTCGCCGCCGCGGAGCAGGGCACCGCTGACGACGGCGACGAGCACGAGGGCCGCCGCGGCGGCGAGCAGCCACAGCGGGCGGCGGCGAGCCGTCGGCTCCCGCGGGAGCGGGAGAAGGAGTCTGGACGGGTGCGGTCATGGCACGCTCCATGAGCGAACGAGCCCGCGGGCTCGTGACGGGGTCGACGGGGGTCCCGGCGGATGCCGGGTCGAGCCGGGAGAGCCGGGCCCGCAGTTCGTCGTCCGGCATGTCCTGGCCCGGCATGTCGGTCATCGCGCCCCTCCTCCCTCTCGCACTCCGGAATGTCCGGATCCGTCCCCGTTCTTTCCGGTGGGGTCCCTGACCGCCAGCAGGGCCGCCTTGAGCTTCTGCTTGGCGCGGTGCAACCGGATGCTCACCGCGTTCGGGCTGGTCTCCAGCGCCAGGGCGATCTCGCGGGGCGCCAGCTGCTCCCAGGCCCAGAGCCGGAGCAGTTCGCGATCGGCCTCCGGCAACGCCTGCAGCGCCTCGGCCAGGTCTCCCTCGGGGTCGGGCTCCTCCTCGGCGCGGGAGACCTGCGCGAGCCGCTGGACGACGCGCTCCTGGCGGACGGCGCTGCGCCGGCTGTTCGCCAGGCAGCCGCGGGCGACCCCGTAGGTCCAGGGCAGGACGGCGTCGGCCGGCACGTCGTCGAGCCGGCGCCAGAGGACGAGCAACACGTCGCCGAGCACGTCGTCGGCCGTCGCCGGGTCGGCTCGCCGCAGCAGGTAGCGCTGCACGGGCTCGTACACGGCGGCCACGACGTCCTCGAATCGGCCGCGGCGGGCGGCGTCGTCGGCAGCGGGGCGCACGTCGACAGTCTGTCCGGACGCGCCCCCGTTCTTTCGGAACGCGCCGATCAGCCGGTCGGTTCGGCCGGAGCCGAGGTCTCCGCGCCGGCCGTGCTGCCCGCCGACGTGGCCGGGCTCGTGCTCGAGGCCGGGCTGGTGCTCGAGGAGGCGCTGGACGACACGGGGGCACCGCTGGTCGGCGCCGTACCGGTGGACCCCGACGTCCCCCCGCCACCCGGCTCGGCGGAACCCGTGGACGTCGCAGGTCCGCCGCCGGTGCTGCTCCCGTCGTCGGAGGTGCCGCCGTCCACGGTCGTGCCGTCGTCGGTGGTGCCGTCGTCCGTACCGCCGTCGTCCGTGGTGCCGGTGTCGGCGCGCTCCTCCCCCTCGGAGGGCGCTTCTCCGACGTCCTCGCGGACGACGTCGAGGATGCGGGCCTCGAACTCGGTCAACCGGTCGCGCAGCGCGGCGAGCGGAACGTCCTCGATGTCCTCGCCGAAGGCCTGGAGCTCCGCCCAGATCTCGGCCAGTTCGCGCGCCGCGTCGTCGCTCAACGGGCCGGGCACCGACACCACCAGCTGGGTGGCCAGCGCGTAGGTGACGCACTCCAGGCAGGCGTAGTTCAGCGCACCGGCGAGGTTCTGCGGCACGACCACGTCGGCCGAGCCGACGACCAGCACGACCTGGAAGGCCACCGCCACGGTGCGGCAGTCCCGGCAGCTGGCGAAGGCGTACGCCTCGTTGCGGCTGTCGACGGTCTCCCCGTCGGCCCACACGAGGGCGAACGCGACGTCGTAGAGGACGGAGCCGTCCTCCCTGTTCACCGCGAGCGCCTGGTTGTCGCCGTCGGCCGGGGGCAACGGCCGGTCGAACGGGAAGACCCAGGTGGGCGCGGTCCCGCCGTCGGCCGTGGTGCTCTCGCTGCCCTCGGCCACGGCCTCGGACGCCGGCACCAGCACCATGGCCAGTTGCGGGCGGTCCTCGGTGGGCAGCGGTCCGGCGTCCTCCGGCCAGATCGTGGTCGCGGCGCCCCGGGACCCCTCGGCGAGGGCGGTGCTGCTGGCGGCCGGGACGGCGTCCAGCACGGTGCCGCCCTCCCACGCCCGCACCGGCCGGTACCGGTCGTCCACCGGCCACCACAGCCAGGCCAGTCCGGTCACCAGCGCGGCGGCCACGAGAACCGCCACACCTCGGCGTGCGGGGCGGCCGTCGGTGCGGCGCCACACGCCGAGCGCCGTGCGCCGCACCAGGCGGAGCAGGACGTACCCGATGCCGAGCAGGGGGATGACGACGGCCACGATGCCCAGGGCACGCGCGAGGACGGCCAGCATGTCGCCTTCGCCGAACGCCTCTCCCATGCGCGACGCCTGGTCCTGGACCGAGGCCCAGGCCGTGGCCAGGAGCCGGGGCAGGGCGAGCGCCATGAGCAGCAGCGACACCGCCATCAGCGGGATCACGACGAGGATCCAGGCGATCACCACCACCCGCGCCCAGGTCTTGAGCGCGGTCGCCTCCGGCTGGTGCCACCGGCCGGGCAGCAGTCCCTTGAGCACCGGCCCGATGCGCTGGTACAGGTCGGGGACGCCGGTCACGTCGGCGAGCACGTGGTAACCGTCGAAGCGCAGCAACGGCAGGAGCTGCCGGATCATCTGCAGCACCTGGGTGGCCACGATCAGCAGGACGGCGTGCCAGCCGGTGACCCACCAGACGCCGAACGAGAGCAGGACGACGATCGCGTTGAAGTAGAGGCCGCCGAGGTCGGTGCGCACCCGCCCGGCCCGGCCGAGGCGGTAGCTGTCGGTGACGTCGGTGTAGAAGGCCGGCCAGAAGAGGTAGATGCCGAAGCCCATCGCGCCCGGCGTCGAGCCGCCGTAGCGCGCGGCCGCGGCGTGCCCGAACTCGTGGAAGCCGGCCGACAGCACCGTCACCAGGACGACGGTGACGAACAGTGCCGGGTTGGCGAAGGCCTGTGCCGTGGCCGCGGCCAGACCTTGCTCGAACAACACCCAGACCGCCACGAACCCGAAGGCGAGGACCACGGGCACGACCACCAGCGGCGTGAACAGGACCGCGAACGGCGCGGTCAGGCGCCGGGTGACCGCGGGGTCGGTGACCACCTTCCGGAACTTCAGCGCGAGCAGCGGATCGGAGCGGCGGAGCTCCGGCTCGCCGCCGTCGGCGGTGCGCAGCAGCCCGAGGGGACGTAGCCCCGACGCCACCAGCTGCTGGACGTCGTCCGCGCGGACGAGCCGGCCGGTGGCGCGGCCGACCTCCTCGGCGATCTCGTCGACGGTGCGGCGGCCGTCGACCGCGAGCAGCACCTGGTGCAACAGCGGGGTGAGCTGGAGGACCTGGCCGTCGCCCCGGCGGGCCAGCGCGGGCGGCCGGCGGTACCCGGAGCCGGGCACCTCGCCGAGCAGCTCGACGCCGGTCGCCCGCCGCAGCACCTCGGCTCCGCTCCCCGCGGCGGCGGCGCCCGCGACCGCGATCGGTCGGGTGGCGGGGTCGGTCATCGGTGGGACACGCGCGCTTACTGCGTGATGTTCGACTGCTGGTCGGCCGTCGCAGAGGCGTCGGCGTCGATGTTCTGCGTGATGATCGCGTCCTGCTGCGCGATCGCGGTCGCTTCCGATCCGACCGAGCCGATGTTGGCCGCCACGGCCGCGTCGATCGGGGCGGCGACGTTGGCGTTGGCCGCGACGGCGCCGGCGATCGGGGCGGCGAGGTCGAGGTCGGCAGCCAGGTTGACGTCGACGTCGAGCAGGTTCCCGGACAGCGGGTCGCCGACGGTCTCGGTCACCCCCTGGGTGGGCGCCGGGGCCGGGGCCGGCTCGCCGACGGTGTCGTCGCCCTGGTCGATGGTGCTGTCCTGCGGCGCGGTGGCGACGGCCTCGCCGGTGATGCCCTGGTCGATCAGCACGCCCTGGTCGGCCAGCGCCTGGGCGCTGGAGTCGACCGACAGCACGTTCGCGGCGACGGCCGCGTCGATCGGGGCAGCGACGTTCGCGTTGGCGGCCACGGCGAGGTCGATGGGGGCCGCGGCGTCGAGCGCGAGGTCGACGTCGGCGTTGAGGTCGAGCAGCGAGATGACTTCCTTGTCGGGCAGGGCGGCCCCCGTCTCGGCGGCCAGTTCCTCGGGCGAGAGCGGTCGCGGTGCCTCGTCGTTGCTCACGTGTCCTCCTGGGTCGGCTGGGGGCGCATCTTCCCTCCCGTTCCGGCACCCAAACGCGCTGGGGACGGCGCCACCCGGTCGGGTGATCAGCCGCGCAGCAGGAGGGCGACCCCCACGCACCCGGCCGCCCAGAGCCCGCTGGCCAGCGTGCCGACGATGAACCGCTCGGCGGCGGCCGGGGCGCGGAGTTCGGCGAAGCGGCCCAGCCCCTTGATCGCGACCACGACGGCGAGGGCCTCGGCGGAGCCCGCGAGCATCGCCACCGCGATGGCCGCCCGCTCGAGCACGCCGATCCAGGCACCGCCGCGGAGGATCGCCGGGTCCTGCGGGCCGCCGGCGACACCGATCGACGCGGGGTCGGCGGCACGGAGGACGGCGGTGGCGATCGGACCCCCACCCAGTACGGCGGCCAGCACGGCCGCGGCGGTTCCACCCTCGAGGACGCCGCCCGCGACGTCCTCGGCCATCCAGGCGAGCGCGCCGGAGAGGACGAGCAGCGCGGCCAGGAAGGCGGCCGCCCAGGCCGGACGGCGTCGCTCCCCCCGGGCCGTGAGCAACAGCCCGACGGCCGCGACGACGGCGAGGACGACGAGCGAGGCGATGCCCATTCCAGCCCCTCAGCCCGCGGCCCGGACGAGCAGCCGTGCCGCCGTCGGCCGCAGCTCGCGCTCGAGGTCCCAGAGCCCGGCGGCCAACCGCTGGCCCACCGCCTGCCGGGAGATGCCCAGTTCCGTCGCCGCCTCCGCCTGCGTCCGGCCGTCGGCGACCAGCCCGATGGCCTCCCACGCCTGGTCGCTGCGCCGGTCCACCACCGCGGCGAGCGCGCTCAGCACCGCCTGCGCGTCGCCCGCATCCGGCGGGGACGCGCCGCGTACCGCGAGGCGGAACGGGCGCTGCTTGGCCGCGTCGACGGCGCGACGGGCGCCGAGGAACGCCGGGCCGGATCCGGCACGGGTGCTCTGCGGCAGGGGCGTCTGCACCGGGCCCGCCCCCACGCCGATGCTCCAGTCACCGGCGCGCACGAGGTCGAGCACGACGTCGACGACCTCGTCGGGGTCCTCGAGCACCCCCTGGAACTCGTCGCCGGCCGTACGCTCGAAGGGCAGCACGGTGGTGACGGCCGCGTTCAGCCGGGGCAGGAGGCCGGCGACGCGGTCAGCCGCCCGCCGACTGCCCTTCTGGTCCACGGTCAGGACGAACACCTCGCAAGTCTGACAGCTTTCCTCGACCGATGCAAGGCTCAGAGCTTGTCGATGACGTCGGGCGGGAAGCCGCCCGTGGCCACCGGCCCCCAGCCGGTGATCGTGACCCGCAGCAGGCTCTTGCCCTGGCGACCCATCGCCGCGCGGTACTCGTCCCAGTCGGGGTGCTCCCCGCTGATCGAGCGGTAGTAGTCGACCAGTGGCTCCAGGGCCTCGGGCAGGTCGAGCACCTCCGCACGGCCGTCGACCTGCACCCAGGGGCCGTCGAAGTCGTCCGACAGCACGCACAGCGAGACCGCGGGGTCGCGGCGGGCGTTGGCCACCTTCGCCCGCTGCGGGTAGGTGGAGACGACGATGCGGTCCTCGGCGTCGACGCCGAAGGTCACCGGCGAGAGCTGGGCGCCCCCGTCCCTCCGGCGGGTCAGCAGGACGGCGTGGTGCCGAGGGCGCAGGAACTCGAGCAGGGCGTCCCGGCCGACCCGGTCGGCGGTCGCTGTCTTCGGCATGGCCCGACGCTACGGCCTGGCACCGATGATCGTTTCCAGCCGGTCGGGTTCCTCCATCTGTGCTGCAATCGTCGGCATGAGGCTCCGACGTCCCGGCCGCTCCGCCGACGAACGGAGCCCCGACTCCGAGCAGACGTCGAGCCCGGCGGACACCCCCGCCGCGCGGCGCAACGCCCCGGATCCCGACTTAGCGGCCGCGACGGTCGCCCCGGCTCCGAAGTTCCAGCGCGCCGAGCGCATGCGGTCCGCGAGCCGCACGCTGGCCATCGCCTCCGCGCAGTTCCTGCTCGTCGCCGCTGCCGTGGTCGTGCTGGGCTACGTCCTCGGAAAGCTGTGGTCGATCCTCCTGCCCATCGTGCTCGGGCTGCTGATCGCCACGGTGCTGTGGCCGCTCGCCCGTTTCCTGCGCCGGCACGGCTGGCCGCCCGCCCTCGCCGCCGCCACCGTCCTCGTCGGCTTCCTGGCCGCCCTCGTCGGCATCATCGTCGCGCTCGCGCCGCAGGTCGCCGACCAGGTCACCGAGCTGGCCGACGCCGCCACCGCCGCGCTCCAGGACGTGCAGGAGTGGTTGCAGGGGCCGCCGTTCAACCTGGGCGAGGACCAGATCGGCGAGGCCGTCGACTCGGTGATCAACTCGATCCAGGGCAACGCCCAGAACATCGCGGGATACGCCCTCACGGGCGCCTCGGCCGTCGGCAACAGCCTGATCAACCTGGTCCTGTCGCTCGTCCTGGTCTTCTTCTACCTCAAGGACGGACCGCGCTGGGTGCCCTGGCTGGCCGCCCAGACCGGTCCGCGCGCGGCGCGGCACGTCTCCGCGCTCTCCTACAAGACCTGGGCGACGCTGTCGGAGTTCATCCGTCAGCAGGCGCTGGTCGGCTTCATCGACGCGTTCTTCATCGGCATCGGCCTGTGGATCCTCGGCGTCCCGCTCGTGATCCCGCTGGCGGTCCTGACGTTCTTCGGCGCGTTCATCCCGATCATCGGCGCGTTCGTCGCCGGCGCCTTCGCCGTCCTGATCGCCCTGGTGAGCAACGGGCTGACCACAGCCCTGATCGTGCTGGCGATCGTGGTGGTCGTGCAGCAGATCGAGGGCAACGTCCTGCAGCCGATCATCCAGGGCCGGGGCTTCAACCTGCACGCCGCCGTGGTCATCCTGGCCGTCACCGCCGGCGGCAACCTGCGCGGCATCGTGGGCGCCTTCCTCGCCGTGCCGGTCGCCGCCCTGGTCGCCGTGATCTACCGGTACGTACGCGACGAGTTCGACGGCAAGTCGCCGGAGGTGGCCGAGGACGGCACGGTGGCTGCGGTCGCCGGCGGCGACGAAGGCACCGAACTCGTGCGCGAGCCGGTGGAGGCACCGGGGCCGCCCGACCCGGAGCGCTGACCGCGCCCGGGGAGCACCGCGGGAATGCCTGGCCGCGCCCCGAAGCTGCACAGCTCGAACGTCCACACCGTCAGGGAGGTCCCGCGTGCCCCAGCGACCGGAGGAGCTCGTCGAGCTGCTCCCCGCGGCGAACCGCTTCCTCGGTCGGGAGGCGGAGGTCGGCGACCCCACCGAGCGGCGCGGGCTGGTGCTGGTGCACGACCTGGCCGGTGACTTCGACGCCGCGCACGCCGGTGCGCTGGCCGGCGCACACCTGCTGGCGGCCCTCCCCCACGAGGTGATCGCCCGGTTCGACGCCGACAGCCTGGTCGACTACCGGGCGCACCGGCCGCGGATGACGTTCAGCGGCGACCGCTACGAGTCGTTCACCGCGCCGGAGATCCTGCTGTACGCGCTCGAGGACGACGCCGGCTCGCCGTTCCTGCTGCTGCACGGCACCGAGCCCGACTACGCGTGGGAGCGGTTCGTCGCCGCGGTCGCCCGGCTCGTGCAGCAGCTCGGCGTCACCTCCGTCGTGGCGCTGCAGGCCATCCCCATGCCGGTGCCGCACACCCGTCCGGTCACCGTCACCGCCCACGCCACCCGCCGGCAGCTGATCGAGCCGTATCCGGTGTACTGGGGCGAGATGCGCATCCCGGGCAGCGTCTCGGCCCTGCTGGAACTGCGCATGGGCGAGGCCGGCGTCGACGCGCTCGGCGTGGCCGCGCACGTGCCGCACTACCTGGCGCAGGCCACCTATCCGGCGGCGTCGCTGACCCTGGTCGAGCACCTGGAACGGCTGACCGGCCTGCACCTGCCCACCGAGGCGTTGCGCGAGGCGGCCGAGGCGCACCGCACCGAGGTGGACGAGCAGATCGCCCGGTCGACCGAGAACGTCGCGGTGGTGGCCGCGCTGGAGCAGCAGTACGACGCGTTCACCGCCGCCCGCGAGGGCACCGACCTTCTGTCGGGCGGCGAGGTCCCCTCCGCGGAGGAGATCGGCGCGGAGTTCGAGCGCTTCCTCGCCGACCAGGATCGCAAGAAGCCCCGGGACTGAGCGCGAGGAAGGCGTGGCTCAGCTCAGCTGGAGGACGGCACCTGGCCGCGGTGCGCTCCGGAGGAGCGCACCGTCACCGCGACGCTGAGCGCGATCGCGCCGAGGGCACCGACCACGGCGAACAGGTAGAAGCCACCCGGGAAGGCGTTGCCCGTCGCGAACAGTGCGCCGGTGATGACCGGTCCGACGATCGCGCCGATGCGGCCCGCGCCCGCCGACCAGCCCAGCGCCGTCGCACGGACCTGCGGCGGGTGGTTGGCGCTGACGAAGGCGTAGACGAGCACCTGCGCGCTGAACACGAAGCATCCGGTGAGGAACACCATCAGGTAGATGCCGGCGATGGGCAGCCGGATCGACAGCAGCGCGAGGAACACCGCCGCGCCACCGAACCAGGCGATGCCCGCAGCGCGGGCCCCGATGCGGTCGGCGACCGTCCCCGCGACCAGCAGGCCCACGATCGCGCCGATGTTGAGCACCAGCAGGAAGGCCAGCGCCGCGCCGAGCTCGTAGTCCGCCTCGCGCATGATCGTCGGCAGCCAGTTGTTCAGCCCGTACACGAGCAGCAGCCCCATGAACGACGTGACGCCGATGACCACGGTGTTGCGGACGTAGCCCGCGCTGAACAGCGTCCTGAGCGTGGCGCCCGCCGACTCGCCCGCCTGCTCGGCCACCGGGGCGGCCGGCTGCTCGAGCTGCAACCCGTAGCGGCGGGCCACCTCCTCGGCCTCGGCCCGGCGGCCGCGGGCCTCCAGCCAGGACGCCGACTCCGGCAGCTGCCTGAGCATCAGCGGGACGAGGACGACTGCGGGCAGCGCGCCGATGACGAACATCGCGCGCCAGCCCAGGGTGGGGATCACCACGATGGCCAGCGCGGCGGTCGCCACCGCGCCCACGTGGTAGCCGGTCATGATCGTCGTGGTCGCCCGGCCGCTGCGCCCCGAGCGCGAGAACTCGTTGACCATCGCGATCGCGGTCGGCAGGCAGCCGCCCAGCCCCACCCCGGCCAGGAACCGCAGTACGCCGAACACGCCCTCGTTGGGTGCGAACGCGCACAGCAGCGTGAACAGCGAGAACGCGACCACCGCGCCGATCAGCGCCTTGCGCCGTCCCACCAGGTCGGTGAGCGTGCCGATGGTCAGCGCGCCGATCATCATGCCGACCAGGCCGATCGTGATGACGAACGTCGTCCCTGCGCCGGTGAGGTCCCACTCCTCCGGCGACTGCAGGGTCGGCACCACGGTGCCCACCACCACGAGGTCGAAGCCGTCCAGCAGGACGGCGATCCAGCACAGCGGCCCGACCCATCCGGCCGCGCGGGCGGCGGTGCCGGTCGACGCAGATGTGGTGGTGCCCGACTCGCTCATGGCTCCAGCGTTGCCGAGAGCACAACGGGCCGCGACCGGAGGTCCCCGTCGCGGCCTGTCGTTCGGGCCGCACTGCGTCATCCGGTGGCCCGTGACGTCGCGCGGGCCGTCCACGCCAAGGCACGGCGAGGATCAGGTGACCTGATCGTGGCGCGTCCTCCCTCACCGCCCACCACGAGGGAGGACGCTCGATGATCAGGTCACCTGATCGTGGCCGGGGCGGTCAGGCGAAGACGATGGTGCGTGGGCCCTCGACGATGACGCGGTCCTCGACGTGCCAGGTGACCGCCTGGGCGAGGACCTGACGCTCGACGTACCGGCCCACCCGGCGCATGTCCTCGACGGTGGCACGGTGGTCGACCCGGGCCACCTCCTGCTCGATGATCGGCCCGGCGTCGAGCTCCGGCGTCACGTAGTGGGCGGTCGCACCGATCAGCTTCACCCCGCGGTCGTGCGCGGCCTGGTACGGGTTGGCGCCGACGAACGCCGGCAGAAAGCTGTGGTGGATGTTGATCAGCCGCTCCGGGAACCGCGCGCAGAACTCCGGCGACACGATCTGCATGTACCTCGCCAGCACGACCAGGTCGACGTCGCCGATCAGCTCGAGCGCGGCCGCCTCCGCCTGGGCCTTGGTCTCCGCCGTCACCGGCACGTGGTGGAAGGGCAGGCCGGCCGACACCGCCACCGGCTCGAGGTCGCGGTGGTTGGAGACGACGCAGGCGATCTCGGCACGGATGTCACCTGCCCGCACCCGGTAGATCAGCTCCTGCAGCACGTGGTCGGTCTTGCTCACGAACACCGCGATGGTCGGCCGGTGCACCGCCTCGGTCAGCCGCCAGGTCATGCCCCACTGCCGGGCCAGCAGGCTCAGCGCCCCTTCGAGGTGCTGCCGGTGGGCCGCCAGGTCGGCGAGCACGAACTCCAGCCGCAGCGTGAACGTGCCGCCCAGCGGATCGGAGGAGTGCTGCTGCGAGTCGGTGATGTTCGCACCGACATCCGCGAGCAGCCGGGACAGCACCGCGACGATGCCGGGCCGGTCGGGACAGCGGACGACGAGCCGGCCGACGTCGGTGAAGCGGGCGTCGGGAGCGGACATGGCCGCAGATCCTCGCAGATGCCGGAGTTCAGGCCTCGGGCAGCGGCGCCCGCCGGGCACCGGCGACGTCGAAGAGGTCGCCGTACTCCTTTACCCGCGCCAGCACCTCGTCGGTGCCGAACCGCAGGGACGACGGATCGGCGCCCTCGCGCACCGCGTCGACCTCGTCCCAGCCGATCGGCGTCGAGACGGTGGCGGCGGGCCGCGCGCGCAGCGAGTACGGGGCGACCGTGGTCTTGGCCGGGTTGTTCTGGCTCCAGTCGATGAGCACCTTGCCGGGCCGGAGCACCTTCTCCATGCGCCACACCACGTCGTCCGGGGTCTCGGCCGAGAGCTCCTGCGCCAGCGCCTTGGCGTACCGGCTGGGGTGCTCGCGGTCGGCCGGCGCCTCGATCGGCGCGTAGACCTGCATGCCCTTGGAGCCCGACGTCTTCACCACCGGGTCGAGGCCGTCGGCCTCCAGCCGCTCCCCCAGCCGCTCGGCGACGGCGCAGCACTCGGGCAGGCCGGTGTCGGGCCCGGGGTCGAGGTCGAGCACGAGCAGGTCGGGCAGCTGCGGGACGCCGTCCTCGTCGACCTGCCACTGCGGCACGTGCAGCTCCAGGGCGGCCAGATTCGCCGACCAGGCGAGATCGGCGACCGACTCGAGCACGACCATCTCCAGGGTCTCGCGGCCGGTGGAGCTGCCGGGGCTGGGGATCGTGACGCGGCGAACCCAGTCCGGCGCGTGCCGGGCGCTGTTCTTCTCGAAGAAGGTCTGCCCCTCGATCCCGTCGGGCCAGCGGGTGAAGGTGACCGGGCGCCCGGCCAGGTGCGGCAGCAGCACCGGCGCGATCCGCACGTAGTAGTCGATCACCTGTGCCTTGGTGAACGAGACCTCCGGGTACAGCACCTTGTCCAGGTTGGAGACCTGCAGCACCCGCCCGCCGATCTCCACCCGCTGCTTCTTCGGGTCCGGGCTCACGACTCCACCACGACGTCGTCGGGCTCCAGGTCGTCGCGCACGCCGCGCCACGCCGGGTGCCGCAGCCGGCGGTCCGCCGTCCACTCCGAGAAGGCGACCTCCCCCACGAGGTCGGGCTCGACCCAGTGCGCGTCGCGGGTGATCTCCCGCGGCAGCGTGCCGGCGAACGGCGAGGTCTTCCGCGGGGTGAGCATCCGCTGCAGGTCGTCGAGGTCCTGGTCGCTGAAGCCGGTGCCGACGTGCCCGGCGTAGACCAGCCGGCCCTCGTCGTCCGGCACACCGAACAGCAGCGAGCCGATGCCCCCGGACCGCCGTCCCTGACCCGGCCGCCACCCGCCGACGACGACCGACTGCGCGCGGACGTTCTTGATCTTCCGCCAGTCGGGACTGCGCACGCCCGGGCGGTACACCGACGTCAGCCGCTTGGCGACCACGCCTTCTAGCCGGTTCTCCTGGCTGGCCGCGAGCACGTCGGCGCCCACTCCCGAGCCGTCGCCCTCGAACCACGGCGTCGTCACCCAGCGGTGCCCGGCGATGCCGAGTCCGTCGAGGAGGCGCCGGCGCTCGGCGAACGGGCGGTCGAGCAGGTCCTCGCCGTCCCACGACAGCAGGTCGAAGACCAGGTAGGTGACCGGCCGCGCCGCCGCGAGCTGCGGCACCTCCGGCCCGGTGCGGTGCATCCGGCTCTGCAGCGCCCCGAAGTCGGGTCGTCCCGCCTCGTCGAGCAGCACGATCTCGCCGTCGAGGACGGCGTCGTGTCCGGCCAGCGCCGTGGGCAGCGTGGCCACCTCCGGGTAGCGCACGGTGATCGGGGTGCCCTTGCGGGAGGTCAGCTGCAGGACGCCGTCCCGCACGGCGGCCACCGCGCGCACGCCGTCCCACTTGAACTCGTAGCCCCACTGGGCGTCCTCGGCGTCGGTGGGCATGGTCGACGGCGAGGCCAGCATCGGCAGCGGGACGTCGATCAGCTCGTCGGCCCGGTTCCCCACCGGAGGTGTGTCGTCGAGCTTGCGGATGTTCCAGGCCTTCTCGTCGACGGGGAACAGCGCGTACCGGCCGGCCAGCCGGCGGCCGTCGAAGCTCACGATGATGTGCTTGTCGTCCCACTTCTCGGTGGCGTACCGGCCGGCGTCCCAGATGGTGACCTCGCCGCCGCCGTACTCCCCCGCGGCGATCGTGCCGGCGAACGATGCGTACTCCAGCGGATGGTCCTCGGTCGGGACGGCGAGCCGGTTGGGTCCGGGCACCGTCGGCGGGCCCTTCGGCACGGCCCAGCTCTTCAGGACGCCGTCCCGTTCCAGCCGCAGATCCCAGTGCACCCGCTCACCGGTGCGGCCACGGGGCGTGTGGTGCTCCTGGACGACGAAGGTGTCGTCGTTCCCCACCGGCAGGGGCCGGCCCTCCGCCGGCACCGGCTCGGCAGTGCGCGCGGGATCCCGCTTGCGGCGGTACTCGGCGAGCGGGTCGCCCGGCCGGGCAGGCACGTCAGGCGCTGCGGCGGGCGCGCTTGGCCGGCGGCTTGTCCGCGGCGGTCTTCTTCGCCGCCGTCGTCTTCTTCGCCGCCGGCTTCTCGGCCGCCGCCTTCTTCGCGGGAGCCGCCTTCTTGGCCGGGGCGGCCTTCTTGGCCAGGGCGGCCTTCTTGGCCGGGGCGGCCTTCTTGGCCGGCGCCTTCGTCGCGGCGGCCGGCTCCTGGACGTCGTCGGAGGAGTCGTCCGCGATGTCGTCGGCCGGACCGCCACGGGCCCGCTCGACGCTGCGCCGCAGGGCGCTCATCAGGTCGACGACCGCACCGCCGGTGTCCTCCACCTCCGGCACCTGGGCGACCTCGCCGCCGGTCTGCTTGGCCTCGAGCAGCGCGGTCATGGCCTCGCGGTAGTCGTCGGTGAACTCGGTCGGGTCGAACTCACCGGTCATCGACGCGATCAGGGCCTCGGCCATCTTCAGCTCCTGCGGGCGGACGGTGATGTCCTCGTCGAGGAACCCGAAGTCCGGGGTCCGGATCTCGTCGGGCCAGCGCATCGTGTGCAGGACCAGCACGCCGTCGCGGACCCGCAGTGCCGCGAGCGACTCGCGCTGGCGGATGGCGATCTTGGTGATCGCGACCTGGCCGGCGTTCTCCAGGGCGTCGCGCAGCAGCACGTAGGGGCGGGTCGCCGGGCCGTCGGGCTCGAGGTAGTAGGTCTTCTCGAACTGGATGGGGTCGATCTCGTCCTGGGCGACGAACTGGAGGACGTCGATCTCGCGCCGGGTGCTCAGCGGCAGGTCGTCGAAGTCCTCGTCGGTGAGGATGACCACCTGGCCGTCGGGCAGCTCGTAGCCCTTGGCGATGTCGCTGTACTCGACCTCTTCGCCGTCGATCGAGCAGACCCGCCGG
Source organism: Blastococcus sp. PRF04-17 (assembly GCF_023016265.1). Classification (GTDB taxonomy): domain Bacteria; phylum Actinomycetota; class Actinomycetes; order Mycobacteriales; family Geodermatophilaceae; genus Blastococcus_B. The sequence continues at coordinate 375,030 of NZ_CP095412.1, read as the reverse complement.
TACTTGATCCGGCCGCCGTCGGTGGCGTGCACCTGGTGGAAGCGGATGTCCTTGTCCTCGGTGGCCGAGTACAACTTCACGCCGATGCTGACCAGGCCGAACGACACGGCCCCGCGCCAGATCGATCGCATGCCGAACCTCTCCCGAACGTCGCCCTCGGACCCGCACACAGGTCAAGATCGTCAGAATAGGTCCGCCCGGGTACCCGCGGCAGGTCGTCCGACGCGCCGGCTCCCCCGGACGGGCGACCGGGCCTGATCAGTCCGGCGGGTCCACACCCTCGGTCTGCGGCGCCAGGCCGCCGTTCTGGATCGAGTCGTAGACGAACTGCAGAACGTCGGACCCCGCCACCATGGTCATCGTGAGGGCGGCCAGCCGGGTGGCCTTGGGCGCGGTCACGTAGCCGAAGACGAACCCGGTGCCGACCCACTGGGCCAGGCAGAACGGGCAGGTCAGCAGCTCACCGACGGCGTGCTTGACGCCACCGTGCTCCCGCACCTCCTCGGCCACCTCCGCGTGCCCCGACGGCCCCTCGAACCGGACGAACGGCGCTCGCACGGGGGCCGTGACGGGGTCCTTGGCGATCCGGCGGGCCAGGCGGAAGGTCGCGACGGTCAGGAGGAACGCGTCGCCGGCGGGGATCCGCTCGGGCAGCTCCCGGCCCGAAGCGCGCACCGCCGTGGCGGCGGCGGAGACCAGACCCAGGTAGACGCCCATCGCACCGAGGTCGCCCGCGAGCGGGCGCGGCTCCCCGTTGGTGTACTCCTGCTTCTGCGCGCGTGCCCACCGGCGGACGGGATCGGCGAGGCGCGAGACCTCGTCTGCTATTGCCATGGGGCGGCGCTACCCCCGCCGCGGACGGCGCATGCCCGGCGCGGCCCCCCGTGCGCCACGGCACAACCAGGCATGTCCGGCGGGGCGGCGGGTAGGGCGGGTGCCAGACGCAGTCGCGCCGGGCCGGTGGCCCGGCGCGCGACCACGAGCCGAAGGAGGCACAGCGATGACGCAGCCCGAGGGCCAGACCTCCCGCGACATCTTCCCCGAGGACGACGGCATCCCCGAGGTGTCGCAGGACGACATGCCCACCCAGGCTCGTGCCGAGGACCCGCAGTTCGCACCACTGCCCGGCGAGCGGCCTGGCGCATCGGTCGACCACGGGACGACGGCGTTCGAGCAGTCGGAGGGCGAGGCGCTGACCGACCGGCTCGACCGCGAGATCCCGGACGACGCTCCCGACGTCCGGCCCGCCGAGGACCCCGACCGGGCCGGCGCGCAGTTGGAGCAGGACCTCAACACCACGCCGGACTCCGACTCCGGCACCAACCGCACCGCCGACGACATCGAGGCCACCGCCGACGAGCCGGTCGGCGGGCAGGGGCCCGAAGAGGGCGCCGTGCACGTCGTCGAGGGCTGATCCCGCCGGAGTCGCCGCACGCCGACCCCGCCCCCGGACCCCCGGGGGCGGGATTGGCGCGCCCGCCGACGGTTGTCTACGTTGTAATTCGCGGTTCAGCAGGCAGCCGCTGCGGACCGCTCCCCCGGGTGCGGTGCGCGACCTGGAAGATCCACCTGCGGGCCGGGGGCGACGAGCCCCCGAACGCACAGCGGTAGATTGATCGGGCGGTCACCGCCGCCCGGGAACGCCGCCGAGAGGAGCCACTGTCCGTGACCACATCCGACCTGCCCGCCGAGGGGCAGCCCGACGTGTCGACCGAGGGCACCGAGGCACCCTTCGACGACGTGATCACGCTCTCGACCTCCACCGGTGAGGACGGCGTGGTGACGGTCACGGTCGTCGGCGAGGTGGACACCTTCACCGCTCCGGTGCTCCGCTCGACGCTCGACAGCCAGCTGGAGCAGCAGCCGCGCGAACTGGTCATCGACCTGTCCGGCGTGCAGTTCCTCGGCTCCGCCGGCCTCGCCGTGCTCGTCGAGACGCAGAAGTCATCCCGCGCCCGCGAGGTGGGCCTGCGCCTGATCGCGACCACCCGTGCCGTCACCCGCCCGCTCGAGGTGACCGGCCTGATCGACCTCTTCACGATCGCCGACAGCACCGCTCGCTGACGAAGGACCACGCGAAAGGCCCCGCCGGTCCGCCGGCGGGGCCTTTCGCGTTCCTCAGGCAGACAGCAGCTGGCACACCGCCTGCTCGAGCAGCTTCTGGGTGTCGCGGTCGGCCTCCGCCTCGTCCGCGCGCTCCAGCACGTGCTGCCGGATGGTCTCTCCGTTCTCGAACCGGTCGACCACCCGCGGGTCGACGTAGCTGGCCTTGCAGACCGCCGGTGTGTTGCCCAGCTGCTCGCTGACCTGCCGGTAGGCGGCGCTGACCACCTTTTTGCGGGCGGTGCGGCTCCTGGGCGGCGGCGCCTCGGCGAGGGCGGCGGCCATGAGCACCGTCGCCGTCCACGTCCGGAAGTCCTTGGCGGTGATCTCCGCGCCGCTGATCTCCTTGAGGTAGGCGTTGATCTCGGCGCTGGTGACGTCGCGCCACTCGCCGTCCTCGGTCTGGTAGGCCAGCAGGTCCTCCCCCGCGTCCGCCGGCCGGTCCAGCAGCTGCCGGACGATGGTCGCCGTCGGCCGGTCGGTGATCTCCACCTCCCGCTCGATGCCCCCCTTGGCGGTGTAGGAGTAGAAGGTCCGCTCGCCGCGCACCGACACGTGGGCGCGCTTGAGCGTGGCCAGCCCGTAGGTGCCGTTCTCCTCCTCGTACTGCTCGCTGCCGACCCGGAAGGCCCCCAGGTCGAGCAGCCGGATGGCGCAGGCCAGCACGCGGTCCCGGTTCAGGCCGCGGGTGCGCAGGCCGGCGTTGACCGCGTCGCGCACGTCGGGCAGCTGGTGGGCGATCTCGAGCACCCGCTCGTGCTTCTCCGCGTCGCGCCGGGCCCGCCACTGGTCGTGGTACCGGTACTGCCGCCGACCCGCCGCGTCCACGCCGGTCGCCTGGATGTGCCCGTTCGGCCAGGGGCAGATCCAGACGTCCTTCCACGCCGGCGGAACGGCCAGCCCGCGGATGCGGTCGAGGACGTCCTCGTCCCTGATCAGGACGCCGTCGGTGTCGTAGTAGGCGAAGCCACGCCCGGCCCGGCGTCGCCGGTAGCCGGGGCCGTTGACGTCGCTGCGCCGAAGTCTCACCGTCGGAGGATGGTCACCCGGTGGCCGTCCCAAACGGACGCAGCGGTACCGCCACCCGGATCAGCGCAGGTCCACCAGACCGCCCAGCCCGCTGATCTGCAGGACGTGCCGCGTCACGCCGCCCTCGGCGGCGTGCACGACCAGCCGCCAGCCTTCGTCGCGTGCGATGCGCGCGATGGCCAGGACGACGCGGACGGCCGCGCTGCTGAACAGCGACACCCCTCCCAGGTCCAGCTCCACCCGGCCGGTGCCGCCGTGACTGGCCTCGAGCAGCCGGATGCGCAGCTGCTCGGCGCTGAACTCGTCGACGGCGCCGCTGACGCGCACGACCGGACGGGCACCGGACCGGTCGACGGTCACCGTGGCGTTCGCCGTGGCGGCGCCGAGCTCCGGGTCGACGTCGGGGGTCCGGCGAAGGCGCATGCTCAGCGTGACCGCCGTGCCGCGTTCCTCCTCCTCGAGGACGACACCGTCGACCAGTTGACGCATGATCATGAGTCCTCGGCCCCGGTCACCGGGGTCCCGGTCGGGCGGCCGCCACGACCCCTGGTCGCGCACGGTGACGGTGAGCAGCCCGTCGACGTCGACGGCCGCCGTGACCGTCATCGGGCCGGGTTCGCTGCCGCGGTACGCGTGCTCGGCGGCGTTGGCGCAGGCCTCGCCGACGGCGACCATCACGCCGACCCGGTCCTGCTCCCCCATGCCCAGTCCGGTGAGCCAGCCGCCGAGCCGGCGCCGGATCCCGGGAAGGACCGCGGGCGTGGCGATCAGTTCCAGGTGCAGCGGCTCCAGCGTGGCCGACCGGCGGTGCGCCACGAGCACCGCCACGTCGTCGGGCCATCCGCCGGGCGAGCGGGCGCCCTCGGCGACCGCTGCGGCGAGGTCCGCCCTCTCGGCGCGGTCCAGCGTGTCCGGGTCGCCCAGAACGGTCCGCGCCGCGTTCGACAGCCGCTCCAGCGCCCGGGGCGCCTCGGCTGCGGCACTGGTGACCGCCCCGTTGGAGAACAGGACGAGCGTGGCCCCCTGCTCGAGCACGAGCCGGCCTTCTGCGACCGGGCTGCCCGGGAAGCTGCCCAGCGGAGGGCGCGGGTCCAGCGGCAGGAACGCGGTGCCACCGTCGGTCCCCACCACGAGGGGCGGCGGGTGCCCAGCGGCGGCGTAGACCAGGTCGCCGGTGCCCGCGTCGAGCACTCCGTAGAAGACCGACGCGCCCTCGACGTCGTCCATCTGGCCGGCGAAGTCGTCGAGCGCGGCGAGCACCGCCGCAGGGGACGGGTCCCGCAGGGCCGAGGAGCGCATGGCACCGCGCAGCCGGCTCATCGCGCCGGCCGCGGGCACTCCGTGCCCCACCGCATCGCCGACGACGAGCGCCACCCGACCGCCGCCGAGCGAGACCGCGTCGTACCAGTCCCCACCGGCCGCCGTGGAGGAGCTGGCCCGGTGGTAGCTGCCCGACAGCCGCAGATCGGGCAGCATCGGCAGGGACGGCGGCAGCAGCGACAGCTGCGCCTGCTCCACCCCGTCGGCCGTCCGGGGCCACAGCGAGGGGTCGGCCACGACGTCCTCGGACTCCAGGACGAGCAGCGCGCCCTGGCCACCCGCGACGCGCAGGGGGCGCACCACGGCCGTCGCCCTGGGGCCGCCGGGACCGAGCGGACCGGTCACCGTCTCGGGCCGGCCGGTGCGCAGCGCCGCCTCCACGAGCTCCCCGACCTTGCGGCCGTCGATCATGGGCATCGCCGCGGGATCGGTGCCCAGCGCCCGGGCGCGGGCGTTGGCCCACACCGGCTCGGCGGCGGCGGACAGGCAGTAGATCGCCGCCGGCGCCGACTCCATCGCGGCGACCAGGACAGCGGTGCCCGCCTCCCCGGCGGGTCCAGGGAGCGGTGGCACACTGCCGGGACCGGTACTCATCTCCGGCCAGCAAATACCAGGGTCCGGGCACCGGCAACCGCGTGGACGCCTACGGTGGGCGGTGGATGCAGGCACGTTTGGACGACCGGACACCTCGGGTACAGAGCCGAGGTTGGGCACAGCCGGGAGGACTCCCGCGCTCCGCTGCAACCCCCGGCGGGCCCACCCACGACGACACTGCCGCGCCCCGGACGACGGGTGCGCGGGCGATGAAGGAGCACACACGGATGGCCGACTCGAGGGCTGCCCTCGCGCAGGACGCACGACCCGCGGAGCGCCTGGAGCTCCGCGTGCCGACGAGCGCCACCTACCTGCCCGCCGTCCGGGCCGTCGCCGCTGACCTGGCCATCCGCATGGACTTCGACCTGGACTCGGTGGAGGACCTGCGCCTGGCCGCGGACGAGGCGTGCGCGACGCTGGCACAGATCGCGCTGGGCGACGCCGAGCTGACCGTGACGTTCGAGACCACCCGGACCGGGCTGCACGTCGAGGCGTGGGTACCGACCGCCGAGGGCACCGAGGTGCCTCGGGACGGCTTCGGCTGGGCGATCCTCGCCACGCTGGTGGACGTCGTCGACGCACACAGCTCCACGCAGGCGGACGTGCCGGCCGGGAGCGGCAGCGCCACGCCGGTCGGCGTCATCACGATGGACAAGTACCTGCCGGGCCAGCGTCCCAGCGACGTCGCAGGCGGTGCCGAGCAGAACCTCTCGGTGGCCCGGTGAGCCGGTCACCCTCGACCGGCGAGACCCCCGTCGTGGAGGTACCACTGCCCGACCAGCGCTCCGAGGACGTGGATCCCGGACCCGAGACCGTCGACCAGGAGCCGACCGACGCCGAGATCGTCCCGGACCCCCGGGCCGCAGCGACGGACGAGGACCCACCGGCCGTCGAGCCCGCCGAGGCCTCGACCGAGACAGAGGCCGCGCCGCCGCTCTCGGACAACCGGCGCCGGGCCGAGCGGACGGCGCCGCTGTTCGCCGAGCTCGCCACGCTGGACAAGGGCGACCCGCGGCGCGAGCGGCTGCGGGAGGTCCTCGTCGAGGAGCACCTGCCGCTGGTCCGGCACTTCGCGCGCCGGTTCAGCAACCGCGGCGAGCCGTTCGACGACCTGCTCCAGGTGGGCACGCTGGGCCTGATCGCGGCCATCGACCGGTTCGACCCGACGCGCGGGGTGGAGTTCCTCTCGTTCGCCGTGCCGACGATCACCGGTGAGATCAAGCGGCACTTCCGCGACCAGGGCTGGTCGGTGCGCGTGCCGCGCCGGCTGCAGGAGCTGCACCTGTCGCTGAACGCGGCGGTGGGCGAGCTCGCCCAGAAGAACGGCCGGGCGCCCACACCGTCGGAGCTCGCCGAGCACCTGGGCATCCCGCGCGCCGAGGTGCTGGAGGGGCTCGCGGTCGCCAACGCCTACCGGAGCAGCTCCCTGGACGAGCGGCTCTCCGGCGAGGACGACTCCCCCACGCTGGCGGCGACGCTCGGCGAGGAGGACGCCGCCCTCGAGGGCGTGGAGTACCGGGAGTCGCTGCAGCCGCTGCTGGCGACCATCCCCGCTCGTGAGCGCCGCATCCTCATCCTGCGGTTCTTCGGCAACATGACGCAGTCGCAGATCGCCGCGGACATCGGCATCTCGCAGATGCACGTCTCGCGGCTGCTGAGCCAGACCCTCGCCAAGCTCCGCGAGGGCCTGCTCAAGGACTGAGCGATGACACTGCGGTCCTCCGGACCGCACCGCGGCCAGGAGCCGTCCCCGGCGAGCGGAGCGCGTCCGACCGCTCGTCGGGGGCCCTCCGGGCCCCGCTCCTCACGGCCCCTCTGGTGACCCCTGTCCCAGCTGCGGGGTCTCGCGCACCTCCTGCTTGGCCTGCGAGAGCGACGGCGGCGTCGGGGGCGGCACGTCGGCGATGCTGGACAGCTCGATCTTCGCCTCCGGCTGGTCGGCGGCACGGGGCAGCTGCGACTCGAACCAGCTGCTGGTGTCGATGCCCTCGGCCTGCCGGCCGCCGCCGTTCCCCGACGGCTCGACGTCCAGCCACGACTTCCCGTCGCCCTCGGCCCCGCCGAGCCGCGACAGCCCCTCCAGCGCCTTGCTGAACTCGCTGGGCACGATCCACATCTTGTTCGCGTCGCCCTGGGCGATCTGTGGCAGCGTCTGCAGGTACTGGTAGGCCAGCAGCCCCTGGTCGGGCTTGCCGTCGTGGATGGCCTGGAAGACCGTCTCGATCGACTTCGCCTGGCCCTGCGCCTGCAGGAACAGCGCGGCCCGCTCACCCTCGGCGCGCAGGATCCGGCTCTGCCGCTCGGCCTCCGCCTCGAGGATCGCGGACTGCTTCTTGCCCTCGGCCGAGAGGATCGCCGCGGCCTTCTGGCCCTCGGCGGTGGTGATCGCCGACTGCCGCGCACCCTCGGCCTGCAGGATGATCGCCCGCTTGTCGCGGTCGGCGCGCATCTGCTTCTCCATCGAGTCGCGGATGGACGGCGGCGGGTCGATCGCCTTGATCTCGACGCGGGCGACCCGCAGGCCCCACGGGCCGGTGGTGCCGTCGAGCACCTCGCGCAGCTGGCTGTTGATGCCGTCGCGACCGGTGAGCGCGCCTTCGAGGTTCAGCCCGCCGACGACGTTGCGCAGGGTCGTCGTGGTCAGCTGCTCCATGCCGGTGATGTAGTTCGCGATGCCGTAGACGGCCAGCCTCGGGTCGGTCACCTGGAAGTACACGACGGTGTCGATGCCGACCTGCAGGTTGTCCGACGTGATCACCGGCTGCGGCGGGAAGGAGATGACCTGCTCGCGCAGGTCGATCGTCGCCCGCACCCGGTCGACGAAGGGCACCAGCAGGCTCAGTCCGGGCGAGAGGGTGCGGCTGTAGCGCCCCAGGCGTTCGATCACCTTGGCCTGGGCCTGGGGGACGATCGTGACGCTCTTGACGAGCACGATGATCACCAGGAGTGCGACCACGATCAGCGCGATGATTGCCGGTTCCACGGCGGGCTCCCTTCGATGGGGGCGGTACGGGTTCGATCCTGCCGCTCGGGGACGGCCGGGTCACGGTCCGGGCGAGAGGTCCACCTCGGGTTCACTCCAACGCGTCCCCGACGACCGCCGTCGCACCGTCCACCTGCATGATCCGGACGGTGGCGCCGACCGCGAAGGTCTCGCCGCTGTGCTGGCTGCGGGCGGTCCACTCGTCGGCGCCCATGCGGATCCGCCCGCCGGAGGCGTCGACGTCCCTGGTCACCTTGGCGGTCCGGCCGATCAGGGTGTCGACGCCGTCGAGCTGCAGCGGTGAGCGGTTGGTCAGGTGGTTCTTCGCGATCGGGCGCACGACGGCCAGCAGGAGCGCGGAGACGGCGATGAAGGCGATCAGCTGGAGCACCGTGGCACCGCCGACGAGCGCGACGGTCATGCCGCCGAGCGCACCGCCGGCCAGCATCAGCAGGACGAGGTCGAGGCTCACCATTTCGCCGGCCGCGAAGAGCCCCGCGGCGATCAGCCAGAGCAACCAGGCAGCCATGATCCGAGTCTCCCAGACGTCCGCCATGCCAGGACGTTCGTCGTCCCCTACGGTGCCGAACCGATACGGAACGGGTGCGGACGCCGCCGCCGGGCCGCGTCGTAGCCTCGGGCGGTGCACGAGTTCCCCGCCGGCCGTCTCGCGGCGTGGGCCACCGCGTGGCTCGCCGGCCGCTGCTCCTACGACGAGGCCCTGGATGCCGTCCTCGGCGACACCGCACACCGGGTGACCGGCCTGCCCGGGAGCGACGAGGCGGTGCCTCTCGGCTCCGCGCTGAGCGCCCTGCGCGGGCTCGGGGAGCGTCGGCTCCGCCTGGTGCTCCCGGTCCCGGGCGACGTCCGTGGCCTGCCGGCGGTTCCCGGCCTGGCCGCCGCGGCGGTGGAGGCCGGGCAGGTGGCCGTCGGCGAACGGCTCGCCCTGGTGCCGGAGGAGGCCGGTCCCGAGGCGGTGCAGTGGACGGCCTTCCCCCTGGACGGCGTGGCGTCTCTCCCGCCCGCGGCCGAGGGAACGCTGCGCGCGGTGTCGGGCGAGCTCGACCTCGCCGTGGCCGACGCCGCCCGCACCCTCGCCGGCCTGGGCCTCGCCCGATGGCACCCGGAGGTGCCCGCGCTGCTCGCCGGCCTGGCGAAACCCGCCGCCGGACCGCACCTCCCGGCCGACCACGATCCGCTGGCGGTGTCGGTGCTCGGGCGGGCCTCGCGGCTGGCGAAGGTGCTCGACCTGGCGATGGCCGACGCCCCGGGCGGCGCGGTCACCCACCGGCAGGCCGCGGCCCGTGACGTCGCGCTGCGCCCGCTCGCCGACGCCGTCCGCTCGGCGGTCGGGGCCGCGTTCAACGCGGTGCCGCGGGAGCCCCTGGGTCGTTAGCCTGCGGCGGCATGACCGCGCCGATGACGATGAACCGGCTGATCCACGCCGCCGTCCGCCGTGACCTGGATCGGCTGGACGCCGCCCTGGGTCAGGTCTCCGACGGCGACCGGGCGCGTGCCGCGGAACTGGCCCGCGCCTACGCGAACCTCCGGCTGGAGCTGACCCACCACCACGAGGGCGAGGACACCCACATCTGGCCCATGCTCGAGCGGGCGGGCGTCTCCCCCGAGCTGCTGCGCGCGATGGAAGCGGAGCACCACGCCATGGCCGACGCGCTCGCCGAGACGTCCGCCGCGATGACGCGGTTCTCCGACACCGCGTCGGCCACGGACGCCGCAGCGGCCCGCGCGAGCGTCGGCCGGACCCGGGCGGTCGTCGACCGGCACCTGGCCCACGAGGAGGACGAGCTGGAGCCGGCGCTGCGGCCGCACCTCGGGACGCCCGAGTGGAAGGCGGTGGAGAAGAAGCTGCGGGCGGTGTCCCCGGGGGTCGGCGGCCGGTTCTTCGCCTGGCTGACCGACGGGATACCGACGACGACCGGGCGTTCCTCCGCACGCAGCTCCCGCCCCCCGTGGTCACGGTCCTGACGAAGGTCTTCGGCCGCCGCTACACGAAGGAGATCGCCCCCGCCTGGCGGAGATGACGGAGGTCGCGCCGAGTGGGACCCGCAGGGCTCCGCGCAGGAGCGAGGAAGCGGCGGAGCTCAGCGGGGGGACGGCTCCTGGCCGCCGTGTCGCCCGACAGGGCGACGAACGAAACAGCATGACGCCGGGCAGTCGGTGCCCAGGCGCGGGAGTCCTCCCGCGCGGCGCTCCTCCAGCAGGAGGCGGACCGACTCGACGAACGCCGGGTGCGTGCCCGCCGTCGCCGCTCGGGCGAAGGCCAGGCCCAGCTCCTCGGCGGTCTGCTTCGCCTCGTTGTCCAGGTCCCAGATCACCTCGAGGTGGTCGCTGACGAAGCCGATCGGGAAGAGGACGACGGCCGTCTCGCCGGAGGCCGCCAGCGTGCGCAGGTGGTCGTTCACATCCGGCTCGAGCCACGGCACGGACGGCGGACCGCTGCGGCTCTGCCACACCAGGTCGAACGTCCGGCCCGGTGCCGCCTCCGCCACGACCCGCTCCGCGGCCGCCATGAGCTCGGCCTCGTAGGCGTGGCCCTGCGGCCCGGCGACGGCGGCCATGGCGTCGGGGATGCTGTGCGCCGTCGCGACCAGCCGGGCGGTTCCCCGCAGGTCCTCGGGCAGCGAGCCGATCGCCGCTGCGAGGGCGTCGGCGTTGGCCTGGACGAACCCGGGGGTGTCGAAGTAGTGCGGCAGCTTCTCCGCCGTCGGCCCCCCACCGGAGGACACGCGGGCCCGCGCGATGTCCTCGTGGTACTGCCGGCAGCCGGAGAACGAGGCGTAGGCCGAGGTGGCGAAGACGTAGACGTGCTCGATGCCGTCGGCGGCCATCTGCGCCCAGGTGTCCTCGACGTAGGGCGCCCAGTTGCGGTTGCCCCAGTAGACCGGCAGGTCCAGACCGGCCGCGGCCAGCTCCTTCTCCACGGCCGCGATCAGCGCCTTGTTCTGCTCGTTGATCAGGCTGACGCCGCCGAAGTGGTGGTAGTGCTCGGCCACCTCCTCCAGCCGCTCCCGCGGGATGCCCCGGCCGCGGGTCACGTTCTCGAGGAACGGCATCACGTCGTCGTGCCCCTCGGGTCCGCCGAAGGAGAGGACGAGCAGCGCCTCCCGTCGTCCGGACGGCGCCGGTTCGGAGGACGGCGGGACACCGCCGTTGTTGCGGACGGCGAGGGAGGGGTCCTCGTCGGGGCGCTGGCCTGCGGGCGTGATGTCGACGGTGGCGCGGGGCACGGGTGGTCTTCTCCCTGAGCGGTGCGGGCGGATGCAGGTCACACGCCGAGGGCCCTACACACCGACGGCGTGGAACCCTCCGTCGACGTGCACGATCTCGCCGGTGGTGGCGGGGAACCAGTCCGACAGCAGGGCGACGACTGCCTTTCCGGCGGGCTCGGTGTCGGTGACCGACCAGCCCAGCGGGGCGCGGCCCTCCCACGCCTCCTCGAACTGGGCGCTGCCCGGGATGGACTTCATGGCCATGCTGCGCAGCGGCCCGGCGGCGACGATGTTCGACCGGATGCCCTCGGGGCCGAGCTCGCGGGCCACGTACCGGCTCACCGATTCCAGCGCCGCCTTGGCCGCGCCCATCCAGCCGTACACCGGCCAGGCGACCGAGGCGTCGAAGGTCAGCCCCACGACCGACGACGGGTTGCCCAGCAGCGGACGGCAGGCCTGGGTCAGCGAGGCGTAGGACCACGACGACACCTGGAACGCCGTGGCCGCGTGCTCCCACGCGACCTCGGGGAAGCCCTCGCCCATGGCCTCCTGCGGCGCGAAGCCGATGGAGTGGACGACGCCGTCGAGGCGGTCGAAGCCCTGCTCGCGCAGCCGGTCGGCGAGGGTCGACAGGTGCTGGGTGTTCGTGACGTCGAGCTCGACGACGGCGGCTTCCTGCGGCAGGCGCTTGGCGATCCGCTGGCACAGCGACAGTGCCCGCCCGAAGTTGGAGAGCACGACGGTCGCGCCCTGCTCCTGGGCGATCCGGGCGGTGGCGAACGCGATCGACGCCTCCGTCAGGACGCCGGTCACCAAGACGTTCTTGCCCGCCAGGATCCCGTCGCTGCCGCTCATCAGTGCCCCATTCCCAGTCCGCCGTCGACCGGGACGACCGCCCCGGTGATGTAGCCGGCGGCGTCGCTCGCGAGGAAGCGGACGACGCCGGCGATCTCGTCCGCGTCGGCGTACCGGCCGAGCGGGACCTGTCCGAGGATCTCCTTCTGCCGGGCCTCCGGCAGCGCCGCGGTCATGTCGGTGGTGACGAAGCCCGGGGCCACGACGTTGGCGGTGATGTTGCGGCTGCCCAGCTCGCGGGCGATGGAGCGCGCCAGGCCGACCAGCCCGGCCTTGCTCGCGGCGTAGTTGGCCTGACCCGCCGAGCCGAGGAGTCCGACGACCGACGACACGAAGATCATGCGGCCGAAGCGACCGCGCACCATCTTCGCCGTCGCCCGCTTCGACACCCGGTAGGCGGCGGTGAGGTTGGCGTCGAGGACCTCGGTGAAGTCCTCCTCCTTCATCCGCATCAGGAGGCCGTCGCGGGTGATTCCGGCGTTGCTGACCAGCACCTCGACCGGGCCCTGGCGCTCCTCGACCTCCGCGAAGGCCCGGTCGACGGCGTCGGCGTCGGTGACGTCGCACTGGACGCCGAACAGCCCGTCGGGGGCCCCGCTGCCGCGGTGGGTGACCGCCACCTGGTCCCCCTGCTCGGCGAAGGAGCGGGCGATCGCCAGTCCGATACCCCGATTGCCGCCGGTCACCAGCACCGATCTGCTCACGTGCCACTCCCCTGCGCCGGATGTCTTGCTGGAAAACCTAGTCGCAGGGCGCCGATCGCACCGGTGCAGGGATGATGCGCTGCGTGTGCACGGTGGCGGTGCGGTGGTCCCCGGGGCGTCCGGCGCAGATCCTGGCGCTCCGCGACGAGCTCACCTCCCGCGACTTCGACGACCCGGGCCGGTGGTGGCCGGAGTTCCCCGGCGCCGTCGGCGGACGCGATCGGACCGCCGGCGGGACGTGGTGCGCGACCGACGTCGCCAGCGGAGCCACCGCGCTCGTGCTCAACCGGCCCGAGAAGCGCCTCGGCGACCCGGGCGCGCCCAGCCGCGGGCTCCTGCCGCTGCTGGGCGTCGCGCGCGGCGCCGACTGGCCGGCGGCGATCCGGCTGGAGGGGATGGCCTCGTTCAGCCTGGTCCTGGTCACTTCCGACCGGTTGACGACGTGGCTCTTCGACGGCGAGCGGCTCAGCTCCGCCGAGCACCCGGAGGGCACACTGCTCGTCACCTCGGGCGGGCCGGAGGACCGCAAGGCCGACCGGTGGCTGGGCCGGTTCGCCGAGGCGCCGTTCCCCGAGGGCTGGCAGGAGCTGGTGCTGGCTTCGGAGCCGGCGGACGACCCGTCGGCCCTCGTCGTGCGGCACGAGGAGGACGGTCTGGTCTACGCGACGGTGTTCTGCCAGCTCATGGACGCCGTACCGGGACGGCTGCGCCTGGAGTACAGCCGCACCCCGTGGATCGAGGGCTCCTGGACCGACACCGTCGTCAGCTGAGGCGGGCTCGCCCGAGCGCCGTCAGAGGTTTCGGCCGCAGGTGGGCCAGGCGCCGGGCCCCTGGCCCACGAGCACCCGCTCGGCGACGGTGATCTGTTCGCTCTTGGTCGCCAGGTCGGCGCGTGGCGCGTAGGTCTGGCCGCCGAACGCGTCCCACGTCGACTGGCTGAACTGCAGGCCGCCGTAGTAGCCGTTGCCGGTGTTGATGCTCCAGTTCCCACCGGACTCGCACATCGCGACGGCGTCCCAGTCGTGCCCCGTGCGCACCGGCGGTGGCGGGGACGGGGCGGGGGCGGACGGCGTGCGCGGCGGCGCCTGCCGGGTCGCCTGCTGAGCGGCCGCCCGCTGCTCCTGGAGCGCGACGAGAGCCGACCGCGCCTCGTCGAGCCGGGCCTGCATGGCCGACTGCGCCGTCCGCAGGTCGCTGACCTGCCGTTGTGCGGCCGCCTGGACGGCCTCGGCCGCCGCCAGGGCGGTGCGAGCCGCGTCCTGCTGCCGCGCGGCGTCGGCGAGGGCGTCCTCGGCTTCCGACTCCAGCTCGGCCGCCCGCTCCTGCGCGGACGCCGCGACCGTCAGCACGGTGGAGCGGTGGCTGCCCGCGGCCTCGAGCAGCGCGACCCGTTCCAGTGCCTGGGCCGGACTGCCCGAGGTGAGCAGGCTCTCCAGCACCGGTGAGGTCGAGCCGCTCATGTAGCTGTTGCGCGCGAACACGGCGACGGCGTCCCGGGCGCCGGAGAGGTCGGCCCGCGCCTCCTGCGCGGCGGCCGCGGCCACGCGGGCGTGCGCCAGCGCGGCGTCGTGGGCGCGCTCCTGGGTCGCGACGTCGGCGAGTGCCCGGGAGACCCGCGCGGCGGCGTCGTCCACCGCGCCCTGCGCGTCGCCGATCTGGGTGAGCAGCCGGCCGACCTGCGCCCCGGCTTCCTCGGCCGCACGGGTCGCGGCGCGCTCGTCGGCCGGGGCGGCCGATGCCGTGCCCGGCGCGGTGCCCGCGAGGACGGCGGCGGCGACGGTCACGACGACCGCGCGACCCGTCCGGCGGCGGCGGCAAATCACCCGCGACGCGCCCATCTCCCCCACCGCCCTTCGCTGCTGCCGAGCCCGGAACTCCTCTCCGGGATCGACCCGTCCGGGCCACTTCTTGAGCACGCCCGCGCCCCAGCCTGCCCCCGGAGGGGGAATCCCGCGCCGGCGGGGACCGCCGTTCAGCTCCGGCCCGCGTACGCCTCCGGCTGGACCAGGGCCTGGGTCAGCAGCGCGACCAGCGCCTCGAGCTGGACGTCGGCCGAGGACTGCGTCTCCTCGTCCGAGCCGTCGAGCGCCCGCGCGGCGAGGCCGGCCTTGCTGTCGATGAGCTCGGCGATCCGGGCGTCCAGGGTCTGGGCGGCGATGATCCGCCAGGCCGTGACCGGTTCGGTCTGCCCGATCCGGTGGGCACGGTCGATCGCCTGCGTCTGCTCGGCGTCGGTCCAGGAGAGCTCGGCGAGCACGATGTTGGAGGCGACCTGGAGGTTGAGCCCGACGCCGGCGGCCGTGAGGGAGCAGACGACCACGGCGACGTCGGGGTCGTTGACGAAGGCGTCGATGTTCTTCTGCCGCGAGGTGGGTGTCTGGTCGCCGCGGATCGAGGAGTAGCGCACCCCCAGCCGCTCGAGGGTCTCCTCGGCGACGTCCATCACGTCCACGTGCTTGGCGAAGAACACCACCTTGCCCGCGCTCCGGGCGAGCTGGGCGGCGTAGTCGGCGGCCAGGCCGGCCTTGGCCTGGCCGATGCGCCGCATCATGCTGAAGACGTTCTCGCCGGCGGTCTTGGTGCTGGTGTCCTTGAGCTCCCAGCCGGCCACCTTGCGCACCAGTCCGTGATCGATGCCCTCGACGACGGTGGCGGATTCGCGGGCCGCGAGCGCGCTCTCGTAGCGCTTGACGAGCCGGCGGGCGAGTTCTCGCTCGGCCGCCCGGATCGACCGCCCGGCCTTGTCGTCGAGCTCGACGGGCAGGTCGGCGATGCGGCGGGCGGGGATGTCGGCCGCCACGTCGACCTTGCGCCGGCGGACGATGCCCAGGTCGATGACGCACTGCCGGGCGGCTGGGTAGAAGCTGCGGTCGGCCGGCGTCAGGCCGGTCTCCTCGAGGCAGTCGGTGAGCGGGCCGAGCGGCTGGGTGTCGTCGATCCAGCCGAGGAACTGCCAGATGGCGCGGAAGTCGTCGATGTCGTTGATCAGCGGCGTGCCGGTGAGCGCCATGAGCAGCGGGCGGGCGGTGCGCGAACGGATCCGCTCGGCGAGCTCCAGCACGTGCTGCGAGCGCTGCGAGGTCTTGTTCTTGATGAAGTGCGCCTCGTCGACGACCATCCCGCGGAACCCGAAGTCGCCGAGCCAGCCCACGTGCCGGTCCAGCACCTCGTAGTTCACGATCACGACGTCGGCGAAGCCGTCGATCCGCTCGCCGTTGCCCTGGATGACCGTCGCCCGGCGGTTCGGCGTCCACCGGCCGGCCTCGCGGGCCCAGTTGGTCTTCACCACGTTCGGCACCACGACGAGCAGCGGATAGGCCTGCGACACCTCGGCGGCGACCAGCGACTGCGCCGTCTTGCCCAGCCCCGGCTCGTCGGCGAGCAGGAAGGTCCGGTGCCCGGCGGCCGCCGCGGCCACCATCCGGGCCTGGTGGGGCATCAGCTCCAGGCCCGCGGGGACCTGCCAGGGAGCCGGCTCCGGGAGTTCCATGCAGGCGGGGGCGCCGCCACCGGCGCGCTCGAAGGAGCTGAACAGGGGGCCCAGCAGCTCCCAGCCGGCGAGCCGGCGCGGCCGCGCCGGAGCCGGCCGTGCGGCCTCGAAGTCGGGGGCGAGGAACGGGTTGGCCAGCTGACGGGAGATCACCGACTGCGGCACGACCTGGCGCTCGGCCAGCGCCGGATCGACCGCCGGCTCCACCACCGGCGGCTCCTCGGGTTCCGGTTCGATGCCGACGGCCTTGAGCATGTCCCGGCGGCGCTCCTTGGCCCCCTCCGAGGGGATGGCGTCGTCGGCGAGCAGGGCGAGCAGGGCGCTGTCGCGCACCGCCACCCGGCCGAGGATGGCGGCGATCCCGTCGAGGCGCTTGAGCTGCTCGGAGCGGTACGCGGCACTGCTGGACTCGTCCGCCACGACGCGGGCGCGTTCCTCGCGCAGCAGGAGCGCGATCGCCTGGAACTCGGCGCGGACCGACGGCGTCGCGGCGCGGCGCGCGACGGCCCCCTCGACGTCGCGGACGGCGCGGGCGAGGACCGCCATGACGTCGTCGCCGGGACGCACCCTCCGGTCGTTCCGGGAGCCGGAACGGCGCGCGCCCGATGGGCGACGGCCTGGTCGAGTCACGAACCCTCCTCTGACGTGCACGGCACGGTTGCCGCTGCCGGCCTCCGACGGCCGGCACGGCTGGTCCGCGCGGTCCGGCGGGCGCGTGGTCGACTCCTGTGCGCCGGAGATCCGGCCGGGGTGGGACCGACGACGACCGGTCGATCGTCCGGGCAACCCGCGGCGGAACGGAGCCGGCGCTGGGCCGAGCGGCGTGCGATGTGCCGTGTGCACACAACAGTAGTGGGCCATCGCCCCACCGGAGTGGATGCGCCCCCGGCCGCCCTCGCCGTACCGAGCCCGAGGCGAGGCCGGTTGGACGTCGTCGACCACCTGATGGAGCGTCTGTGCACACACCACGGGAGGGAGCACCTATGAGGGTCGGGGACATCGACGTCCACCCGATCGCCGACGGCACCTTCCGGGCCAGCCCCGGCTACTTCGGCGACCACGTCACCGCGCACGGACACGAGGACTTCTTCGACCGGCACGGCCAGGCGTGGCTGCCGATCGGCACCTTCCTCGTCCGGACCGGCTCCTCCGTGGTCCTGGTCGACACGGGCCTGGGCCCGGACCTGCACGACGACGGCCCCCGGAGGCTGCTCGTCGGCGGGCAGTTGATGGTCGGGCTCCGCGCGGCGGGGTGAGCCCGGCCGACATCGACGTCGTCATCTGCACCCACCTGCACCTCGACCACTGCGGATGGCTCTTCGACCTGGCCGGCCGGCCGGTCTTCCCCCGGGCCCACCTCTGGTTCGGTGCAGCCGACTGGCAGCACTTCGTCCTGGATCCGCGGAGCAGGATGCTCGACCACATCCGGCAGGGGATGCTGACCACGGACGGCGCCCGCGTCCACCTGGTCAGCCACGACACCACCGTCGTCCCCGGTGTCGACGTGACGATGACCCCGGGGCACACCCCGGGTCACCTGTCGGTCGTCGTGTCCTCCGGTGTGCACCGGGCGCTGCTCCTCGGAGACGCGATCACCTGTCCCGTGCAGCTGGACGAACCGACGTGGCACGCCATGGGCGACGTCGACCCCCAGCTCGCCGCCCGGGTGCGGGAGCGACTGTTCCGCGAGCTCGAGGCCGAGAACACCTACGGGGCCGGCGCGCACTTCCCGGAGCTGCGGTTCGGCCGCGTCCTGACCGGCGAGCTGCGCAGATGGATCGGCTGAGGAGCCCGCTGCAGCGCCCCGTGCGCACCGCATAGCCTGCCGGACATGCGTGCCGTGCAGATCACCCGCTTCGGCGGTCCGGAGGTCCTCGAGGTCGTCGACATCGCCGAGCCGGAGGCGGGGGCGGGCCAGACGCTGTACGACGTCTCCACGGCGGGCATCAACTACGCCGACACCCACCAGATCGAGAACTCCTACCTGGCCGCGCAGCAGTTGCCCCTCGTGCCGGGCGCCGAGTTCGTCGGCACGCCGGTGGGCGGGGGCCGGCGAGTGGTCGGCCTGCTCGACGGCGGCGGCTACGCCGAGAAGGCGGTCGCCCACGACTTCCTCACCTGGCCGGTGCCGGACGGCGTCAGCGACGAGCAGGCGCTGGCCGTCGTCCTGCAGGGCGCCACCGCGTGGCACCTGCTGCGCACCAGCGCGCACCTGGCCGAGGGCGAGTCGGTCGTGGTGATCGCCGGCGCCGGCGGGGTCGGCAGCCTCGCCGTCCAGCTGGCCAAGCGGTGGGGCGCCGGGCGGATCATCGCCACCGCGTCCAGCCCCGAGAAGCGGGCGCTCACCGAGGAGCTCGGCGCCGACGCCACCGTCGACCCGGCGCTGGCCGACGACGACCCGAAGCAGTTCACCGGTGCGCTGCGCGAGGCCAACGGCGGCAAGCCGGTCGACATCGTGCTGGAGATGACCGGAGGCAACGTCTTCGCCGGATCGCTGTCGGCACTGGCCCCCTTCGGCCGGCTGGTCACCTACGGCATGGCCGCCCGGCAGGAGACGAAGGCCGTGCCGCCGGGGGCGCTGATGCAGCGGAGCCGGGCGGTCATCGGCTTCTGGCTGGCGCACTGCATGGCCCGGCCGCAGCTGCTCGACGCCGCGATGGGCGAGCTGCTGCCCATGGTCGCCGACGGCTCGCTGCGGCCGATCGTCGGCGGCCGCTATCCGCTGTCGAACGTCCGCGACGCCCACCAGGACCTGCTCGCCCGTCGGACCACCGGCAAGCTCGTCCTCGACCCGGCCCGCTGATGCGGAGTGGGACGGCGCGGATAACGCGCCCGTACCACTCCGCCTACACCAGGCGGTTGGTCCAGAGCAGGCTGAGGACGGCGCCCAGCAGCGCCAGGGCGACGCCACCGCGGACGAACCACGGACTGATGTCCTGCGGCTCGGTCGTGTACCCGATCTGGCTGCCGAGGTCGGCGTACACCTGCTCGAGCTCGGCGGCGCTGGCGGCCTCGCTGTAGCTGCCGCCGGTCTGCTCGGCGATGTTCTCCAGCGTGGCCCGGTCGACCGGCACCGGCACCGTCTCGCCGTCCAGGTCGAGCGTGCCGTAGTCGGTGCCGAACGCGATCGTCGAGACCGGCACGCCGGCGGCCCGGGCGGCGTCGATCGCCTGCGTGTCCTCGCGGCCGACGGTGTTGTAGCCGTCGGAGAGCAGCACGATCCGCGCCGGCACCTCCTCGGCCTCCCCGGCGTCCAGGGTGGACTGGAAGTTCTCGATCGCGGTCAGCGACGTGAACACCGCCTCGCCGATCGCCGTCGACTCCGCGAGGTCCAGGTTGTCGATGGCGCCGACGACCTGCTGGCGGTCGGTCGTGGGGGGCACCAGCGTGGTCGCCGTCCCGGCGAAGGACACCAGCCCCAGGTTGATCCGCTCGGGCAGCACCTCGACGAACTCCTTGGCCGCGGTCTGCATGGCGCGGAAGCGGTCGGGCTCGATGTCGGTGGCCTGCATCGACAGCGACACGTCGACGGCCATGACCACCGTCGCCCGCTCGCGCGGCACCCGCACCTCGGTGCTGGGCTGGGCCAGGGAGACGACCAGGGTCGCCAGGCCGAGCGCGACGACGGCGAAGGCCAGGTGCCGCCGCCAGCCCGGGCGCCTCGGCACGAGCGAGCCGAGCAGCGCCACGTTGGTGAACCGCGCCGCGTACGCCTTGCGGCGCAGCTGCAGCACGACGTACAGGGCGACGAGCGCGACGACGGCGAGCAGTGCCAGCAGCCACAGCGGTGCCTGGAAGATCATCGCGACGCTCCCCCGCTGCCGGCCCGGCGGCGGTCGGCGACGAACCGGACGACGTCCATGAGCCAGTCCCGGTCGGTGCGCAGCTGCAGGTGACCGGCCCCGGCCCGGCGCAGGGCGGCGGCGATCTCCCGCCGCTGCGCCGCCGCGCCGGCGGCGAACCGCTCGCGGAACTCGGGGTTGCCGGTCGGCACCTCCAGGGTCTGCCCGCTCTCCGGGTCCACAACCGTCAGCAGGCCGACATCCGGCAGCTCCAGCTCCCGCGGATCCACCACCTCGATCGCCAGCAGCTCGTGCCGGGTCGACAGCCCGCGCAGCGGCCGCTCCCAGTCGAGGTCGCCCAGGAAGTCGGAGATCACGACGACCAGCCCGCGCCGCCGCGGGGGCCGGCGCAGCGACTCCAGCGCCGCCGCCAGGTCCCCGCGCCGGCCGCCGGCCGCCCGCGGGGTCGCCACCACCGAGCGCAGCAGCCGCTCGGCGGCCAGTCGCCCGGGCATCGCCGGGTGGCGGGTCACCTGCTCGCCCGTGGTCACGACGGCGCCGAGCCGGTTGCCGCCGTGCACGGTGAGGTGTCCCACCGCGGCCAGGCCGGCGATGGCCAGGTCGCGCTTCTGGCAGTTGGCCGTGCCGAAGTCGAGGCTCGCGGACAGGTCGACCACCGCCCACGTCTCGAGCTCGCGGTCGGCGATGGTCTCCCGGACGTGGGGCACCTGGGTGCGCGCCGTCACGGGCCAGTCCATGCGGCGGACGTCGTCCCCCGGGTGGTAGGTGCGCGAGTCGCCGGCCTCCGAGCCGGAACCGGGCACGAGACCCAGGTGGTCGCCCTGCAGCAGGCCGTCGAGGCGCCGGCGCACGGTGAGCTCGAGACGCCGCAGCAGCACGTCGGCGGGGCCGTCGGTGAACCGCGGCGGCGCCCCGTCACCCGCACCCGGGTCGACGCCCGAACCGGGCGTCGCCGGGTGCAGCAGCAGCCCCCGGTGCTCGGCCGGCGGGGGTGGGGCCGGCGGGTCCGCGGCCCCGCGACGACGGAGGATCACGCCGGGTGCGGTCCCTGCGCGTACCCGTTGGAACTCGGTGCCTGCGGGCCCGGACCGTTGCCCACGGGACCGTTCGGGACGACACCCTGCGGCGGCCCGAAGTGCGGCTGCGGCACGTGCGGACCACCCGGGGCGCTCGGGCCGAAGCCGCCGGCGTTCTGCCGCGGGGCGACCTGTGGCAGCGGCACGGTCTGGACGATCCGCTTGACGATGTGGTCGGCCGGCACGCCGTCGGCCAGGGCGTCGTAGGACAGCACCAGCCGGTGCCGCAGCACGTCGGCGGTCACGTCGAGGACGTCCTGCGGCAGCACGTAGTCACGCCCGCGGACCAGCGCGAGCCCACGGCTGGCGGCGATGAGGCCCAGCGACGCGCGGGGGCTGGCGCCGTAGGACACCCAGGTCGCGACGTCCTCCATGCCGTGCTCCCGGGGCGACCGGGTGGCGACGACCAGTCGGACGACGTAGTCGACCAGGGCGTGGTGCACGAACACCTGCGAGGCCGTCTTTTGCAGGCGGATGAGCTCGCCCGGGCTGAGCACCGTCTCGGCGACCGGCGGCTCGGAGCCCATCCGGTACACGATCTCGCGCTCCTCCTCGGGGCTCGGGTAGTCGACGAGCACCTTCATCAGGAAGCGGTCGCGCTGCGCCTCGGGCAGCGGGTAGACCCCCTCGGACTCGATCGGGTTCTGCGTCGCCAGCACCAGGAAGGGGTCGGGCAGCGGATGGGTCACGCCGCCGATCGAGACCTGCCGCTCGGCCATGACCTCGAGCAGCGCCGACTGCACCTTGGCCGGCGCGCGGTTGATCTCGTCGGTCAGGACGAAGTTGGCGAACACCGGGCCGAGCTCGGTGTCGAAGGTGTCCTGCCCGGCCTTGTAGATGCGCGTGCCGATGATGTCGGCCGGCACCAGGTCGGGGGTGAACTGCAGGCGGGCGAAGCGGCCGCCGACGGCGGTGGCCAGCGTCTCCACGGCGAGGGTCTTCGCCACGCCGGGGACTCCCTCGAGCAGCACGTGGCCGCGGGCCAGGAGGGCCACGAGCATCCGCTCGACGAGACGGTCCTGGCCGACGATCACCCGCTTGATCTCGAAGAGCACCCGCTCGAGCCGGCTCGCGTCGACCGACGGCGGCACCGGTGCGGCCGCACCCTGCGAAGAGCTCTCGATCGGCGTGCTGGCAGCGGTGCTCACGGAACTCCCTGGTCGTGCCGGTCCACGTCCTCCCGGCACGGGAGAGCCGTCGACGGGACGGCGCGGCCCGCCCCGGAGCCCAGTGTCCTACACCTTCCTGGGCGCCGTGGGCGGACGCCGCCGAGGCGGGGACGGCCGCCTCGGCACGGCGCGGAAACGAGCGCCGAGCCGTGTCCACACCCCTGCCCGGAGGGGGTGGTGGCTGCTAGCCTTGCTCTCGCGTCGGGCAGCTCCCCCCGTGGCTGCCCGACGCCCTCATGTCCGGGGGCAGGCCCGGTTCACGCGCTCGGTCGCACCGCGCCGGCGTAGCCGCTCCACCACATCGCCGAGATCTTCACGACGTCACCGCTCTGGGGCGCCTGGATCACCTGGTCGCCGCCGAGGTAGATCGCCACGTGGTAGATCGTCGTGGGGTCCGACGCGTCGTTGGCCCAGAAGACGAGGTCGCCCGGCTGCAGCGCGTGGCTCGGCACCTTGGGCAGCGCGGCGTACTGCGCCCGGCTGTTGCGCGGGATGCTGATGCCGGCCTGCGCGTAGGCGTACTGGGTCAGCCCGCTGCAGTCGAAACCGATGACGCCCGTGTCGGGGTGCAGACCCGGACCGGGGCCGAAGGTGCCGCCGCCGCCCCAGGCATAGGGCAGCCCGAGGTAGTTCTTCGCGGCGTCGATGGCCACCGCCGCGGCGTTGGCGTCGCCGGCGCCGGCCTGGTTCTGGTTCCCGATCGGCGCGGGCCGCGGCGCCGGCGAGGGGCGGTCGACCCGGGCCGTGCGTTCGGCGGCCGCGCGGGCGCCGACGAAGGAGGCGAGCTCCGCCTCGGCCGCGGCGAGCTGCGCCTGCAGCTGCCCCTGCTGGGCGACGAGTGCGGTCGCCTGCTGCCGCGCCTCGATCTCCGCCGCCTGCGCGACGGCGAGCTTCTCCTCGGCAACCGTCCTGAGGGCCGCCGCGTCCGCCACCGCCGAGCGGGCCGCCGCGTCGGCCGCCGTCGCCTGCTCCTGCAGCACCGTGACCCGGTCGAGGACGGCGGACCGGTGGCTGCCCGCCGCCTCGAGCAGCGCGGCGCGCTCGATCATCTGCGCGGGATCGGCCGCGGTGATCAGGGCGGCGGCACCGGCGTAGGTGCTGCCCTCCATGTAGCTGCGCCGGGCGAAGGCGATGACCTCGTCCCGGGCGACCTCGAGATCGGCGGTGGCCTTGGCCGCGGCGGCGGCCGCCATGTCGGCCTCCTGCTGGGCGACCTGGTACGCGCCCTGCATCGCCTGGTACTCGTCCAGCGCGATGACCGCGGCGGTTCGGGCGGCGGCGACGACGTCCTGTGCGCGCGCCAGCTGACCCGACAGGTCCCTGATCTGCTGCTCAGCGCGCGCGGCGGCCCTCTCGGCCTCGGCGATCTGGCCGTTGCTCGGCGCCGCCGCGGCGATGCCCGGTGCGAGCCCCACGGTGACCGCGGCCGCGACGGCCACGCCCATGACACTGCTCCACGTACGGCTGGCCACGACCTCGACCTCTCCTCGACATGCAGACGGCACCCGGGACGGGTGCCGCTGCAGGAGGGATCGACGTGTCGGAGGCGGCGTTGAGCGCCGTATCACCCCGAGGGGTGATACGGCGCCCTCCCGGGTCCCGCGCCGAGCTCGCGAGGGGTGGGGAGGAGGGGGTCCTTCAATTGACCTGGCGCTCCGAGCCGGCCCAGAAGGACTCGCGGAGCTTGAACTTCTGGATCTTGCCCGTGGCGGTCCGGGCGAGCTCGTCCCGGAACTCCACGCGCTTGGGGATCTTGTAGCCGGCGATCCTGCCGCGGCAGTGGGCGATGATCTCCTCGGCGGTGACCTGCTCGCCCTCCCCGACGACCACGATGGCGGTGACCATCTCGCCCCACTTGTCGTCCGGGACGCCGATGACCGCGACCTCGGCGACGGCCGGGTGGCTGAAGACGACGTCCTCCACCTCGATCGAGGACACGTTCTCGCCGCCGGTGATGATCACGTCCTTCTTGCGGTCGGAGATGGTGACGTAACCGCCCTCGTCGATCGAGCCGCCGTCCCCGGTGTGGAACCAGCCGCCCTCGAGCGCCTCCGCGGACGCGTCCGGGTTCTCCCAGTAGCCCTGGAGCACGACGTTGCCCTGGGCCAGCACCTCGCCGGACTCACTGGTCCGCAGCCGGATGCCCAGCGCGGGGACCCCGGCCCGGGACAGCTTCTTGGCCCGCTCCTCCGGCTCCAGCTCGTCGTACTCCGCCCGCGGCCGGTTGATGGTGAGCAGCGGCGCGGTCTCGGTCAGGCCGTAGATCTGGTTGAACTCCCACCCCAGTTCCTGCTCGACCCGGGCGATCGTCTTCGAGGGCGGCGGCGCGCCGGCGACGACGATCCGCACCCGGTCGCGACCGGGGATCTCGCCGTCCCAGTCGGCGGCCGCCTCCAGGACGGCGTTCCAGACGGCCGGCGCCCCGGCCATCAGCGTCACGCCGTGCCGGTCGACGCGGCGCAGGATCTCGGCGCCGTCGACCTTGCGCAGCACGACCTGCCGGACGCCGAGGCCGGACATCGTGTACGGCAGGCCCCAGCCGTTGCAGTGGAACATCGGCAGCGTGTGCATGTAGACGTCGCGGTCGCTGACCTGCATGTGCATGCCGAAGGTGACCGCGTTGACCCACAGGTTGCGATGGGTCATCTGCACGCCCTTGGGCCGGGCCGTCGTCCCGCTGGTGTAGTTGATCGTCGCGGTGGCGTCCTCGTCGGGCTCCCCCCACGGCCGGGGCTCGGCGTCGACGTCGAGCAGCTGCTCGTACTCCTCCCCCGTGCCGAACCGGTGCTCGGCCTCGATCCCCTTGAGCGTCGACTCCAGCTCCGGGTCGACCAGCAGCACGCGGGCGCCGGAGTGGCCGACGATGTAGCCGACCTCCTCCGGCGACAGCCGGAAGTTGATCGGCACCGCCACCCGGCCCGACGACGGCACGGCCAGCAGCAGCTCCAGCAGCCGGCCGGCGTTGTGGCTGACGATCGCCACCCGCTCGCCCTCGCCGATCCCCAGCCGATCCAGGCCCGCCTGCAGCGCGCGGCCGCGGCGGGCGACCTCGCGGTAGCTCACCTCGCCGAGCGAGGGCGCCGGCTGGTTCGGCTCGTCCACGATGCCGATCCGGTCGCCGTAGACCAGCTCGGCGCGGTCGAGGAAGTCGCGGGTGGTCAGAGGCACGCGCATGCCGGCTCCCGGGTGCTCAGGGCTGTGGTGCCCGTCACGCTAACCGGGTCGGTCAGTCGGCCGCGACCAGTCGCGGCAGGGAGGTGCCGATCGGCTCGCGGACGACGAGGTCCGCCGTCCAGTCGTAGGGCGTCGGCTCGGCGTTGACGACGACGAGACGGGCGCCGGAGCCGACGGCGATGTCGGCCAGCCCGGCCGCGGGCCACACCTGCAGCGAGGTGCCGACGGCGAGGAAGACGTCGCAGTCGGCGGCCGCGGCGGTGCACGCCTCGACGACCCGCTCCTCGAGCATCTGGCCGAAGTAGACGGTGGCCGTCTTGAGGATGCCGCCGCAGACCCGGCACTCCGGATCGGGCTCGCCCGCCGCGACGCGGTCGAGCGCCTCGCGGATCGTCGTCCGGTCGCCGCAGTCGGTGCACACGACCTCGTGCACGGTGCCGTGGATCTCGTGCACCAGCTCGCCGCTGGAGCCGGCCGCCTGGTGCAGCCCGTCGATGTTCTGGGTGACCAGCGCGCGCAGCCGCCCCTGCCGCTCGAGGTCGACCAGCGCCCGGTGGCCGGCGTTCGGCTGCGGATCGGCGTCCTGCATCGCCCGGCGCAGCAGCCAGGAGCGGCGCCGGATCTCCGGATCGGCCAGGTAGTAGCCGAGGGTCACGAGCTTCTCGGCGTCGGGGTCGCGGGTCCAGACGCCGTTGGGCCCGCGGTAGTCCGGGATGCCGCTCTCGGTCGAGATCCCCGCGCCGGTGAGCACGGTGATCCGCCGGGCGGCGGTGAGCCACTCGGGCAGGGTCTCGGGGACGGCGCCGGTCACGTCGTCCACCGTAAGGACCCGTGATCGACGTCACCGGGTGAGGCAAGGGTGCCCTGACCCGGTGCTCCCGCCGCTGAACTGGGATGATCGGGGGCGGTCAAGGGAGCGCGAGAAGCACGAGGGGTAGGCGCAGAGAAGTGGCAGCCAGCAAGGACAGCTTCGGAGCCCGTTCGACGCTCACCGTCGAGGGCACCGACTACGACATCTACCGACTCGACGCGGTGGAGGGCGCGGAGAAGCTGCCCTTCAGCCTCAAGGTCCTGCTCGAGAACCTGCTGCGCACCGAGGACGGCGCGGACATCACCGCCGACCACATCCGGGCGATCGCGAACTGGGACCCGAACGCGGAGCCCGACCAGGAGATCCAGTTCACGCCCGCCCGCGTGGTCATGCAGGACTTCACCGGCGTCCCCTGCATCGTCGACCTCGCCACCATGCGCGAGGCGATGGCGGAGCTGGGCGGCGACCCGCAGAAGATCAACCCGCTCGCGCCCGCCGAGCTGGTCATCGACCACTCCGTGATCGCCGACATCTTCGGCACCGAGGACTCGTTCCAGCGCAACGTCGAGATCGAGTACGAGCGCAACGGCGAGCGCTACCAGTTCCTGCGCTGGGGCCAGGGCGCCTTCAGCGACTTCAAGGTCGTCCCCCCGGGCACCGGCATCGTGCACCAGGTCAACATCGAGCACCTGGCCCGCGTGATCTTCCCGCGGCAGGAGGGTGACCGCACCGTCGCCTACCCCGACACCTGCGTGGGCACCGACTCGCACACCACCATGGTGAACGGCCTGGGCGTGCTCGGCTGGGGCGTCGGCGGCATCGAGGCCGAGGCCGCCATGCTCGGCCAGCCGGTCTCGATGCTGATCCCGCGGGTCGTGGGCTTCAAGCTCTACGGACAGCTGCCCGACGGCGCCACGGCGACCGACCTGGTCCTCACGATCACCGAGATGCTGCGCCAGCACGGCGTGGTCGGGAAGTTCGTCGAGTTCTACGGCGAGGGCGTCTCCGCCGTCCCGCTGGCCAACCGCGCCACGATCGGCAACATGAGCCCGGAGTTCGGCTCCACGGCGGCCATGTTCCCCATCGACCAGGAGACCATCACCTACCTGGAGCTCACCGGCCGCTCCCGCGAGCAGGTGGCGCTGGTCGAGGCCTACGCCAAGGAGCAGGGCCTCTGGCACGACCCGTCCCGCGAGCCGGCGTTCTCCGAGTACCTGGAGCTCGACCTCGGCACCGTCGTCCCGTCGATCGCCGGCCCGAAGCGCCCGCAGGACCGCGTCGCCATCACCGAGGCCAAGTCCTCCTTCCGGGCCGCGCTCGCCGACTACGTGCAGGCCGACGAGACCGGTGGCGAGGACCGCAAGCCCGGCGTCCCGGCGCAGGAGAAGCCGTACGGCGTGACGTCCTCGGTCGACGAGGCCGTCGCCGAGACCTTCCCGGCCTCCGACCCCATCGCCGAGACGCACGGCAACGGCGAGGCCGGCAAGCCACACCACTACGAGGGCGGCGACGTGGCCGACCGGCCGCGAAAGCCCACCCGCGTGGTGATGGAGGACGGCACCGAGACCGAGATCGACCACGGCCACGTGGTGATCGCGGCGATCACCTCCTGCACCAACACGTCGAACCCGCAGGTGATGATCGGCGCCGCGCTGCTGGCCAAGAACGCCGTCGAGCGCGGGCTGGCCTCCAAGCCGTGGGTGAAGACGACGCTGGCCCCCGGGTCCAAGGTCGTCATGGACTACTACGAGAAGGCCGAGCTGACCCCGTACCTGGAGAAGCTGGGCTTCTACCTGGTCGGCTACGGCTGCACGACCTGCATCGGCAACTCCGGCCCGCTGCCCGAGCCGGTCAGCAAGGCCGTCAACGACGCCGACCTCGCCGTCGTGTCGGTGCTCTCGGGCAACCGCAACTTCGAGGGCCGGATCAACCCCGACGTCAAGATGAACTACCTGGCCTCGCCCCCGCTGGTCATCGCCTACGCGCTGGCCGGCTCCATGGACGTCGACCTGAACAACGACCCGCTGGGTCAGGACCAGGACGGCAACGACGTCTTCCTGCGCGACATCTGGCCCTCGCCGCAGGAGGTCCAGCGGGTCATCGACCACGCCGTCTCCGCGGAGCAGTTCGGGCGCAGCTACGAGGACGTGTTCGCCGGCACGGAGCAGTGGCAGAACCTGCCCACGCCGACCGGGGACACGTTCGAGTGGGACCCGCAGAGCACCTACGTCCGCAAGCCCCCGTACTTCGAGGGCATGCCGGCCGAGCCGACCCCGGTCGAGGACATCACCGGCGCCCGCACCCTGGCGATGCTCGGCGACTCGGTGACCACCGACCACATCTCCCCCGCCGGGTCCATCAAGGCCGACAGCCCGGCCGGCAGGTACCTGCGGGAGCACGGCGTGGACCGCCGCGACTTCAACTCCTACGGCTCCCGGCGCGGGAACCACGAGGTGATGATCCGCGGCACCTTCGCCAACATCCGGCTGCGCAACCAGCTGGTGCCCGGCACCGAGGGTGGCGTCACCAAGAACCACCTGACCGGCGAGACGACGACGATCTACGAGGCGTCGCAGGGCTACCAGGAGGCCGGCATCCCGCTGGTCGTGCTGGCGGGCAAGGAGTACGGCTCGGGCTCGTCGCGTGACTGGGCGGCCAAGGGGACGGCGCTGCTCGGCGTCAAGGCGGTCATCGCCGAGAGCTACGAGCGGATCCACCGGTCGAACCTGATCGGCATGGGCGTGCTGCCGCTGCAGTACCCCGAGGGCCAGAACCGCGAGTCGCTGGGCCTGACCGGCGACGAGGAGTTCACGATCACCGGGATCACGGCGCTCAACGACGGCGAGACCCCGCGCACGGTCAGGGTGAAGGCCGGCGAGGTCGAGTTCGACGCCCGCGTCCGGATCGACACCCCCGGCGAGGCGAACTACTACCGCAACGGCGGGAT
This sequence comes from Blastococcus sp. PRF04-17, assembly GCF_023016265.1. Lineage (GTDB taxonomy): Bacteria > Actinomycetota > Actinomycetes > Mycobacteriales > Geodermatophilaceae > Blastococcus_B. Next base: position 345,742 of record NZ_CP095412.1, on the reverse strand, counting down.
CATGCAGTACGTGCTCCGCTCGCTGCGCGGCTCCGCCGCCTGATCGGGGCTAGTCATGGATCTGGGCCTGGGCGGTCGCGGCTACCTGCTCACCGGCGCCAGCCGGGGGCTGGGGTTCGCGACCGCCCGTGCCCTGGTCGACGACGGCGCACGGGTGCACCTGAGCGCTCGCCGGCCCGAATCGGTGCAGCGAGCGGTGGACGAGCTGGGCGGGGAGCCGGCCGCGCACGGCTCGACGGTCGACCTCGGGGCACCCGAGGCCGTCTCACGGCTGGTCGAGGAGGCCGTCGAGCGGCTGGGCCGGATCGACGGCGCCCTGGTCTCGGTGGGCGGCCCCGCACCCGGCACGGTCTTCCAGACCGACGTCGACCAGTGGCGCGACGCCTACGAGAGCGTCGTCCTGGGCCCGCTCGAACTGGTCCGCGCACTGGTGCCGCACCTCGGCGAGGGTGCGGCCATCGGTTTCGTGCTCTCCACCTCGGTGCGCCAGCCCCTGGGGCACCTCGCTATCTCCAACGCCCTCCGCCCGGGCCTGGCGATGACGGCCAAGGCCCTGGCCGACGAGCTCGGGCCGCGGGGCATCCGCGTCTTCGGGCTGATGCCGGGCACGATCGCGACCGACCGGATCGCCGAGATCGAGGCCGCGTCCGGGGATCCGCAGGCGGCGCGGGCACGGACCGAGGCAGGCATCCCGCTGCGCCGCGTCGGACGACCGGAAGAGTTCGGCCGGGTCGCCGCCTTCGCGCTCTCCCCTGCCGCCTCGTACGTGACCGGCAGCATGATCGCGGTCGACGGCGGCATCCTCCGCGCGCTGTGAGCGGTCCGGTCGCTGCCCCGGTGCTGGTGGCCTGCGCGCACGGCACGCGCAACCCCACGGGACGGCGGCTGATCGCCGAGCTGGCCCTCGCTGCCCGGGAGCTGCGCCCGGGGCTGGTGACGACGGCAGCCTTCGTCGACGTCCAGCCGCCCACCGTCGTGGACGTGGTGGCCCAGCTCGCCGCGTCGGACCGCCCTACGGTCGTCGTCCCCCTGCTGCTCTCGGGTGGCTACCACGTGCACGTCGACATCGCGGGCGCGGTCGCGGCCGCCGAGACCGCGGTCGCCGCCCGCCCCCTGGGGCCGGATGCGCGCCTGGTCGCGGTGCTGCACGACCGGCTGGTCGAGGCCGGCGCCGACCCGGGTGATCCCGCGACCGCGGTCGTCCTCGCCGCCGCCGGGTCGAGCGACCGCCGCTCCGTCGCCGACGTCGAGGAGACCGCGGCCCGGCTCCAGCGCTCGTGGGCGGGCCCCGTCACCACCGGCTACGGCTCAGCGGCGACGCCGCCGGTGCCCGACGCCGTGTCCGCCGCCCGGGCGCAGGGCGCGGAACGGGTCGTGATCGCCGCCTACCTGCTGGCGCCGGGTCATTTCCACGACAAGCTCGCCGGCGCGGGCGCCGACGTGGTGACCGCTCCCCTGCTGCCCGACCGGCGCATCGCCGCCGTGCTGCTCGACCGCTACGACGCCGCGCTCCGCGCCCCGGGAGCAGCCGCGGGGTGACCTACGCTGGGAAGCACGATGAGCGGCCCGGCGAACGACGAGGACGGCGGCACGGCGGCGGAGCCCGACGTCTCGACCTCGGGTAGAGATGTCGCCGCACCGCCGCGGAAGCGGCCGGGCCGCACGGTGTCGGCGGTGGCCACCGGCGCCCTCGCCCTCGCCCTCGGGTTCGGCCTCACCGTCCAGATCCGCAACACCGGGGACACGGCCGCGGTCGGGCAGCGCGAGGAGGACCTGGTCCGCATCCTCGACGACCTCAATGCCCAGGAGGAGCAGCTGCGCGAGCAGATCGCCAGCCGGCGCCAGTCGCTCGAGGAGCTCGGCAGCGGGCAGGACCAGTCGGCCCGGGCGCTCGAGGAGGCCCAGCAGCGGGCGGAGGCGATCGCCGTGCTCAACGGGACGGTGCCCGCCCGCGGCCCCGGGCTGCGGGTGACCATCAAGGACCCGGAGAAGGCCGTGACCGCCGCGATCCTGCTCGACGCCATCCAGGAGCTGCGCGGCGCCGGCGCCGAGGCGATGCAGGTCGACGGCGTGCGGATCGTCGTCTCCAGCTTCGTCGAGGGCGACCCCGGCGAGCTGTCCGTCGACGGCCGGCCCATCACCGCGCCCTACGAGCTGCGGGTCATCGGCCCGCCCGCCGACCTGTCCGTGGCGCTGAACGTGTCCGGCGGCGTGCTCGCCGACGTGGCCCGCTACGGCGGCTCCACCGCCGTCGATCAGGACGACGACGTGCTGGTCGACGCCACCGTGCCGGGCAGCGGCGACTAGCGGACGACGTCGCCAGCGATTGCCGGGCCGCCCACCCGGCCCGTCGCTGACGGCCGCGTCGGGGACACAGGGCTGGACGCCGCGCGCACGGGTCGATCGGATGGGGTCAGCCGACCCCTCAGCCAAGATCGGCGTCCTGGATCGCGGTCGACAGGGTGCGCTCAGGCCCCATTCCGCAGTCGAAAACGGGGCTTCCGCGCACACACTCACGAGCCCGAGGGCCTGTCCTTGAAGCCGCCCTCAGGGCGAATCGTCCTGTTCGCCCCGCGAGGTGCCGGTCGCCGCCGGGCGGTCCGGGTCGGCCGACCACTGCGACCACGAGCCCGGCCACAGTGCCGCCTCGACGCCGGCCGCGGCCAGCGCCGCGACCTCGTGGGCGGCGGTCACACCGGAGCCGCAGTAGACACCGACGGTCGTCCCGCGGCGCGCGCCCAGGGCGGCGAACCGCTCGGCCAGCTCGGCGGCCGGCCGGAAGGTGCCGTCGGCCGCGAGGTTCTCGGTGGTGGGCGCGCTGACCGCGCCGGGCACGTGGCCTGCCCGCGGGTCGATCGGCTCGACCTCGCCCCGGTAGCGCTCCCCCGCTCGCGCGTCGAGCAGCACGCCGGAACCGGGCAGGGCCGCCGCCTCGTCGATGGTCAGCACCGGCATGCCGCCACCGGTCAGGGTGACGTCCCCCGGCTCGGGCCGGACGTCCCCGCTCTCGAGCGCGCCGCCGCCCGCACCCACGCGTCGAGCCCGCCGTCCAGCAGCCGCACGTCGCGGAGCCCACCCCACCGCAGCAGCCACCATGCCCGCGCCGCCGCCAGTCCGCCGGTGGCGTCGTAGGCGACCACGGCGTCGCCGTCGCGGATGCCCCACCGTCGCGCGGCTGATTGCAGTCGCTGCACCGACGGCAGGGGGTGCCGGCCCTGCTCCGCCGAGGGCGGATCCGCCAGCTCCGACTCCAGGTCGACGAAGACGGCGCCCGGCAGGTGACCCGCGAGGTACTTCTCCCGGCCGCGGTCGTCCCCCAGCGCCCAGCGGACGTCGAGCAGGACCGGCCGAGGTTCGGCGGCCAGCAGCTCCGCGGCGGAGACGAGCACGCTCACTGCGGAGCGAGCAGGCCGCGGAGCTCCTCGGTCAGCGCCTCGCGTGCGTCGGGGTGCTGGTGCCAGGCAGCGGGGGTCGCCTGCAGCAGCGAGATCCGCCACCGGCCGCCGCCCTCGTCGACCGCGACGAGGGTGTGCACGGTGTGCAGCTGCGGATCGAAGTCGTTCTCGCCGGGCGGGATCATGCCGGCGTGCGCCAGCAGCACGGCGACGCCCGGCGCCATCGGCCGCACGGACCGGACGATGCCGACGTACGCGGCCGTCTGGTGGCTGCCGAAGACCTGCCGGAGATCGGCGGCGATGGACAGCCTGCCCCGGTGATGACTGCCGTCGAAACCGATGATGTCCCCGTCGTCGGCGAACCCGGCCGCCACCGCCGCGCCGCTGCGCCGGTTCCAGCCGTCGAGGAACGCGGCGTAGAGGGCCCGGATCCGGGCGTCCTCCGGGTGTGCTGCCGTCACGGAATCGTCTCCTCCTGAGGTACTGGTGCAGGAGTGACGGTAGTGGTCAGGCGACCTCGACCGTTCGACGCTCGCCGTCGGCGAACTGCGTCCGGTAGAGGTCGGCATACCGGCCCCCGAGCGCCAGCAACTCAGCGTGCGTCCCCGACTCCGCGATGCGACCGTCGTCGATCACCAGGATCTGGTCGGCGCTGCGGATCGTGGACAGCCGGTGCGCGATGACCAGCGACGTGCGGCCGGTGAGCGCCGCGTCCAGGGCGTGCTGCACGGCCACCTCGGACTCGCTGTCCAGGTGCGCGGTCGCCTCGTCGAGGATCACGATGCCCGGCGCCTTGAGCAGCACCCGGGCGATGGCCAGCCGCTGCTTCTCGCCACCGGACATCCGGTAGCCCCGGTCGCCGACGACGGTGTCCAGCCCCTCGGGCAGCGAGCGGACCAGCCCCGCGATGCGGGCGCCCTCGAGCGCGGCCCACAGCTGGTCCTCGCTCGCCTCCGGTCGCGCGTAGAGCAGGTTGGCGCGGATCGTGTCGTGGAACAGGTGCGCGTCCTGGCTGACCACGCCGATCGAGTCGCGCAGCGAGCCCAGCGTCGCCCGCCGGACGTCGATGCCACCGACGCGCACCGCACCCGCGGTCACGTCGTACAGCCGCGGCACCAGGTTGGCGATCGTGGACTTGCCGGCCCCCGAGTGCCCGACCAGGGCCACCAGCCGGCCCGGCTCCACCCGGAACGAGACGCCGTGCAGCACCGCCGTGGGGCCGCCGTGCTCGGGCAGCGACACCTCCTCCAGCGACGGGAGCGACACGTCCGCGGCGCTGGGATAGCTGAACGACACGTCGTCGAACTCGATGGACCGGTCCTCGGCCGGGACCGGCACCGCGTCGGGGGCCTCGCCGATCATCGGCTCCAGGTCGAGCACCTCGAAGACCCGGTCGAAGCTCACCATCGCGCTCATCACGTCGACCCGGACGTTGGCCAGCGCGGTGAGCGGGCCGTACAGGCGCGACAGCAGCAGCGCGAGCGCCACGACGTCACCGGCGCTCAGCGAGCCGGTGAACGCCAGCCAGCCGCCCAGCCCGTAGACCAGCGCGGTGGCCAGCGCCGCGACCAGCGTCAGAGCGGTGAAGAAGGTCCGCCCGTACATCGCCGAGAGCACGCCGATGTCGCGGACACGGGCGGCCCGGCCCCGGAACGCCTCGGCCTCCGCCGACGGACGGCCGAAGAGCTTCACCAGCAGGGCGCCGGCGACGTTGAAGCGCTCGGTCATGGTCGCGTTCATCGACGCGTTCAGTCCGTAGGCCTCGCGCGTGATCTCCTGCAGCCGGCGGCCGATCCGGCGGGCCGGGAGGACGAACAGCGGCACCATCACCAGCGACAGCAGCGTGATCTGCCACGACAGCGTGAACATGACGCCGGCGGTCAGCACCAGGCCGATCACGTTGGACACCACCCCGGACAGCGTCGAGGTGAACGCCTGCTGGGCGCCGATGACGTCGTTGTTCAGGCGGCTGACCAGGGCTCCGGTCTGCGTCCGGGTGAAGAAGGCGACCGGCATGCGCTGGACGTGCTCGAACACCCGGCTGCGCAGGTCGTAGATCACGCCCTCGCCGATCCGCGCGGAGAACCACCGGGTGGCCAGCGAGATGACCGCGTCGAGCACGGCGAGGCCGGCGATGATCAGCGCGATGCGCACGATGCCGCCCGCGGTGCCCTCGAGCCCCGCGATGCGGTTGATGATGTCGCCGGCCAGCAGCGGCGTGATCACCCCGATCAGGGACGAGCCGACCACGAGGGTGAGGAAGAACGTCAGGTCGCGCCGGTAGGGGCGGGCGATGCCGAGGACGCGCCGCACCGTGCCCTTCGGCAGCTCCCGGGCCGTGACCGAGGGATCCCGCCGGAACGACCGCATCGCGGACATGGAGGTCATGGGATGGCTCATGTCCACACCGCCTCCTCTCGTCGACCGGCCAACACCGGCGTCGGCCGGACTGTTCCGGAGGAGTCTGGCAGCGCCCCCTGTCAGTTTCCGGCGACGAGGTCCTGCAGCCGCAGTACCTGGGCGGCCCGCTCGGCCGCGTCCTGGGTGGCCGGGTCGTTGCGGACGGCGGAGCGCACCAGTGCGGCGGTCGCCCGGCTCGCCGCCGCCGGCGGTGCCAGGAGAGCGGCGACGAGGTCGCTGACGGTGGCGTCGAGCTCGGCGGCGGGGACGACGACGTTGGCCAGCCCGATGGCGTGGGCCTCGGCGGCCCGCACCGCGCGGCCGGTCAGGCAGATCTCGAGGGCGCGGGAGTAGCCCACCAGCTCCGTGAGCGTGCTGGTGCCGGTCAGGTCGGGGACCAGCCCGAGCGTCGCCTCGGGCAGCCGCAGCTGGGCGTCGTCGGACATGACCCGCAGGTCGCAGGCCAGCGCCAGCTGGGCACCGGCCCCGATGGCATGGCCCTGCACGGCGGCCACGGACACGATGCCCGGCGAGCGGAGCCACCGGAACCCGGCCTGGTAGCCGCGGATGCGCTCCTGCGCCTCGGCGGCGTCCAGCCGGCCGAGGTCACCCAGCCCGCCGGTGGTGCCGGGCTCGGCGCTGAACATGGCGCGGTCCAGCCCCGCCGAGAAGGACCGCCCCTCACCCCGCAGGACGACCACCCGGACGTCGTCCTCCAGGGCGGCGCCGACGGCGGCGAGCGCCGACCAGGTGGCCGGTGTCTGCGCGTTCAGCTGGTCAGGACGGTCCAGGGTGACCGTGAGGACGGCGCCGTCCCGGCTCGTCCTGATCCAGCCGTCGTTCTCCGGTTCGCCCGAGGTCACGCCTTCTTACTATTCCGGTTGGCTCCTCCGCGGCTGCGCAGGGTCGCCCCGGACTCCGAAAGCAGCCGGTGCACGAACCCGTAGGAGCGGTTCGTGGAGGTGGCCAGGGACCGGATGCTCTCGCCGCCGTCGTAGCGCTTGCGCAGGTCGTCGGCCAGCGACGACCTGTCCCCGCCCGTGATGCGCTTGCCCTTGCCGAGATCCGCAGTGCTCGAGTCGGCCATGACTCCCCTCCGTGTCGCCGCCGGCCCATGCCAGCGCCGGGCGGAGTCGCGGCCCGGCGTGGCAGTCCGTCCACTGGTGCCGCGGTCCCGGTGACCACGGCATCTCGGGCCCATGATCACCCACCCGACGAAGCGGGGCCAGGTGAAAGGGAACGGCGTGGACCGTCTCCGGTCAGGCCAGGCTCACCAGATCGGCGAAGTCCTCGCTCCAGGCGTCCTCGGTGCCGTCCGGGAGCAGGATGACCTTGTCAGGGCTGAGCGCGTGCACCGCGCCCTCGTCGTGCGTCACCAGCACGATCGCGCCGGCATAGGTGCGCAGCGCCTCGAGCACCTGCTCGCGGCTGGCCGGGTCGAGGTTGTTGGTCGGCTCGTCCAGCAGGAGCACGTTGGCCCCCGAGACGACCAGCGTGGCCATGGCCAGCCGGGTCCGCTCACCTCCGGAGAGCGTGCCCGCCCGCTGGTCGACGGCGTCGCCGGAGAACAGGAAGGCGCCCAGGATGCGCCGCAGCTCGGTGTCGGTGCTCTCCGGTGCCGCTGCCCGCATCACCTCGAGCAGCGTGCGGTCCATGTCGATGGTCTCGTGCTCCTGCGCGTAGTAGCCGACGCGCAGGCCGTGGCCTGGCTTCACCGCGCCCGTGTCGGGCATCTCGGCACCGGCCAGGATCCGCAGCAGCGTCGTCTTGCCGGCCCCGTTGAGCCCCAGGACGACGACCCGCGTGCCCTTGTCGACGGCGAGGTCGACGTCGGTGAACACCTCGAGCGAGCCGTAGTTCTTCGACAGCCCCTCCGCGGTGAGCGGCGTGCGGCCGCACGCAGCGGGGGTCGGGAAGCGCAGCTTGGCGACCTTGTCGTGGACGCGCACGGCCTCGAGGCCGGCGGCCAGCCGCTCGGCGCGCTTGTCCATGCTCTTGGCGGCGCGGGCCTTGGTCGCCTTGGCGCGCATCTTGTCCGCCTGGGCGGCGAGTGCGTCGATCTTGCGCTCGGTGCTGGCCCGCTCCTGCTTGCGGCGGCGCTCGTCGGTCTCCCGCTGGGCGAGGTAGGGCTTCCAGCCGAGGTTGTAGACGTCGACGGCGGCGCGGTTGGCGTCGAGGTGCCACACCTTGTTGACGACGGCGTCGAGCAGCTCGACGTCGTGGCTGATGACGATCAGCCCGCCGCGGTGGCCGCTCAGGAAGCCGCGCAGCCAGGTGATCGAGTCGGCGTCGAGGTGGTTGGTCGGCTCGTCGAGCAGCAGCGTCTCGGCGTCGGAGAACAGGATGCGGGCCAGCTCGACGCGGCGCCGCTGGCCGCCGGACAGGGTGCGCAGCGGCTGGGCCAGCACGCGGTCGGGCAGGCCGAGGTTGCTGCAGATGCGGGCAGCGTCGCTCTCGGCCGCGTAGCCGCCCATGGCCGCGAACTGGTCCTCGAGCCGTCCGTAGCGGCGGACCGCCTTGTCGCGCTCGGCGTCGTCCGCGGGCTCGGCCATCGCGACCTGTGCCTTCTGCAGCTGGTTCTTCAGCAGGTCCAGTCCGCGCCCGGAGAGCACCCGGTCGCTGGCGCTGATGTCCAGGTCGCCGCTGCGCGGGTCCTGCGGCAGGTAGCCGATCTCGCCGCTCACCTCGACCGTGCCGGCGTGCGGGACGCGCTCCCCGGCCAGCGTCGTCAGCGTGGTGGTCTTGCCGGCGCCGTTGCGCCCCACCAGGCCGATCCGGTCGCCGGGCTGCACGCGGAGGTTGGCGTCGCTGATGAGGATGCGGGCGCCGGCGCGGAGCTCGAGGCCGGTCGTCGTGATCACTGATCCCAGGGTAAGCGCTCGGCGCCGATAACCCGAACGACGTGACGGTGACTTCGGCGGCATCACCCGGCGGAGCGCCACGTCGTGGAAACCGTCCCGTTCCGGCCGCCGGGAGGCCAGGATGCGCGCATGAACCCGCCCGGCAGCGCGTGGGGCCTGCCCTGCCCCGTCTGCGGACGGCCCACCGGCGACACCGGGCCCGGCCCGTGCCCGAACTGCGGCCTGCCGGCCGCCGCGCACGCCGCCGAGGTCGTGGCGCGGATCGGCGCCACCATGGCCGACCTCGCCCGCGACCGCGACCAGCTCCTGGCGTCGCTGCGCGCGGCCGCTCCCTGGGCGGCATCGGTGCCGGTCGGCGCCCCGGGGTGGGCGCCCCCGCAGCACGCCTCGGTCCCGCCGCCCCGGGCGACGCCGCCCCGGGCGACGCCGCCCCGGGTGACGTCGCCCCCTCCGCCCCTGGCCGGTCCGCCTCCCCCGCCGCCGTGGAGCCCGCCCGCCCGGCCGCCCCGGCGGCGGATCGCCCCGCAGCAGGTCCTGGGCGGTCTCGGCGCGCTGCTGGTCGTGGCCGCGGCGGTCACCTTCGTCGCGTGGGCGTGGACCCGCTTCGGGCCGGTGTTCCAGGTCGCCGTGATGCTGACCGCCACGGCCCTGGCCTGCGGCGTCTCCGCGTTCACCGCGCCGCGGGCTGCGCGCCACCGAGGAGGCCCTCGCCGCCGCCGGCGCCGCGCTCCTCGTCGTCGACCTCGCCGCCGCCCGGGCCCTGGGCCTCTTCGCGATCGAGGACGTGCAGCTGCGCGGCTGGTGGGCGATCTCCTGCGCGGTCGTCCTGGGCGCCGCCCTCGCCCTCGCCCGGCTGACCCGCAGCACGGTGACCTGGCCGGTGGTCGCCCTGCTCGCCGCCCAGCCACTGCCCTTCCTGGCGCTGACCGGGAAGCTGCTCATCGGCCCGGTGGGCGCGGCGGTCGCTCTCGCGGTGGCCGCTGCGGACGTCGTCGCCGCCCGGGCGGTGCGGCGGTCGGTCGGGCCGCTCGCGCGGGTGCTCGCCGGCCTGTGGACCGCGGTGGGGGTCCTGCTCGGCCTCGGCAGCGCCTTCGGCGCCGACCCGGCCGAGTCGTGGGCCGCGACCGGCGTCCTCGCCCTCGCCGGGGCAGCCGCCCTCGCTGCCGTCCGGAGCGGGTCCCGGTTCCCGGAGGTCGTGCCCGGCGGCGTCGGTGTCGTCCTCGGGGCGGCGCTGGCCGGTTCGCTGGCCACGACCGGGGACGCCGGGCCGCTGCTCGCCGCCGGCCTCGGGCTGGCACTGCTGACCGCCGGGGCGCTGGTGTCCCGGCGTCCGGGCCTGGTCGCGCTGCTGGTCGCGGCCGGAGCGGTCCTGGTGCTGCTGCCCGGCGCGCGACTGGCCGACGACGCCCGGTACGCCGAGCTGGCCCTGGTCGCGCTGTGCGGTGTCGTGCCGGCGACGGTGGCCGCGGTCCGCCTGCCGCGACTGCGCGGCCAGGCGACCGCGGTCGCGCTCGGCGCGCCCTACGTGGCGGTCCTGCTGGCCCGTGCCGACGACGTCCTGCCGTCGACTGTCGCCGGGCTGCTGCTGGCCCTCCTGGCTGCTGCCGCCTTCGCCGTCGCCACGCTGCGCACCGGCCGGCCCGAGGAGTGGGTGTGCACGTGGGCCGGTGCGGCCGCGGGCGCGACGGCGGGAGCGGTCACCGCGTCGGCCGGAGCATGGGGCCAGGTGGGCCTGCAGCTCACGGTGGCCGGCGTCGCGGCCGGCTGCTATGCGCTGGTGGCCGGGCGGTGGCCGGTCGCGGTCGTGGCCGTCGCCGACCTGGTGGCGGCGAGCTGGATCGCGGTGGGCGGCGCCGGTGTGGGAACGCCGGAGGCCTACACGCTGCCCGCCGCTGCCGGGCTCCTCCTGATCGCGCTCCCCTCCCTCCGGGCCGGCGCGCGGTCCTGGGCGGCCGAGGGTGCCGCCGCCGGCGTGGCGCTGCTGCCGTCGGCGTTCGTGGTCGTCGCCGACCCGACGGCGCTCCGGCTGGTGCTGGTCGTCGGCGCCGCCGCGGCGCTGGCCGTGGCCGGCACGCTGCTGCACCGCCAGGCACCGTTCCTGCTCGGCACCGGTGCGCTGCTCGGAGTGGTGGTCGGCCGCCTGTCGCCCTACGCGCCCCTGCTGCCCCGCTGGATCACGCTGGGCGCCGCCGGGCTGCTGCTGCTCGTCGTGGGCGCCACCTACGAGCGCCGGCGCCAGCAGGCCCGCGAGGCGGTCGCCTGGGTGGCCCAGATGCGCTGAGCGCGTGCCCCGGGGGCGGGCCCGCCCTACGGTGGGGGCGCCTCGGGCCATCGGGAGGGAGGCGGTCGTGAGCCAGCCGGTCGAGACAGCGCGGCCGCCCCAGGTCCTGCTCGCCGTGGGCGCCGTCCTCCTGGTGAGCGCGGGGGCGGCGGTGGCATCGGCCTACGGCGGCCTCGGCATCCGGCTGCTGCTGCTGGCGCTGGCCGCCGTCGCCGGCGTGACCGCGCTGGGTGCCGCCCGGACCCGGCTGCGCAGCTCGCAGGAGGCGCTGGCGGCCTGCGCGGCGGGCCTGGCGCTGGCCGGGAGCGCTCCGGGCGGTCCGTCCCCCGCCGGCGACCGGCTGCCGGTCGCCGTCCTCGCGCTGGTCTTCCTCGGGCTGCGCCTGCTCGCACCGACCACGGCCGCCTGGCCGCTGGCCTCGTGGATCGCGGCGCAGCTCGCCGTCCTCCGGGGGCTCGACGCGGTACCGGCGGTGCTGCACACCGTCGTCGTGCTGTGCGTGGCGCTGGTCGGGTTGGCGATCGCGCTGTTCGGTCGGCGCCTGGTGGCCCGGACCGCCCTGATCACCGCCGCCCCGTGGTGGCTGACGGGGGTGGTCGGCGGCTCGTCGAGCGCGTGGGCGGACGACGGCGCCGAGCGGTGGCTGTCGGCGGCACTCATGATCGCCGCGGCCTTCGGGCTGCTGGTCGCGCGGCTGCGCGCGGCACTCGAGCCGCTGCTGGGCCCGCCGCGCCTGGTGCCGGTCGTCGCCGGCGTCGTGGCCGGGGTGGCGACGACCGGAGCGTTGTCGTCGCTGGGCTTCCTCGCCATGACGCTCACCGGCTACGCCGGGGTGCTGATCGCCAACACGGCCGCGGCGACGCTGACCGGCTGGCGGCGTGGCCTGTTCCTGCCGGCGGCACTGGCGGCGGGCACGGTCATGGCGTCGCTCTGCGTCGCGCAGCTGCTGCTGGACGCCCGGTGGTCGGAGCTGTGCCTGCTGCTCGTGCTGACCGCGGTGCCGACCGTCGTCGTGGCGGTCCGCCGGCCCGACGACCGGCCGGTCTCGCTGCCGGTGGCGGTCCTCTGCCTCGCCGGCGCCGCGCTGCTCGCGCTGCCCGACGGGCTGCTCTCCCCCGACGGCGCGGCCGTCGCGCTCACCGCCCTCTACGCCGGCGCGATGGCGGTCGGCGCCGAACTGGAGCGCGACAGCCGGCGGGCGACGGCCCGCGCCGCGGCGCTGTGTGCCGTCGCGGCCGCGCTGGTGCTGCTGGCGGAGCGGCAGCCGTCGACCCTGGCGATCGTCCTGGCGGTCCAGGGCGCGTTCACCCTCGGCTGGGCATGGCGGACCGGCACGCGGCAGAGCGAGGACGACGCCGCAGCACGGCGGATCGGCGCCGCGCTGCTGGTGCTGGCCTTCTGGATCTCCGCCGGGGCGGCGGGCCTGGCGGCCGTCGAGTGGTATTCGCTGCCGGCCGCGGCCGCACTCCTCGTCGCCTCGGGCCCGGCGCTGCGCCGCGACGCCTCGTGGCCGGCGTGGGGGCCGGGGCTCCTGGTCGCGGCGGTCCCGTCCGGCGTGCTCGCGGTCGTGGTGTCGGACGGCGCCCGCGCCGTGTGCGTGCTGACCGCGGCCGGGCTGGTGATGGTGGCCGGCGCCCGCTACGGCCTCCGGGCGCCGTTGATGGTGGGCGCCGGCACGGCGCTCGCCCTGGCCGTGGGCTTCACCGCCCGCGCGCTGCCGTGGCCGCTGGCCGCGGCGCTGGTGGTGGGCAGCGCGCTGCTGGCGGTGGGCGTGCGTCGGGAGCGGCGTCCGGTCGCCGGCTTCACCCGGCGGGTCGCCGACCTGCGCTGACGTCCCGATCAGACGATCTGGACGTCGACGACGACCTCCTCCGGATCGCAGTGGGTCATCGCCACCACCAGCTCGACGACCCGGTCGCGGAGTTCCTCGACACCGCCCGCCTGGGTGCTGCCGATCCCCGGGACGTCGACCACCCAGTGGTCGCCCTCGCTGACCGCGATCGCGGTGTAGCCGGCCACGGTCCCATCGTGCTCCGCACCGGCCACCGGGAGAAGGGCGTCCTTCCTGTCACCCGACCGGGGGCAACGCCTCCCCCACGGCGGTGTCGCGGCTGTGCTCACGTGGCGCTGGGCGACATCCTCTTCCCATGCTTGCCGCCGAGAACTCCCAGCCGGCGCGGCGCGACACCGAGCGCCGGCTACCGCCGTGGTTCCGGCGCGCGGTGGTCTTCGTGCTGGTCGCCGTCGCGGTCTACCAGGCCGCGGTGTGGGCGTTCCTGAACCTGCGCGCCTTCCTGGGCCTGCTCTTCCTCGCCTGGCTCTTCGCCATCAGCATCGAACCGGTCGTCGAGCGGCTGTCGCGGCTGGGCCTGCGGCGAGGCGCGGCGACCGGGTTGGTGCTGCTCGGGCTGGTCCTGCTCATCGCGGCGTTCGTGGCCGTGTTCGGTGCGCTGCTCGTCGACCAGCTGGCGGCTCTGGTCGCCGCCCTGCCCGACGTCGTCGGCGACGTCGTCGACGAGGCCAACCGGAGGTTCGGCACCGATCTGGCGCAGGACGAGATCATCGCGTCGCTGAACCTGACCCCCGAGCGGTTGCAGGACCTCGCGGGACAGCTGGCGCCGGGCGTCCTCGGGGTGGTGACCTCCGTCCTCGGGGTCGTGTTCCAGTTCTTCACGTTCCTGCTGTTCGGCTACTACATGTCCGCCCAGGCGCCGGCGCTGCGGGACACCGTCTCCCGCCGCTTCCCGCCGAGGCAGCAGCGGGTGATCGCCACGGTGTGGCGCATCGCCGTGGAGAAGACGGGCGGCTACGTGCTGTCCCGGGCGGTGCTCGCGGTCATCGCCGCGGTCGTGACGGGCGTGGCCCTGCTGGTGCTCGGGGTCCCGTTCTGGCTGCCGCTGGCGATCTGGACCGGGGTGGTGTCGCAGTTCATCCCGACCATCGGCACGTACCTGGCGATCGCGCTGCCGGCGCTGGTCGCGCTGGCCGGTGACCCGCTCGACGCGCTGTGGGTCGTGATCGTCGGCACCGTCTACCAGCAGGTGGAGAACTACCTGCTCGCCCCGCGGGTGACCGCGCGGACCGTGTCGATCCACCCTGCCGTCGCCTTCGGCGCGGTCATCGTCGGGGCGGCACTCTTCGGCCCGCTGGGGGCGCTGGTCTCCATTCCGGTCGTGGCCGCGATCGAGGCGGTCATCGACACCTACGGCCACCGCTACGAGCTGGTCGACACGCCCGCCGAGTCCTCAGACGCGGAAGCCGAGCGCCCGTAGCTGCTCGCGGCCGTCGTCGGTGATCTTGTCGGGGCCCCACGGCGGCATCCAGACCCAGTTGATCCGGATGTCGTCGACCAGGCCGGGACCGGGGCCGCCGGTCAGTGCCTGGCGGGCCTGGTCCTCGATGACGTCGGTCAGCGGGCAGGCGGCCGAGGTGAGCGTCATGTCGATGACGGCGACCTGCGACTCGCCCTCCTCTGCGACGTCCAGGCCGTAGACCAGGCCGAGGTCGACGACGTTGACGCCCAGCTCGGGGTCGACGACGTCGCGCATGGCCTCCTCGAGGTCCTCCAGGAGCGCCGACTTGTAGACCGGCAGGTCGCCCGGCGCGCCGTCGGTGGCGGGAGTGGCGTTCTCGGTGGTCTCGCTCATGCTGTGCCTCCGGTGGCGGGGGTGGTGGCCGACAGGGCACGGGCGGACGCGTCCTTGAGGGCCATCCAGCTCATCAGCGCGCACTTGATGCGCGCGGGGTACTTCGACACACCGGCGAACGCGACGGCGTCCTCCAGCTCGTCCTCGAGCTTCTCGGCGACCGACGGGTCGCCCTTCGCCTGCATCAGCGTCATGAAGTGCTCGCCGGTCTCCAGCGCCTCGGGCACCCTCTTGCCGACCACGAGGTCGTACATGGCCGAGACCGACGCCTGGCTGATCGAGCAGCCCATGCCCTCGTAGGAGACGTCGGCGATCGTGTCGCCGTCGAGCCTCAGCCGCAGGGTCACCTCGTCACCGCAGGTCGGGTTGACGTGGTGCACCTCGGCGTCGAACGGCTCCCGCAGGCCGCGGCCGTGCGGGTTCTTGTAGTGGTCCAGGATGATCTCCTGGTACATCGACTCGAGCTGCATCACTCAGTACCGAAGAACTTCTGCGCCGCGCGAATTCCCTCGGCCAGGGCATCCACGTCGTCGTAACCGGTGTGCACGTAGAACGTCGCCCGGGTGGTCGCCGGCACGCCGTACCGGCGGACGACCGGCCACGCGCAGTGGTGCCCCACGCGAACGGCGATGCCGAGGTCGTCGAGCACCTGGCCGACGTCGTGCGGGTGGATGCCCTCGACCGTGAAGCTCACCGCTCCCCCGCGGGCCACGGTGTCGGGCGGGCCGATCACGGTGACGCCCGGGATCTCGGCCAGCTTCTCGAGCGCGTAGCCGGTGATCGCCTTCTCGTGCGCGTCGACGTTCGCCATGCCCAGGCGCTGCAGGTACTCGACGGCGGCGGCCAGGCCGATCACCTGCGCGGTCATCGGGACGCCGGCCTCGAAGCGCTGCGGCGGCGGCATGAAGGTGCTGCCCTCCATGCGCACGACCTCGATCATCGAGCCACCGGTGAGGAACGGCGGCAGCTTGTCGAGGACGTCGTAGCGGCCCCAGAGGACGCCGACACCGGTGGGGCCGAGCATCTTGTGCCCGGAGAAGACGAGGAAGTCCGCGCCCAGCGTGCCGACGTCCACGGGCTGGTGCGGCACCGACTGGGCGCCGTCGACCAGCACCAGCGCACCGACCTCGTGCGCGCGGGCGGCGATCTCGCCGACGGGGTTGACGGTGCCCAGGATGTTCGACTGCTGGGTGAGCGCGACGAGCTTGGTGCGCTCGTTGATCACCGTGCCGAGGTCGGAGAGGTCCAGCCGGCCGTCGTCGGTGAGCCCCAGCCAGCGCAGGGTCGCGCCGGTGCGCTCGCACAGCTGCTGCCACGGCACGAGGTTGGCGTGGTGCTCCATCTCGGTGACCACGATCTCGTCGCCCTGGCCCACCGCGTAGGTGCGGAACTCCGGCTCCTTGGACGTCGCGGCGTTGGACAGCGCGTACGCCACGAGGTTGATCGCCTCGGTGCTGTTGCGCGTGAAGACGATCTCGTTCTCGGGCGCGCCGATGAACGCACCGATCGTCGCCCTCGCCGCCTCGTAGGCGCCGGTGGCCTCCTCGGCGAGCTGGTGGGCGCCGCGGTGGGGTGCGGCGTTGACGTTCTCGTAGAACCAGCGCTCGGCGTCGAGCACCTGGCGCGGCTTCTGCGCGGTGGCACCGGAGTCGAGGTAGACCAGCCGCTTCCCGTCCCGCACGGTGCGGGACAGGATCGGGAAGTCCGCCCGGATCGCCTCGACGTACAGGGGAAGGGGCTTGCGCGCCCCCGTTTCGGGACGCGAGGCGAGCTGGGTCATGCCTTCGCGGTCTCCTTCGAGCCCTGGACGTAGGCGGCGTAGCCCTCGTTCTCGAGCTTCTCGGCCAGCTCGGGGCCGCCCTCCTCGGCGATCCGGCCGGCGACGAAGACGTGCACGAAGTCCGGCTTGATGTAGCGCAGGATCCGCGTGTAGTGCGTGATCAGCAGGACGCCGACGTCACTGTCCTCGCGGCTCTTGTTGACGCCCTCGGAGACCACCCGCAGGGCGTCGACGTCGAGACCGGAGTCGGTCTCGTCGAGGATCGCGATGCGCGGCTTGAGCAGGCGCATCTGCAGGATCTCGTGGCGCTTCTTCTCGCCGCCGGAGAAGCCCTCGTTGACGTTGCGCTCGGCGAACGCCGGGTCCATGTCCAGGCCGGACATCTCCGTCTTGACGTCCTTGACCCACGTGCGCAGCTTGGGCGCCTCGCCCTTGACCGCCGTGGCGGCGGTGCGCAGGAAGTTGGAGACGCTCACGCCGGGGACCTCGACCGGGTACTGCATGGCCAGGAACAGCCCGGCGCGGGCGCGCTCGTCGACGCTCATGGCGAGGACGTCCTCACCGTCGAGGGTCACCGTGCCGCCGGTGATCGTGTACTTGGGGTGGCCGGCGATCGAGTAGGCCAGGGTCGACTTGCCCGACCCGTTCGGCCCCATGATCGCGTGGGTCTCGCCCGAGCGGACGGTCAGGTCGACGCCGCGCAGGATCTCCTTCGCGTCGTCACCCTCACCCACGCTCACGTGCAGGTCGCGGATCTCGAGAACGGACAACTTCGCTCCTCAGTTGCTGGCCGCGGCGGGGAGGCTGTCGTCGATCGACACGTCGACGTACACGTCCTCCCCCTCCACGCGGACCGGGTAGACGGCAACCGGCTCGGTGGCCGGCAGGTTGGTGGGTTCGCCGGTGCGCAGGTCGAAGCACGACCCGTGCAGCCAGCACTCGATGGTCGGGGCGCCCTTGAACTGCTCGACGTCCCCCTCGGACAGCGGCACCTCGGCGTGCGAGCAGAGGTCCTCGATCGCGTAGACCTCGCCCTCGAACCGGACGACGGCGATGTCGACGTCGTCCAGCTCCACCCGCAGGGAACCGGGCTCCTTCACGTCGGAGAGGGCGCAGACCCGCTCGAAGCTCACGCGGGAACCTCCTGGTCCTCCAGACCCGGCAGGGCACCGAGGCGGGCCTCGATCGAGCCCATCAGCCGGTCCTGCAGGGCGTCGATGCCGATCCGCTGGACCACGTCGGCGAAGAAGCCCCGGACCACCAGTCGGCGGGCCGTCTCGGCGTCGATGCCGCGCGAGCAGAGGTAGAACAGCTGCTCGTCGTCGAACCGGCCGGTGGCGCTGGCGTGGCCGGCGCCGACGATCTCGCCGGTCTCGATCTCCAGGTTCGGCACGGAGTCGGCGCGGGCGCCGTCGGTCAGCACCAGGTTGCGGTTGAGCTCGTAGGTCTCGGTGCCGGTGGCCGCCGGGCGGATGCGGACGTCGCCGATCCAGACCGTGCGCGCGTTCTCGCCCTGCAGCGCGCCCTTGTAGAGGACGTTGCTGCGGCAGTTCGGCACCGCGTGGTCGACCCAGAGGCGGTGCTCCTGGTGCTGGGTCTCGTCGGCGAAGTAGACGCCGAAGAGCTCCGCGGTGCCGCCGGGGCCGGCGTACTGCACGTTGCTGACCAGGCGGACCAGATCGCCGCCGAGCGTGACCACGACCTGCGTGAACGTCGCGTCGCGGCCGACGACGGCGTCGTACTGACCGCCGTGCACCGCACCGGGCGCCCAGTCCTGGACCGACACCAGGGTCACCTGCGCGCTGTCGCCGACGAGCACCGCGACGCCGCCGGAGTACCGGGCCACACCGCTGTGGTCGAGGACGATCGTCGCCGTGGCGAAGGCACCGACCTCGATGACCAACTGGCCCCACACCACGTCGTCAGCACCGGTGCCGGCCAGACCCAGGGTGACGGGGCGGTCCAGCTGCGCCTCCTGGGCCACGCGGAGGACCGCGGCGCCGCCGCTGCGCTGACGGGTCAGCGCGGCCAGCCGGTCGGCCGGCTCGGGCAGGCCCTTGAGCAGCGGGTCGTCCGCCTCGACGCTGGTCAGCTCGACGCCCTCGGGCAGGTCGGAGGTCCAGCTCAGGTGCGCGTCCGAGGGGGCGCCGTCCAGGAGCGGACGGATCCGCTTCATGGGCGTGAACCGCCAGGTCTCCTCGCGACCGGTGGGGACGCCGAAGGCGTCCGGGTCCAGCGAGGTGAACCGCTCGGCCGGCGAGCCGGTCGGGGTGGGACCGCCGTGCGAGTGCGCGCTGGGTGTCACGCCGGTGCTGTCTGCGGGCGTGGTGGGAGGACCCGCCTGCGCGCCGACGCCGGGGGCGAAGAGCTCGGAGGCGAGCGTGTTGTCGGGGGCTGACATCAGCCGACGGCACCTTCCATCTGCAGCTCGATGAGCCGGTTGAGCTCGAGGGCGTACTCCATGGGCAGCTCGCGGGCGATCGGCTCGACGAAGCCGCGCACCACCATGGCCATGGCCTCGTCCTCGGTCAGGCCGCGGCTCATCAGGTAGAAGAGCTGGTCGTCGCTGACGCGGGAGACGGTCGCCTCGTGGCCCATCGCGACGTCGTCCTCGCGGACGTCGACGTAGGGGTAGGTGTCCGAGCGGCTGATCGTGTCGACCAGCAGCGCGTCGCACTTCACCGTCGACTTGGAGCCGTAGGCGCCTTCGTCGATCTGCACCAGGCCGCGGTAGGACGTGCGGCCGCCGCCACGCGCGACCGACTTCGACACGATGGTCGAGGAGGTGTTCGGTGCGGCGTGCACCATCTTGGCGCCGGCGTCCTGGTGCTGGCCCTCGCCCGCGAAGGCGATCGAGAGGACCTCGCCCTTGGCGTGCTCGCCGGTCATCCAGACCGCCGGGTACTTCATCGTCACCTTGGAGCCCAGGTTGCCGTCGACCCACTCCATGGTCGCGCCCTCGTGGGCGACGGCCCGCTTGGTGACCAGGTTGTAGACGTTGTTCGACCAGTTCTGGATGGTCGTGTACCGGCAGCGCGCGTTCTTCTTGACGATGATCTCGACGACCGCGGAGTGCAGCGAGTCGCTCTTGTAGATCGGCGCCGTGCAGCCCTCGACGTAGTGCACGTACGCGCCCTCGTCGACGATGATCAGCGTCCGCTCGAACTGGCCCATGTTCTCGGTGTTGATCCGGAAGTAGGCCTGCAGCGGGATCTCGACGTGCACGCCCGGCGGCACGTAGATGAACGAGCCACCCGACCACACGGCGGTGTTCAGCGCGGCGAACTTGTTGTCACCGGAGGGGATCACCGAGCCGAAGTACTCGCCGAAGATGTCCGGGTGCTCCTTCAGGGCCGTGTCGGTGTCGAGGAAGATGACGCCCTGCTCCTCGAGGTCCTCACGGATCTGGTGGTAGACCACCTCGGACTCGTACTGCGCGGCGACACCCGCGACCAGCCGCTGCTTCTCCGCCTCGGGGATGCCCAGCTTGTCGTAGGTGTTCTTGATGTCCTCCGGCAGCTCCTCCCACGAGGTGGCCTGCTTCTCGGTGGACCGCACGAAGTACTTGATGTTCTGGAAGTCGATGCCGGAGAGGTCCGAGCCCCAGTCGGGCATGGGCTTGCGGTCGAAGAGCTTCAGCGCCTTGAGCCGCCGCTCGAGCATCCACTCGGGCTCGCTCTTGCGGCGCGAGATGTCGCGGACGACGTCCTCGGACAGGCCGCGCTTCGCGGACGCGCCGGCGACGTCGGCGTCGGCCCAGCCGTACTCGTACCGGCCGAGCTGCTCGATCTGCTCGTCCTGGGTGAGCGGCTGCTGCGTGCTGGTCATGCGGGCGTCCTCTCCCGTTCGGGCCTTGCGGGTGCGGCGGTGCGGGGTGTGTCAGGTACAGGGCGCTGCGGGACTGTTCTGTTCCCCGCGCGCTGTGACCCGGGCCGTAGGGGCCCGGGGATGTGTGTGGTGCAGATCCCGTCGCCGTGGGCGATCGTGGCCAGCCGCTGCACGTGGGTGCCCACGAGCCGGCCGATCACCGCGGTCTCGGCCTCGCACAGCTGGGGGAACTCCGCGGCCACGTGCGCCACCGGGCAGTGGTGCTGGCAGAGCTGCCCCCCGCTGGAGATCGCCGAGGCCGTGGCAGCGTAGCCCTCGGCGGTGAGCGCGGCCGCGAGGGCCTGCGCCCGGTCGCCGGCCCCGGCGACGGCCGTGGACGCACGGGCCTCCAGGCCCGCCATCTGCGCCTCGGCGACGGCACGGACGGCGTCCGGCCCGCCCAGCGCCGCCACCTGGCGCAGGGCGGTCAGCGCGAGGTCGTCGTAGGCGTGCGGGAACGCCGAGCGGCCGGCATCGGTCAGGTGGAAGCGGCGGGCCGGGCGGCCGCGGCCCCGGTGCGCCTCCCTCGTGAGCCGCTCCTCGACCCGGCCGGTGGCCAGCAGCGCATCGAGGTGCCGGCGGACGGCCGCCGGCGAGATGCCGAGCAGCACGGCGAGCTCGGCGGCGGTCTGCGGACCGTGCTCGAGGAGGAGCGCGCTCACGCGGTCGCGCGTGCGACGGTCGTCGGCAGGTGCCGGCCGGTTCGTCGCGACGGTTTCCACAACACAAGTGTGTCCTATTTCGAGGACCTCGCAACCAAGGCTGCCCTAACAACGCCGCCGACAGGGCGGCCGTCGTGACCAGGCTCACCGCCGGGGCGCACCGCATAGCATCGACGCCGTGCCGGTCCTGCCCACCGCCTTCTCCCCCGCCGCCGTCTCCCGGGTGGCGCTGGCCAACGCGGTCGCCAACGGCGTCATCGTCATCACCGGCGGCGCGGTGCGGCTCACCGGCTCGGGGCTGGGCTGCCCGACCTGGCCGCGCTGCACCGACGAGAGCTTCGTCGCCACGCCCGAGCTGGCGGGGCACGGCGCGATCGAGTTCGGCAACCGGCTGCTCACGTTCGTGCTGACCGCCGTCGCCATCGCGACCGTCGTCGTGGTGTTCCGGTCGGCGCGCCGGGACCTGCGCGCCCTCGCCGTCCTGGCCTTCCTCGGCATCCCGGCGCAGGCGCTGCTCGGGGGCGTCACCGTGCTGACCGGCCTCAACCCGTGGACCGTCGCGGCGCACTTCCTCGTCTCGATGGTTCTCGTCGCCATCACCACCGTGCTGTGGCTGCGCTCGCGCGAGCCCGGCGTCGGTCAGCCGCTGCTGCGCCGTCCCTTCGTGCTGCTGGTGAACGGCATCGCGGCCGTCACCGCCGTCGTCCTCGCGGTCGGGACGGTCGTGACCGGCAGCGGCCCGCACAGCGGCGACCCGGAGGCCGGCCGGACGGGCTTCGACCCCGAGCTGGCCAGCCAGGTGCACGCCGACGTCGTGTTCCTCCTGCTCGGATTGACCGTCGCGCTGCTCGTGGCGCTGCACGCCACCGACTCCCCCGACCGCGTCCGCCGGGCGGCCCGCGACCTGCTGATCGTCCAGCTGGCACAGGGGGTCGTCGGGTACGTCCAGTACTTCACCGACCTGCCGGTGCTCCTCGTGCTGCTGCACATGCTGGGCGCCGTCCTCGTCACCGCCTACACGGCACGGCTCGTGTGGTCCGTCCGCGGCCCGGTGTCCGAACTGCCGCTCACCCCCGCGACGCCGCAGGCAGCGGCCACCCGCTGACCCGCCGAGGCAGCGAGAGTGCCCTGGAACCGGTATCCGCAGCTCGGGATACCGGTCCGAGCGCGATCTCGGCAAGTTCCGGCGACGCGTCAGTCGTGCCAGACCAGGACGACGACCTGCGCGCCGTCGGGTGACTCCCAGCGGCCGCCGGTGACGGTCTCGCGTGCACTGCGCGCGTCGGACCAGGCGGGCCAGGCGTCGTCCTCGTCGTGCCAGACGAGCCGCCCGCCGGCGAAGTAGGTGACCACCGGCCGGCCGCCCTCGATCAGCTCCTCGATCTCGGCGCGCTCGATCCGTGGCGCGACGATCGAGTAGGTGCGTCCGTCGGCGCCGACCAGCTGGCCCATGCGCGCGTTGGCGAGGTCGCGCCGGCTCACACGATGGCGTCGACGACGATCGCGACCATGAGCAGGGCCAGGTACGAGATCGAGACGTGGAACAGCTGCATGGGCCTGGTCTCGCCGCCGCGCGCGATCCGACCGAGCAGCCGGTGCGACTCGAGGACGAACCAGGCCCCCAGGAGTGCCGCCGGCACCGTGTAGCCGAGCCCGATGCCGTAGCCGGACGCGACCGGCCACAGCAGCAGCGAGACGGCGACGGTGATCCAGGCCCAGGCCACCGTCTGCCGGCCGACCGAGAGCTCCGTGGTCACCACCGGCAGCATCGGGACGTCGGCCCGCGCGTAGTCGGCCTTGAACCGCAACGCCAACGCCCAGAAGTGCGGCATCTGCCAGCACCAGACCACGGCGAACACGACGACGGCCGGCCAGTCCAGCGAGCCGGTGACCGCGGCCCAGCCGATCAGCACCGGCGCGGCGCCGGGCACGCCGCCCCACTCGGTGCTGCGGCGGGTGTGCCGCTTGAACACCATCGTGTAGAGGACGGCGTAGTAGAAGATCGCCCCGGCCGCGAGCGCGGCGGCCAGCAGCGTCGTGGTGAGCGCCAGCAGCACCACCGACGTGACCGACAGCACCGCGCCGAAGACCAGCGCCGCCCGCGGCGAGACCGCCCCCGTGACCAGTGGCCGCTTCTGGGTCCGCTGCATCAGCCGGTCGATGTCCCGGTCGAACCAGCAGTTGAAGACGTTCGCGGCACCGGCGGCCAGCGTCCCGCCCAGCAGGGTGAACAGCAGCAGCGAGAGCGACGGCCAGCCGCGCGCGGCCAGCATCATCGCCGGCACCGTGGTGACCAGCAGCAGTTCGATGATCCGCGGCTTGGTGAGCCCGACGTACGCGCCGACGCGGGTACGGATGGCCGACGGCGGCCGGCGGGTCGCCTCGGCGCGGCGTTCGGAGAGCGCCGTCACCGGGAGCCGGACCTGAACAGCACTAGCCCTACTTCCGAGCATGGGACGGGGACCGAGCCACTGTAGCCCGGCCGGGGCAGCCGCCCAGCGCTGCGGCATCGGCCGTGATGACTAGGCTTGATCGCGTTGCTGCGGCGCGCGCAGCGGGTAGAGCGACGGCGTGCTCCCGGTCCAGCGCCGGCCCGGGACGGACGCTCAGCCGCAGGACGCAGGCCAACTCGAGGGAGCACCCACCAGATGACCCAGAGCACCGAGCCCGAGGCCCCGGCCGAGGCGGCGACCGACGCCGCCACCGGCCGCCCGGCGCAGCCCCGGCCGACCCTTCCCGACGGCTTCGGCGACCTCGACCGCCGCGCGATCGACACCGCCCGGGTGCTGGCGATGGACGCCGTCCAGAAGGTGGGCAACGGCCACCCCGGGACGGCGATGAGCATGGCGCCGACCGCCTACCTGCTCTTCCAGAAGTGGCTGCGCCATGATCCGTCCGATCCGAACTGGGTCGGCCGCGACCGCTTCGTGCTGTCGATGGGCCACTCGAGCCTGACCCTCTACGTGCAGCTGTACCTGTCCGGCTACGGCATGGAGCTCGGCGACCTCGAGGCGCTGCGGACGTGGGGCTCGCAGACCCCTGGTCACCCCGAGGTCAACCACACGCCGGGTGTGGAGACGACGACCGGCCCGCTCGGCCAGGGCGTCGGCAACGCGGTGGGCATGGCCATGGCCGCCCGTCGCGAGCGCGGCCTGCTCGACCCCGACGCCGCCGAGGGCGAGAGCCTGTTCGACCACACCATCTGGTGCTTCGCCTCCGACGGCGACCTGCAGGAGGGCGTCAGCGGCGAGGCGTCGTCCCTGGCCGGCACGCAGGAGCTCGGCAACCTCGTGCTGGTCTACGACGACAACAAGATCTCGATCGAGGACGACACCACCGTCGCCTTCACCGAGGACGTCGGCAAGCGCTACGAGGCCTACGGCTGGCACGTGCAGCGGGTGGACGACGGCGAGGACCTCGCCGCGGTCGACGCCGCCTTCGCCGCCGCCAAGGCCGAGACCGGCCGCCCGTCGATCATCGTGCTGAGGACGATCATCGGCTGGCCCGCCCCCAACAAGCAGAACACCGGCGCCGCGCACGGCTCGGCGCTCGGCGCCGACGAGGTCAAGGCCACCAAGGAGATCCTCGGGTTCGATCCCGAGCAGGACTTCGAGGTCGCCGACGAGGTCATCGCGCACGCGCGGAAGGTCGTCGACCGCGGCCGCGAGGCGCACGCGCAGTGGCAGCAGCGGTTCGACGCCTGGCAGCAGTCGAACGCGGACGCCGCCGCGCTGCTCGAGCGCATGTCCACCCGCACGCTGCCGGAGGGCTGGGCCGCCAATCTGCCCAGCTGGGACGCCGACCCGAAGGGGATGGCCACGCGCAAGGCCTCCGGCGAGGTGCTGGCCGCCATCTACCCGGCGCTGCCGGAGCTGTGGGGCGGCTCGGCCGACCTGGCCGAGAGCAACAACACCGCCGTCAAGGGCGAGCCGTCGTTCCTGCCGGCCAGCCGCCAGACGAAGATGTGGTCCGGCGGTCCGTACGGCCGCACGCTGCACTTCGGCGTCCGCGAGCACGCGATGGGCGCCGTCATGAACGGGATCGCCCTGCACGGTGGCACCCGCGTGTACGGCGGCACCTTCCTGACGTTCTCCGACTACATGCGCGGGGCGGTGCGGCTGGCCGCGCTCATGCAGCTGCCGGTCATCTACGTGTGGACGCACGACTCGATCGGTCTCGGCGAGGACGGCCCGACCCACCAGCCGATCGAGCACTTCGCGGCCCTGCGCGCCATCCCGGGCCTGGACGTCGTCCGCCCGGCGGACGCCAACGAGGTGGCGGTCGCCTGGCGCACCGTCCTCGAGAACAACGACCGGCCCGCGGGGCTGCTGCTGTCGCGGCAGAACCTGCCGGTCTTCGACCGCGGCGAGTTCGGCTCGGCCGAGGGGGTGGCCCGCGGCGCCTACGTGCTCGCCGAGGCCTCGAACGGCTCTCCCGAGGTCATCCTGCTCGGGACCGGATCCGAGGTCCAGATCGCGGTGGCCGCCCGGGAGCAGCTCGAGGCCGACGGCGTGCCGACCCGCGTGGTCTCCGTCCCGTGCGTCGAGTGGTTCGCCGACCAGGACCAGGCCTACAAGGACGAGGTGCTGCCGCCGTCGGTCCGCGCACGGGTCAGCGTCGAGGCGGGCGTCCCCATGGGCTGGCGCGAGTTCGTCGGCGACGCCGGCCGGATCGTCGGCCTCACCCACTACGGCGCCAGTGCCGCCTACGGCGTGCTCTACGAGAAGTTCGGCCTCACGCACGAGGCCGTCGTGTCGGCCGCCCGCGAGAGCATCGAGGCCGCCGCCGGGGGCAACGCCGTGCCGGCCGGTCCGGTCGCTGCCACGGGCGGCCTCCCCCACCCCACCGGCGACCGCTGAACCCCGCTCCCCACCCATCGAGAAGGACACGAGACATGGCACAGAACGAGAAACTGGCCGAGCTCTCCGAGGCAGGGGTCGCCGTCTGGCTCGACGACCTGTCCCGCGACCGCATCCGCAGCGGCAACCTGCAGTCGCTCGTCGACGAGCACTCCGTCGTGGGCGTCACCACGAACCCGACGATCTTCGCGGCGGCGATCAGCGGGTCGGAGTCCTACGACGACCAGCTGCACGCCCTGGCCGTCCGCAAGGTCAGCGTCGAGGAGGCGCTGCGCACCATCACCGCCGCCGACGTCCGGGACGCCTGCGACCTGCTCGCGCCGGTGGCGCAGATGTCCCCCGGCGACGGCCGGGTCTCCCTCGAGGTCGCCCCGGGGCTGGCGCACGACACCGACGCGACGGCGGCCGAGGCCGGTCACCTGTGGTGGCTGGTCGACCGCCCCAACCTCTACATCAAGATCCCGGCGACCGAGGCCGGGCTGCCGGCCATCACCGAGACGATCGCCAACGGGATCAGCGTCAACGTCACGCTGATCTTCAGCCTCGAGCGGTACCGCGCGGTCATGGACGCCTACCTCTCCGGCCTGGAGAAGCGGCTGGCGAACGGCGGGTCGCTCGAGGGCATCGCCTCGGTGGCCTCCTTCTTCGTCTCCCGCGTCGACACCGAGATCGACAAGCGCCTGGAGAAGAGCGGCGCCGACGCGTCGCTGAAGGGCAAGGCGGGCATCGCCAACGCCCAGCTGGCCTACCAGGCCTACGAGGAGGTCTTCTCCTCCGACCGCTGGCGGGCGCTGGAGGCCCAGGGGGCCGCCCCGCAGCGGCCGCTGTGGGCCTCGACCGGCGTCAAGAACCCCGAGTACTCGGACACGATGTACATCTCCGAGCTGATCGCGCCCGGCACGGTCAACACCATGCCGGAGAAGACGATGAAGGCCTACGCCGACCACGGCGAGCCGGGCACCCCGGTGCAGAAGTCCTACGAGGACGCGGCCGCCGTCATGCAGGCGGTGGCCGACGCCGGCGTGGACCTCGACGACGTCTTCCGCGTGCTCGAGGACGAGGGCGTGCAGAAGTTCGTGGACTCCTGGGACGAGCTCACCGAGTCGGTGCGCACCGAGCTCGAGGACAAGAAGTAAGGGGCGTGCAGAGCCCCCGGACCGAGGACTCCCCATGATCCCCAACCCGCTGCGGGACCCGCGCGACCGACGCCTCCCCGGGTGCCGGAGCCGTGCGCCCTGGTGGTGTTCGGCATCACCGGCGACCTGGCCCGCAAGAAGCTGCTGCCGGCGGTCTACGACCTGGCCAACCGCGGCCTGCTGCCGACGAACTTCGCCCTGCTCGGCTTCGCCCGCCGGGACTGGGAGGACCAGGACTTCGCCGAACTCGCCCGCAAAGCCGCCCGCGAGCACGCCCGTACGCCCTGGCGCGAGGACGTCTGGGAGCAGCTGGCCACCGACATCACCTTCATCCAGGGCTCGTTCGACGACGACGACGCCTTCGACAGCCTGGCCGCCACCCTCGCCGACCTCGAGGGGAGCCAGGGCATCGGCGGCAACGCCGCGTTCTACCTGTCCATCCCACCGGCCATGTTCCCCACGGTGCTCAAGCAGATGCAGCGCACCGGCATGGCCGAGAGCACGCCCGAGCGCTGGCGCCGGGTCGTGGTCGAGAAGCCGTTCGGGGAGGACCTGCCCTCCAGCCGCCAGCTCAACGAGCTGGTCGACTCGGTGTTCAGCGCCGACGACGTGTTCCGCATCGACCACTACCTGGGCAAGGAGACCGTCCAGAACCTGATGGCCCTGCGGTTCGCCAACGAGCTGTTCGAGCCGATCTGGAACGTCCACCACGTCGACTCGGTGCAGATCACGATGGCCGAGGACGTCGGCATCGGCGGGCGGGCCCAGTTCTACGAGAAGACCGGCGCCGCCCGGGACGTCCTGCAGAACCACCTCCTGCAGCTGCTGGCGCTCACCGCGATGGAGGAGCCGGTCGAGTTCTCCGCGGAGGAGATCCGGACCGAGAAGCTCAAGGTGCTGCGGGCCATCTCGGTGCCCGAGGACATGGGCACCTTCGCGGTCAGGGGCCAGTACGAGCCGGGGTGGCTGGCCGGCGAGCGGGCCAAGGGCTACCGCGAGGAGGAGGGCGTCGACCCCGACTCGAGGACCGAGACCTTCGCCGCCGTCCGCCTCGGTGTGGAGACCCGCCGGTGGGCCGGCGTCCCGTTCTACCTGCGCACCGGCAAGCGGCTGCCCCGCCGGGTCACCGAGATCGCGCTGGTGTTCAAGCGAGCGCCGCACCTGCCCTTCGCCGACACCGACACCGAGGAACTCGGCAACAACCAGCTGGTCATCCGCGTGCAGCCCGACGAGGGGGTCACGCTCAAGTTCGGGTCGAAGGTCCCGGGCAGCGTGATGGAGGTCCGGGACGTGTCCATGGACTTCCTCTACGGCGAGCAGTTCACCGAGAGCAGCCCGGAGGCCTACGAGCGGCTGCTGCTCGACGTGCTGCTGGGTGACGCGACGCTGTTCCCCCGCAACGCCGAGGTGGAGGCGTCCTGGGCGGTCATCGACCCGCTCGAGGAGTTCTGGGCCGGTACGACCCCGCACCTCTACCGGGCCGGCGAGTGGGGCCCGCGGGCGGCCGACGAGATGCTGGCCGCCGAGGGACGGAGGTGGCGCCGCCCATGAGGTCGCCCATGAGGAGGACGAGGCCATGACCACGCTCTGGGACACCACCGGGTCCGCCGTCGTCAAGGAGCTGGCCGCCCAGCGCCGCACGGGCGGTGCGGTGCTGTCCGGCGTCGCGCTGACGCTGATCGTCGTCGCCGACGAGAGCCGGGTCGCCGAGGCCGAGGAGGCGGCGACGCACGCCGCCGAGATGCACCCCTGCCGGGTGCTGATCGTGGTGCGCCGGCAGATCGACGCCCCGGTGCCGCGGCTGGACGCCGAGGTGCTGATCGGTGGCCGGCTGGGTCCGGGCGAGGCCGTGGTGATGCGCATGTACGGCCGGGCTGGGGCTGCACGCCGAGTCGGTGGTGCTGCCGCTGCTGGCCGCCGACGCGCCGGTGGTCGCCTGGTGGCACGCTCCGCCACCGGACCGGTTGGCGACCGACGCGCTCGCGGTCTTCGCCGACCGGCGGATCACCGACAGCTCCATGGCCGAGGACTGCATCGCGGCGCTGCGCACCCGCGCCGCCGACTACGCCCCCGGCGACACGGACCTGACGTGGACGCGGAGCACCGCGTGGCGGGCGATCCTCGCCTCGACGCTGGACTCGGTGTCCGGCCGCCGCGGCGCCCCGGTGGAGGTACGCGGCGGCAGCGTGACCGGCGACCCGGGCAACGCCACCGCCCAGCTCCTGGCCGGGTGGCTGTCGTCGCGCTGCGGCTGCCCGATCTCGGTGGAGCCGACCGACCGCCGCCCCGGGGAGAGCGGTGTCTCCTCCGTCGTCCTCGTGCTCGACCAGGACGAGGAGGTGGAGATCCACGCCGACCGCCGGGGTGGCGCCGTGATCAAGCAGCCGTACCGGCCGGACGCGACGGTGGCGCTGCCCGAGCGCGTGCTCGGCGACCTGCTCAGCGAGGAGCTGCGGCGGCTGGATCCGGACGAGCCCTACAGCGACGCGCTCGAGGCGGTGACCGGCGTGACCGGGCTGGCCGAGCGCAAGGAGACCCGCGAACACGTCTGGGTCGACCCCGCCGAGCAGAACGGCCAGGGCACCAAGCCCCGGAAGAAGGCTGCCGCGACGTGAGCGCACCTACCCCGGACGTGGTCGTCGAGCCGGACGCCGATGCGCTCGCGCGGGTCGTGGCCGAGGCGCTGGTCGCCCGGCTGGCCGCCGCGCAGGCGGTGCACGACGGCCGCGCGTCGGTCGTCCTGACCGGCGGGGGCATCGGGACCGCCGTGCTGGAGCAGGTCGCGGGCCTGGCCGCCGAGCCGGTCCGCGAGACCGTCGACTGGGAGCACGTCGACTTCTGGTGGGGGGACGAGCGCTTCGTGCCCGCCGGGAGCGACGAGCGCAACGAGAAGCAGGCCCGCCAGGCGCTGCTGGGCCGGGTGGGCGTCCCCGAGCACCGGATCCACGCGATGCCGCCCTCCGACGGGGGTTCGCCGAGCCCGAGGACGCGGCAGCCTGGTACGCGGGGCAGCTCGCCGCCGCGGCGCCGCCGGGCGTCCCACTCCCCCGGTTCGACGTCCTGCTGCTCGGCATGGGTGCCGAGGGGCACGTTGCCTCGATCTTCCCGGACTCCCCCGCGGCCGCCGACGACCGGCCCGTGGTCGCCGTGCGCGACTGCCCCAAGCCGCCGCCGACCCGGGTCAGCCTCGGCTTCTCGGCGATCAACTCGGCCGAGGAGGTCTGGCTGCTGGTCGCGGGCGAGGGCAAGGCCTCCGCGGTGGCCCGCGCTGTCGCCGGCGCCGAGCCGACGGAGCTGCCCGCCGCAGGGGTGCACGGCCGGCGGGCCACCAGGTGGTTGCTCGACCGCGCCGCGGCGGGCATGCTGCCCGGTCGATGACCGGGACGACGCGCGACCTCCTCCAGCACCCCGAACCCGGTGACCGCTGGCTGGTCGCCGTGGCGCACCCGGACGACGAGTCGTTCGGGTGCGGCTCCACGATCGCCCACGCGACGACGCGCGGCGCGGAGGTCACGGTGGTGTGCGCCACCCGGGGCGAGGCCGGCGAGCCGGCGGCCGAACTGCCGCACGGGACGGACCTCGGCAGCGTCCGCGAGGTCGAGCTGCGCCGGGCCGCCGGCCACCTGGGCGTGGCCCGCCTCGAGCTGCTCGGCTACCGGGACTCCGGCTTCGACGGCGCCTGCGGCCCGGGGGCCCTGTGCTCCGCGCCGGTGGACGAGCTCGCCGTGGTGCTGGGCCGGCTGGTCGAGGAGATCGGCCCGGACGTCGTCGTGGTCCTCGACGGCAGCGACGGCCACCGCGACCACCTGCACGTGCGGGCCGGCATGCGCGCCGCGCTCGCCGGCTCCCAGGGTCCGGCGCTCTACGAGCACTGCCTGCCCAACAGCCTGCTGCGCCGGTGGCTGGACGAGATGCGGTCGGTGCGGCCGGACACCGCCTACCACGGCCTCGACCCCGCGACCCTGGGCCGGGCCGACGAGGACGTCACCGACGTCCTCGACACGACCGCGGTTCTCGACCGGCGCGAGGCCGCCATGGCCGAGCACCGGTCGCAGACGTCTCCGTTCGACGGGCTCAGCGCCGACCTGCGCCGCGCCTTCCTGACCGCCGACCACCTCGCCCGCGTGGATCTCTCCGACCACCACGCGTGACGACGGGCCGGGTCCGGTGCATCCGATGACCCGGGTCGCGGCCTCTCCCCGGCAGAGGCGGCATGCTCGCCGCACCCGTCCAGCCAGGAGTACGCCGATGACCGTCGTCCAGACGCGCGAGTACGTCGTCCCCGCCCCCCGGGCCGGGGAGCGGGTCGCTGAGGAGCCGCGCCCGGAGGTCCGGCGCCGCACCCGACCGATGTCGCAGTACTGGGACCACCGGACCGCGCGGTGGGAGACGCGACCGCGCGACTGACCCGGCGCGACTGACCCGGCTCAGAGCCCCCGGCGGCTGTGCAGCCGGGAGAGCGCCTCCTCGAGCAGGGCGTCACCGTCGGCGTCGCTGCGCCGCTCCCGCACGTAGGCCAGGTGCGTCTTGTAGGGCTCGGTCCGCGGCGCGGGCGGCGGGTTCTGCTCGTCCTGCCCGGCCGGCAGGCCACAGCGAGGGCAGTCCCACAGGTCGGGCACGTCGGCGTCGCTGGCGAAGGCGACCCGGGTCTCGTGCCGGTTGGCGCACCAGAACGGGACCCGGTTCCGGGGGGCCACCTCGCCGCGCTCGGCCTCACCCATCGGACCTGCTCCGACCCGGGTGCCCCGGATCGCGTTGCCACCAGCCACGAGCGCCCCCTGCATCGGGTACGGGATGTGCGGCCAGTCGCCGCGCGCGCAGTCTAGGGCCTGGAGCGGCGATCCCGGGTCACGATCGTGCGCGGGTCCGGCGTCAGGTGGTCTTGACCAGGATGCCGAGGCCGACGATGCACACGGTCCAGATCGCCGCCGTGAAGACGGTCAGCCGGTTGAGGTTCTTCTCGACGACGGCCGAGCCACTCAGGGACGACGACGCCGCGCCGCCGAACATCGACGACAGACCGCCGCCCTTACCCCGGTGCAGCAGGATGAGCACCACGAGGAGCACGCTGGTGATCACCAGCAGCACGTTGAGGATCAGCTCGATCATTGTCTCTCCAGGCTCGCGACCGGCGACGGGCGCCGGCTCCGGTCTCCGAGATTAGCCGACGCTCAGCGCACGCCGGCGGTGGCGACGTCGTAACCGCTGTACGGCTGCATCACGACGCCGTTGCGCAGCCGCTGACCGGCCACGAGCTGCACGCGGGTCTCGGCGAGCGGGACGTAGACGGCCGCGTCGGTGACCGCGGCCGAGACCGCCCGCCACGCCTCCGGTTCCCCCGACGCGCGGGCCTGGTCGACCAGCGCGTCGACCGGCTGGGCGGCGAGTCGGGCGTAGTTGGTGTTGCCGACGGCGCGGATGCTGCGGCTGTCGACCAGGGGGACCAGGAACGAGGCGGGGGTCGGGAAGTCCGCCGTCCAGGTGGCCAGGACGATGCCGTAGCCGTTGGCGGCCACGTTGGCCGGATCGCCGACGTCCGTCGCGTAGAAGGACGTGGCGGGCAGCGGACGGATCTCGACCCGGATGCCGACCTCGGCGAGCTGCTCGGCGATCGCCTCGGCCACGTCGACGCTGACCTTCGTGTCGGCGACGGCCAGGACCGTGTCGAAGCCGTCGGGCGCTCCGCACTCCTCGAGCGAGGCCCGCGCGGCGTCGAGGTCGGGACCGCGGTCGGCGTCCTCCGGGCCGTCGCCCAGGGCGCGGGGCCACAGCTGGGAGCTGCGCACCGCGTTCACCGGCCCGCCGAGCGCCTCCTGCACCGCCCGGCGGTCGATCGCGGCGGCGACCGCGGCACGGCAGGCGGCGTCGTCCATCGGCGGGACGACCGTCGGCAGCGCCAGCAGCCGCAGCGCGCCGGTCGTCAGGTCGTCGACCCGGTCGCGCACGGGGTGGTCCTCGTCGGCGGCGAGCCGGGCCGTGGTGGCGGGCTGGACTCCGGCGCCGGTGGTGTCGAGGTCGGCCGAGCCGGCGAGCAGCGCCTGGTCGCGCTGGACCCCGCCCAGCCCCGAGCGGACCACTACCTGGTCGGGCAGCGCGGTGCGGACGTCATCGGTCGCCGGGTCCCACTGGGGGTTGCGGTCGAGCAGGATCCCGGCGGCCGGATCCACCGACGTGATCGCGTAGGGCCCCGACGACACCGGGTCGGCGCCGTAGCTGCCGCCGGTGTCGGCCTCGGCCGGCACCGGGCTGCTCGAGGGCAGCGCCAGCACGTAGGGCAGATCGGGCTGAGGAGCGCGCAGCCGGAAGACGATGGTGCGCTCGTCAGGGGTCTCGATGGATGTGAGCTCCGGGTCGTCCTCCTCGCGGGAGTACGGCCCCGGATAGGGGTTGCCCGGGTCGTCGAACAGGTCCACCACGTACGTCGGCCCGCCGACGATGACGTCGGAGGCGAACGAGCGCTGGATGCCGTACTTCACGTCCTGCGCGGTGATCGGCCGGCCGTTCTCGAACCGGACGTTCTCGCGCAGGGTGAACGACCAGCTGCGCCCGTCCTCCGACACCGTGCCGAGGTCGGTGGCCAGGTCGGGGACCAGGGTGCCGGTGGCTCCTGGCTCGGTGCTGTAGGTGACCAGCGTGCGGGTGTAGAGCCGCATGAGGTTCCACACGCCGGGGAGGTACGAGCGTTGCGGATCGAGGCTGTCGATCTGACCGGTGACGACGCGCAGCGTGCCGCCGGTCCGGTCCGACGGCGCGCGGACGCCGTCCACGGCCGCGTTCGGCTCGCCCTCGACGACCGGGACGTCGGCCCGCCCGCCCGAGCCGCCGAGGCAGCTGACCGCCACGACGACGACGAGGACCACGACCGCGCCGGCCGCGATGATCCGTCGTCGGGGCCACCACCCCCGCGCCCAGGACGGGAGCCGGTGGTCGAGCCGTTCGAGCGTCTTCTCCACAGCCTGCTGTTCCGCCCCCGGTTGTGCGGCCGGCGGCGGCAGCGGCGGTCAGCTGCCGTCGGCGGCGATCCGACAGATCTGTGCGAACTCGTCGGCGTCCAGGCTGGCACCTCCGACGAGCGCACCGTCGACGTCCGGCCCGGCCAGGATCCCGGCCGTGTTCGCGGCCTTCACCGACCCGCCGTAGAGGATACGTACGGAGTCGGCCGTCTCCGTACCGTGACGCTCGGCGAGCCGTGACCGGAGTGCGCCGCAGACCTCCTGCGCGTCGTCGGGCGTGGCCACCTCGCCGGTGCCGATGGCCCACACCGGCTCGTAGGCGATCACCAGCGAGGCGATCTGCTCGGCGGTGAGGCCGTCGAGCGACGCGTCCACCTGCGTCGTGCAGTAGGAGACGTGCTCACCGGCCTTGCGGACGTCGAGCCCCTCTCCCACGCACACGATCGGCGTGAGGCCGTGCCGCAGTGCCGCCTGCGCCTTGACGGCGACCACGGCGTCGTCCTCGGCGTGGTGCTGCCGGCGCTCGGAGTGGCCGACGGTGACGTACTCGCAGGCCAGTGCCGCGAGCATCCCGCCGCTGATCTCACCGGTGTAGGCGCCGGAGTCCTGGACCGAGAGGTCCTGGGCGCCGTACCCGAGGGTCAGCTTGTCGCCGCTGACGAGGGTCTGGACGCTGCGCAGCGCGGTGAACGGCGGCAGGACGACCACCTCGGCGACGTCGAGCACGGTGTCGGGAACCGTGAAGACCAGCTTCTGCACCAGGCCGATCGCCTCGAGGTGCGTCATGTGCATCTTCCAGTTGCCGGCGATCAGCGTGCGGCGGTCGCCGCCCTGGAAGGCGCCGCGGCGCGGTGCGGCCTGCTGCTTGCGTGCCATGTCAGCCCCTGATCAGTCGGCGAGGACGGCGAGGCCCGGGAGCTCCCGGCCCTCGAGGTACTCGAGGGAGGCGCCGCCACCGGTGCTGATGTGCCCGTAGGCGCCCTCGTCGAGCCCCAGCTGGCGGACGGCGGCGGCGGAGTCCCCACCGCCCACCACCGAGAGCCCGTCGACGGCGGCGACCGCGGCCGCCACCCCGCGGGTGCCCTCCTGGAAGGGGGCCAGCTCGAAGACGCCCATGGGGCCGTTCCAGAACACCGTGCGTGCGTCGCCCAGCTCGGTGCCGAAGAGCTCGACCGTGCGCGGGCCGACGTCCAGGCCCATCTGGTCGTCGGGGATCCGGTCCACCGCTACCGTCGCCGTCGGCGCGTCGGCGGCGAATTCCGGGGCGCAGACGACGTCGACCGGCAGGACGATGCGGTCGCCGGCCTCGGCCAGCAGCCGCCGGCAGGTATCGACCTGGTCGGCCTCCAGCAGCGACTTCCCGACGCCGTGGCCCTGCGCGGACAGGAAGGTGAAGCACATGCCGCCCCCGACCAGCAGCCGGTCGACCTTCGGCAGCAGTGCCTCGATCACGGCCAGCTTGTCGCTGACCTTGGACCCGCCCAGGACCACGACGTAGGGCCGCTCGGGCTCGGTGGTCAGCCGGCGCAGGACGTCGAGCTCGCGGGCGACCAGCCGGCCGGCGTAGTGCGGGAGCCGCTCGGCCACGTCGAACACCGACGCATGCTTGCGGTGGACGGCGCCGAACGCGTCGTCGACGTAGACGTCGGCGAGGGCGGCGAACCGGTCGGCCAGCTCTCCGCGCTCGGCGTCGTCCTTGGACGTCTCGGCGGCCTCGAAGCGCACGTTCTCCAGCAGCAGGACGTCGCCGTCGCCGAGCGCGGCCGCCCGGGCGGACGCGTCGTCCCTGGCGACGTCGGCCGCGAGCGGCACCGGCGCGCCCAGCAGCTCACCGAGGCGCGCCGCGACCGGCGCCAGGGAGAACTGCGGGTCCGGCGCGCCCTTGGGGCGGCCGAGGTGCGCGGCGACCAGTACCCGTGCCCCGGCCTCGCGCAGGGCCTGCACGGTGGGCAGGCTCGCCCGGATGCGGCCGTCGTCGGTGATCTCGCGCGTGCTCTTGTCCAGGGGGACGTTCAGGTCGGCGCGCAGGAGCACGCGCCGACCCGAGACCCCCTCGGCGAGCAGGTCGTCGAGGGACCGCATCAGAGGGACTTGCCGACCATCGAGACGCAGTCGACGAGGCGGTTGGAGTAGCCCCACTCGTTGTCGTACCAGCCGAGCACCTTGGCCATCGGGCCGAACACCTTGGTCAGCTTGGCGTCGTAGATGCAGGACGCCGGGTCGGTGACGATGTCGGAGGAGACGATCGGCGCGTCGGTGTAGGTGAGGTACTTGCCGAGCGGACCGGCGGCGGCCTCGCGGTAGGCCTGGTCGATCTCGTCGGCCGACGCCTCGCGGGTCAGCTGGACGGTGAGGTCGGTCGCCGAGCCGGTGGGCACCGGGACGCGGATCGCGTAGCCGTCGAGCTTGCCCTTGAGCTCGGGCAGCACCAGACCGATCGCCTTCGCGGCGCCGGTGGAGGTCGGCACCATGTTCAGCGCGGCGGCGCGGGCGCGGCGGAGGTCCTTGTGCGGCCCGTCCTGCAGGTTCTGGTCGGCCGTGTAGGCGTGGATCGTCGTCATCAGGCCGCGCTCGATGCCGAACGCGTCGTTGAGGACCTTGGCCAGCGGGGCCAGGCAGTTGGTGGTGCAGGACGCGTTGCTGATGACCGTCTGCGAGCCGTCGTACAGGTTGTCGTTGACGCCCATGACGATCGTGATGTCGTCGTCGGTGGCCGGTGCGGAGATGATGACCTTCTTCGCGCCGCCGGCGTCGACGTGCTTGCGCGCGTCCGCGGCCTTGGTGAAGAAGCCGGTCGACTCGACGACGACGTCTACGCCGAGGTCGCCCCACGGGAGCGCGGCGGGGTCGCGCTCCGACAGCACCTTCATCGTGGTGCCGCCGATCTTGATGCCTTCGCCGTCGGCGGCGACGTCCTCGGCGAGGACGCCGAGGATGCTGTCGTACTTGAGCAGGTGCGCCAGGGCCTCGTTGCTGGTCAGGTCGTTGACCGCAACGATCTCGATGTCCTGGCCGCTGGCGGCCGCGGCACGCCAGAAGTTCCGCCCGATGCGGCCGAAGCCGTTGATGCCCACCCGGACCGTCACTGGAGCCTCCACGTTGCTCGGGGGCCGCGCGTCGGGGATGCGGCCTCGCTCACGCGAAACCCTATCTGCCGCGCGGCGACCTCACTGAGCCAGCATGTCGTCGGTGACGACGGATTCTGTGTCGGGGATCCCGAGGTCCTTCGCGCGCTTGTCCGCCATGGCCAGGAGACGCCGTATGCGGCCGGCCACGGCGTCCTTGGTCATCGGCGGATCGGCGCGCTGACCGAGCTCCTCGA
Source organism: Blastococcus sp. PRF04-17 (assembly GCF_023016265.1). Classification (GTDB taxonomy): domain Bacteria; phylum Actinomycetota; class Actinomycetes; order Mycobacteriales; family Geodermatophilaceae; genus Blastococcus_B. The sequence continues at coordinate 308,579 of NZ_CP095412.1, read as the reverse complement.
GCGAGGCCTGGCCGTACTCCAGACGCAGCCGCCCGGCGACGAGCAGGTGCTCGGGGGCGTCGTTGGCCAGGATCTCCAGCGCGCGCTCGACGCGGGCGCTGGCCGCGACGGCCGCGCGGGCCGAGCGGCGCAGGTTGGCGTCGTCGAAGTTCGCGAGCCGGTTGGCGGTGGCCCGGACCTCGCGGCGCATCCGCCGCTCCTCCCAGGCCAGGACGGCGTCGTGCGCCCCCATGCGCGTCAGCAGGGCGCTGATCGCGTCGCCGTCCCGGATGACCACCCGGTCGGCTCCCCGCACCTCGCGGGCCTTCGCGGGGATGCCGAGCCGTCGTGCGGCCCCGACGAGCGCCATCGCGGCCTCCGGGCCGGGGCAGGTGACCTCCAGCGAGGAGGACCGGCCGGGCTCGGTGAGCGAGCCGTGGGCGAGGAAGGCACCGCGCCAGGCCGCCTCGGCGTCGTTGATCCCGCCGGACACGACCGCCGGGGGCAGCCCGCGGACGGGCCGGCCCCGCTGGTCGACCAGCCCCGTCTGCCGGGCCAGTCCCTCGCCGTGCTTGGCGATGCGGACGAGGTAGCGCACGCCGCGGCGGATGTTCCCGCCGGCGAGCACGCTCACCCCGCTGGTGTAGCCGTAGACCTCGCTGATGTCGCGGCGCAGGCGTCTGGCGACCGAGCCGGTGTCGAGCTCGGCCTCGATGACCACCCGGCCGCCCACGATGTGCAGGCCGCCCGAGAAGCGCAGCAGCGCCGTGACCTCCGCCTTGCGCTCGGAGGTCTTCGTGCACTCCACGCGTGAGAGCTCGTCCTTGACCATTGCGGTCATCGCCATGTGCGGCTTCCCTTTCCCCCTCGTACCGACGGCAGCGCGGTCAGCCGGCTGCCGTCGTCAGCTCCGATACCCGATCGGACACCCGTACTCCTTCACCGCGGACCGACCACTCCGGCGACGACGCCGGCCAGCACGGCGGACAGACGCTCGGGATCGTGCCGTGGCGCGCCGCCTTGCTCGGCCACCGGTGCCAGCACGAGCTCGGCGCCGAACTCACGTACCGCAGACAGGAGACCACGGCGGTCAACCACCGAATCAGCATCGGCGATCACGGTGTGCAACGCCACTCCGGACAGGTGCGCCTGCAACACGCTCAGATGCTCCTCCGGTGAGAACCCGTCGGTCTCCCCTGGCTGCGGCTCCAGGTTCAGCACCACGACCACCCTGGCCTGCGCGTCGACCAGGGCGGCGCGCAGTTTCGGCACGAGGAGGTGCGGCAGTACAGAGGTGTACCAGGAACCGGGACCCAGCGAGACCACGTCCGCCGCGGCGATGGCATCGAGCACCGCCTGGTTCACCGGAGGGTCCGGTGGTGAGACGAGGATCTCGCGGACGTGACCGGGTGTCGTGGCGATGGCGACCTGCCCGCGGATGGTCCGGGCGCGCTCGGGATCGTCGGGGTCGGTGCTCTCCACCCGGGCGACGAGATCCAGCGGGACGTCGGCCATCGGCAGCACCCGTCCGCAGCAGTCCAGCAGGTCGGCCAGCTCGTCGAGAGCTCGGACGGTGTCGCCGCCGTGCATCTCGGTCAGCCCGGTGAGGACGAGGTTGCCGACGGGATGCCCGGCGAGGGCGCCGGCGCCTCCGAGGCGGTGCTGGAGCAGCGCCGCCAGGTCCGGTCCGCGCACCCCGTCGCCCGCCAGTGCGGCCAGCGCCATGCGGAGGTCCCCGGGCGGCAGCACGGGCATCTCGCGCCGGATGCGGCCCGACGAGCCGCCGTCGTCGGCCACCGTGACGACGGCGGTCAGCTCGGAGGTGACGCGGCGCCACGCCGCGAGCGCCGCGGCCAGCCCGTGCCCGCCCCCGAACGCCACTACCCGGGTGGTACCGACCCGGGTGTCGGCCCGCTGCACTACTCGCGACCCAGGTCTCGGTGCCGCGCGGCGGCGGCCACGCCCTCGGCCTGCAGCCGCCGGGCGAACTCCTCGGCGATGGCCACGCTGCGGTGCTTGCCGCCCGTGCACCCGACGGCGAGGGTCAGGTAGCGCTTGCCCTCGCGGCGGTAGCCGGGGATGAGCAGCCGGAGGACGTCGACGTAGCGGTCGAGGAAGTCCGCGGCGTGCGGCTGGCCCAGGACGTAGTCGCGCACGTCGGCGTCCTGCCCGGTGTGCGGGCGCAGCTCCGGGATCCAGTGCGGGTTCGGCAGGAACCGGGCGTCGACGACCAGGTCGGCGTCCAGTGGCAGGCCGTACTTGAAGCCGAAGCTCATGACGGTCGCCGTGAGCGGCGGGGTCTGCCCGTCGCGGGCGAAGGCGTTCTCGAGGGTGGCGCGCAGCTGGTGGACGTTCAGGTCGCTGGTGTCGACCCACAGGTCGGCCTCGCCGGCGATGCCGGTCAGGAGGGCGCGCTCGGCGGAGATGCCGTCGATGAGCGTGCCGCTGCCCTGCAGAGGGTGCTCGCGCCGGTTGGACTCGTAGCGCCGCACCAGCACCTCGTCGCGGGCGTGCACATAGACGACCCGCGGACGGTGGCCGGCCTCGGCCAGGATGCGGATCGCCTCCTGCAGGTCGCTGGAGAACGCGCGACTGCGGACGTCGACGACCGCGGCGAACCGGCGCAGGTCGCCGCGGGCGCCGAGCCGCACCATCGGCAGCAGCAGCGCCGGCGGCAGGTTGTCGACGACGAACCAGCCGAGGTCCTCGAGCACCCGGCCGGCGCTGAGCTTGCCCGCCCCGGACAGCCCGGTGACCACCACGACGTCCAGCGGCGGGGTCTCGGTGGTCGCCGGGTCCAGCGCCGGGGGGACGTCGCTCTGCGGGCCTGCGGGATGCCCCTGGCCGGTGTCGGTGCTCACGAGGCCACCCTGCCGACCTCGGCGGTCGTGCCCGCGCCCGGGGTCGGTTCGCCGCGCTCCCCGGGGCCGCTCGGCGCGGTCACCGACTCGGCCGGCTCGGCGATCGCGGCCTGGACCGCCTCGGCCGTCCGCCGGCCGATGCCCGGCACCGCCATGAGCTCCTCGACGGTGGCGGCACGGAGCCGCTTGAGCGAGCCGAACTGCTTCATCAGCGCCTTCCGTCGCGACTCCCCGAGACCGGGGACGTCGTCCAGCATCGAGACGAGCATGCTCGTCGACCGCTTCTGCCGGTGGTAGGTGATCGCGAAGCGGTGGGCCTCGTCGCGGACCCGCTGCAGCAGGTAGAGGGCCTCCGACGTGCGCGGCAGGATCACCGGGTCGCTCTCGCCGGGCAGCCAGACCTCCTCCATGCGCTTGGCCAGGCCGCAGACGGCGACGTCCACGATGCCCAGCTCGTCGAGCGAGCGGCCGGCCGCGGCCACCTGGGGAGCGCCGCCGTCGACGACGAGCAGGTTGGGCGGGTAGGCGAACCGCCTGGGTCGCCCCTCCTCGGCCGCGATCCCCTGCTCGTCGCGCCGGTCCTGCTCCTCCTTGAGGTGGCGGGCGAACCGGCGGCGGACGACCTCGGCCATGGCGGCGGTGTCGTCGGTGGCGGAGGTGACGCTGAACCGCCGGTAGTCGGACTTCTTCGCCAGGCCGTCCTCGAAGACGACCATGCTGGCGACCACGTTGGTGCCCTGGACATGGCTGATGTCGATGCACTCGATGCGCAGCGGCGCGTCGGGCAGCTCGAGCGCCTCCTGCAGTTCGCTCAGCGCGAGGCTGCGCGCCGTGAGGTCGCTGGCGCGCTTCACCCGGTGCCGGGCGAAGGCCTCCTTGGCGTTGCGCTCGACGGTCTCCATGAGGTTGCGCTTGTCGCCCCGCTGGGGCACGCGGAGGCTGACCCGGCTGCCGCGCAGCTCGCTGAGCAGCTCCTCGTAGACGTCGGCGTCGTCGGGCAGCTCGGGGACGAGCACCTCCTTGGGCACCGTCTCCCCGGCCTCGGTGGCGCCGGTCTGCTCGTCGACGCCGCCGTAGACCTGCAGCAGGAACTGCTCGACCAGTTCGCCGGTCGTGACGGCCTCGACCTTGTCGACGATCCAGCCGCGCTGCCCGCGCACCCGGCCGCCGCGGACGTGGAACACCTGGACGGCGGCCTCGAGCTCGTCCTGCGCGAAGGCGATGACGTCGGCGTCGGTGCCGTTGCCGAGGACGACGGCCTGCTTCTCCATGGCGCGCTTGAGGGCGCCGAGGTCGTCGCGGAGGCGGGCGGCCTTCTCGTACTCCATCGCCTCGGCGGCCTGCGCCATCTCCCGCTCGAGGCGCTTGACCATCAGGTCGGTGCGCCCGGCCATGAAGTCGACGAAGTCGTCGACGATGCGCCGGTGCTCGTCGGCGCTGACCCGGCCCACGCACGGAGCCGCGCACTTGCCGATGTACCCCAGCAGGCAGGGCCGGCCGATCTGGCCGGCCCGCTTGAAGACGCCGTTGGAGCAGGTCCGTGCCGGGAACACGCGGGTCAGGGTGTCGAGGGTCTCGCGGATCGCCCAGGCGTGGGCGTAGGGCCCGAAGTAGCGGACGCCCTTCTTCTTCGGCCCGCGCATCACCTGCAGCCGCGGGTACTCCTCGTTCAGCGTGACCGCGAGGCTGGGATAGCTCTTGTCGTCCCGGTACCGGACGTTGAAGCGCGGGTCGAACTCCTTGATCCAGTTGTACTCGAGCTGGAGGGCCTCGACCTCGGTGCCGACGACGGTCCAGTCGACGCTCGCCGCGGTCGTCACCATCTGGCGGGTGCGCGGGTGCAGGCCGGCGACGTCGGCGAAGTAGCTGTTCAACCGCTGGCGCAGGCTCTTGGCCTTGCCGACGTAGATGACGCGGCCGCTCGCGTCGCGGAACCGGTACACGCCGGGTGACTCGGGGATGCTGCCGACCGCCGGGCGGTACGTGGACGGGTCGGCCATGGCTCCAGACTAGGTCGGGGCTCCGACACGATGCCGGGCGTCCCGGCTCGCCCGTCACGCCTGTCCCCGCAGTTCTCTCGACCGCCGCTGCGCCCTCGGGCCGTGCGGATCACCGTCGTGCGGATGGCCGATCGCCGCCCGGCTACACCGCGATCGTCGCCAGGTCGGACTCGAGCAGCTCCCGGTCCTCGTCGTCGGCGATGACGACGTACCTCGCGCGGCGGATCGCCTCTTCCGCTTCCGCCGTTCGTCCGGCCACCGCGTGTGCGCGGGCGATCGCCTCGCGAGGAGCCGGCGAGAAGCCGGGCGGCGACCTCCTGCTCGCCGTCGGCGGCCAGCCACGTGCGGACGGCGTCGAGCGGGACCCCGGCGCCGCGGAGCCGGGCGATGAGCCGGGCGCGTGCGGTCGTGGTGCCGTAGCGCCTGGGCGGTGAGCCCGACCTCGCGGGCGAGTTCACCCACGCTGAGCCTGTCCATGGCCGGGACCGTAGGACCCTGCCGCGCAGCAAGGTCCAGCGTCTCGCCCGGACAGGTCAGTACGGGGGAGGCGTGGTGACCGCGGTCAAACCGGTGGGCGTGGTGACGGTCAGGGCGCCGTCGGGCGCGAGCGCGTGCCGCCATCCGGGCGCCTGGTGCTTGCCCCGGTGGTGGCCGGTGCAGTAGCCGGCGAGATTCCGGGCACTCGTCGGCCCGTCCGGGTACCGACGGTCGTGGTCCAGCTCCCCGCCGCGAGGCACACGGCGACGGCAGCCGGGGAAGCGACATCGCCGGTCCCGGGCGCGGACCCAGCGGTCGAGCGGCGCGGACGGCCGGTAACCGCCGGTCGGACCTGGCGGCCCGAGAGCCGCACCGTTCGCCGCCGCCCGGCGCATCGCCGGCAGGTCGGTGAGCGCGACCAGGGCACCGGTCAGCGCGTCGGTGAGCAGGATCCGCGGCCGCTCGACCAGACCCCCGCCACCCGTGGCGGCGAGCAGGTCGGCCAGCCAGGCGCGCCGCTCGTCGGTCGTCACCCGGAGGGCGGTCACGGCGTCCTCGGCGGCGGTGACGCGTCCACCCGGACCGTCCCGCCACTCCGACTCGTCGCCGGCGTCCGCAGCGCGTGCCGCGCGGACCAGCTGACCGGCCCGCGTGAGCGCCTCGTGGGCGCGCAGGACCGCCACGCCGGCGTCGTCCACGGCCCGGTCGGCGGTCGCCCACCACCCGCCGGTGTCAGGTCGGGGCGGCGTCGGCTCTCCGTGCGGCTGCGGAGGACGGTCGAGCGGGTCGTAGGTGAGGAAGTCGGGGTCACGTGCCGCCGGATGCGCCAGCTGGCGGGTGAGGACCTCGGCTTCCCACGCGGCGAGCAGCTCGCCCTCGAACTGCTCCCACGCGGGTCCGGACCCCTGAGCGGTATTGGCGCCGTCGCTCTCCTCGCCGTCGCTCTCGTCGCCGTCGCTCTCCGCGCCGTCGCTCTCGTCGCCGGCGGGGGCGGGGCCGGAGGGTGCTGCGCCCCGCGGGCCGAGGGCACGGACGAGCTCGCGGATCATCTCGGCGGGGACGACGGTGCCGTCGATCTCGCCGGGCTGGTCGCCGCCGGCCAGGGTGCCGACCGAGGCCACGACGTGCAGCAGGATCTGCACCAGCGGCAGATTAGTTTCGCCGGGCCGCAGCACCAGGTCCATCGCGCAGTCGGCCATCTTCTGGCTCCGGGTGCGCGGGGGCGCGTCGGGGTCGTCGTCGAGCGCGTCGGCGCACTGACCCAGCGCCTGCACGAACGCCCGGGCCTCGGGTGTGGTCAGCAGGAGGGTGACCGCGGCCATGCCGTCGGTGCGGCCCGCCGCGAGGTGCACCCCACGGTCCCGGATGGCCTTCTCCAGGTTGCGAGCGGCGGCGCGGGCGTCGCGTTGCAGCACCACCCGGCGGGCCTTGTCGGCCAGCTGGCCCGGGGAGGTGACCCGGCCGTGCATCCAGCGCAGCAGTTCGGCCTCCACCTCGGCCCGGATGGTGTCGTCCTCGATCGGGGCGACCTTGTCCAGCAGCGCCCACAGGTGCCCCGGGTGCAGCGCCCCTGCCTGCAGCGCGGCGTGGGTACCCGGCAGCCGGTGCACCAGGGTCAGCGATCGCTCCAGCAGCCCGTCGGCGGCCTGCTGGGACAGGGACAGGGCGACCACCAGTTCCTGGCCGGCCCATTCGCTGACGTCCCGCAGGATCTCAGCCCGCGCCGCCCATCGGTCGGGGCTCATCGCCCCGGGCTCGCCCTGCGCCCGGTCGGCCGACGCCGGCCGGGTGGCGGCGAACTCGGCCACCTTGCGCGCCCGGACCGCGGTCAGCCGGGCGATCTCCCGGTCGCAGTCCTGGATCTCCCCCAGCACCCCGTCGGCGCGGGCCACCGGCGGGGCGAACTCCGGCCACTCCGTCGAGGCGCGCTCCGCGGATCTCCGGCGGCGGTGTGCGCGAGCGCGGCGGCACGCCTCGGCGTACCACTCGTCGGGCGCCGCCGTCTCCATGTGTTCGATCATACGTTCGAACACCTGGCCGGTCAAGGGGATGTGCGCAGCTCAGGGCGCCTGTGGACAACCGGCGCCCGGGCGACGCCGGCGCTCCAGGATGTCCCCGTGGCGAGCGGACGTCGGACATCGGTCGTGGATCCGTGGGGGTGCAGGTGGACCGTCCGGGTGCGACGTGACCGCTTCGCCACGCTCGACCCCACTGCCGGCCGACCGTGCCCCGAGCTCCAGCAGCGGCTCGGTCCTGCGCTGGCTCCCGAGCCGTGCGCGGAGCGGGGTGAACCTCCCGGGCACATCGGCGTGGAGGCCGCGGAGCTCGAGTACTGGACGGACACCCTCGGCGAGGTCGGCGGCTACGGCGGTCTCCTCGGACTCTTCCCAGCGATCCGGAAGGGCATCGGTGCGCTGGCGGGCGCGTCGCACCGCACCTGGGTCGTCCGGCTCCACGCCCGCGGCCGCATCCGCCGCGGGGCGATGTGGCGAGCAGCGGGGAAGGTCGAGTCGGGGATCGCCGCCGCGCACGTGGCCGACGCCGTCCGCACGGGGCAGGTGCCCCACCCGGACGGCGCCGCGCTGATCGACGTCGTCGACCACCGCCTCACCGTGTACGGCGTCCGGCGGTGACGGCGGATCAGCTGGCCTTCTTGCGGCTCCGCTTCTTGGGTGCGCCCGCCGCCGCGACGGCGTCCGGGTCGAGGATCGTCGCCAGGTACCGGCCGGTGTGGCTCTCCGGCACGGTGGCGATGAACTCCGGCGGCCCCTCGGCTACGACCGTGCCACCGCGGAAGCCGCCTTCGGGACCCATGTCGATCAGCCAGTCGGCGCTCTTGATCACGTCGAGGTTGTGCTCGATGACGATGACCGAGTTGCCCTTGTCGACCAGTCCCTGCAGGACCTGCAGCAACTTGCGGATGTCCTCGAAGTGCAGCCCCGTCGTCGGCTCGTCGAGCACGTAGATGCTGCGCCCGTTGGAGCGCTTCTGCAGCTCGCTGGCGAGCTTCACCCGCTGCGCCTCACCACCGGACAGCGTGGTCGCCGGCTGCCCGAGCCGGACGTACCCGAGCCCCACCTCGGTGAGCGTGCGCAGGTAGCGGGCGATCGCCGGGATGGCGGCGAAGAAGTCCGCCGCCTCCTCGATCGGCATGTCGAGGACCTCGGCGACCGTCTTGCCCTTGTAGTGCACCTCGAGGGTCTCCCGGTTGAACCGGGCGCCCTTGCATACCTCGCATGGGACGTAGACGTCCGGCAGGAAGTTCATCTCGATCTTGAGCGTGCCGTCACCGGAGCACGCCTCGCACCGCCCGCCCTTGACGTTGAACGAGAACCGGCCCGGCAGGTAGCCGCGCATCTTCGCCTCGGTCGTGCTGGCGAACAGCTTGCGGACGTGGTCCCACACCCCGGTGTAGGTCGCCGGGTTCGACCGCGGCGTGCGGCCGATCGGTGACTGGTCGACGTGCACCACCTTGTCCAGGTGCTCGAGCCCGGTCACCGTCCGGTGCCGGCCGGGGACCATGCGGGCGCGGTTCAGCTCGTTGGCCAGGACGGTGTAGAGGATGTCGTTGACCAGGCTCGACTTGCCCGAGCCGGAGACCCCCGTGACCGCGACGAGCATGCCGAGCGGGAACGTCACGTCGACGCCCTTGAGGTTGTGCTCGCGGGCGCCCTTGACCACCAGCTCGCGGCCCGGCGTCGGCTCGCGCCGGTCCTTCGGGATCTCGATCGCCCTGCGACCGGAGAGGTACTGCCCGGTCAGGGACCGCTCGCTGGCCTTGAGGTCCTTGAGCGAACCGCTGACGACGATCTCGCCGCCGTGCTCGCCGGCCCCCGGACCGATGTCGACGATCCAGTCGGCGACCTTGATCGTGTCCTCGTCGTGCTCGACGACGATGAGCGTGTTGCCCATGTCGCGCAGCCGCACCAGGGTCTCGATCAGCCGGGTGTTGTCCCGCTGGTGCAGCCCGATCGACGGCTCGTCCAGCACGTACAGGACGCCGACCAGACCGGACCCGATCTGCGTGGCCAGCCGGATGCGCTGCGCCTCGCCACCGGCGAGCGTCGCGGCCGGGCGATCGAGCGACAGGTAGTCCAGGCCCACGTCGACGAGGAACGACAGCCGGGCCTGGATCTCCTTGAGCACCCGGTCGGCGATGGCCCGCTCCCGCTCCCCCAGCTCCAGTGCGTCGAGCCACTCGGAGGCGTCGCCGATGGACAGTCCGGTGACGTCGGCGATCGAGCGACCGTTGAGCTTGACCGCGAGGATCTCCGGCTTGAGCCGGGTGCCGTGGCACACGGGACAGGGCACGTCGCGCATGTAGCCCTCGTACTTGTCCTTCATGTACTCGCTGTCGGTGTCCTCGTGCCGCCGCTCGAGGAACGGCAGCACGCCCTCGAACGCCGCGTAGTAGCTGCGCTCGCGGCCGTAGCGGTTCTTGTAGCGGACGTGCACCTGGTCCGGCGAGCCGTGCAGGATCGCCTTCTGCGCACGAGCCGGCAGCCGCTCCCAGGGCTCGTCCATCGAGAAGCCGAGCTGGGCGCCGAGCCCTGTCAGCAACCGGGTGAAGTACTCGTTGCTCATGGACGTCGACCACGGCGCGATCGCGCCCTGCGCGAGCGACTTCTCGGGGTCGGGGACGACGAGCTCCGGGTCGACCTCCTTGCGGGTGCCGATGCCGGTGCACTCGGGACACGCGCCGAACGGCGAGTTGAACGAGAACGACCGCGGCTCGAGGGCCTCGAACGACAGCCCGTCGTCGACGCACGCAAGGTGCTCGGAGAAGGTGCGCTCCCGGTGGGGGTCGTCCTCCGCCAGGTCGACGAAGTCGAGCACCACCAGGCCGCCGGCCAGCCCGAGCGCGGTCTCGACCGAGTCGGTGAGCCGGCGCTTGGCGCTCTCCTTGACCGTCAGCCGGTCGACGATCACCTCGATCGTGTGCTTCTCCTGCTTCTTCAGCTTCGGCGGCTCGGTCAGCGGGTGCACCACCCCGTCGACCCGCACGCGGGAGAAGCCCTGGGTCTGCAGCGAGCTGAACAGGTCGACGTACTCGCCCTTGCGCGCGCGGACGACGGGGGCGAGCACCTGGAACCGGGTGCCCTCCTCCATGCCCAGCACCTGGTCCACGATCTGCTGCGGCGTCTGCCGGGAGATCGGCTTGCCGCAGTTGGGGCAGTGCGGCTGACCCGCGCGGGCGTACAGGAGGCGGAGGTAGTCGTAGACCTCGGTGATCGTGCCGACCGTCGACCGCGGGTTGCGGTTGGTCGACTTCTGGTCGATCGAGACGGCCGGGGACAGTCCCTCGATGAAGTCGACGTCGGGCTTGTCCATCTGCCCCAGGAACTGGCGGGCGTAGGCCGAGAGCGACTCGACGTAGCGGCGCTGGCCCTCGGCGAAGATCGTGTCGAAGGCCAGGCTCGACTTGCCCGACCCCGACAGCCCGGTGAAGACGATGAGGGCGTCGCGCGGCAGGTCGAGGTGGACGTCCTTGAGGTTGTGCTCGCGGGCGCCGCGGACGACGAGGCGGTCCATGTGATCCCTGTCAGTCGCTGAAATCAGATGCATCGATCGAGGCCAAGGCCCCGGACCGGAGTGCTGTTCCCTGCCCCCCGGCGTGCCCCGGTGTCGCGCCCGTCACTCGTGCCGCGCGGCGCGCCGTGACGAGGCGCGACGGGTCACGCGGCCGAGGCGGCCGAGGAAGCGGTGGGGTCGAACACGGGCGCGTAGCGACGCCAGGGGTGGCGGCGTTCCAGCTCTCCGGCCAGCCAGAGTAGTCGTCCTTCGGCCCCCGGGGGCCGACGAACTGGACCGAGAGAGGAAGCCCCTCCGGCCGCGTGCCGGCCGGCAGCACGGTCGCCGGGAGGCCCGCGTAGTTCCACGCCGCACCCCACGGCGCCCAGCGCATGTTCGCCGCCATGTTGGCCGCCCAGGACCGCTCGTGCCACGGCCGCGCAGGCAGGGGCGGGCCGGCCGTGATCGGGCTGAGGAGCAGGTCGACGTCGTCGCCGAAGAAGGCGGTCATCCGGTCGCGAAAGCGTTCCTGGGTGCGGGGGCGGATCAGCCCGGCCCGGCGGATCATCCGGCCGAGCCGGGCATGGGTGCGGGTGCGCGGCTGGAGGTCGGCCGGGTCGATGCCGAGGTGCTCGGCGTCGTCGTGGGCGCCAGCGAGCCAGCGCGCGATGGCGGCCGCCCCTGTGGCGTCCCCGATCGGGGGGTCGCGCCGGACGACGGTGTGACCCGCGTCGACGAGAACCGCCACGGTGCGGTCGACCGCCGCCAGAGCCTCCCGGTCGGCACGGACGCCGCGCAGGGGTGAGCGCGTCGACACCGCGACCCGCAGCGGGCGGCCGGGGTCGGGCAGCGGGCCGGGTTCCTCCCCCGCCATCACCGCGTGGGCGACGGCGAGGTCGCCGACGGTGGTCGCGAGCGCACCGTTCTCCGCCATGCCCGACCAGTCGTCGCGTCCGATCCCGGCGGGGACCACGCCGCGGCCCGGCTTCAGGGTGACGAGACCGCAGGCCGCGGCCGGCAGGCGCAAGGAACCCATGCCGTCGTTGCCGTGCGCCAGCGGCACGCAGCCGGACGCCACGGCAGCGGCGCTCCCTCCGGAACTCCCCGCCGCCGACCGTGCCGTGTCCCAGGGGTTGCGGGTGACGGTGCCAGGGCCGTCGGTGGCGGCGTAGAGACACAGCTCCGGCACGCGGGTGATGCCGACGACCACCGCGCCGGCCCGGCGCAGGCGGGCCACGACGGCGTGGTCCTTGTCCTCCGGGCCTCGTGTGCACGCCGGGGAGCCGTCGGTGCAGACCTGCCCCGCGACGGCGACGTTGTCCTTGACCGCGATCGGCACCCCGGCCAGCGGCAGCGCGAAGCGGGCCAGCGCGGTGTCGATCGCCTGCGCCTCGGCGAGCGCCTCCTCGCGGCGGACGACACGGAAGGCCCCGACCCGCGCGTCGACCGCGTCGATGTGGTCGAGGTGCGCCCGGACGACGTCCACCGCCGGAACCTCACCGGCGCGCACGAGCGCGGCGATCTCGACGGCGGGCAGCCCGACGACTCGGCTAGCGTCCATGGCTCTGGACCGTAACGGCGACCGCCGACACTTTCCGAACGGAGTCCCGATGAGCCAGACCTACACTGGCGATACCTACACCGGCGATGTGGCGGTGGGCGGCCCGCCGGACGTCCGCGAACTCCCCGGCCTGACCATCTCCAAGGTCGCGGTGAGCGACATGGCCAACAACGCCTACCTGCTGCGGGACACCGCCACCGGCCAGGCGCTGCTCGTCGACGCGGCGGCCGAGCCGGAGACGCTGCGCGGGCTGATCGGCGACGCCGACCTGCGCACGGTGGTCACGACGCACGGGCACTGGGACCACCACCGCGCGCTGCCCGACGTCCTGCGGGCGACCGGCGCCCAGGCGGTCGCGCACGCGGCCGACGCCGACGACCTCCCGGTCGACGTCGACCGGACGGTCGAGCACGGCGACACCGTGACCGTCGGCGCGCACACCCTGGAGGTCGTGCACCTGCGCGGTCACACGCCGGGCAGCATCGCGCTGGTCTACCGGGCGCAGGGCGACGGCGGCGTCCACGTCTTCACCGGCGACAGCCTCTTCCCCGGCGGCGTCGGCAACACCCAGCAGGACCCGGAGCGCTTCGCCAGCCTGATCGACGACGTGGAGCAGCGGCTCTTCGACGTCCTCCCGGACGAGGCCTGGGTCTATCCGGGGCACGGCAAGGACACCACCCTCGGCACCGAGCGCCCTCACCTCGCGGAGTGGCGGTCCCGCGGCTGGTGATCCGGCAGCTGTGCGGACAGCGCGGCCATGCGGGCGGACTGCCGGGCGAGCACGGCCCCCACCACCACGACGACCGCGAGCACCAGGCCCGTGGAGATCAGGGCGGCCGACCACGTGAAGGTCCCCACCGCGGCCACCAGCGCCCACAGCGCGACGACTACCACCACGAGACCGGCGAGCCAGCGCCACAGCAGCCGCACCACGCGCTGCTCTTGCTCGAGCAACGGCCGCCAGACCGCCGGGTCGGCGTCCTCGGGCAGCCGGCCACTGCGGAGCGCCGTGCGGAACTGCCCGACCCGCTCCGCGCCGCCCATCCGGCGCCGGTGCCAGCGCGCCACGACGAACGCCGCCGCGAACGAGGCCAGCATCGGCGGGAGGGGCCGCACCCAGTCGGGGTCCTCCCCCACCAGCCAGGCGCCGCCGAGGACGAGGACGACGTAGACCGCGCCGAGCAGCGGCAGCGCGACGGCCAGCCGCCCCGCCGAACTCAGGCCGCGCAGCTCAGTCCTCCTCGAACAGTTCGATGATCCGGTCGGCCGGCTCGGCCATGTAGAGCGGCACGACGGACACCGTCCAGTCGGGCCGCTTGTCGTCGATCTCGACGGCGAGATCCCAGGCCATGCGGGCGGCGACGGGCCCGAAGCACGCGTCGTCCCCCTCCTCGCCCACGGCGACCTCGACCAGCCACTGGTCGGACAGGTCCGCGGCCAGCTCCGCGAAGTCCGGCGGCGACTCGTCGTCGGGTTCCTCGGTGTCGGCCAGCACGGGATAGATGAGCGCCATGGCCGAACGCTAGCGGGTCAGCAACCGCACGTCGTGCGCACGACCAGCCCCCGGCGCCGCCCTGGAGCGGGACGTGATCGGCGTCGGCCACCACGGGCGGACGGTCCGCATGCGACAGGACGACGTCGTCGTACCCGGTCAGGAAGCGGACCGGCGCGGGGGTCCCGGGGTGACCGTGTGGAGCGTCGTCCGCACCAGCTGCGTCCGGACGACCGCACGCGCGGTCATCAGCCCGTCCAGCTCGCCCGGCTCGAAGCCGGCCAGCCGGTCCCGGAGCGCGAGGTGCGGGACTCGCGGCACCTGCGCCTGCAGCCCCACGAGGTGCTCCAGCGTCGCGGCCACCGGCCGGTGCACCCGCTCCAGCAGCTGCTGCCGGGCGAGCGTCGCCCGCCCCAGGGCGCGGCAGTCCAGGACGTCGGTCAGAGCTGGATGCCGTGGCTCAGGGCGCCGTCCACGAGGAGGTGGGTCCCGGTCGTGAAGGCCGACACGGGACTGCTGAGGAAGACGACGGCCCGCGCCATCTCCTGCGGCGTCCCCATCCGTCCCGTCGGGTTCTGCGCGAGCTGGGAGGCGTAGAGGTCGGGCATGTTCTGCTCGGCGCCGTGCCAGAAGCCGCCCTCGAAGTACGTGTTGCCGGGCGAGACGACGTTGGCGCGGACGCCGCGGCCGGCCAGCTGGTACGCGAGCCCCTTGACGTAGCCGAGGATCGCCGTCTTCATCGTCGCGTAGGGTCCCGCCGCGAAGTCCGCCTCGCGCCCGGAGACGCTGGAGATCGCCACGATCGACCCGCGGCCACTGGCCTCGAGGTGGGGCAGCGCGGCCTTGGCCAACCGCACCGTGTGCATCAGGTCGGTCTCGAAGCTCGTGTACCAGTTCTCCTCGGTGTCCGGGACCGCGATCGCGCTGACGTTGGCGACGACGGCGTCGAGCCCGCCGAGCCGCCCGGCCGCCGCGTCGACCCAGCCGCGCAGGGCCGCGCCGTCCCGGACGTCGACCCGGACGCCGCGCACCCCCGCCCCACGGTCGGCCAGCTCCTTCTCGGTCGTCTCGATCTCTCCGGCGTCCCGGGCGCAGAACTCGACCGCGGCCCCCTCGTCGGCGAACGCCTCCACGATCGCCCGGCCGATGCCGCGGGTGCCACCGGTGACGAGCACGCGGGAGCCGGTGAGCTGCAGGTCCATGACTGGGTCCTCTCGGTGCGTCACAGCAGGGACGCTGCGCGACTGCGCAGCTCGTCGTGCAGGCCGCCGTAGGCGGTGGCCCCGGGCAGGAGCGCCTTGCGCGCCTTCAGGACGGCGCTGTAGTTGGCGTCCACGACGTTGGCGATCGGCGCCTCGGTGAGCTGCGAGAGCAGCTGGTACGCGTCCATGGGGTGCAACCCGTAGAGCTCCCCGAACCAGCGCACGAGCTCCACCATCCCGATCCGCCAGGCGTCCTCCATCGGCCGGCTGGAGCCCACGGTCATCCAGTGCGTGTCGTCCTCCAGCCGCGGCCAGAGCGGCGCCCCACCCTTGATGAGGTCGACGATCAGCGTCGTCGTCATGGCGCCCTCGACCGCGGTTCCGCAGGCCTCGCCCTCGCCCTGCCGGTAGTGGCCGTCCCCGATGGAGAACAGCGCGCCCTCGACGTTGACGCCCAGGAAGCAGGTCGTGCCGGGGCGCATCTGCGGGGTGTCCATGTTCCCGCCGAACCGCTCGGGCACCAGCGAGCTGCGCACCTCTCCCCCGGCCGGCGCGACCCCGACGGTGCCGAGCATCGGCTCGACGGGCAGTTCGACGGAGAAGTCGGTGCGGCCCGCCGCGAACGTGACCGTGTTGCGCACCCGGTCCAGCTCGTAGATCCAGGTGGTGTCGGGCAGCGGCTCCTGCAGCGTGGCGACACGGTCGGTGCTGGTCAGGCCGCCGAAGAACGGGATCGTGGCCGACGCGCCCCAGTCCCGCGCCGGTTCCATCGCCACGAAGTGCAACGCGAGGGTGTCGCCCTGCTCGGCGCCCTCCACCCAGAACGGCCCCGTCTGCGGGTTCACGAAGCGAAGGTCGACCTTCTCGCTGCTGAGGTCCTTGGTCGACCGGAGGGCCCCGTTGAAGGCGTCCTCGGACCACACCCGCAGCGCCGTCCCGGGGGCACCCGCCGCAGCGGGGCCACGCCGCCGAACGTGTAGGCGTACTGCTCGAAGCTGGGCGTGACCTCGACGACGTCCATGGCGCACCCTAGGAAGTCGCAGGTCCCCCGGGCAATGCCTCAGCGCGGCCGGAGGCGCACCCGGTCCGGCGTCAGCTCCGCGACCGACGCGACCCCCAGCAACTGCAGAGTGCGACTGATCTCCCGGGCCAGGAGGTCGGCCACCCGCTGCACCCCGCGCTCGCCGCCGGCCATGAGCCCGTAGAGGTAGGCGCGCCCGATCAGGCAGGCCCGGGCCCCGAACGCCACGGCGGCCACGACGTCGGCACCGTCGAGGATGCCGCCGTCGAGATAGACCTCCGCGCGGTCGCCGACCGCGGCCACGACGGCGGGCAGCTGCTCGAGCGGCGTCGGCGACCGGTCCAGCTGGCGGCCGCCGTGGTCGGACACGACGACGCCGTCGGCGCCGGCGTCGACGACCGCCAGCGCGTCGTCGGCGGTCAGGACGCCCTTCACGACCAGAGGCCCCGGCCAGGCGGCCCGCAGATCCCGGACGTCGGCGAGCGTGGCGGCGGGCTCGAAGACCCGGTCGACCAGCTCGGCCACCGTGCCGCCCCACGACCGCAGGGACGCGAACTCCAGCGGCGGCGTGGTCAGCAGGTCGATCCACCAGTGCGGATGCAGCGCGGCGTTGGCCATCGTCCGCAGGGTGAGGGCCGGCGGGATGGTGAAGCCGTTGCGGACGTCGCGCAGCCGCGGCCCGGCGACCGGGGTGTCCACGGTCAGCACCAGCGCCTCGTAGCCGGCCGCACGGGCGCGCTCGACCAGGGCGGCGCTCGCTTCCCGGTCGCGCCACAGGTAGAGCTGGAACCACCGCCGGGCGCCCGGTACCGCGGCCGCCAGCGCCTCGATCGACGTGGTCCCCATTGTCGACAGCGTGTGCGGGATGCCCGTCCGCTCCGCCACGCGGGCGACCGCGATCTCCCCCTCGGTGTGCATGAGTCGGGTGAAGCCGGTCGGCGCGAAGGCGAGCGGGAGCGCCGACGGGTGGCCCAGCACGGTCGTGGACGAGTCGACGGCGGAGACGTCCCGCAGCACGCTGGGCCGGAACTCGACCCGTTCGAACGCCTCGCGCGAGCGGCGCAGGCTGATCTCCGCCCCGGCGGCGCCGTCGGTGTAGTCGAACACCGCGCGGGGAACGCGCCGGCGGGCCATGTCGCGGAGGTCCTCCACGGTGGCCGCCCCCGCCAGCCGCCGGGTGGTCGCGTCGCCGGACGGACGGCGCGGACGCACCAGCTCCCGCAGTTCGGACCAGCGCGGCACCCGGCGCTCCACCACGGTGCCACCCTGCCAGGGGAGCCGCCGGCGCGGGCCGGTCAGCGCACGCGCGTCGCCCGCACGGACAGGGGCTCGCCATCCGCGGGCTCCTCGGGGGCCGGTGCCTCACCCGGGGCCGCCTCGACCTCGACCCGCTCCTCGCGGTTGGCCGGGTTCGGCAGCCACCGCGCCCACCAGCGCAGCACGTGCTCCAGCCGCGCCAGCCGATGCCGGGGGCGACCGGAGCGGGAGAGCTCGTGGCCCTCGCCGGGGAACAGCAGCAGCGCCGTCGGCACACCGCGCCGCTTGAGCTCGACGTAGAGCCGCTGCCCCTGCTCGACCGGGCAGCGCCAGTCCTCCTCGGAGTGGACCACCAGCGTGGGCGTGGTGATCCGGTGCGCGTGCGCCAGGGCGCTCTGCTCGGCGATCCGGCCGGGATCGGTGCCCAGGTACTGGTCCGGGAACATCCACCCGATGTCCGACGAGCCGACGAAGCTGACCGGGTCCAGGAAGCCGCGCTCGGCGACGGCCGCGACGAAGCGGCTCGTGCGGCTCAGCAGCACCGTCGTGAGGTAGCCGCCGTAGGAGCCGCCCATGACGCCCACCCGGCCGGCGTCCAGGCGGGGGTCCTCGAGCGCGGCGTCGAGGAAGGCGGTCACGTCGTCCGCGTCCGGACCTCCGAAGGCGCCGCGGACCGCCCGGCCGTGTGCCGCGCCGTAGCCGGCCGACCCGCGCGGGTTGCACTGCACGACGGCGTAGCCGGCCGTGACGTAGGTCTGCGTCTCGTCGAACAGCGTCCAGCCGTACTGGTCGAACGGTCCGCCGTGGATGGTGAGCAGCACCGGGTGCGGCCCGGGCCCGGGCGGGACGGTGACCCAGCCGTGCACCGGATAGCCGTCGGCGCCACGGATCGTGCGCTCCTCCATGCGGTGCACCCGGCCGGTCGCGCCCAGCGCTCGGCCGAACCCGGTGAGCAGCCGGCGGCCGCTCGAGGTGATCGCCACCAGTTCGCCGGCCGACCGGTCGTGCGCCACCACGGCGACGACCACTCCTCCGCCGGCGGCGACGCCGCCCACGGTGAACGGTCCCTCGACGAGGATCTCCGACGGGCCGCCGTCCACCGGCACGCGGAGCAGCTCGACCGCCCCGCGTCGCCGCACCCCCACGAGCACCGCGCCGTCGGCCACGACCGTGCTCGGTGACGTGTCCCCGCGGTGGTGCTGCTCCGGGTCGAGCAGCGGCTCCAGCCGACCACCCGCGGCGTCGACCCGGCAGGGCACTGCCTGCCGGGCGACGAAGTCCAGCCCCTCCGGTCCCAGGTCCGGGACGGCGGTGACGTAGATCGAGCCGCCGTCGGGGCCGAACGCCGGCCCGGCGCAGCTCCCGCGCGACCCGGTGATCCGGCGCAGGCCCGACCCGTCCGGGGCGATGCCGTAGACGTCGCGGACCAGATCGCGGTCGGCGCGCTCGTGCAGTGCCGAGACGAACGCCAGCTCGGCGCCGTCCGGCCGCCAGGTGACGTCCGTGCTGTCGACGGCCCCCGTGGTCACCTGCACCGGCGACGGCAACGGCGTCGTGTCGTCGGTGAAGTCGGCCGGCAGGTCGAGCACGAACACCTGGCTGGGGCGGTCGAGGGTGAAGCCGACGTCGTCGAGCCGGTACTGCAGCGTCGTGATCAGCCGCGGCGGCTCGGCACCGGGGCCGACCCCTTCGGCGGTGCCGTACCGGCCCGCCTCGGGCACCCGCGCGGTGTAGGCCAGCCGGCGCGAGTCGGGGGACCAGACCGGGGCCCCGGCGCCGAGGTGGTGGTCGGTCAGCCGCCGCGGGGTGCCACCCGCCGTCGGCAGGAGCCAGATCTGTGGCTTGCCGCCCGGCTCGGCACCGAGGTAGGCCAGCCAGCGGCCGTCCGGCGAGAAGACGGGCGCACTGTCCCGGTGCCCCTCGGTGATGGGGCGGGCCGGCGCGGAGGCGTCGGTCGGGACCGCCCACAGCCGGCTGCGGTACTCATCGGTGTCGAGGTCGAGCCGCGCCACGGCGACCACGGCCATGCGGCCGTCCGGGGAGACGGTCGGGACGCCCGGAGTGCGCAGGAGCGCGAGGTCGGTCGGCCGCATGTCGGCGACGCTAGCCGAGCCCGCTGACGGGCCGGGTCAGCGCCGGGAGGTCTCCTCGTCGACCTCCTCGGCCAGCTTGGCCTCGGCCGCGGCCGCGGCCTCGGGTCCGCCCGTCGGCACCTGCTTCGCCGTCTCCTCGTCGACGACCGGCTCGTCGACGGTGACCCCGCGCCGCGGGTCGACATCAGGCTGGCCACCGTCGCCACGACCAGGACGCCCAGGATGATCGAGAGCGAGAGCCAGATCGGGATGTGCGGCACCGCCTCGATGGGCTCGCGCTCGCCGGCGAACGGCAGCTGGTTCTCGTGCACCGCCTCGAGGATCAGCTTGACGCCGATGAAGGCCAGGATGACGGCCAGGCCGAGGGAGAGGTACACGAGCCGCTTCAGGAGGCCGCCGAGCAGGAAGTAGAGCTGGCGCAGGCCCATCAGCGCGAAGACGTTGGCCGTGAAGACGATGAACGGCTCGCGGGTCAGGCCGAAGATCGCCGGGATGCTGTCGAGGGCGAAGATCAGGTCCGTCGTCCCGAGCGCCAGGATCACCACGATCATCGGCGTCCACATCTTCTTGCCGTTCTCGGTGACCCGGATCTTGGCTCCGTGGTAGTCCTTCGTGATCGGCAGGACCTTGCGCATCCGCCGGATGAAGGCGTTCTCCTCGTAGTCCTCGTCCTCCCCGCGGTGCCGGACCAGGTTGATCGCGGTGTAGATGAGGAAAACGCCGAAGATGTAGAAGACCCACACGAACCGCTCGATGACCACGGCACCGAGCAGGATGAAGATCCCGCGCAGGACCAGGGCGATGATGATGCCGATCATCAGCGCTTCCTGCTGGTACTTCCGAGGGACCTGGAAGCGGGCCATGATGATCACGAAGACGAACAGGTTGTCCACCGAGAGCGAGTACTCGGTGAGCCAGCCCGCGTAGAACTCGGTCGCGTACGTCCCGTTGGTGAAGGCGAGCATCAGCAGGCCGAAAGCCAGCGCCAGGCTGACGTAGAAGCTCACCCACAGCCCTGCCTCCTTCAGCGAGGGCTCGTGCGGACGACGGGCGACGATGGCCAGATCGGCGAGCAGCAGAGCGGTGAGCCCCACGAACGTCGCGATCTCGAACCAGACGGGGAGCTCCATGCGGGCGTTTCCTCCGGGGGGACCAGCCGTGTCAGCACCGGAGGTCTCTCCCACCGCACGCCGGCAGCGTGCGATCGGCAGCACCGGAGGCCATGGGACCTCGTGATGACGATGCTGCCGCGGGGGGATACTCCCCTCCTCGCATCCCCCCGGCGGCCGCGATCGTCAGTGGTCGCGTCGGCCCGGGTTCGCGGCGCTCACGCTACCTCCTCCGTCCGGTCGCGACCCGGTGGCTGCCCCGTGGGCTTCCGTCGGTGTCCGGCCGCCGGCCGAGAGCGCCGTGGGGTCGCTGGCGGCGGTCTCGACGACCAGGTGCTCGCGCCGGTCGCGGCGGACCCGCCACAGGCTGGCCACGGTGGTCACCAGCAGTGTCACGAGGATGACCAGGAGGGACACCGTGATGGGCACCTCGGGGATCACGGTGACGTGCTCCCCGCCGTTGATGAACGGCAGCTCGTTCTCGTGCAGCGCGTGGATGACGAGCTTCACGCCGATGAAGCCGAGGATGACCGCGAGGCCGTAGGAGAGGTAGACGAGCCGGTCGAGCAGGCCGTCGATGAGGAAGTACAGCTGCCGCAGGCCCAGCAGCGAGAACGCGTTCGCGGTGAACACCAGGAACGTCTCCTGGGTCAGGCCGAAGATCGCCGGGATCGAGTCGACGGCGAAGATGATGTCGGCCGTCCCGATCGCGATCAGCGCGATGGCCAGCGGGGTGAGGTACCGCTTGCCGTCCAGCTTCACCGTCATCCGGTCGGAGTGGTACTCCTCGGTCGTCCGCAGCCGCTTGCGGGCGAACCGGAGGACGGCGTTCTCCTTGAAGTCGTCCTCGTCCTCGTGGCCGCCGCTGCGCGCCTGCACCCAGGCGGTGTAGATCAGGATCGCGCCGAACAGGTAGAAGACCCAGCTGAAGTTGGCGATGGCCGCCGCGCCGACGACGATGAAGACCGTCCGCAGGGCGAGCGCGAACGTGATGCCGAACAGCAGCACCTTCTGCTGCAGCTCCCGCGGTACGCCGAAGGCGGCCATGATCAGGACGAAGACGAAGAGGTTGTCGACCGAGAGGCTCTTCTCCGTGACGTAGCCGGCGAAGTACTCGCCGGCGAAACCTGCGCCCCAGCCCCACCAGACGATGAAGCCGAAGACGATCGCGATGCCGACGTAGGCGGCCGACCACGTCGCTGACTCACGGAGCGTCGGTGAATGCGGCGTGCGCACGTGGCCGACGAGGTCGAAGAGGAGCATGCCCACGATCGCGCCGACCGTGACAGCCCACACCCAGAAGGGGACGTCCATGCAGCAACTACCTCCGGAAACTGGCGTACGTCAGTGACCGGAGGTCTCTCCCGTCGCCCCTGTCACGGCCGACCGGCAGCGCCGGGGACCGCACGCGGTCCCGTACTGACGACGCTGCCGCAGCGGGATACTCCCCTCCACGGTGAACCGTTCCACGGCAGCCATCATCGCCCGCACGTCGTGTGGTTCGTCGGCTCCAACGACCGACGGTTCGCCGGTGTTCCCGGCGCAGCATCGAATTTCAGGCGTGCGCGGCGTCGAACTGGCGGAGCTCCTTCTTCAGCTCCGCGAGCTCGTCCCGCAACCGGGCGGCGACCTCGAACTGCAGTTCGCGTGCCGCGGCGAGCATCTGCTCGTTCATCTGCGTGATCAGGTCCGCGAGCTCGTTGCGGGGCAGGCCCTGCACGTCGATCGAGCCGGCCTTGCCCCGCGTCGTGGCCGCCTTCTTCGAGGACAACCCGGGCACCGGGGACTTGCCGCGGGACTGCTGCCGGCCGGAACCACCGATCAGCTCCGCCGACTCCGAATCCTCGGCCTCGCGGTAGATGCCGTCGAGGATGTCGACGATCTTCTTGCGCAGCGGCTGCGGGTCGACGCCACGCTCGGTGTTGTAGGCGATCTGCTTCTCGCGCCGGCGGTTGGTCTCCTCGATCGCCTGCGCCATCGACGGGGTGACCTTGTCGGCGTACATGTGCACCTGACCGGACACGTTGCGCGCCGCCCGGCCGATCGTCTGGATCAGCGACGTGCCCGACCGGAGGAAGCCCTCCTTGTCGGCGTCGAGGATCGCCACCAGCGACACCTCGGGCAGGTCGAGCCCCTCGCGCAGCAGGTTGATGCCGACGAGCACGTCGTACTCGCCCTGCCGCAGCTCCCGCAGCAGTTCGACCCGGCGGAGCGTGTCCACCTCGGAGTGCAGGTAGCGGACCTTGATCCCGAGCTCGAGCAGGTAGTCGGTGAGGTCCTCGGCCATCTTCTTGGTCAGCGTCGTGACCAGGACCCGCTCGTCCTTCTCGGTACGGACCCGGATCTCGTGCACCAGGTCGTCGATCTGCCCCTTGGTCGGCTTGATGACGACCTCGGGGTCGACCAGGCCGGTCGGCCGGATGACCTGCTCGACGAACTCGCCGCCCGTGCGACCCAGCTCGTAGGGACCCGGCGTCGCCGACAGGTAGACCGTCTGGCCGATGCGGTCGGTGAACTCCTCCCACTTCAGCGGCCGGTTGTCCATGGCCGACGGCAGCCGGAAGCCGTGCTCGACCAGCGTCCGCTTCCGGCTCATGTCGCCCTCGTACATGCCGCCGATCTGCGGCACGGTCACGTGCGACTCGTCGATGACCAGGAGGAAGTCGTCGGGGAAGTAGTCGATCAGGCAGCTGCCCGCGCTGCCCGGTGCGCGGCCGTCGATGTGCCGCGAGTAGTTCTCGATGCCGGAGCAGAAACCGACCTGGCGCATCATCTCGATGTCGTAGGTCGTGCGCATGCGCAGCCGCTGCGCCTCGAGCAGCTTG
Source organism: Blastococcus sp. PRF04-17 (assembly GCF_023016265.1). Classification (GTDB taxonomy): domain Bacteria; phylum Actinomycetota; class Actinomycetes; order Mycobacteriales; family Geodermatophilaceae; genus Blastococcus_B. Next base: position 285,191 of record NZ_CP095412.1, on the reverse strand, counting down.
CCCTGCCGCTCCAGCTCGGCCAGCCGGTGCTCCAGCTCGGCCTCGATGCCGCGGATGGCCCGCTCCATCCGTTCCGGGCCCGCGACGTAGTGGGTGGCGGGGAAGACGAACAACTCCCGCACCTCGCGCACGACCTCACCGGTCAGCGGGTGCAGGTAGTACAGCCGCTCGACCTCGTCGCCGAACATCTCGATGCGGACGGCGAGCTCCTCGTACACCGGGAAGACCTCGATCGTGTCGCCCCGCACGCGGAAGGTGCCGCGGGTGAACGAGAGGTCGTTGCGGGTGTACTGCTCGGTGACCAGGGTGCGCAGCAGCTCGTCGCGGTCGCGCTCCTCCCCCACCGAGATCTTCAGTGCCCGGTCGACGTACTCCTGCGGCGTGCCCAGGCCGTAGATGCACGACACCGTCGCCACGACCACGACGTCGCGCCGGGTGAGCAGGGCCTGGGTCGCCGAGTGACGCAGCCGCTCCACCTCCTCGTTGATCGAGGAGTCCTTCTCGATGTAGGTGTCGGTCTGCGGGACGTAGGCCTCGGGCTGGTAGTAGTCGTAGTACGAGACGAAGTACTCGACCGCGTTGTCCGGCAGCAGCTCGCGGAACTCGTTCGCGAGCTGGGCGGCCAGCGTCTTGTTCGGCGCCATGACCAACGTCGGCCGCTGCACCTGCTCGATCAGCCACGCCGTCGTCGCCGACTTGCCGGTGCCGGTGGCGCCGAGCAGCACGACGTCCTTCTCCCCGCCGTTGACCCGGCGGGCGAGCTCCTCGATCGCCGCCGGCTGGTCGCCGGAGGGCTGGAACTCGCTGACGACCCGGAACTTGCCCTGGGTCGGCCGGATGTCGGTGGTCGCGCGCACGCCGACGACGGTACGACGGGGGTGTGACAGAACGCCGGGCGTGCGTTCCCTGCGCCGACCGGTGCGCGAGGGGACGGGGAGGCCGGCGGGTACTTGTCTCCGCCCTCACGCGGCCCTAGCGTCCCTGGTCGCAGGAGCGGTTCAGCCACGGGCCAGCGCCACCCAGGTCTTCTGGGCGAGGTCGGTCCGTGCGCGGCGCCCGACCCCCAGGGGTGGTCCGCCGCAGCCGTCCCGGTCCGGACGCGGTCCGCGTCCGGGCCGTTCCTGCGCACGACGCCCCTCGCAGCCACGCTCCGGGGGGCGTCGTCGTCCTCGGGGTCGGCAACGTCACGATCGAGGGCACGATTGAGGACCTCGCGCCATGGGCACGGGGTCCCGGTCGCCCCGCCCGACCGTCTCCGCGAGGATCGCGGTGGACGACCCGTGCCCCCGGCCGTCGGGGGCCATCTCGCCGCGAGACAGCGCAGAAGGAAGCACCCATGACCCAGGTCTGGCCCGGCAGTGCCTACCCCCTCGGGGCCACGTACGACGGCACCGGCACGAACTTCGCGATCTTCAGCGAGGTCGCCGAGAAGGTCGAGCTGTGCCTGTTCGACGAGTCCGGCAACGAGGAGCGCATCCGCCTCCCCGAGATGGACGGGTACGTCTGGCACGCGTTCCTGCCCGGGATCCACCCCGGCCAGCGCTACGGCTTCCGGGTCCACGGCCCGTACGACCCGGCGAAGGGCCTGCGCTGCAACCCCAACAAGCTGCTGCTCGACCCGTACGCGAAGGCGATCGACGGCCAGATCGACTGGGACCAGTCGGTCTTCGGCTACGACTTCGAGACCAAGGAGCGCAACGACGAGGACTCGGCACCGCACATGCCGAAGTCCGTCGTCGTCAACCCCTACTTCGACTGGGGCGTCGACCGCCCGCCGAAGACGCCCTACAACAAGACGGTCATCTACGAGGCCCACGTCAAGGGTCTGACGATGACCAACCCACGGATCCCGGAGGAGCTGCGCGGCACCTACGCCGCCGTCGCGCACCCCGCGACCATCGAGTACCTGCAGGACCTCGGCGTCACCGCGATCGAGCTGCTGCCGGTGCACCAGTTCGTGCAGGACGACACCCTGCAGCAGAAGGGCCTGCGCAACTACTGGGGCTATAACACGATCGGCTTCTTCGCCCCGCACAACGAGTACGCCAGCGCGACGGCCGCCGGCCAGCACGTCCAGGAGTTCAAGGGCATGGTCCGCGCCCTGCACGAGGCGGGCATCGAGGTCATCCTGGACGTGGTCTACAACCACACGGCCGAGGGCAACCACAACGGCCCGACGCTGTCGTTCCGAGGGATCGACAACCGCACGTACTACAAGCTCGTCGAGGGCGACGAGCGCTACTACATGGACTACACGGGCACCGGGAACACGCTCAACGTCCGGACGCCGCAGTCGCTGCAGCTGATCATGGACTCGCTGCGGTACTGGGTCACCGAGATGCACGTCGACGGCTTCCGCTTCGACCTCGCCTCCGCGCTGGCGCGCGAGCTGCACGCCGTCGACCGGCTCGCGACCTTCTTCGACCTCGTCCACCAGGACCCGATCGTCAGCCAGGTGAAGCTGATCGCCGAGCCGTGGGACGTGGGCGAGGGCGGCTACCAGGTGGGCAACTTCCCGGCGCTGTGGACGGAGTGGAACGGCAAGTACCGCGACACCGTCCGCGACTTCTGGCGCGGCGAGGGTGGCACCATCGACGAGTTCGCCAGCCGGATCTCCGGCTCGTCCGACCTGTACCAGCACTCGGGCCGCCGTCCCGTCGCGAGCATCAACTTCGTCACGGCGCACGACGGCTTCACCCTCAACGACCTGGTCTCCTACAACGAGAAGCACAACGAGGCCAACGGCGAGGACAACAACGACGGCGAGAGCCACAACCGCAGCTGGAACTGCGGCGTCGAGGGGCCGACGAAGGACCCGAAGATCCTGCAGCTGCGGGCGCAGCAGCGGCGCAACTTCATCGCCACGCTGATGCTCAGCCAGGGCGTGCCGATGCTGCTGCACGGTGACGAGCTCGGCCGCAGCCAGGGCGGCAACAACAACGGCTACTGCCAGGACTCCCCCATCACCTGGATCGACTGGGAGAACGTCGACGAGGGCCTCCTCGAGTTCACCAAGAAGGTCACCCGGCTCCGGCACGACCACCCGACGTTCCGCCGCCGGCGGTTCTTCCACGGACGGCCGGTCCGTCGCGGACAGGGCGAGCCGGTGGCCGACATCGACTGGCTCACCCCCGAGGGCGAGCAGATGACCGACGAGGACTGGGACGTCGGCTATGCGCGCTCCCTGGCCGTCTACCTGAACGGCCTGGGCATCCGCGAGATGGACGAGCGCGGGGAGTACGTCAAGGACGACCACTTCTACCTGGCGTTCAACGCCTCGCACGAGGCGATCGAGTACACCCTCCCCGGCGAGGACTACTCCCCCAAGTGGACGACGGTCATCGACACCGCGCAGATGCATGCCGTCGAGCCGGTCGAGATCAAGCCGGGCGAGGCGATCACCGTGGCGGGCCGCTCGATCGTCGTCCTCACCGGACCGGCGCTGTGACCGGACCGCACGCCGACCGCCGGCGGGGCACTCCGTCGAGCACCTACCGGCTGCAGTTCCACGCCGACTTCACGCTGCAGGACGGCGCCGAGCTCGCCGGCTACCTGGCCGACCTCGGGGTGACGCACGCCTACGCCTCTCCCCTGCTGCGCTCGGCGGAGGGGAGCAACCACGGCTACGACACCGTGGACCACGCCCACATCGACGAGGCGCGCGGCGGCCGGGCGGGCTTCGACCGGTTCGTCGCGGCCCTGCACGAACGCGGGCTCGGGCTGGTCCTGGACCTGGTGCCGAACCACATGGGCGTCGAGGACCCGGCGGCGGCGCCGTGGTGGTGGGACGTCCTGCAGCACGGGCAGGACAGCGCGCACGCCGGCGCGTTCGACATCGACTGGGAGTTCGGCGGCGGCAAGGTCCGCATCCCGGTGCTGGGCTCGGCCGACGACGTCGAGAAGCTCGAGGTGGTCGGTCCGGAGGGTGGGGGCAGCGGAGCCGGTGAGCTGCGGTACTACGACAACCGCTTCCCGCTGGCGCCCGGCAGCGAGGGCGGGACCCCGCAGGAGGTGCACGCCCGCCAGCACTACGAGCTGGTGGACTGGCGGCGCGCCGACGCCGACCTCAACTACCGGCGGTTCTTCGCGATCAACACCCTCGCCGGCCTGCGGGTCGAGGACCCCGCGATCTTCGACGCCACGCACGGGCTGGTCCTGGAGCTCGTCCACGGCGGCGCGGTCGACGGCCTGCGGATCGACCACCCCGACGGACTGGCCGACCCGAAGGGCTATCTCGACCGCCTGGCCGACGCCTCGGGCGACCGGTGGACCGTCGTGGAGAAGATCCTGGAGCCCGGCGAGGACCTGCCGGAGTCGTGGCGGACGGCGGGGACGACGGGCTACGACGCCCTGGCCGAGGTGGACGACGTCCTCGTCGACCCGGCCGGCGAACCGGCGCTGACCGCCCTCGACACCGAGCTCGCCGGGGAGACCGTCGACTACGCGCGGCTGGTGCACGACTGCAAGCGGGAGGTCACCGACGGCATGCTCGGCTCGGAGGTCGCCCGGCTGGTCCGGGTGATCGGCGAGCTGCCGGGGATCGATCCGGCCCAGCAGACCGAGGCGCTGGCCGAGCTGCTGGCGACCTTCCCCGTCTACCGCAGCTACCTGCCCGACGGCCGCGAGCACCTCGACAGCACGGTCGCCGCGGTGCGCGAGCGGCGGCGCGACCTCGCGCCGGCGCTGGACGCGCTGCACCCGGTGCTGTCGCAGGCCGGATCGGAGGCCGCGACCCGCTTCGAGCAGACCAGCGGCCCGGTGATGGCCAAGGGCGTCGAGGACAGCGCCTACTACCGGTGGGCGCGGTTCGTGGCGCTCAACGAGGTGGGCGGCGACCCGGCCCGGTTCGGCAGCACGGTGGCCGAGTTCCACGCCGCGCAGCAGCGCCGCGCCGCGCGCTACCCCGAGTCGATGACGACGCTGTCGACGCACGACACCAAGCGCAGCGAGGACGTCCGGGCACGCCTGGCGGTGCTGGCCGAGCTGCCCGACGAGTGGGCGGCGCTGGTGCGCCGCCTGCTGGACCGTCACCCGCTCGCCGACCGGTCGCTGGCGCACCTGGTGTGGCAGAACCTCGTCGGCGCGTGGCCGTTGTCGCGGGAGCGGGCGCACGCCTACGTGGAGAAGGCCGCGCGCGAGGCCGGGACGTCCACCACGTGGACCGATCCGGACGAGGAGTTCGAGGGCCGGCTGCACGCACTGGTCGACGCCGCGTTCGACGACGAGGCGACGCATCGGGAGATCGAGGACCTCGTCGCCCGCATCGCGCCGTTCGGCCGGTCGAACTCGCTGGCGCAGAAGCTGCTGCAGCTCACGATGCCCGGCGTACCGGACGTCTACCAGGGCTCGGAGCTCTGGGACCTCTCGCTGGTCGACCCGGACAACCGCCGTCCGGTCGACTACTCGGCGCGCCGCCGGCTGCTGGCCGAGCTGGACGGCGGCCACGTACCGGCGGTCGACGAGACCGGCGCGGCGAAGCTGCTCGTCGTGTCCCGGGTCCTCCGGGCCCGCCGGGACCACCCCGAGTGGTTCGCCGGGTACGAGCCGATCGTCGTGACCGGCTCGGCGTCCGAGCACGTCGTGGCGTTCGACCGCGGCGGCGTCGTCCCGGTGGCCACCCGGCTGCCGGTGCGGCTGGCCCGGGAGGGCTGGGGCGACACCGCGCTGCAGCTGCCCAACGGACCGTGGAAGGACCTGCTCACCGGCGGGCGGTTCGTCTCGGACGTCGCGGGCATCCCCGCCGACCGGCTGCTGGCCCGGCTGCCGGTGGCGCTGCTGGTCCGCGACTAGAAGCGGATCGCGTCGATCACCTTGGCTCGGACGGCGATGATCGCGGGCAGCAGACCTGCCAGCGCGCCGACACCGGTCGCCGCCACCATCCCCTCGACGGCGGCGGCGACCGGGAAGCCGGGCCGGTCGGCGAAGGGGATGCCCTGGTTGACCAGGCTCTCCAGGGGCAGCAGCCGGACGAGCACGATGGACGCGGCCACGGCCGCCACGCCGGCCACCGCGGTGGCGCAGACGCTCTCGAGCATCACGGCCGAGAAGATCCGGCCGGAGCCGGCGCCGAAGCTGCGGCGGACGCCGATCTCCCGGATCCGCTGCCGCACCGTCACGAGGCCGATGTTCAGCACGCCGAGCCCGCCGAGGATCAGCACCACGATGCCGGCGCCGCGGATGGCCAGGCGCAGCGTCGCGAGCGACTCCGCGAGCATCGGGTCGTCCTGCCGGTAGGCCTGCACGTCGGTGCCCGGCAGCGCGAGGCGCAGGTCGTGCTGCACCGTCTCGATGACCTGCTCCGCCTGCTCGGGCGGCACCCACAGCTCGAGCGTCGGCGGGCCGTACATCACCTGCTGCGACGCGTCGGCCTCGGACTCCCAGACCCCGCCGGACCCCTCGGCCCGGTAGACGATCAGCTCCTCCTCGTAGCCCTCGCGGACGACGCCCACGATGGCGGCGAGCACCGGGCGCGGGCCGCCGATCATCACCGTCGCCGGGGAGCTGAGGTCGCCGATGCCCAGCCGCGCCAGGAAGCGCTCGTTGACGACGAGAGCCGGCGCGAGGCTGGTCCGGTCGCCTTCCCGGAACCAGCGGCCCTGCACCGGCTCGACGCGGTGCAGCGGACCGTAGGACGGCGACACCGTGCGTGTCTGGACGGCCATGGGGCCCTCCGGCAGGCGGTAGAGGCCCTCGCTCCATGCCACGCTGGACGCGCCGGTGATCCCGTACCGCTCGATGAGCCCGGCGACGGCGGCGTCCCACTTCTCCTTGGCCGGCGCCGCACCGGTCATGGGGTCGAAGGCCTGGATGCCGATGGTCGCCGCGCGGCCGCCCCAGCGCTCGGACTGCTCCTGCTGGGCCTGGGCCATCAGCTGCCCGAGCGCCGTCACGCTGGTCATGGCGAACACGGCGAGGAAGACGCCGACCAGCGACAGCACCACGCGGGACTTGTGCACCCGCACCTCCCCCCACGCCTCGGCGAAGGCGCCCAGGACCCCGGTCACGCCGTCCCCCCGGACCGCGCGGAGGTGGCGGCAGCCAGGGCCGAGCCGGCGGGCAGGGGTGACAGGTGGCCGCCGTCCAGACGGAACCGCCGGCCGGCGAGCGCCGCCACCGACAGGTCGTGGGTGATGGTGACCAAGGCCGCGCCGGTCTCGCGGGTCACCTCGGTCAGCAGGTCCATGACCCGGGCGCCGGTCTCCACGTCGAGGGCGCCCGTGGGCTCGTCGGCCAGCACCACCTGGGGACGGCGGACCAGCGCCCGCGCGATCGCCACGCGCTGCTGCTCGCCGCCGGAGAGCCGTTCGGGCACCTGCTCGGCCCGCGCGCCCAGCCCGACGCGCTCGAGCATCTCGCGCGCCGCTCGCGTGCGGGTGAGGTAGGCGCGGCCGGAGGAGTACAGCAACGGCGCGGCGACGTTCTCCAGGGCGGTGCGCCGCGGGAGCAGGTTGAACTGCTGGAAGACGAACCCGAACACCTCGCCGCGCAGCCGTGACCGGCGACGGGCACGCAGCCGGTCGGTCGGCTCGCCGTCCAGCAGGTAGTCACCGCCGGTGGGGGCGTCGAGCAGGCCGAGGATGTTGAGCAGTGTCGACTTGCCCGACCCGGACCGGCCGACGACCGCCACGTGGTCGCCGTGGTCGACCGACAGGTCCACGCCGGTCAGGATGGGCAGCACCGAGCCGTCGGGCAGCCGCACCTCCCGGCGGACGCCGGCGAGCTCGAGCAGGCTCATCCGAACGGCCCTCCGGTCATGGGCTCGCCGGTGAAGGGGTCGACCGGGGTGTCGTCGGGCACCGGGACGAACTGCAGGATCTGCTCGCCCTCGGCCAGCCCGTCCTTGATCTCGATCAGCTCGCCGTCGGTGAGCCCCAGGGACACCGGCCGCTCGACCGGTTCCCCGTCCTCGCCGACCACCCAGACGTTGCCGGTCTGCACCGAGCCCTGGACGGCGGTCACGGGGACCACGAGCACGTTCTCGGCGAGCCCTGCCTGGATCGCCATCGTCGCGCCCATGCCGGCGAAGACGGCCGTGCCGGGCGGCACGGAGCACCGGGCCGACGTCCCGCCGCCGGTCGGCATGGACGGGTCGACCGGCATGGCCGGGTCGGGCTCCTCCGCCGGGGCGGAGGCCGGGGCCCCCAGCACGAGGCCGGTGCAGGTGAACGGCGCCGGCCCGCCCTGCACCTCCACCTCCGCCGCCGCCGGGGGGCGCAGCAGCCGGAACTGCTCGGCCTGGGTCAGCGAGGCGGTCACCGAGAGGGTGCCGGGCGAGATGCTGCCGATGCGGTCGCCGACGGAGACCAGCTGGGCCTTGAGGACGTCGAGGCTGGTGAGCGTGCCGGCGATCGGCGCGGCCACGGTGGCGTAGCGGATCCGCGGCTTCGGCTGGGTGACCGTCTGGTTGCCCTCGGCGTCGGTCTCGGTGACCGGGTCGCGCTCCTCCTCCCAGCGGATCTCGACCAGCGGCTGGCCCGCCGTCACGGGGCCCGGCTCGGCCAGCAGCGTGCTCACCTCACCGGCGGCGGTGGCCTTCACCGGCACCGACGGGTCGGCGACGACCGTGCCGGCGACGGTCACCGTGTTGCTCACCGTGCCGCGCCCGACGGGGATCGGTGGGGAGCCGGTGTCGACGAAGGACGGACCCGGACCGGCGGCGGGCTCGCCGCCCAGCCCGCTGCCGCCCCGGAAGGCGAGGACGACGAGCGCCGCGGCGATCACCGCCCACACCAGAAGCCGCAGCGCAGGAAACACGATGGTGCGGACCGTGCCCATCAGCGGCCTCCGGTGTTCGGGCACCCGATGGTGCCGGTTCGTCGCCGGAGTATGCATACCGCGTATGCATCGCGCCAGGGGCTGCGCCACGCCGTGACCGGAACGCCACCCGGGCGAGGGTTCGGTCGCCACGCCGGGGGCATGATGCCGCCGTTCGTCGTTCCAGTCCCAGGAGGCCCCCGCATGTCCGCTCCCGTCGAGTTCGCCGTCTGGGCGCCGCTGCCCGCGCGGGTGCGGGTCCAGGTCGACGGCACCGTCCACGACATGCGGCGGGACGACGCCGGCTGGTGGCGGGCGGAGGTGGACGCGGGCCCCGAGTCCGACTACGGGTTCCTGCTCGGCGACGACGAGACTCCCCGCCCGGACCCTCGGTCGAGGCGGCAGCCACAGGGCGTGCACGGCCTCTCCCGGCGCTTCGACGCCGGTGCGCACACGTGGGGGGACGACGCCTGGACCGGGCGCCCGCTCGCAGGTGGCGTCGTCTACGAGATGCACGTCGGCACCTTCACGCCCGAGGGCACGCTCGACGCCGCGATCGGCCGGCTCGGCCACCTCGTCGACCTCGGCGTGGACTTCGTGGAACTGCTGCCGGTCAACGGGTTCAACGGCACCCACAACTGGGGCTACGACGGCGTCCTCTGGTACGCCGTCCAGGAGGAGTACGGCGGGCCGGCGGCCTACCAGCGGTTCGTCGACGCCTGCCACACCCACGGCCTCGGCGTGATCCAGGACGTCGTCTACAACCACCTCGGCCCGTCGGGGAACTACCTGCCCGAGTTCTTCCCGATCTTCGCCGAGGGTGGCGCGAACACCTGGGGCAACTCGATCAACCTCTCCGGCCCGGACTCCGACGAGGTGCGGCGCTACGTCATCGACAACGCGCTGATGTGGCTGCGCGACATGCACGTCGACGGACTGCGGCTCGACGCGGTGCACGCGCTGGTCGACGAACGGGCGACCCACGTGCTCGAGGAGATGGCCCAGGAGGTCGACAGGCTCTCGGTCGCCGTCGGCCGCCCGCTGACCCTGATCGCCGAGAGCGACCTCAACGACCCGCGCATGGTCACCCCGCGCGTCGCCGGCGGCCTGGGCCTGACCGCGCAGTGGAGCGACGACTTCCACCACGCGCTGCACTCGGTGCTGACCGGCGAGGGTCAGGGCTACTACGCGGACTTCGCCGAGGCGGGCCTGGGCGGGCTGGCCAAGACGCTCACCGGGGCCTACTTCCACGACGGCGCCTGGTCGAGCTTCCGGCGTCGCCACCACGGGCGGCCGGTCGACACCGCGACGCTGCCGGGCTGGAAGTTCCTCGGCTACCTGCAGGACCACGACCAGATCGGCAACCGGGCCGTCGGCGACCGCATCTCGGCCACCCTCTCCCCCGGCCTGCTCGCCGTCGGCGCCACGATCGTGCTCACCAGCCCGTTCACGCCGATGCTGTTCATGGGCGAGGAGTGGGGCGCCACCACGCCCTGGCAGTTCTTCACCAGCCACCCGGAGCCGGAACTGGGCAAGGCCACTGCCGAGGGCCGCATCGGCGAGTTCGCCGAGCACGGCTGGGACGCCGACGTCGTGCCCGACCCGCAGGACCCCGAGACGTTCAGCCGGTCGAAGCTGGACTGGGCCGAGCTCGGCAAGGAGCCGCACGACCGGCTGCTCGCCGTCCACCGGTCGTTGCTGGCGCTGCGACGCGCGCACCCCGATCTGCTCGACCCCGACCTGACCGCCGTCGAGGTCGACTGGGACGACACCGACCGGTGGCTGGTCGTGAAGCGCGGCTCCCTCCGGGTGGTGGTCAACCTGGCCGGGGAGCCGCGGGAGATCGACCTCGACCTGCCCACGGCCGAGGTGCTCTTCGCGACCGGTGAGCTGCCCGAGACCGACGGCGAGACGGTGACCATGCCGGCCGAGAGCGCGGCCGTCGTCAGCATCCGCTGACGTGCGCCGCCTCCTCCCCGACCCGGCCCTCCTGGACTCCGAACTCGACCAGGCCGGACTCGTCGAGGCCTACCGGCTGCCGCCGGGCGGCACCTGAGGGTCAACTTCATCGCCTCGCTGGACGGCGCGGTGACCGTGGGCGGCCGCAGCGAGCCGCTCGGTTCGCCCGGCGACAAGCGGATCTTCGACCTGCTGCGGGCGCTCGCGGACGGCGTCCTCGTCGGTCACGGGACGGCGGCCGCCGAGGGGTACGGCCCGATCACGCCGGAGACGCGGGTCGGCCGGCTCCGTGCCGCGCTGGGGCGGCCGCCGACCGCGCCCATCGTCGTCGTCTCGGGACGAGCGTCGCTGGACCCGGGCGGGAAGCTCCTGGGCGGGCCCTCTCCCACGATCTGCGTGACGTGCGAGGCGGCCGACCCGGACCGCCGGGCGGCGCTGGCCGACGCCGGCGCCGAGGTCCTGGTCTGCGGCGACGACGACGTCGACCTGCCCACGACGCTGGACCGGCTGGCCGAGCGCGGGCTCGAGCAGCTGGTCTGCGAGGGCGGCCCGCAGCTGCTGCACGCGGCCCTGACCGCGGGCGTCGTCGACGAGCTCGACCTGTCGATCTCCCCCGCCCTCGTCGGCGGCGAGTCGCGGCTGCTGGAGGCGGCGCTGGGCACCCCGGCCCGGCTCGACCTGCGTCAGCTGCTCGAGGAGGACGGGATGCTCTTCACCCGCTACGCGGTCGCCGGGGCGCGGTAGGAGATGCCCTGCGCCCTGGTCAACGCCTCGATGGTGTCCTCGACGGTGAGCAGGACGGTCGTCTCCATCGCCTTGATCGCCCCGCCGCTGCCGATCGCCAGGGCCACCGAGGCCATCGACACGTCGTCGGGCGCCTCCCACAGGGTGTGCCCGTCGTAGGCTCCGAAGGCGTACCAGAACCCGTGCAGCGACCCGCCGACGGATTCGATGTAGGCCTGCGCGGCCTTCCGGCGGTCCTCCGGATTCCTGATCATGCGGGCCCACGTCTCGGGCGTGTAGCTGAACCTCGTCAGGTAGAGCGGCATGGTCGTGCCCTTCGGTCATCCCCCGCGCGGCGGACGGTAGGACCGCGGACCGTCCCCGTCGAGGCCCCCGTGCGCGCCCCGTCCTGATTGACTGACCTGCATGGATCTGCCCCTGCTGCCGCCGGTGAAGCCGATGCTGGCCAAGGCCGCCACGAAGCTGCCGACCGGCGAGGACCTCTACTACGAGCCCAAGTGGGACGGGTTCCGCTGCATCGTGTTCCGGGACGGCGACGAGGTGGAGCTCGGCAGCCGCAACGAGCGCCCGCTGACCCGGTACTTCCCCGAGGTGGTGGCGGCGGTCAAGGCACAGCTCCCGCGGAAGTGCGTGGTCGACGGCGAGATCGTCGTCCCGGCCGGGGACCGGCTGCACTTCGAGGCGCTGCTGCAGCGCATCCACCCCGCCGAGTCGCGGGTGCGGCTGCTGGCCGAGCAGACGCCGGCGTCGTTCGTGGCGTTCGACCTGCTGGCCCTGGGCGACGAGTCGCTGCTCGAGCGGCCGTTCGCGCAGCGCCGCGCGCGGCTCGAGCAGGCGCTCGCCGACAGTGCACCGCCGGTCTACCTCACCGGCATCACGCGGGACGCCGACACCGCGCGGCGCTGGTTCGAGACCTTCGAGGGCGCCGGCCTCGACGGGGTCGTCGCCAAGGCCGCCGACCTTCCCTACGGGCCCGACCAGCGGCTGATGACCAAGGTCAAGCACGTGCGGACCGCCGACTGCGTCGTCGCCGGGTTCCGCTGGCACAAGAGCGGGCCGATCGTCGGGTCGCTGCTGCTCGGGCTCTACGACGACGGGAAGCTGCAGCACATCGGCGTCGCGGCGTCCTTCCCCATGGCCCGCCGGGCGGAGCTGGTCGAGGAGCTCGAGCCGTACCGCGCCGAGGCGCTGGACGGGCACCCGTGGCAGGACTGGGCGAATGCCCAGGTTCCCCAGGGGGAGGACGCAGCGAACGGCCCGGGGACCCGCATGCCCGGCGCGGTCAGCCGGTGGAACGCGAAGAAGGACCTCTCCTGGGTGCCGCTGCGCCCGGAACTGGTGGTGGAGATCAAGTACGACCAGCTCGAGGGACGACGTCTTCGTCACACCGGACAGTTCCTCCGGTGGCGGCCCGACCGCGACCCGCTGACCTGCACCTACGACCAGCTGGACGTGCCGGTGCGGTACGACCTGGCGGAGGTCCTGACCACCTGAGAGGCCCTCGGCGGCCGGTGATCGTCTGCAGCGGCCCCGCGCGGCTCCTAGTCTGATGATCATGCGTTCGTCCCGCGGCCGGTCGGTCGTCCCGTCGATCCTGCTCGCCTCGAGCCTCGTGCTGGCGGGCTGCTCGTCGTTCTCCGGCTCCGTCGAGGAGGAGTCGACGGCGTCGGCCGCACCGACCACGCCGGCCGAGCCTCAGGTGGCCGAGATCGAGTGGACCGACTGCAACGCCCAGCTGCAGGGGCTGATCGCCGAGCGTCCCGGCGCCGAGCGGAACCTGTCCTTCGAGTGCGGCACGACCGAGGTGCCGATCAGCTACGACGAGCCCGAGGGCGCGACGCTGCCGCTGTTCCTCGTCCGCGTCGTGATGGCCGGCCAGACCGACCGCATCGGCTCGCTCATGGTCAACCCGGGCGGTCCCGGCGTCTCGGGAGCCGACGCAGCCCTGAGCGCGGCACTGACCCTCCCCGTGGAGGTCCTCCAGCGGTTCGACATCGTCGGCTTCGACCCGCGCGGCGTCGGCCTGTCCACGCCGGTGGAGTGCATCCCCGACGAGACCAAGGAGGACATCGTCGCCGCCGAGCCGCGACCGGTGACCGACGAGCAGATCGACGAGGCGTTCGCCCTGGCCCAGGAGGTCGCCGACGCCTGCGCCGAGGAGTACGGCGACGCCCTCGGCACCTTCAACACCACCGACACCGCCCGTGACATGGACCGCCTCCGCGAGGCCCTCGGCGACGAGCAGCTGACCTACCTCGGCTACTCCTACGGGACGACGCTGGGCTCCACGTATGCCGAGCTGTTCCCCGAGAACGTGCGCGCCGTGGTGCTCGACGCCGCGGTCGACCCCGACACCGACAAGGTGGAGCACGCCGAGGCCCGTGCCGCGGCGCTCGAGGCCGGTTTCGACGCGTTCGCGGAGAACTGCGTCGGCCTCATCGCCGGCTGCCCCATCGGTGCCGACCCGCGGGCGTTCGTCGAGAACCTGCTGACCACGGCCGCCGCGACACCCGTGCCCAGCGCGGACCCCGAGGACGCCGCGGCGGCCCGCCGCGCGACGCCCGGCGTCATCCAGACGGCGATCGCCGCAGCCCTGTACGACACGGCCTCGTGGCCGCAGCTCGCCCAGGCGCTCGCCGCCGCCTCGAAGGGCGACTCCGCCGGGCTGTTCTCCCTCGCCGACGCCTACGCCGGCCGGCTCGAGGACGGCACCTACTCCAACCTCTTCGACGCCAACATCGCGATCAACTGCGCCGACACGGACGTGACCGTGGAGGAGCGCGAGATCCGCGAGCTCGCGGTCGAGTGGAACCAGAAGTACCCGCTGTTCGGCGCCGGATCGGCCGTCGGCCTCTACACCTGCAACGTCTGGGAGGCCGAGCGCACGCCGCTGCCCGAGCGGGACGCGGAGGGCAGCGCACCGATCCTCGTGGTGGGTACCGCCGGCGACCCGGTGACGCCGCTCCCGGGTGCCGTGGACATGGCGGAGGACCTCGAGTCCGGCGTCCTGCTGACGTGGCAGGGGCAGGGCCACACCGCCTATCCGAAGAGCGAGTGCGTGACCGCCGCGGTCAACGCCTACCTGATCGACCTCACCGCTCCGCTGGACGGGCTCACCTGCCCGGCGTGACACTCTGCGCTCGTTGATCCCTGCGAGCGGAGTGCCATGGCCAGCAGCAAGAACGCGGCGATCCTCGACGTCGACGGTCTGGAGGTTCGCGTCTCCAACCCGGAGAAGCCGTACTTCCCCGAGCGCGGCATCCGGAAGATCGACGTCGTCGAGTACTTCGTGGCCGTCGGCCCCGGGATCCTGTTCGCGCTGCGGGACCGCCCGACGACGCTGGAGCGCTGGCCGGGCGGCGTGTTCGAGGGCGCCCGCCTGTCGACGCGGGTCGACAACACCGGCGACGCCTTCTACCAGAAGCGGGTGCCGAAGAACGCCCCGCCGTGGGTGCCGACCGCGCACATCACGTTCCCCAGCGGGCGGACGGCCGACGAGATCGCGCCGGACTCGGTCGCCGTCGTGGCCTGGTGCGCCAACCTCGGCACGCTCACCTTTCACCCGTGGCCGGTGGACAAGACCGACGTCGAGTCGCCCAACCAGATCCGCATCGACCTGGACCCGCAGCCGGGCACCGACTTCTCCGACGCCGTGTGGGTCGCGCCGCACGTGCGCGAGCTCCTGCACGAGTACGGCATGGAGGGCTGGCCGAAGACGTCGGGCGGCCGCGGAGTGCACGTCTACGTGCCGATCCAGCCGCGCTGGACCTTCACCGAGGTGCGGCACGCGGTGATCGCCTTCGGCCGCGAGCTGGAACGGCGCCTCCCCGACCGCGTGACCATGTCGTGGTGGAAGGAGGAGCGCGGCGAGAAGATCTTCATCGACTACAACCAGATGGCCCGGGACCGCACGATCGCCTCCGCGTACTCCATCCGGCCCAAGCCGCACGCCCCGGTGTCGGCACCGGTCGACTGGGACGAGCTGCCCGACGTGTCGCCGTTCGACTTCGACGTCCTGACGATGCCCGCGCGGTTCGCGGAGGTCGGCGACAAGCACGCCGGCCTGGCCGGGCACGCCTTCGACATCACGCCACTGCTGGAGCTGTTCGAGAAGCAGGTGACCGACGCCGGCCTGGGCGACCTGCCCTATCCGCCCGACTACCCGAAGATGCCGGGCGAGCCTCCCCGGGTGCAGCCGTCGAAGAAGGTCGCCGCCCACTGGGACGAGGACGGCAACCGGCAGTCGACGTGAGGCCCGACGCGGGTCCCGACCTGCTGGAGGTCGCCGCGGCGCTGCTGCCCGGCGTACGGCTGGACGACGCGTTCGTCTCGGCCGACGGCAACGTCCACCACGTGCTGCTGATCCCGGGCGTGGCCGCCGTCCGGGTCAGCAGACGGCCGCTGGCCGCCGCGTCGATGCCCCGCAACGTCGAGGTGCTGCGGCACCTGGCCGGTGCCGGTCTGCCGTTCCAGGTGCCCGAGCCGCTCACCCCGGTGACCACGTTCGGGGACCGGGCCGCCGTCGCCGTGTCGTGGGTCGACGGCGTCGCCCTGCCCGAGGGGGTCGGCGATCCGTCGCAGGTGGCCGAGGTGCTGGCGGCCGTCCGGTCGGTGCCGCTCGACGGTCCGCTGCTCGCGGTCCTCGACGGCCGGGCGCTGGGTCCACCCTGGTCGACCGTCGTCGCCGAGGAGATCCTTCCCCGCCTGCCCGTTCGCTGGCGGTCCGAGGGTCGGCGCCGCCTGGATGCCGCCCTGGCCCTGGAGCCGGTACCCGACGCCCTGGTCCACGGCGATCTCGGCGGTTCCAACGTCCACTGGTCGCCGGACGGGAAGCTGCTGGGCATCCTCGACTGGGACCTGGCCATGCCGGCCGACCCCGCGATCGACGCCGCGCTGATGGCCTGGCACGGCTGGGAGAACGTCCGTCGGGCGGTCTCCGCCGCCACCTACCGCCGCGCCCGCACCTGGGATGCCCTGTTCGGCGTCGGCCACCTGGTCGCGACCATGAACGGCCGCCCGATGACCAACCCGGACGGCTTCGTCGCCGCGATCGTCCCGTGGCTGGAGGCCCACGCCTGGACCGCCGGTCACCCGGACGGGTGACGGCAGGCTCCAGCACCCATTCGGGGACGCCGACGCGTTCTGCGTGAGGGTCTGGCTGCTGGTCTACGGCGTCTTGTACGTCGTCATGGAGATGGTGGGGCACTCGCTCGCCGTCGTCGGCTGGGCGCAGATCACCACCCTCGACGTCGCGACCGCCCTGACCGACGCCTTCCTGGTGGTCGCGATCTGCGCCGCCGTCGGCCTCGCCGGTCAGATGGGACTGCGCCGCTGGCGCCGGATCCAGGCCCAGCGGCCCCACGTGGGCCCGGTCGACGCCCGGTGGGACGACGAGCCGATCGAGGTCACCGCCTGGCGTCCGACGCCGGAGGAGATGGCCGACCCCCCGACACCTCCGCCGCCCGCGCAGGGCACCTACGGCGGCCACCCGTACACCTTCGCGGGACGCCGCTGGCCGACCGGTCCGGGCCGGCAGCTCTAGTCCCCGGCGGTTCTGGTCCCCAGCGGTCAGTTCCGGGCGAGCAGCCCCGCTGAGGCCGCGAAGTCGTGCACCACCAGGGCGCTGCCGGGCCGCACCACCAGCTGGGCGAGCGACGAGGCCGTGCCCACGGGGTCGAGCGCGTCGGCGAGCAGGGCGTCCAGGTCCGCGTCGTGCAGGTCCTCCACGTCGCGCAGCACCACCGGAGCGGCGTCCGGGAAGGCGACGAAACGGGCGGGCGGTGCGACGACGGTCTCCATGACGGCATCTCCTGGCTGAGTCGGGCGCCGGTTCCTCCCGGCTGCTCCCGACTGTGAGGGGCCTCCCGCAGGCCGCCGCCGAGATAGCCGCACGAAAACCGCAAGACCGCTGTGCGGTCGGTCGCCACGCCCGCACGGGGAGTCACGGCAAGTCGGTCGGCCGTCGATCGAGGGTCCTAGGGCCGTCGCCACGGGGAGCGGACAGGACTAGGACGGTGCGGCTCCACCGACCCGTCCATCCCCACTTTCCATGCCCGACGCTTCCCGTCCGGCGCCGGCGCAGGCTCCTGCGAGGAGAACCGCCATGACCGTCCCAGGCACCAACCCGAACGGCCACGACGACAGGGACGGCATGCCCCAGCCGTCGTCCCGCGCCTCTGCGGCGTCGCCCCCCGACGGCGAGATGCCGGTACCGAGCATGGGGCAGTCCGACACCGGCGGGATGCCCATGCCGGGTGCCCGCGCGGCCGCGTCCGCCGCCTCCGTGCCGGACGGCGCCATGCCGGTGCCGCGGTCGGCGTCCTCGCCGGTCAGCCCGCTGCCCGGCGGGGAGCTGCCCCGGTTCGGTCCGCCCGGAGGGGCGGGCGGCAACCGGGCCTACGAGCCGGGCGTGGTCGAGGTGCAGTTCCGCGAGGACGTCTCGCCGGCCCTGAGCCGGACCGGCGCGGCCGCGCCGACCGTCGCCGCCGACGGCGACGACCTCGACGCGATGAACGAGATCCTGCAGCGCAACGGGCTCGTGCAGGCCGAGCCGACGTTCACGACGCCGCGCGAGGAGGCCGTGGCCGCCCAGCGGGTGGCGCGCGAGCAGGGCATGGACGTACCGCTGCTCGCCCAGTTCATGACGCTGCACTTCGCCGACGACGCCGACACCGCGCGGATCGCCGAAGAGCTCAGCGACCTGCCGGAGGTGGAGCGCGCGGTCGCCGTCCCCGTCGCGCTCCCCCGACGGTGGTGACGCCCCGGGGAACGGGGGCGACGACCACCACGACCGCCGCCGGGAACACCGTCGTCGACACCGCTCCGGACACCGTCGTCGCACCGGCCGGGCCGCTGTCGGACCCGCTGGTCGGCACGAGCGGTCAGGTCGTCGTCAACCCCTCGACCGGCCTCGAGAACCAGTGGTACGTCTTCCGGTGCGCGGTGAACACCGCCTGGTCGCGGTCCTCGGGACGCAACGTCGTCATCACCGACATCGACTGGGGCTACCGGACGTCGCACCAGGACCTGTCGGCGAAGATCCGGCGGACGTACAACTCGTTCGACGGCACCGCGGTCGTGACCCACGGCGGCTCGGTGTCCCACGGCACGGCGGTCGCCGGCCTCGCGGGTGCGGCGGTGAACGGCCGGGGGATGTCCGGCGTCGCCCACGACGCCGAGCTCTGGGCCGTGCAGGCCGACTCCGGGACGAGCCCCGGCCTGGGCGGCAACGCGTGGGCCCGCGGCATCGACTGGGTCCGCACGCAGAACAGCAACGGCCGCCGCAAGGTGATCGTGCTGGAGGTGCAGACCGGCGCGTTCGGCAACTACGAGCAGGTCCCGTCGGTGAACGCCGCCATCCGGACCGCGATCGCCGCCGGTGTGGTCGTCTGCGTCGCGGCCGGCAACGGCGACAAGAACGCCGGGCTCGACGACTCGGGCAAGGCCATCCCGGAGACCGGCTCGATCCTGGTCGGGGCGACGGCCTACCACGCGACGCAGAACAAGCGCGCGTGGTTCAGCAACTGGGGGCCGCGGATCACGGTGTCCTGCCCCGGCGATGCCGACCACGACCTGACCTGCCTGGACAGCAGCGACACCGCATACCGCAACGGTTTCGGCGGCACCTCGGGCGCCACGCCGAAGATCGCCGGCGCCGCGGCGCTGATGCTGGCGGTCAACCCCGGCCTGAGCCACGCCGACGTCCGGCGGATCCTCACCGTCACCGGCTCGGCCCTCACCGCCGACCCGGGCAAGGACCTCGGCCGGTTCCTCGACGCCGGTGCCGCCGTCCGCCAGGCGGTGGTCGGCACCACCGGCCGGCTGGAGATCTTCGCCCGCGGCTCGGACGGAGCCGTCTGGCACAAGTGGCAGGTCGCCCCCAACAGCGGCTGGTCGGGCTGGAACTCGCAGGGCGGCTGGATCGACATCCTGAAGGTGGGCCGGAACGCCGACGGGCGCATGGAGCTGTTCGCCCGCGGCTCGGACGGAGCCGTCTGGCACAAGTGGCAGGTCGCCCCGAACGCCGGCTGGTCGGCCTGGCACTCCCTCGGCGGCTGGGTCGACCAGATCGCCGTGTCCCGCAACCTCGACGGTCGCATGGAGGTGTTCGCCCGCGGCTCGGACAAGGCGCTGTGGCACATCTGGCAGGTGGCACCCAACAGCGGCTGGTCCCGCTGGGAGTCCCTGGGCGGCTGGATCGACGACCTCGCGGTCGGGCAGAACGCCGACGGCCGCATGGAGGTCTTCGCCCGCGGCTCGGACAAGGCGCTGTGGCACAAGTGGCAGACCGCGCCCAACAACGGCTGGTCGGGCTGGCACTCGCAGGACGGCTGGATCGACCGGCTGGCCGTCGGGCGCAACGACGACGGCCGGCTGGAGGTCTTCGCCCGCGGCTCGGACGGCGCGCTGTGGCACAAGTGGCAGGTGGCACCGAACAGCAGTTGGTCGGGCTGGAACTCCCAGGGCGGGTGGATCGACATGCTGGACGTCGGCAAGAACCTCGACGGCCGGCTCGAGGTGTTCGCCCGCGGCGCGGACGGCGCCGTCTGGCACAAGTGGCAGGTGGCACCGAACAGCAGTTGGTCGGGCTGGAACTCCCAGGGCGGCTGGATCGACATGCTCGACGTCGACCAGAACAACGACGGCCGGCTGGAGATCTTCGCACGGGGCTCCGACAAGGCGCTCTGGCACAAGTGGCAGGTCGCCCCCAACAGCGGCTGGTCGGGCTGGAACTCCCAGGGCGGCTGGATCGACCGGATCGCCATCGGGCAGAACGCGCTCTGAACCGTCGGAGCGGCCGTGGGGCACGTCGTGGCCGACCCGGAACACGGGCGTCTGGTCCGAACAGGACCGATGCCGCTAGGGTTGTGCCGTCGGGAAGGCCCTGCGATATGGCAGGACCCCGATGCACGACCTCAGCTAGGAGCGAGCAATGCCCGAAGGAACAGTGAAGTGGTTCAACGCTGAGAAGGGGTTCGGCTTCGCCACCCCGGACGGTGGCGGACCGGACGTCTTCGTCCACTACTCGGCCATCCAGACCAGCGGGTACCGCTCGCTCGACGAAGGCCAGCGGATCGCGTTCGACATCGAGCAGGGCCAGAAGGGCCCGCAGGCTGCGAACGTCACCCCGCTCTGATCACCTGATCAGCACCCAGCGCCCCCGCCCGGTACTCCGGGCGGGGGCGCTGTCGTTCCTGGGCTGTCGTTCCTGGGCTGTCGTTCCTGGGCTGTCGTTCCTGGGCTGTCGTTCCTGGGTTGGCGTTCCAGCGCTCAGGACCGCCGGGGTACGTAACCGCCGATGAGCGCCGACATGAGCAGCGCGCCGTCGTGCTCCCCGATCGCGTCCGCCGCGTCGGCGAAGGCCCGCCACCGCTGCCGCTCGACGTCCGTCGGCGCGTTCTGCGCCCGGACGGCGAGCTGCTCGCGCAGCCGGTCCCACTCCCCCTGGGGCGTGGGCCAGAGACCGGCCAGCCGGCGCGCCTCGGCCGAGATCGCGGTGATCCGGACGATGTCGCCGGCGTGGTTGGTGAGCGGCTCGATGTAGCCGGCGGCCGCGAGGGCCCGCGCCGCGGCGATGACCTCCGCCTTGGGCAGTCCGCTGGCGGGCACGACCGAGCCGAGCAGGTACGGCGCGCCCCCGTGCTTCGGCTCGTCGACCAGGCGGGCGACGGCCCGCAGCACCGGCAGGTCACGGGTGAACCAGACATCGGACAGCGGCCGGTCAGGGATGGTCACCCCTCCAGTCTCCGGCACGGCGGAGGCCCGCCTCCCGGGCGGGCCCGGGCCGCTCACCCGTCACACGCAGGGTGGCGCTGCCGCCGTACCGTTGAGCGCATGACCACCTCCGCATCGCAGCCCAAGGTCAGCAAGACCGACGAGGAGTGG
Organism: Blastococcus sp. PRF04-17; assembly: GCF_023016265.1. Classification (GTDB taxonomy): domain Bacteria; phylum Actinomycetota; class Actinomycetes; order Mycobacteriales; family Geodermatophilaceae; genus Blastococcus_B. Next base: position 263,849 of record NZ_CP095412.1, on the reverse strand, counting down.
CGCGCCCAGCTCTCGCCCGAGGAGTACGCGGTGCTCCGGCAGGCCGGCACCGAGCGTGCCTGGACCGGCGAGTACGTCGACACCAAGACCGTGGGCGTCTACGAGTGCCGTGCCTGCGGCGCCGAGCTGTTCCGGTCGGAGACCAAGTTCGACTCGCACTGCGGATGGCCGTCGTTCTACGAGGCCTCCGCCGAGGACAACGTGATCCTCCGCGAGGACCGCAGCTACGGGATGATCCGCACCGAGGTGCTGTGCGCGACCTGCCACAGCCACCTGGGGCACCTGTTCGACGACGCGCCCCAGACGCCGACCGGCGACCGCTACTGCATCAACTCGGTGTCGATCCGCCTGCAGCCGGCCGAATGAGCTTGCGGAGTGCCAGGGGCGCATTCTCCGCGCCCTGGCACTCCATTCACGCCAGGTCGGCGACCAGTTCGGCGATCGGCTTCCGGACGCCGGTGTAGAACGGCACCTCCTCGCGGACGTGCCGACGGGCGCTCGAGGCCCGCAGCTCGCGCATCAGGTCGACGATGCGGTGCAGCTCGTCGGCCTCGAAGGCCAGCATCCACTCGTAGTCGCCGAGGGCGAACGAGGCGACGGTGTTGGCCCGCACGTCGGGGTAGCCGCGCGCCATCTTCCCGTGCTCGGCGAGCATCGCCCGGCGCTCCTCGTCGGGCAGCAGGTACCACTCGTAGGACCGCACGAACGGGTACACGCACACGTAGCGCCGCGGCTCCTCGTCGGCGAGGAACGCCGGGATGTGGCTGCGGTTGAACTCCGCCCGCCGGTGCAGCGCCATCTGCGACCACACCGGCTCGAGGTGCCGGCCCAGGGTCGTTCGGCGCAGCCGGGTGTAGGCCTCCTGCAGGGCGTCTGCCGTCGAGGAGTGCCACCAGACCATGACGTCGGCGTCGGCCCGGAGGCCCGCCACGTCGTAGACCCCGCGGACGACGACGTCCTTGCCGGCGAGCTCGTCGAGCAGCGCGCCCACCTCGTCGCCCACGGCCGACCGCTGGTCGTCGGCGAGCGGGCGGGCCAGCCGGAACACCGACCACATCGTGTAGCGGATGGTGGCGTTCAGCTCGTTCGCCCGCTTGCCGATGCTGCGTTCGGTGTCCTCGGTCTGCTGCTCGCTCATGCGCCCATTGTCCCCGGTCGCGGGCCGCGACCGAGCACGCCCTCGAGCAGCGCCGTCCCGGGCGCCGTCCGACCACCCGGTCCGGCGGCCACCGCCACCTCGTCGGCGGCCAGCGGCGCCCGGCACTCGGAGCAGCAGACGGTCGGCGTCGTGCGCGCGCCGCACCCGGTGTGCCGGAGCAGCAGGGGCGGGCCGCCGTCCGGCGTCGCCCAGCGGTCGCCCCAGGCGGTGAGCGCGAGCAGCACGGGCACCAGCTCCCGGCCGGCGTCGGTCAGGACGTACCGGTACCGGGCCGGGCGCTCCTGGTAGGCCTCCTTCGCCACCACTCCCCCGGCGGTGAGCGTCTCCAGCCGGTCGGCGAGCAGGTTGCGGGAGATGCCGAGGTCGTCGACCAGCTGGTCGAACCGGTCGAGGCCGAGGTACAGGTCGCGCAGGATCAGCGGCGTCCACCAGTCGCCGACCACCTCGAGCGATCGGGCCAGCGAGCACTGCATCGCGGCGAAACTGGTCTGGCGCATGGACGCCAGCGTAGTAGGTTGCGGTATTGAACTCACCATGCGAGGAGGTTCCGATGTCGCCGGACCAGCTACCACCGGACGTCGTCCACCGCTGGTGCAGCGCGGCGGAGGACGGCGACGCCACCGCTGCAGCGGCGTGCCTCGCACCCGACGTCGTCCTCGTGTCACCGCTGACCGAGCGGTTCCGGTTCACCGGACGGGACGAGGTGGCCGAAGTCCTCACGGCCGCCTTCGGCGTGCTCGACGACATCCGATTCCACACGGAGCTGCGCGACGGGAGCGCCGTCGCGCTGTACGCGCGGGCCCACGTCGGCCGGGAGGAGCTGGAGGAGGCGCAGCTGCTGCGCCTCGATGCGCAGGGCCTGATCGGGGAACTGACGTTGTTCGTCCGGCCGCTGCCAGCGGTGACCGGACTGATGTCCGCACTGGGCCCGGCGCTGGCCCGCAACGGCGGGCGGCGGGGACTCGCGGCCTTCCTGGGCGCGGCGACCGGCCCCCTGCATGCGATGGCCCGGTTCGGCGAGCGGCGGGTGGTGCCGCTGGCCGACCCGGGCCGGGTGCCGGCGCCGCGCTAGTGCGGTCAGCGCGGAGGCGGGGCGGCGGCCTTCGCGCGGCGCAGCCGCGGGACGTGGAAGTCGCGGCAGTCGCCGCAGGAAGCCATCCAGACGGAGTGGCGGAAGCACCGCGGTGCGGGTCGGTCGCCGGGGTGGTCGCGGTCGTTCGGGTGGTGCACGGTTCTCACCCCGCGCTCAACGCGGCGAAGCCACCGGTGATGCCCGGACGGGGGGTGGCGTCGCCCACCCCCGTCCGCCACCTGTCACGAGCGCGACAGCCAGGCGTCGACGGTGACCACGACCCGGCGACCGATCACGAGCGAGGGCACCCGGATACCGACGGTGGCCCGGTCCAGCTCGCCGGTGGCGCGGACGCGGATGCACGCACCGTCCTGACCGGCCGCCTCGGGCGTACCGACGAGGGTGAGGGGCGCCGACGTGCCGCGCACCGCCAGCACCCCGTCCGCCCGCCAGCCCCCGTCCGGAGCCGGCGTGAACCGGTGTGCCGACCAGGTCATCTCCGGGTGCCGGTCGATGTCGAGCAGCGAGGGCTTGCGCAGGTCGAGGTCCCGGCGGGCGATGCCGGTGGCCACGCTGGTGAGATCCAGCCGGGCTCGGGCCCGGACCGGCCGGCCGGCGCCGTCCAGCTCGACCTCGCCCGCGGCGCAGGCCACCGTCCCGTGCACGACGAACCCGAAGTTGCGGACGGCGAAGGCGACCCTGGTCCGGCCGTCGTCGACCCTCCAGGTGCCGGCGGCCAGGACGGGTGCCCGCAGCGGCGCGCTCACGACCGCACCTCCGCCGGGACGTCGGCGCGGAGCACCCGGCCGACCTCCACGCGGTCCGCGCCCGGCAGCAGGCTCGCGTCCTCACCGGGCAGCAGCTGCGTGCGGACGATCCGGTCCTGCACCTCGGCGTGGGTCTCCAGCCCGGTCGCGAGGCCGACGACGACGATCCGGTCGTCCGGCGACCGGAACACCAGGGCGGCGACGAGGCCGTCGACGTCCCGGATCGCGGGGTGGATCCGCTCCCGGCCACCGCGTTCGGCCGCCTGCGCGACCGCGGGGTCGCCGGCGCCGTTGAGCCAGGTGAGTTGCGCGAACAGCGGGCTGCGACCGGCGGCCACCCCGTCCAGGCGGTCGACGAGGGAGTAGACACGGCTGCCGGCCGGGACGTCCGTCCCGTCCGGCCAGAGCGCGACGACCGTGCCCTCGTCCCCCTCCTGGTGCTCGACCACGACGGCTCCGGCGGGCTCCGCGCCGGCGAGCACGGCTCGGACGGGGTCGGTGCCGGCGGGTGCCGGGCGCCGATACGGGTGGATGGTGGCGTACACGGGGGTGCTCCTTCGTTCGGGGGCCGGCGACTCCGGCCCCGGCACCGCGAACGATGCGGCGCGGGAGACCCCCGGACATCCGTGGAAGCGCGGGGACCGGTACGGAGAGCCGGTACGGAAAGCCGGTACGCACGGCGCCCGCCTGCATGGATACTGCGCACCGTGGCGCTCGCCGCTCGGCCGGCCGAGGACGCCGCCTTCGTCGGCCGCTCCGCCGAGCTCGCCGAGCTGGCGGCCGGCATCGCCGCGGCCGCGGCCGGCCGGGGCGGGCTGCTCCTGCTCTCCGGACCCGCCGGCATCGGGAAGACCCGCACCGTCGAGGAGGCCACGGCACGGGCGCCGGCCGTCGTCTGGGGGCGGTGCGTGGACGACCCCGGAGCCCCGCCGATGTGGCCGTGGCGCCGGGTGGCGCGCACCCTGCCCGGTGTCCGGGCAGCGCTCGCCGGGACCCGGTCGGGCCTCGACGTCCCCGGCGGGGGACCTCCCGACCCCGAATCCGCCCGGTTCGCGCTGGTGGCGGGCACCGCGGAGGCGCTGCTCGAGGCCGCCGAGGCGGACGGCCTCGTCGTCGTCCTGGAGGACCTGCACTGGGCCGACGAGACATCACTGCGGCTGTTGCGACACCTCGCCGGTGAGCTGCCGCGCTCGCGGCTGCTGGTGGTCGCCACCTACCGCGACCCGTCCGGCGCGGCGGTCGGGAGCCCGCTGGACCGGGCGCTGCCGGACCTGCTGCGCTGGCCCACCAGCCGCGTGCTGTCCCTCGCGCCGCTCACCGAGGACGACGTCCGGGCCTATCTCCGCGGAGCACCGGAGGAGGCGGTCCGGCTCGCGCTCCGGCGCAGCGGCGGCAACCCCCTGTACCTGCGCGCGATCGCGCGGGCGCCCGCGACGGGGAACGGGCAGGACGGCCAGGAGCTGCGCCATCTGGTCAGGACGACGCTGTCGGCCCTGTCCCCGGCCGTGCTCGACCTGCTCGACACGGCCGCCGTCCTGGGCGAGGAGCTCGATCCCGGGCAGCTCGGGCTGGTGACCGGCCGCCCGCCCGACGAGGTGCGCGACGGGCTGGACGCCGCCGTGCGGGCCGGCGTCCTGGCCGCGGTCCCCGACGCCCCGGGCAGGCGACGGTTCGTGCACGCCGTGGTGCGGGGGGCCATCTACGACGACCTCTCCCCCAGCGCGCGGGAGGAGCTGCACCGCCGCGCGGCCGAGGCCCTGGAACCGCTCGCCGAGGACGACGACCACGCGTCCGGGCCGGTGGCGGGCCACTGGCTGCGCGCGACCTCGGAGCCGCGGACGCTGCGGCGGGCGGCGGCCTGGGCGCGCCGCGCGGCGGAGGCGGCGACCCGCTCCCTCGCCTTCGACGAGGCCGCCCGGTTCCTCGCCATGGCGTGGGGGGCCGCGCAGCGCGCCGGGGTCGACCCCGCCGATCGGGCCGAGCTCCTGCTGGCACTCGCCAGGGCCGAGTTCCGCGCCGGGCGGTTCGCCGAGAGCCTCGGCCACGCCACGGCCGCCTCCGACGCGGCCGCCGAGTGCGGACGGAACGACCTGCTGGCCCCCGCCGCGCTCACGGTGCAGGACGTGGCGGCCCCGGGCTTCCCCCGGCGGTGCTCCGCATGTGCGAGCGGGCCCTCGTCGACCCGGCGGTCGAGGACCAGCCGTCCCTCCGGGCCCGCCTCCTCGCCCAGTCGGCCTCGGTGCTGGCCGACGCCGGCCGGCTGGGCGCCTCGACGAGGCACGCGGTCGAGGCGCTGGCACTGGCGGAGGAGAGCGGTGATCCCGCGGCGGTGATCGACGCCGTCCGTGCGCGGATGAAGGTGAGCCCCGCCGCGCTCGGCCGGGAGGAGCGGATGCGCCTCGGCCGCCTGGCCTTCCACCACGGGGCGGCCACCGGGCAGCCGCTGGTGGAGCTCTGGGGAGCCAAGTGGCGGATCGACGCGGCGCTGGAGCACGGCGACATGGCGACCGTCGAGGACGAGCTGGCGCGGGTCACCGCGCTGGCGGAGCGCACCCGGCTGCCCCTGGTCCGCTGGCACGACCTGCGGCTGCGCGCATCGGTCGCGGCGCTGCACGGCCGGTTCGACGAGGCCCTCGCGCTCAACGAGCACGCCCGCGTGGTCGGCGCCACCGAGCTCGCCCAGGACCTGTCCGCCGCCGGCATGTCGGGCGCGTTCCTCTACCAGTACTCCCTGGTCACGGGCAACACCCACGACCTCGACGGCGAGGCGGTCCGACTCATGGACCTGGCCGACGACGTCCCCATCGTGCAGGCCAGCCGAGCGGTCGTCGCCCTCGTCGGCGGCCGCCGGGAGGAGGCCGCGGCCCGGTACGCGCAGCTGCGGCCGCGGGTGTCCGAGCCGGACTTCGCGGAGTCGGCCGGCGTGGCCGAGACGCTGGTGCCGCTGGTCGAGGAGTTCGGGGACGTCGAGGCCGCGGAGGCCCTGGGCCGCCTCGTCGCCGCCGGCCCCATGGACGCCGGCGGCGCGGGCGTCTACTGCTGCGGGTCCGTCGAGGTCCTGCTCGGCCGGCTCGCCGCCGTCCGGGGCGCCTGGGACGAGGCCGTCGCGCACTTCGAGGAGGCCCTGCGGGTCGACCTCCGCACCGGCGCCCGGCCGGCCGCCGTCAACGACCGGGTGGGGCTGGCCGGGGCGTTGCTCGAACGCGACGGGGCGGCGTGCCTGCCCAGGGTCCGGGACCTGGCGCGGACGGCACAGGCCGAGGCGCGCCGCCTGGGCATGCCCGGGCCGCAGCGGCGGGCGGCCGCACTGGTGGATCGTGCCGCCCGGGCCGCACGGGAGGCCGACCCGCTGACCGGCCGGGAGCGGGAGATCGCCGCGCTCGTGGCCGAGGCCCTGACCAACCGGCAGATCGCCGAGCGGCTGTTCCTGTCCGAGCGCACCGTGGAGAGCCACGTCCGGAACGTGCTGGCCAAGCTGGGACTGGCGAACCGGACGCAGCTCGCGACGGCGATGCTCGGTGGCGGTTAGCTCAGCGCGTCGACGGCGTGCAGCGCGTCCCGGATGCAGGCCGGGACGCCGACCCCGCGGAAGGCCGCCCCGGCGATCGCCAGCCCCGGCACCTCGCTGACCGCGGCCCGGATCGCGTCCACCCGGTCCTGGTGACCGACCAGGTACTGCGGCAGCCCGCCGCCCCACCGCACCAGGCGCGTCTCCAGCGGCTCGGGGCGGGACAGCTCCAGCAGGGCGGCGACGTCGGCGACCACGGCGGCGGTCAGGTCGTCGTCCGGGCGCTGCAGCTCCGCCTCGTCGCGGAACCGGCCCACCGACGACCGGACGAGCACCGGCCCGTCCCCGGCCAGATGCGGCCACTTCGCCGACGAGACGGTGACGCCCTTGACCAGCCGCCCGGCCACCGGCGGCACGAGCAGGCCCGAGCCGGCGTCGACGTCCTGCGCCGGGAAGGCCATGGCGACGACGGCCATCGACGCGTACGGAATGCCGCGCAGCTGCTCGACGGCGTCCGGTGCGACCTCGCCGAGCAGCCGGGCGGCCTTCTGCGCCGGCGCGGTGACGAGGACGGCGTCGGCGAGGAGCCGCTCTGGCGCCGCGGCCGCGCCGACGGACAGCTCGAACCCGCCAGGGGTCCGGCGCAGGCCCTGCGCGGGTGTGCGGAGCCGGACGTCGGCGCGGGCGGCCGCGACGAGCGCCCCGGGCAGCGATCCGATGCCGTCGCGCACCGTCGCGAACACCGGGCCGTCGGCGTCGCCGCGGCTGCGGGCTCCGGCGTCGCGCGCGGCCGCGGCGGCGGCGAGCACGGACCCGGCGGCGGGCAGGTGCGCGGCCAGGGCAGGCATCGTGGCGGCCAGGGACAGCTCGTCGGCCCGCCCCGCGTAGACCCCACCGAGCAGCGGCTCGACGAGGCGGTCGACGACCTCGTCGCCCAGGCGCTCGCGCAGCAGGGCGCCGACGGCGACGTCGCCGTCGACGGCCGCCGGAGGCAGCTGGGCCTCGGCGCGCACCCGGGCCACGCCCTCCGGGGACAGGAAGCCGGCGACGTCGTCGGCGGACGCCGGGACGCCCAGCACCGTGCCCGCCGGCAGGCGACGGCGCCCACCGGGCAGGACGACGGATGCCTGGGTCGTGGCGGGCGCGACGAGCTGGTCGCCGAGTCCGAGCGCCTCGACCAGCTCGACGGCCTCCGGGACGCGGGCCAGGACCGCCTCGGGCCCCGTGTCGTACCAGTGCCCGGCCAGGCGCACGCGGTGCAGCTTGCCACCGATCCGGTCGCCGGCCTCCAGGACGACGATCTCGTCGTCCGGCCGCCGGCGCCGCCACTCGAAGGCGGCGGCCAGGCCGGTGATCCCGGCACCGACGACGACCAGACGCGTCATCGGGCGCTGAGCTCGTGCACCAGCTCGACGACGTGGGTGAGCACCCCGGGATCGGTGTCGGGCAGGACGCCGTGCCCGAGGTTGAAGACGTGCCCGCGCGCGGCCCGGCCCTGCTCGACCACGCGGCGCACCTCCCGGTCGACGGTGGCCCGGTCGGCGAGGAGGACGGCCGGGTCGAGGTTGCCCTGCAGCGAGCGATGGGGGCCGACCCGTCGGGCGGCCTCGTCGAGGGGCACCCGCCAGTCGACCCCCACGACGTCGGCGCCCGCCTGACCGATCAGCGGGAGCAGCTCGCCGGTGCCCACGCCGAAGTGGATCCGCGGCACGTCGCGGGAACCGATCGCCTCGAAGACCTCGCGCGAGTACGGCAGCACGCGCTGCTCGTAGTCGGCGGCGGACAGCACACCGGCCCAGGAGTCGAACAGCTGGACCGCCGAGACCCCGGCGTCCAGCTGCACCTTGAGGAAGGTGGCCGCGCTCAGCGCGAGCCGGTCCATCAGGTGCGCCCACGCCTCCGGCTCGGCGTACATGAACGCCTTCGTGCGCGCGTGCTCCTTCGACGGGCCGCCCTCGATCAGGTAGGTGGCCAGGGTGAACGGCGCGCCGGCGAACCCGATGAGCGGTACCGGCCCCAGCTCCCGCACCAGGGACCGCACGGCGGTCGCCAGGAAGTCGAGGCGGTCGGGGTCGAGCAGTGGCAAGGCATGGACGTCGGCGACCGATCGCACCGGCTGCGCCACCACCGGGCCGATGCCGGGCTTGATCTCGATGTCCATGCCGGCCACGACCAGCGGCAGCACGATGTCGGAGAACAGGATCGCGGCGTCGACCCCGTGCCGCCGGACCGGCTGCAGGGTGATCTCGGTGACGAGGTCGGGGTCCTGGCAGGCGTCGAGCATCGCCGTCCCGGCCCGCAGCGCCCGGTACTCGGGCAGCGACCGGCCCGCCTGCCGCATGAACCAGACCGGGGTGCGCTGCACGGGCAGGCCGCGGGCGGCTCTGACGAGGTCCGACTCGCCCGGGGGCAGCTGGGGGGCGGGTGGCAGCTCGGGGGCGGGGGTCACGACCGGCCATTCTCCCAGACGCCCGGGCGCCCCTCGGCCGTGTCCCGGTGATGCTGGGTCATGGATCGGTTGCGGCGCGTCGGGAGCGATGTTCCGATCCGCGGCCTACCCTGCGCTCGTGGAGCCCACGAGTCTGGCCGGCGCCAGCAGAGGCAGGGACACGAACGGGGACGAACCGCCCGTCGAGTTCCGGGCTGCCCTGGCCGCGCTCGCCACCGTCCGGACCCGGCCCGAGATCGTCCTGGAGCACATCCCCGCCCCCCAGCGCCTGGCGCCCTGGGCGCACGCGGTCGGCGCCCACGTCGCCGAGGGGGACGGCTCCGACGACGACCTCGAGGTCGCCAGCGCCCGCTTCATCGTGCTCTTCGACCCCGAGGGCCACGAGGCCTGGAACGGGACCACCCGTTGCGTGGGGTATCTGTCGGCGGCCACCGACGAGGAGCTCGTCGACGACTCGATGTTCTCCGAGGTCGCGTGGAGCTGGCTGACCGACGCGCTGATCGAGAGCGGCGCCGGGCACCACAACGTGGGCGGCACGGTGACCCGCACCGCGTCGACGCGCTTCGGGGACCTCGCCGGCCCGGAGCACACCGTCGACGTCGAGATGCGCGCCTCCTGGACCGCGGAGGACACCGCGCTCGACCGGCATCTGCTCGCCTGGCTGCAGGTTCTCGGCAACGCGGCCGGCCTGCCGCCGCCCGGGGTGCGGCTGCTGGGTCCCTCCGACCGTGCCGGCGGCGAGACTCTCTAACATCGGTTACGGGCCCGGCGGCCCGACCGACGAGGACCGGCGAGAAGGTGGACGGCAACTGAGCACCGAGGCCACTCCCCAGCCGGAGACGACGACCCCGCCGGGGCAGACAGGGACGACGCCGGCTGCCGAGATCCCTCCCGCGCGGCCACTGCTGGCTCCCCGCGACGGGCTCCCCCGGTCATCGAGAACTCGGCCCAGCTGGTCGACTACGCCGCGGCGCTGGCGGCGGGCTCCGGTCCCGTGGCCGTCGACGCCGAGCGGGCATCGGGCTACCGGTACGGGCAGCGTGCCTACCTCGTCCAGCTGCGCCGCAACGGCTCGGGCACCGGCCTCGTCGACCCCGTCCCCCTCCCCGACCTGTCGGTGATCCAGGCCGCGATCGCCGACACGGAGTGGGTGCTGCACGCCGCCAACCAGGACCTGCCCTGCCTGGCCGAGATCGGCCTGGTGCCCCGGCGGGTCTTCGACACCGAGCTCGCCGCCCGGCTGGCCGGCCTGCCGAGGGTCGGCCTCGGCGCCGTCGTCGAGTCGCTGCTGGGCTACTCGCTGCAGAAGGGCCACTCGGCGGCCGACTGGAGCACCCGGCCGCTGCCGGAGGAGTGGCTGGTCTACGCCGCCCTCGACGTGGAGGTCCTGGTCGACCTGCGCGACGCACTGGCCGAGATCCTCGAGGAGCAGGGCAAGACCGACTGGGCCCGCCAGGAGTTCGAGGCGATCCTGGCCGCCGGCCCGCCACCGCCGAAGGCCGACCCGTGGCGCCGGACGTCGGGGGTGCACGGCCTGCGCAGCCGTCGGCAGCTGGGCATGCTCCGCTCGATCTGGCAGGCCCGCGACGACATGGCCCGCCGCCGCGACGTCGCGCCCGGCCGGGTGCTGCCCGACTCGGCGATGGTCTCGGCCGTGCAGGCCGACCCGGCGAACGAGGGCGCGCTGCTCGAGCTGCCGGTCTTCCGCGGCCGGGCCAACCGCAAGCTCGTCGCCACCTGGTTCAGCGCCCTGGCCCGCGGCCGGGCGCTGCCCGAGGCCGAGCTGCCGCTGCACAGCAAGCCCGGCGAGGGGCCGCCGCCGGTGAACCGCTGGGCCGATCGGGACCCTGCCGCCGCGACGCGCCTGCAGGTGGCGCGGGCGGGGCTCGCGGAGCTCTCCGAGAAGCACTCGGTCCCGGTCGAGAACATCCTCTCCCCCGACCTGGTCCGCCGGATCATGTGGAGCCCGCCCGAGCCCCGGGACAGCTCCGCCGTGATCGAGGCCCTCCGCGCCGGGGGCGCCCGCGACTGGCAGATCGGGCTCACCTCCGACGTCCTGACCGACGCGGTCAACCGCGCCTGATCCGGCTCCCGGGAGTCACCATGGTCAGGGGACGCACTTCCTGACGGCACGGGAGCGGACATGGACGACGACGCGGAGCATCGCTTCGCCGGGTTCGTCGCCGCGGAGCAGCCCGCCCTGCTGCGGCTGGCCTTCCTGCTCACCGGCGACCGCCGGGCCGCCGACCGCCTCGTGCGCAGGGCGCTGCTGCGGACCCACCGCTCCTGGCAGCGGGGAACCCGACGGGACGCCCCCGCCGACGTCGCCCGCCACACCCTCGTCAGGACCGTGGCCAGCCGGTTGCCGACGCGCTGGAGCAGGCCCGGCCGGCTCGGACCGGGGAGCGACGAGGTGCTGCGGGCCCTCCTCGCCCTGCCCGGACACCTCCGCGCCGCCGTCGTCCTGCGCTGCTCCGAGGGCCTGCACGACGCGGAGGCGGCGAGCGTCATGGGGGTTCCGGACGCCACCGCCCGCAGGTGGACGGCGGCCGGCCTGACCCGCCTGGCGGCCGAGATCGCCGTCCCCAGCCCGCTCGAGTCCGCCGAGCAGCAGCTGCGGCGCCGGCTCCGCGCACTCGCCGACGCGGCCGGGCCACCCGGGGACGGCGCCTCGCTCGGCTGGTGGCTGGTCCGTGACGCGGCCGTCCACCGCCGGGTGCGGCGGGCGGTGGCCGTCGCGGTCGCGGCCGTCGCCGTCGTCACGGCCGTGCCCGTCGCGCTCGGCGCCTCCGCCACGGAGGGAGGACCCCGGGCCGCCGGCGGGTCCGCTCCCGACCGCGGGCCGGTCGCCGGCACCGGCGGGATCACCACCCGCCAGGACGTCTTCGACCGGCCCACCCGCGGCTCGCTCGCCGCCGACGAGGCCTTCCTCGAGGCGCTGCGCGCCGTTCCCTGGCTGGACCCGGCCACCGCGTCCCCCGACGCCGTGGACAGCCCGGTCGACGGCCGGCACGTGGTGTTCGCCGGCGACGTGCCGTCCGGGCGATGGGCGTTCCTCGTCGGCCGGCCCGTCGTGATCCCCGCGCAGCCCTGGGGTGGCGGCTCGACCCACGGGACGATGGCTGCGGTCTGGCTGACCGGGCCGTCGGGGGCGTCGGCCGACCAGATGCGGCCGGCGACGGAGCCGACCACCCTGGAGGCGGGCTGGCCCTCGGCCCTGCTCGATCCCGACGCCGGGCTGCTGGTCGTGGTCGCCGCCCAGGACGACGTCGTCGAGGTCTCCGAGCGACCCGAGATCGCCGCCGACGGCAGCATCTCGCGCGAGTTCCGGCCGGTCCGGACCGACGAGGGCATCGCCGTCGTCCGCCTGACCGAGCGCGGGCTGCCGTTCGGCGGTGCCCTGGCGTTCCGCGCCAGGAACGGAGGTCCCGACGGCGAGCCGATGAGTTCGTGGTCGATGACCGTGCTCGACGGCACGTGGGGGGAGGTGGCCATCGACTATCCGCGCGGAACGCCCGACGCCACGGGCCGGCAGGCCGCCGAGTACGCCGCCGAGCGCGTCCTGAGGGAGGTCGGGCTGCCCCGGGAGGACGTCGAGGTGGCCGCGCAGTGGGTGGGCAGCGTGCCGGCAGAGGGCTCGGGTCAGGCCGCCGTCGTCACCGTGACGGTGCCCAGCGGCGCGGTGATCCTGGAGAGCCACTGGCTGCTGCCCGCACCGGGCGACGGGCCCGTGCAGGGCGCGGACTGCGGCCGCGCGGTGCTCCCGGCCGGCCCCCGGCGGAGCGGCGCGTGCTGGCCCTGATCTGCGACGTGGTCGCCGACACCGTCGGCGCACCGATGCGCACCAACCTGGTGGTGGTCGGCCCGACCGACGTCGCGCTGGTCCGCACCTACGACTTCGACCGCCGGTTCCTCTCCGAGCACCCGGCGGAGGACGGCGTCGTCGTCGTCCCGCTGCCGGCCGGGACCGAGGCCGTGGAGGCCGTCACGACCGGCGGGATCAGCCTGGGACGGGTCGCGATCTTCGGCCAGATCGTGGACCGCGACGACTGAGCGGCACGGGATGACCCGCCGGAGGTGCCGCCCGCTTGGCGACCTGGTTACCGACGGGTAACTTGTGGGGGCCGCGCCGTGCCCGGTGCGGTCCCGAACAGCTGCGGAGGTCCCATGTCCCGCTCGTTGCGCCATGGAGGGCGAGCTGTCGTCTTCGTCGACGGCGTGCGCACCCCCTTCGGCAAGGCCGGCCCTGCGGGCATCTACGCCGAGACCCGCGCCGACGACCTCGTCGTCCGGGTCATCCGCGAGCTGCTGCGCCGCAACCCGGCCCTGCCGGCCGACCGCGTGGACGAGGTGGCGATCGCCGCCACGACGCAGATCGGCGACCAGGGCCTGACCATCGGCCGCACCGCGGCGCTGCTCGCCGGGCTGCCGAAGTCGGTGCCGGGCTACGCGATCGACCGCATGTGCGCCGGTGCCATGACCGCGGTGACCACCACCGCCAGCGGCATCGCGTTCGGCGCGTACGACGTCGCGATCGCCGGCGGCGTGGAGCACATGGGCCGCCACCCGATGGGCGAGGGCGTGGACCCGAACCCGAGGATCATCAGCGAGAAGCTGGTCGATCCGTCGGCGCTGGTCATGGGCTCGACCGCGGAGAACCTGCATGACCGCTTCCCGCACCTGACCAAGGAGCGCTGCGACGCGTTCGCCCTGGCCAGCCAGCAGAAGTACGCGAAGGCCGTGGCCAACGGGCAGATCGGCCCGGAGCTGGTGACCATGGCCACCCGCTCGGCCGAGCACGGGTGGGGCGTGGCCACCGCCGACGAGCCGCCGCGGCCGAACACGACGCTCGACGGGCTGGCCTCGCTGAAGACGCCGTTCCGCCCGCACGGGCACGTGACCGCGGGCAACGCGGCCGGGCTCAACGACGGCGCCACCGGCTGCCTGCTCGCGGCCGAGGACGTGGCGCGCGAACTCGGGCTGGACGTGGGCATGCGGCTGGTCGGCTACGGCTTCGCCGGCGTCGAGCCCGAGGTCATGGGCATCGGGCCGGTGCCGTCCACCGAGAAGGCGCTGGCCCGCACCGGCCTGTCGATCGAGGACATCGGCCTGTTCGAGCTGAACGAGGCCTTCGCCGTCCAGGTGCTGGCCTTCCTCGACCACTTCGGCATCGCCGACGGCGACGAGCGGGTCAACCCGTGGGGCGGCGCCATCGCCGTCGGCCACCCGCTGGCGTCCTCCGGCGTCCGGCTCATGACCCAGCTGTCGCGACAGTTCGCCGAGCGGCCCGACGTCCGCTACGGCCTCACCGCGATGTGCGTGGGCCTCGGCATGGGCGCCAGCGTGATCTGGGAGAACCCGAACTGGGAAGGGGCCGCGAAGTGACCGCTGTCTTCGAGGACGAGGTCGTCACGACGGCGCACGTCCGCTACCTGACCCTGCCCGGGCTGTCGGGCGAGTTCGCCCTGATCACGCTCGACAACGGGCACGACCACACGCGTCCCTCGACGTTCGGCCCGGGCGGCATCGCCTCCCTGGACGCGGCTCTGGACGAGATCGCGGCGCACTCCCCCGCCCCCGTCGCGATCGGCGTGACCGGCAAGCCGTTCATCTTCGCCGTCGGCGCGGACCTCTCCGGCGTCCCGTCGATCACCGACGCCGCGCAGGCCCGGGAGATCGCCGAGGCCGGCCACCGCGTGTTCCGCCGGCTCAAGGACGCCCCGGTGCCGACCTTCGCGTTCGTCAACGGCGTCGCGCTGGGCGGCGGGCTCGAGCTGGCGCTGCACTGCGGGCACCGGACGATCGCGACCACCGCGACGGTCGCCTTCCCCGAGGTCTTCCTCGGCCTGGTGCCCGGCTGGGGCGGCACGCAGCTGCTGCCGAACCTGATCGGCATCGACCCCGCGGTCACCGTGATCGTCGAGAACGCCCTGGCGCAGAACAGGATGCTGCCGGCACCCGAGGCCGCGAGGCTCGGCATCGCCGACGCCGTGCTGGAGCCCGCGGACTTCCTCGAGCGGTCGCTCGAGTGGGCCGTGGGCGTGCTCACCGGCGAGGTGACCGTCTCCCGTCCCGAGGTCGACCGCGGCGGGTGGGACGACGCCATCGCCCGCGCCCGGCAGATCGTCGCCGCGCGGACGCGCAACGCCTCCCCCGGCGCCGTCCGGGCCGTGGAGCTGCTCGACCTCGCCCGGGCCGGCGCCGACGGGGGCGCCTTCACCGCGGGCACCGCGGCCGAGGACGACGCCCTGACCGACCTGCTGATGAGCGACCCGCTGCGGGCCTCGCTGTACTCGTTCGACCTGGTCAACAAGCGGGCCAAGCGGCCGGCCGGTGCGCCGGACAAGTCGCTGGCGCGGAAGGTCGGCAAGGTCGGCGTCGTCGGGGCCGGGCTGATGGCGTCGCAGCTGGCGCTGCTGTTCGTGCGCCGGCTCGAGGTGCCCGTCGTCCTGACCGACATCGACCAGTCCCGCGTCGACAAGGGCGTGGGCTACGTGCACGGCGAGCTGGACAAGCTCGCCGCCCGCGGCCGGCTGTCGGCCGACGCGCTCAACCGGCTCAAGGGCCTGGTCACCGGCTCGCTGTCCAAGGACGTCTTCGCCGACGCCGACCTCGTCGTCGAGGCGGTGTTCGAGGAGATGTCGGTCAAGCAGCAGGTGTTCGCCGAGGTCGAGGCGGTCGTGTCGCCCGAGTGCGTGCTGGCGACCAACACCTCGGCGCTGTCGGTGACCGAGATGGCCTCGAAGCTCGAGCACCCGGAGCGGGTCGTCGGGTTGCACTTCTTCAACCCGGTGGCGGTGCTCCCGCTGCTCGAGGTCGTGCGCGCCGGACGGACCGACGACGCGACGCTCGCCACCGCGTTCGCCGTCGGCAAGGCGCTGAAGAAGTCCTGCGTGCTCGTCGCCGACGCCCCGGCGTTCGTGGTGAACCGGCTGCTCACCCGCTTCCTGGGCGAGATCACCTCCGCCGTGGAGCAGGGCACCCCGGTCGCGGTGGCCGACCGGGCCCTGGACCCGCTGGGCCTGCCGATGACGCCGTTCGAGCTGCTCACGCTCGTCGGCCCACCGGTGGCGCTGCACGTGGCCGAGCGGATGCACGAGGCGTTCCCCGACCGGTTCGCCGTCGGCGAGGGGCTGCGCCGCATGGTCGAGCTCGGCAAGTCCTCGGTCTACTCGGAACCCGGCGTCGTCGACCCCGACCTCGAGGGCATCGACTCGGGCGACGCACCGCTGTCCGAGGCGCAGGTGCGCGACCGGGCCGAGAAGGCACTGGCCGAGGAGATCCGGCTGATGCTGGACGAGGGCGTCGTCGCGGCCGTGCAGGACATCGACCTGTGCATGCTGCTCGGCGCCGGATGGCCGTTCTGGCTGGGCGGCATCTCCGCGCACCTCGACCGCACCGGGGTCTCCGAGGCGGTCACCGGGTCCCGGTTCCTGCCGAAGGGCGTGGCGTCGCTGCCCTGACGAGGCGCCGCCAGAGACCGGCGGCCCGGGTTCCTCAGCGCGGAGGACCCGGGCCGTCGCCCGTTCCGTCCCACGACCTTCGCCGTATCGGCACTGTCCCGCGCTGCACGGCGTGGATCTGCCCGTACGGCGAGGGCGACGCCCGGCCGGCATCGCACCGGCCTCAGGCCTCCTACCGGAACTTGCGGGTGAGGCTGTCGATGCTGCGGTTCACCGAGGCGACCTTGACATGGGACAGACCGCCGTCCGCGCCGGCGAGCAGCATCGCCTCGTGTGCGGCGCGCAGGGTGTCCCACACCCGGTCGGCCGGCCCCTCGAGGGTGGTGCCGAGCGCGCCGACCTCGTAGGTCAGCCCGGAGGCCGCGATGGCGCCGATCGCCGCCTCGACGTGGGCGTGCGGGTTCTCGTCGGTGCCGGGCGGCGACGGCGCGACCTGGATCTCGGCGATCACCCACTCGTCCCGCGGTTCCGTCAGTGCTGCGCTCCGTCGACAGGAGCCGGGACGGCGACCTCCGCGCGCTCGGCGAGGACGGCGGTCCACTCGGCGATCCGCCGGGCGATGTCCTGCTCGGTCAGCCCCGCGTCGGCGAGCACCTGACCGCGGCTGCCGTGGTCGAAGAACCGCTGCGGCAGGCCCACCGCCCGGACCGGGACGTCGATCTGCCGGTCCTGCAGCGCCTGGGTGAGCGTGGTCCCGACGCCGCCGGCCCGTCCGCCGTCCTCGACGGTGACCACGAGCCGGTGCCCGGCCGCGAGGTCCACCAGCTCGTCGGCCACCGGCAGCACCCACCGCGGATCGACCACCGTGACGTCGATGCCGTGGTCGGCGGCCCGCTCGGCCACCGCCAGGCAGACCGGCACCATCGCACCCACCGCGACCAGCAGGACGTCACGCCGCTCCCCGCGGCGCAGCACGTCGACCGGCCCCCGACGCTCCAGCGCCGGGATGTCGACCGGCGGCGCCCCCTTCGGGAAGCGGACCACCGTGGGCCCGTCGGTGACCGCGACCGCCTCGCGCAGCGCCTCCCGCAGGGTCGCCTCGTCCCGGGGCGCCGCGACCCGGACGCCCGGAACGACGGAGAGGATCGACATGTCCCACATGCCGTTGTGCGAGGCGCCGTCCGTTCCGGTGACGCCCGCCCGGTCGAGGACGACGGTGACCGGCTGCCGGTGCAGCGCGACGTCCATGAGCAGCTGGTCGAACGCCCGGTTGAGGAACGTGGAGTAGACAGCGACGACCGGGTGCAGGCCCCCCATGGCCAGGCCGGCGGCGGAGGTGAGGGCGTGCTGCTCGGCGATGCCCACGTCGAAGGTCCGCTCCGGGAAGCGCTCGGCGAACGCGGCCAGCCCGGTCGGGTGCAGCATCGCGGCCGTGATCGCCACGACGTCGGACCGCTCGGTGCCGATGCGCACCAGCTCGTCGGAGAAGGCCGTCGTCCAGTCGCGGGCGGCGACGGTGACCGCTCCGCTGTCGGGGTCGAACACCCCGGTGGCGTGCCAGGCGTCGATCTGGTCGGTCTCGGCGGGCGGATAGCCGAAGCCCTTGGTGGTGACGGCGTGCACGATGACCGGCCCCCCGAACGAGCGGGCACGGCGCAACGCGGACTCCATGACCTCGATGTCGTGGCCGTCGACCGGACCGACGTACTTGAGGCCGAGGTCCTCGAACATGCCCTGCGGCGACAGGACGTCCTTGAGGCCCTTCTTGATCGCGTGCAGCGCGTCGTACAGCGCCGTCCCGACGACGGGCGCACGGTGCAGCGCCTGCCGGACGGCCTTGAGCGCGTCCTCGTAGCCCGGCCGCAGACGCAGGGTGGCCAGGGCGTCGGCCACCCCGCCGATCGTCGGTGAGTAGGAGCGGCCGTTGTCGTTGACGACGATGATCACCGGGCGGTCCTGGGCCCCGGCGATGTTGTTCAGCGCCTCCCAGGCCATGCCTCCGGTCAGGGCGCCGTCGCCGACCACGGCCACCACCGGCCGGGAGTCGCCGCGCACGGCGTGGGCCTTGGCCAGCCCGTCGGCGTAGGACAGCGCGGTGGACGCGTGGCTGTTCTCGACCCAGTCGTGCTCGCTCTCCGCCCGGCTCGGATACCCCGACAGGCCGCCCCGCTGGCGCAGCCGCTCGAAGCCCTCGACGCGGCCGG
This sequence comes from Blastococcus sp. PRF04-17, assembly GCF_023016265.1. Lineage (GTDB taxonomy): Bacteria > Actinomycetota > Actinomycetes > Mycobacteriales > Geodermatophilaceae > Blastococcus_B. Next base: position 245,287 of record NZ_CP095412.1, on the reverse strand, counting down.
TGAGCATCTTGTGCACGTAGGACTGGTGGCCGGTGTCGAAGATGATCGGCTCGCGGGGCGAGTCGAAGACCCGGTGCAGCGCGATGGTCAGCTCGACGCACCCCAGGTTCGGGCCGAGGTGCCCGCCGGTCTTGGCGACGCTGGTGACCAGCGTGTCGCGGATCTCCGCCGCGAGGGCGGGCAGTTCTTCGGATCTGAGGGCCCTGACATCAGCGGGATCCCGGATCGATCGCAGGTGCGGCACGGCTCGGAGGTTCCTCTCGATCGGCGGCAGCTGCACGGCTGGCGGTGTTCTCCCGGCGGGCGGCCGCCGATCAACTGTAGCCGCGCATCGCAGGGACTTCCGGCCGAGCGACGTGGGTGGATGCAGGTCACAGCCGCTCAGAGCCGGGGCACCCAGCGCTCACCGCGCAGCGCTCCGGCCACCACCTCGACCCCGCGGGCGGCCGCCGCGAGCCTCGCCCCCTCCCGCTCGTAGGCGACCATCGCCGCCTCGATGGCATCGGCGGGCAGGTCGTCGGCGAGGTCGATCCGCACCGTCCGCCAGCCCTTGCGGGCCGCCTCCAACCCGGCGGCCACGTGGTCTGCCGCGAAGCGGGCCAGCAGCACGGGATAGCGCCGGAGCACCTCGTGCGACCGGTAGTCGGAGGGCACGAGGTCGTAGAGCCAGGCGACCGCCGTCCGCTCCCAGTCGGGGGCGCCCGGCGGGCGCACCTCCTCCGGCCACCCCGGCGGCACCGCCCCGTCCACCCGCCCAGTGTCGCCCCCGGGCTCCCGGAACACGACACCGGATCGCACGCGTGTTCGAGGGCGGCTCCGGTGTGCCGCGTCGGCCGGCGGACGACCCCCGGACAGCTGCTTCGCGTCGTGCGGCGGCTTCTGCTCCGCCGGGCGGACCGGGATCGTCGTGCTCGACGAGGTCGTCCGCGAGTGAGCGCCGATCAGCCGGCGGTCTGCCGCTTGAGCCAGAACTGCTCGAAGCCCCAGGTACCCGCGCCGCTCGAGTGGTAGCTGACCAGCTCCCAGCCCTCCGCGCCGAGGCGGTTGAGGACCGAGCTCGTGTCGCCCTTCTGGCGCTCGGACTCCCCGCCGGGGAGCTTGACGCTCACTCCGGCGCGCTGGGACTCGGCGTCGTTCGCGGTGATGACGGAGGCGTATTCCCACGTGGCCACGCCCCGACGGTAGCGGGTGGGCCGGTCAGCCCACCGGCAGCTCCGGGAGCTCGGGGTCCGGGCACCCCACCGGCAGCGGGAGGACCGCGCACGGGTCCGGCGGCTCCACGGGCTCGAGGACCTCGCCCGTGAGGCAGTCGACGAGGCCGACGCCCGGCCGGAAGATCGTGTCGACGCCGACGCAGACAAGGGCGCCGTCGATGGGGTCGTCGAGGAAGTCCAGGAGGCCCGCGCCGGGGCCGTTCGCGCCGCGGTCACCGGCGCCCGGGGTGAAGTCCGACGGCGCGTCGGTGACCGGGGCCGGGTTGCGCTCGGCGGCGGGTGGCGCCGGGATCGGCGGCGGCGCCTCGACGGCGACCGGCGAGGGACCCTCGACCGGCTCGGGAGGCGGCGGGAGCGGCGGCGGGACGAACTCCGTCGGCATCGCCGGCGCCGCCTCGGCCTGCTCGAGGATCGACGGCATGTCACCCAGGTACTCCGGCCCCCGGTCGGGGAGCGCGGCGTAGCCGCCCAGGCCGAGCAGCGCGATCACGCCGACGATGACACCCCCGCGGGCCATGCCGGAACGCTACGCCTCGCGCGGCGTACGCGGGTGGTTCAGGACGCCGCGACCAGGAGCGCGACGCACTCGACGTGGGCGGTCATCGGGAACGCGTCGAAGCCGCGGATGCCCTCGAGGCGGTAGCCGGCGTCGCCGAACGCGGCGACGTCCCGGGCCAGGGACGCCGGATCGCAGGCGACGTAGACGATCGCCCGCGCACCGGTCCCGGCCAGCAGCCGGCTGACCGCGGGCCCCGCCCCGGCGCGCGGCGGGTCGAGCACGATCACGTCGGGGGCGGTGCCCAGCTCGGCGAGCAGCTCGCCCAGCCCCTCGGCGTCCACCTCGCCCTGCCAGACCTCGGCCTGCGGCAGGCCGGCGAGGTTGGCGTCGGCGGCGGCGCAGGCGGCCTCGTCCGCCTCCACGCACACGACCCTGCCCTCGAGGCCGGCCGCCGGGGCGAGCGCACCCCCGAACAGACCCACACCGGCGTACAGGTCGAGCACGGTCTCCCCCGGCCGCACCGCGGCGAGCTCCCCCACGGCGGCGACCAGGGCGTCGGCCGCGGCGGGGTGCACCTGCCAGAAACCGGTGCCCTCGACCTCCCAGTCCCGGCCACCCGCGCGGCGCGCTGCCCGGCCGGTCGGCTCCGTCGGCAGGTCGCCGCCCGGCCGGACGACCCGGCTCGACGTGGGGTGGCCGCGGCGGTCCAGCCGGGTGGTGGTGACCGCGCCCGTGGAGTCCACCGAGACGTCGACCGCCCCGGCGCCCGGCCAGTGCTGCCGCAGCACCGCCAGCGCGGCCGACTCCGTGGTGATCGGGCAGTCGTCCAGGAGGACGACGTCGTGCGAGCGGTGCTTGCGCAGCCCGGGCTCTCCGGAGCGGTCGACGGCGAACCGGGCCCGCGACCGCCAGCGCAGCGGCCCCCCGGGCAGCTCCTCCACGGTCACGGCGACGTCCAGGCCGGCCAGGCGGGACAGCTGCTCGCGCACGACGGCGGCCTTCAGGTCCCGCTGAGCGGCCGGGGTCACGTGCTGCCAGTCGCACCCGCCGCAGCGCCCCGGCCCGCTGTACGGGCACGGGCGCTCGACCCGGTCGGGCGAGGCCTCGAGCACCTCGATCGCGTCGGCCCGGCAGAACGCCGCGTGCCGGTCCTCGGTCACCCGCACCCGGACCCGCTCGCCCGGCAGGCTGTGCCGCACGAAGACGACCCGCCCCTCGTGCCGGGCGACGCAATGCCCGCCGTGCGCCACCGAACCCACGATGACCTCGAACTCCGAGCCGACCCATCCCAGGCCGCCCTTCGGCCGGCCTCCAGGGGCCCGCGCCGAGCCTGCGAGGCGTGGGGGGACGGCCGGTCCTTCAGCCATACGGGGTGTCCTCGTCCTCGACCAGGCCGCGGCGCAGGTCCCCGGGTGCCGGACGCGCCGCGTCGCCGTCCTCCCGCCCGATCGAGCTCTCGAGCTGCCACGGCACGGTGGTGATCATGACGCCGGGCTGGAACTGCAGCCGGGCCCGCAGCCGCAGTGCGCTCTGGTTGTGCAGCACGTTCTCCCACCAGTGGCCGACGACGTACTGGGGGACGAAGACGACGACCAGCTCGCGCGGGCTGGCCCGGCGGATGCCCTTCACGAAGTCGACGACCGGCCGGGTGATCTCCCGGTAAGGGGACTCGACCACGGTCAGCGGCACCGGGACGTCGTACCGCTCCCAGTCGGCCTGCAGCGCGCGCGTCTCGGCGTCGTCGACGTTGACGGTGAGCGCGGTCAGCTCGTCGGGCCGGGTGGCACGCGCGAACGCCAGGGCCCGCAGCGTCGGCTTGTGGACCTTGGAGACCAGGACGACGGCGTGCACCTTGCTGGGCAGCGTGCGGGCGTCGGTGTCGGGGGCCAGCTGGTCGGAGACGTGCGAGTAGTGCGTGTGGATCCCCCGCATGAGCAGGATCAGCACCGGCATCGAGACCAGGACCAGCCACGCGCCGTGTGTGAACTTGGTGAGCACGATGATCGCGAGGACGACGGTGGTCAGCGTGCCGCCCACGAAGTTGATGACCTGGGACCGCCGCATCCGGCGCCGCGCGCCCGGGTCGGGCTCCTGCCGCAGCTCGCGGTTCCAGTGCCGCACCATGCCCCACTGGCCGATGGAGAAGCTGGTGAAGACGCCCAGGATGTAGAGCTGGATCAGCCGGCTCACCGAGGCGTCGAAGGCGACGATCAGCAGGCCGGCGAAGCCGGCGAGCAGCAGGATGCCGTTGCTGTAGACGAGCCTGTCCCCGCGGGTGCGCAGCTGGCGCGGCATGAAGCTGTCCTGCGCCAGGACGTTGCCCAGCAGCGGGAAGCCGTTGAAGGCGGTGTTGGCCGCGAGGATCAGGACGAGCGCCGTGGCGGCCTGCACCACGTAGAAGCCGGCCGTGGCGTCGCCGAAGGTGGCCGCGGCCACCTGCGCGATCACCGTGCGCTGCGGATCGGTCTCGCAGCCGGTGAAGCCGACCAGGTCGCAGGGGAACTCGGTGTACCGGACGCCCGAGAAGATGGCCAGCGCCGTGACCCCGGAGAACATGGTCACGGCGATCGCGCCCATGAGGGCGAGGGTGGTGGCCGCGTTGCGGCTCTTGGGCGGCTTGAAGGCCGGGACGCCGTTGGCGATGGCCTCGACGCCGGTGAGCGCGGTGCACCCGGAGGCGAACGCCCGCATCGCCAGCAGCACCAGCCCGACGGCGGTCAGCTCCGCGTACCCCGGCTCCGGGGTGATGCCGTAGCCGGCGCTCTCGGCGGTGATCCCGTCGCCGAGGAAGTGCCGGACCAGCCCGGTGACGATCATGACGACGATCGAGCCGATGAACAGGTAGGTCGGCGCCGCGAACGCCCGGCCGGACTCGCGGACGCCGCGCAGGTTGACGGCGGCCAGCAGCAGGATCAGGCCGATCGCGATCGTCATCCGGTGCTCGTTGAGCTGCGGGAAGGCGGAGATGATGTTGTCCGTGCCGGCCGACACCGACACCGCGACGGTCAGCACGTAGTCCACGAGCAGCGCGCTGGCCACGACGAGGGCCCAGAACCGGCCGTGGTTCTTCATCGCGACCTCGTAGTCGCCACCGCCGGACGGGTAGGCGCGCACGACCTGGCGGTAGGACGCCACCACCACGATCAGCAGGACCACGACGGCCGCCGCCAGCCACGGGGTCAGGAACAGCACCGCCGTCCCGGCCAGCGTCAGGATGATCAGGATCTCCTGGGTCGCGTAGGCGACCGAGGACAGCGGGTCACTGGCGAAGATGGGCAGCGCGAGCCGCTTGGGCAGCAGCGACTCGCCGAGCCGGTCGCTGCGCATGGCTCGGCCGAGGACGAGACGCTTCGGGAGCTGCCCGAGGCCGGACGGGCGTGACACGGCGGCGATCGTACGGACGCGGGGCCGCCCGCCGCCGCCGCGGACGCCGCGCCCCGCCCCTGAGAGGGATGTGTCCTGCGCCACGTCCGGCCGCTGTCCTGGCGGGTGTAGCTTCGCGCCCGGGTGCGCACGGCGGACGGCGCCGGCGCGGAGGGACACGGGAGTCGGTCGTGCACGTGGTCGTGATGGGCTGCGGACGCGTCGGCTCCGCCATCGCCCGCCGGCTCGAGGAGGTCGGGCACAGCGTCGCGGTGATCGATCAGGACCCCGATGCCTTCCGCCGCCTCGGCCCGGACTTCTCCGGCCGCCAGGTGACCGGGCTCGGCTTCGACCGGCAGACCCTGCTCGACGCCGGCATCGACTCCGCCGGCGCCTTCGCCGCGGTCAGCAGCGGTGACAACTCGAACATCATCAGCGCCCGCGTGGCCCGGGAGACGTTCGGCGTCCAGCATGTCGTCGCGCGCATCTACGACTCCAAGCGCGCCGAGGTCTACGAGCGGATGGGCATCCCCAGCGTCGCCACCGTGCCCTGGACGGTGAACCGGTTGCTGCGCGAGCTGCTGTCGGTGAAGGTCAGCGAGCTGTGGCGGGAGCCCACCGGCAAGGTGCTGCTGATGCGGGTCACCGTGACCGAGGGCTGGGTCGGGCGGAAGGTGGCCGAGCTCGAGACCGCCTCCGGCGCCCGTGTCGCCTGGCTGGTCCGGTTCGGCGACGCCCAGCTGCCCACGGGGTCGACGGTGCTGCAGGACGGCGACCAGCTCACCGTCGCCGTGACCGACGAGGTCACCTCGCGCGTGCACACGGTCGTCGAGCAGGGGTACCAGGGAGGCCGTCGCTGATGAGAGTCGCGATCGTCGGCGCCGGCGCCGTCGGCCGGTCCATCGCCGGGGAGCTGCTGGGCAACGGCCACACGGTCATGCTCATCGAGAAGGATCCCCGCAAGGTCCGCACGCGCGCCGTGCCCGGCGCGGAATGGGTGCAGGCCGACGCCTGCGAGGTCAGCTCCCTCGAGGAGGCGCAGCTGGCCACCTGCGACGTCGTCGTCGCCGCCACCGGTGACGACAAGGCCAACCTCGTCGTCTCGCTGCTGGCCAAGACCGAGTTCGCGGTCGACCGCGTGGTCGCGCGGGTGAAGGACCCGCGCAACGAGTGGCTCTACACCGAGGCCTGGGGCGTGGACGTCGCCGTCTCGACGCCGCGCGTGATCGCGGCGCTGGTCGAGGAGGCGGTGACCGTCGGCGACGTCGTCCGGCTGATGAGCTTCCGGAAGGGCGCGGCCAACCTGGTCGAGATCACCCTCTCCGAGGAGACGCCGTGGGTGGGCAAGCCGCTGCGCGAGGTGCCGCTGCCCCGTGAGACGGTGCTGACCGCGGTCCTGCGCGGCGACCGGGTCATCACCCCGACGCCCGACGAGCCGCTCGAGGCGGGCGACGAACTGCTGTTCGTCACGCACGCCGAGGTCGAGGACCAGCTGCAGGCGGTGCTGGCGCCGGAGAACGCGGCCGGGCGGTCCTAACCCCGGGCCCCGGCGCACCGGTGGCGGTGCAGCCGGGAGACCACCCAGAGGGTCACCACGACCTCGATCGCCGTCACCGGCAGGCCGAGCAGCAGCGACACCGTGCCCAGCCACTCGACCTCGTCGGCGTAGTAGAAGGGCGCCTGCACGGCCGCGCGCAGCAGGAACACCCCGCCCCACATGACCGTCAGCCAGGTGTAGGCCCGCATCATGCGGGGGTCCTCGCGCCAGTGCAGCTCCGGCTCCGGGTCCGGCTCGCCGCGGGCCGGTGCCGGCGGCCGCTCGTGGTGCAGGTGCGCGCGCACGCTGTCGATCCGCTTGCGCAGGCCCGGCAGCGACGCCGACGCCATCGACCCCAGATGGCTGGGCGCGAGGAACTCGGCGACGACGCCGACCAGGGGACGGCGGAAGGCGATGGACGCCAGCACCACCAGCCCGATCGCCGCGTTGCGGACGATGCCGAGCACGAAGAAGTCCCGGGCCTGGCCGGAGGCCGCGGCGATCGCGACCGCGATGCCGACCGCGAACAGCCCGCTCACCGCCTGCTGGACGCTCTGCCGCCGCACCAGGCGGAGCAGGAAGACCAGCACCGCGGCGCTCAGCGCGGCGTAGATGCCGACCCGCAGCCCACCCTGGGAGTTGGCCACGATGAAGGCGATCGTGGGCAGCGCGGCGTCGACCATGCCGCGCCAGCCACCCAGCTGCTCGAGCACGAGGTGGCGGTCGAACAACGGCGTGGCCCCGTCGGCCTCGGGCTGCTCGACGTCGGCCGGCTCCGCGGCCGCGGCCAGCTCCGGCTCCCCCGGTACGCCAGTGGCCGGCTCGTCCCCCCGGATCCTGTCCATGTGGTCGAGCGCGTCAGCCGGCGCCGAGCTCGTACCAGGGGTTGTAGATGACCCGTCTGCCGTCGAACGCCGCGAAGCGTCCGCGGGCGGTCACCGTGCGGCCCGGCTCGATGCCCGGGATGCGGCGGCGGCCGAGCCAGACCAGGGTCACCGACCCGGAGCCGTCGAAGAGCTCCGCCTCGAGGGTGGGCACGGTCTCCCGGGGGGTGTAGACGACCGACTTCAGCCGGCCGGTCACGGTGACCACCTCGCCCTTGCGGCAGGACGACACGGGCTCGCAGCCGGCGTTCACGGCCTCCGCACGCAGTTCCTGGGCGTCGATGCTCTGGTCGTCGGCGGTCAGGCGCTGCAGCGCCTTCGACAGCCAGCCGGCCGGACGGGTCTCGGTCACGCTCCCAGCGTACGGCGGCGCGTCATCCACGTCCGCGCGGTCCGCCACGCGTCGGAGGCCGGGTCGATGACCGCCATGTGGTCACCGGGGACGACGCTCACCTCGACCTGCTCCCCCACGGCCGCGGCGGCCGCCGCGTACCGGCGGCTCTGGTCGACCGGGACGACGTCGTCCTCGGCGCCGTGCACGCAGAGCACCGGCACCCCGCTGGGCAGCAGGGCGACCGGATCGGCGGCGGCGTACCGCTCCGGCGACTCGGCCGGGCGCGCGCCGAGGAAGTCCACCACCGCGCCGTCGCCGAGCCGCTGCTCCACGGCCGCGGTCAGGTCGAGCACGCCCGCCTGGAGGACCGCCGCGGTGACCGGCACGGACGGCCCCGCACCGGGCATGCCGTCGGGCAGCCGCCGTCGGCCGGCGACCCACGCGGCGAGGTGGCCCCCGGCGGAGTGGCCGATCACCGTCACGTCCCTGAGGTCGAGCCGGTCGACCTGGGGCAGGCCGGCCAGGGAGTCCACCGCGGCGGCGACGTCCTCGAGGGTGTGCGGCCACCCGCCGCCCGCGCCCACCCGCCGGTACTCCACGGCGACCGCCGCGTAGCCGAAGGCCGCGAGGTCGGCAGCGAGCGGCCGCGCGAGCTCAACGCCGTACGCGGCCCGCCAGAACCCCCCGTGCAGGACGACGGCGACCGGAGCGGGCCCGGGGTCCACCGGCAGGCTCAGCTCCAGGAACTGGTCGGGATGGTCCCCGTAGCGGTGCGGGAGGACGGTCACGCCTGCGGCGCGGGGCCACCCGGCCGGCCGGCGGCCTGCTGCCGCGCGGCGAGCTGGGCGGCGGCCTGCGGCGGCAGGGTGAGCGGCAGCTGCTCGCGGACCGGCATGGGCTCGGTCCCCCGGACGACGACGATGCCGCGGAACGCCGCCTCGAGCGCGGCGGTCTCGGGCGGCGGGTCGCCCTCGTACGGTGCGGCGGCCGGGCCGCTGAGCATGCCGCGGAGGAACCAGCGGGGACCGTCGACGCCCAGGAAGCGGGCCGGTCGCCGGACGGGCCGGGGTGGGGTGGTCTGACCGGGCTGGGGCGGCGGCGTGGCCATGATCGTGCCGGCGAGCTCGGGACCGAACGGGCCCTCGACCTCCTCGAGCGAGCCGCCCTGCCCCGAAGCGCTCGTCGCGAGGTCCTCGCGGACGCCGTCCCAGATGCCGCCGGCCCGAGGGGCCGCGAAGGCCGAGACCTGCAGGGTCGACTCCCCGGCCCGCAGGGTGGCCGCGATGACCTTCTGCTGGGCGCTGAGCTCGACCCGCAGGTCCATGCCCGGCAGGGCGGGCAGCCGGATCGCCCCCAGGTCGATCCGCGCCAGGCCGTCCTGCGGCGCGTCGGCGACGTCCCACGGCCCGCTGGTGGCCGCCACCTCGCGCTCGCGCACCTGCGGCTCGGGGGGCACCCCGCGCTCGCGCAGGCTGCGGTCGATGCGGTTGCGGCGTCGTCCGAACGGCATGTCAGGCCTGCCCTCCCATGACGGGTTCCGCCGTGGCGCCGCCGGTGGACCCGTGACCGCCGGCGCCGCGAGGGCTGTCGGGCAGCTCCGCCACGGGCACGAACCGGGCCCGCACGACGGGCTGGACGACCAGCTGGGCGACGCGGTCGCCCCGGCGCAGGGTGAGCGGCGTGGTCGGGTCCAGGTTGATCAGGTTCACCTTGATCTCACCGCGGTAGCCGGCGTCGATCGTGCCCGGCGCGTTGACCAGGCTGAGGCCGAGGCGGTGCGCCAGGCCGGAGCGGGGGTGCACGAACCCGGCGTAGCCCTCGGGGATGGCCACGGCGACGCCCGTGCCGACGAGGGCCCGCTGGAGAGGGGCCAGCTCGACGTCCTCGGTCAGCGACAGGTCCGCGCCGGCGTCGCCGGGCAGGGCGTACTGGGGCGGGCGGCCCTCCGGAACGGTCAGCCGGACCGGCACGTCCAGCTCGTGGTTGTCGGGCACGACGGCGACCCTATAAGGCGCCGGGCGCATCGTTCAGGAGCCCGGCTCGGCCGCCGGGGAGTCCCGCAGTTCGGCACGGACGCGCTCCGCGAGCTCCTCCGTGGCTCGGCGGTTGCCCCGCCCGGCGATGGCGGCGCCGATCATGAACGGCGCCGCGGTGGGCACCGAGCCGGCGAGCTTGCGGGCGACCCGTTTGCGCACCGCCCGCATGCCGGCACTGCCCAGCAGCGACCCGAGCGCCGACGTGCCGGCGCCGGCGACGGGCCGTTGCGTGGACCAGCTGGCCAGGTAGGCGGCGGCGCGGGCGCGGGCGTCCCCCGGAGCCGGCCGTCCGTGCAGCTCGTGCAGCTCGCCGATGAGGACGACCTCGATGCCGGCGATCAGCACCGTCTCCGCGCCGAGTTCGATCGGCAGCGCCAGCAGGGACGCGGGGGCGAACCAGTGCGCGGCCGAGAGCCCTCCGGTCGCCGCGCCGATGCTGCTCGTGGCCTTGGCCGCCCGCGCGACCAGCGCGTCGGCGATCTCGTCGTCGGTCAGGCCGGGGTAGGCCTGGCGCAGCCGCGCCGCGTCGCGGATCGGCAGACGCGGCGCGGCGGCGGCGAGGAGGTCGCCCAGCAGCGCGGCGGGCGTGCGGTCCCCCGAGGTGCCCTCGGCGGCCGCCGTCCGCGTCTCGTCCCGGCCGAACGCCGCGCCGAGGGCCGTGCCGACGGCGCCGACGACGTCCTTCAGGCCGCCGGCGGCCGACCTCGCCGAGCCGCCGGCCGGGTCGGCCCCGCGCGCCGAGCTGACCAGGCCGGCCACGGCGTCGGCGACGGCGCGGGCCGCGCGGCCGACCCCGGTCTCCTCGACCGGTGGCGGGGGCGGCGCGGCCACCGGCCGCGGCGGCGGGACGTCCCGCGCCGGGCCGGTCCGAGGCTCGTGCTCACTCATCGTGTCCCTCCCGGCCGGCCCCTGCAGGGCCCCACCGCGAGCCTGCGAGCGGTGGGGGGCAGGGGGTGTTTTCAAGCGCAGTCGCGGCAGAACAGCTGGTCGCCGCGCGTGGACGCCAGCCGGCTGCGGTGCTGGACCAGGAAGCAGCGCGAACAGGTGAACTCGTCCTCCTGCTTGGGCAGCACGCGCACGGTGAGCTCCTCGCCGGACAGGTCGGCGCCGGGCAGCTCGAGGTTCTCGTTGAAGTCGGTCTCGTCGACGTCGACGGACGCGCTCTGCGCCTCCGCACGCCGGGCCTTGAGCTCCTCGAGCGAGTCCTCGCCGAGCTCGTCGGCCTCGTTGCGGCGCGGGGCGTCGTAGTCGGTGGCCATTGTGGGTGCCCCTCCTCCGGGGTTCCGCGGGCGTCGTGCCCGCTCGTCTGGCGGCGCGGGGTGTGCGCCGCCGTCCTGCCGGTCGCGGTGGCGACCGGTGGCTCGGGGAGCCGGTCGCCCGTTGGCTGGGGCGTCCGGCACCGTGGTGCGGCCTCCTCCGGTCCGCCGCGGCGGCGGATCGGAAACGACCGGCAGCCCCCCAACGCCGTGCGCCTCCGGTTTGTGCCCGACTCCGAGGAGTCGGCACATCGGGAGGTCTTCCGGGGCTCGGGGGCCGCGGAGCGCCAGAGGTTACCCTGCGCCCGTGGCGACTCCCGTGGGTGCTGACCCGACCGTCGTCGGGCCCTACCTGGCCTCGACGTTCGACGACGAGCGCTGGCGGTCGGTGACCGTCGAGCTGATCGCCGCGGGCATGTCGAACCTCACCTACGTGGTGACGCCGGAGGGCGGCTCGGCCGAGGACGCGGTGATCCTGCGGCGCCCGCCGACGGGCGCCGTCCTGGCCACCGCGCACGACATGGCCCGCGAGCACCGGGTCATCTCCGCGCTCGGCCCGACCGACGTACCGGTCCCCCGGACGCTGCACCTCTGCACCGACGACTCGGTGCTGGGCGCACCGTTCTACGTGATGGAGCGCGTGGCCGGCATCCACGTGGTCAGCGAGTTCCCGCCCGGCTACGCCGACCAGCCGGAGCAGCGCCGTCTCGTCGGCGAGCGGCTGATCGACGTGCTCGCCGATCTGCACTCGGTCGACCACGACGCGGTCGGACTGTCGGACTTCGGCCGGCCCGAGGGATTCGCCGCCCGGCAGGTGCGCCGCTGGACCAAGCAGTGGGACGCGACCCGCGACCGCGAGCGTCCGGGGCTCGACGCCCTCGCCGCCCGGCTGGCCGAGACGGTGCCGACGACGCAGCGGTCGAGCATCGTGCACGGCGACTACCGGCTCGACAACTGCCTCCTCGACCCCGACGAGCCCGGGCGGATCCGTGCGGTGCTCGACTGGGAGATGTCGACCCTCGGCGACCCGCTGACCGACATCGGGATGATGTTCGTCTACTGGCCCGAGGCCGGTGAGGAGCGCGCCTCCTCGATGAGCCCGGTGACGACGCTGCCCGGCTTCCCGACCCGGCGCGAGGTGGCCGAGCGGTACGCGCAGCGCACCGGCGCCGACCTGTCCGACCTCAACTGGTACGTCGGCTTCGCGTTCTTCAAGTTCGCCGCGATCATCGCCGGCATCGTGGCCCGCTCGGCCGCCGGAGCGATGGCCGGCAAGGACACCTCCGGTTACGCGGACCGCATCGACCCGTGCGTGGAGTTGGGACGCGCCGCGCTGGACGACGGTGTCATCTAGCGCGGGGCGGCGACCCTAGACTCCGGACGAGCCGCCTGCCACCCGCAGCGGCCTCGCGACGACGTCGAGGAGTGGGACCGTGGCGCTGCGGACCGAACGCCCGCCGGTGCGCCCGCGCAGCGGCCGCCGCCCGATCCCCCCGCTGATCTTCCTCCTGGTGCTCGCCATCGCGGCCGCCGGCGTGTGGTGGAACGTGCTCCGCACCGAGGAGAAGAGGGCCGCCGAGGAGGAGGCCGCCTGCGAGACGGCCGAGGCGGCCCCGCCGTCCCTTGACCCCGCCACGGTCAACCTGCGCGTCCTCAACGCGACCGACACCGCGGGCCTGGCCAGTCAGGTGGGCGAGGCGCTGGCCGCGCGCGGCTTCGTCGTCGACGAGGTGGGCAACGACGACACCGGCCGCGAGGTCACCGGCGTGGGCGAGCTGCGGCACGGTCCCCGCGGCTCCGAGGCCGCCGAGTTCGTCCGGGTCTTCCTGCCCGGGGCCGGCGACTTCCTCGACACCCGCGCCACCGCGCAGGTCGACGTCGTCGTCGGGCCCGAGTTCAGCACGCTGGCCACCCCGGAGGAGGTCGCCGCGGCGCTCGTGCCCCCGGAGGAAGCCGCCGCCTGCTAGCCGGCCGCGGCGTGCAGGTGGCTGAGCAGCTCGAGGAACGGCTCCGCGATCGAGGGGGCCACCGCGATCGCCATCGGTTCGGCGAACGGCCGGCCGTCCAGGCCGGCGAGGACCAGCCCGGCCTCGGCGGCGATCAGCGCGCCGGCCCCGTGGTCCCAGGGGTTGAGATCCAGCTCGTAGTAGGCGTCGACGCGCCCGGCCGCCGCGGAGCACAGGTCCAGCGCGGCGCTGCCGTTGCGCCGGATGTCGCGCACCCGCGTCACGAGCTGGGCCACCACCGCGCCCTGGGCGCGGCGCTGCTCCACCTGGTAGCCGAAGCCGGTCGCGACCAGCGTCTGCTCGAGCGACGCCGGCCGGCTGCCGTGCAGCCGGACCGGGTCCGGCCTGCCGGGAGCGTCGAGCTGGGCGCCCTCCCCCGAGACGGCGGTGAAGGTCTCGCCGGTCGCCACGTTGAGGACGACGCCCGCCCGCACGACGCCGTCGACCTCGGCGGCGATCGAGACGGCGTACGCCGGGAAGTCGTAGAGGAAGTTCACGGTGCCGTCGATCGGGTCGACGACCCACCGGACGCCGCTGGTGCCCGGGCGGGACGCACCCTCCTCCCCCAGCACGCCGTCGTCCGGGCGCGCGGTCAGCAGCCGCCCCACGATCAGCTCCTCGCTGGCCTTGTCGACGGCGGTGACGACGTCGACCGGGCTGGACTTGACGTCGACGGAGTCGGCGGCCGACGCCCGGCCCCGGCGGACCAGCTCGGCCGCCTCCCGGGCGACGGCTACGGCGAGATCGAGCAGGGCACGCGGATCGGCGGCGGATGCGCTCACGCGGTCATCCTGCCGGGCCCACGTCCCGGCCCTCTCGCAGGGACCCGACCGCGAGCGTGCGAGCGGTTGGGGGGCGAGAAGGCCCTTTCATTACGCTGACGCCCGTGCAGGGGTTCGGCGTGGACATCGGCGGCAGCGGCATCAAGGGGTGCCTGGTCGACCTCGACCAGGGTCGGCTCGTCGGCGACCGGTTGCGCGTGGAGACCCCGCAGCCGTCCCTGCCCGACCCGGTGTGCGACGTCGTGGCCGGCATCGTCGGAAGCTTCGGGTGGACCGGCCGGGTCGGCGTGACGTTCCCCGGCGTGATGAAGCACGGGGTGGCGCACACCGCGGCCAACGTCGAGAAGACCTGGATCGGCACCGACGTCGACGCGCTGCTGGACCAGCGGATCCCGGGCACCGTCGAGACGCTCAACGACGCCGACGCCGCGGGCATCGCCGAGATGCGCTACGGCGCCGGTCGCGACAAGGACGGCGTCGTCCTCATGCTGACCTTCGGCACCGGCATCGGCAGCGCGCTGTTCGTCGACGGGCACCTGGTGCCCAACACCGAGTTCGGCCACATCCAGGTCGACGGCGAGGACGGCGAGCGGCGGGCATCCGCGGCGGCCCGGGAGCGGGAGGGGCTCAGCTACCCCGAGTGGGCCCGGCGGGTGGACCGGTACCTCGACGTGCTGGAGGCCGGTGTCTGGCCGGACCTGATCATCGTCGGCGGCGGAGTGAGCAAGAAGGCGGACAAGTGGGTGCCGCTGCTCTCGACGCGCACGCCGGTCGTTCCGGCCCAGCTGCAGAACGACGCCGGCATCGTGGGCGCGGCGCTGGCGGCGCACGAGCGGCCCGATGTCGTGAGCACGCCTCCGAACGGGTGAGGGGCGAGTGAACCCTGAGGCGGGGCGCTTCAGCCGGGCGGGGTTCCGGCCGATGCAGCCATCGGGCCGATCCCCCGCACCGAGCTCGCCGGACGCCTCGTGGGAGCGAGGTTGACGGAACCGAGGCGGTGGCTTCGCCCGCGCACGTCGTTACAATGAGGACGCCCCAGCCCGTCGCCCTCCAGCCGGGAGGGATCCCCTGCCCGTCCAGCGGTGAAACGCCGCGCCGGTCTGCCGGGTCCCCCGTCTGCCCAGGACGTGGACCGGAGCCGCTGCCCGAGGACCAGACGGCCCTCCGGGGAACGAACCCAGCACGGGAAGGAACCTGAGTGCCCGCCGACCAGCCAGCACCGGAAGCAGCCGACGCGAGCACCACGAAGCGCGTGAGGGCCGCCGCCGGCACCCGGGCTTCCCGGACCACCGCCGCAGCGAAGCCGGCGAAGGCGGTCCCGGCCGACGCGGGAACGGCCGCCGCGAAGCCGGCCCCCGGAAGAAGGCCGGCGCGAAGGCCAAGCCGACCGTCGTCCCCTCGCCCGGCACCGGTGAGGGCAGCGTGCTGACCGCCGTCGCCACCGACGACTCCGCAGTCGCGGTCATCGACGGCAGCGAGGGCCTCAAGCTCGACGAGACCGTCGTCGCCGGCCCGGACGGGCCCGCCGTCGAGGCCGCCGCCGAGGAGGAGGCGGCCGCCACCGAGGGCGGCGACTTCGAGTGGGACGACGAGGAGGAGTCCGAGGCGCTGCGGCAGGCCCGCAAGGACGCCGAGCTCACCGCGTCCGCCGACTCCGTCCGCGCCTACCTCAAGCAGATCGGCAAGGTCGCGCTGCTCAACGCCGAGGAGGAGGTCGACCTCGCCAAGCGCATCGAGGCCGGGCTCTACGGCGCCGAGCGCCTCCGCCAGGTCGAGGAGGAGGGCCAGAAGATCTCGCCGCAGATGCGGCGCGACCTCAACTGGATCGTCCGCGACGGCGAGCGCGCCAAGAACCACCTGCTCGAGGCCAACCTGCGCCTCGTGGTCTCCCCTCGCCAAGCGCTACACCGGCCGCGGCATGGCGTTCCTGGACCTGATCCAGGAGGGCAACCTCGGCCTGATCCGCGCGGTCGAGAAGTTCGACTACACCAAGGGCTACAAGTTCTCCACCTACGCCACCTGGTGGATCCGCCAGGCGATCACCCGCGCCATGGCCGACCAGGCCCGCACCATCCGCATCCCGGTGCACATGGTCGAGGTCATCAACAAGCTCGGCCGCATCCAGCGCGAGCTGCTCCAGGACCTGGGCCGCGAGCCCACCCCGGAGGAGCTGGCCAAGGAGATGGACATCACCCCGGACAAGGTGCTGGAGATCCAGCAGTACGCCCGGGAGCCGATCAGCCTCGACCAGACCATCGGCGACGAGGGCGACAGCCAGCTCGGCGACTTCATCGAGGACTCCGAGGCCGTGGTGGCGGTCGACGCGGTGAGCTTCACACTCATGCAGGACCAGCTGACCAGCGTGCTGCAGACGCTCTCGGAGCGGGAGGCCGGCGTCGTCCGGCTGCGGTTCGGCCTCACCGACGGCCAGCCGCGCACCCTGGACGAGATCGGCCAGGTCTACGGCGTGACCCGTGAGCGGATCCGGCAGATCGAGTCGAAGACGATGTCGAAGCTGCGCCACCCGAGCCGCTCGCAGGTCCTCAGGGATTACCTGGACTAGGAGACCGGCGGGTCGTCCCGAGTGGGCCCCGGAGGGGTCCGCGCAGGGACGAGTGCGGGGCTCCACGCCGCCGGGGGACGGCACGTGGCCGCGAGGCGGTCCGGAGGACCGGCGGGTCGTCCCGAGTGGGCCCCGGAGGGGTCCGCGAAGGGGCGAGTGCGGGGCTCCACGCCGCCGGGGGGCGGCTCGTGGCCGCGGTGCGGTCCGGAGGACCGCCGTGTGATGGCACCCGGAAGGGTCACAGTGTCATTGCGATCGGTGTGCGCGGACATCGCCCGGGTAGACGGCGTAGCGTGGGTGTCGTTCAAGACAGCAGCGGACCCATCGACGTCCCGGACCTCGGGGCGGCGGACTGACCACCAGCACGTGCACCACCCGAACCACCCAGACGGTCCCCTGCTGAGCCCGCTCCACCACGAGCCACGTGCATCACGGACTCATCTCTTTCGGCGAGTCCATGGTCACAGGGGTTCGGAACGGGAACACGAGGGGCCATCCTGGCGCTGTGCAGGAGGCCGATCCGCAGCCGCGGGTCCGTGCGGTAGAGAGCGAGTGATGAGCCAGATGACCCCGACGCTGACGACGACCCCGCCCACCGACGACCTCGTCGTTCCTTTCCACTGCGACCGCTGTGGGGCCCTGGCCAAGGTGCGAGTGGTTCTGGCCAACGGCAGTGACCTCGTGTTCTGCGGCCACCACGCACGTGAGTACGAGGGCAAGCTCCGCGACATCGCCGTCGACATCATCGACACAGACGGCGAGCAGCGCGTCACTGCGTGAGGAAGGCGATATCGTCGCGCCGCGATGACCGCCTCACCCGACGACGCCGCCGCGTCCTCCGTTCCGCCTCGTGCGGGTGGAGGGCCGGCGGCTCCGTCGTTCTCGGGGACCGCCGGTCCACGGACACCGGAGGACTCCCCCATGACGCAGCGTCCTGTGCTGAGTGACGACACGGTGCGCCACGAGCGTGCGTCCGACGAGACCGTGCGCATGCGCGGCGACGCCCCGGACATGCGCCCCTCGCCGGCGCCGCCCGCGCCCGACGACGAGATGGACGACGACACCCGGCCCGTGACGCGCGACTGGCTCCTCGGCGCACCCGACGGGCCCCTGGACGCCGGGCGCCCGGACGGCGGGCCCGCGGACGGCGGGCCCGCAGACGCCGGACCCCCGGACGCCGGACCCGCTCACGCCGTGCCTCCGGCACCGGCCGGCACGGCCGCCGCGGCCGAGCCGCCGGCCGACGACGACTACCGCACCGAGGCCTACGACCTGTCCGATCCCGCGCCGACGGCCGCGCAGGCACCGGCCGAGGCGGCCGGCGCACCGGCCACCGCCGAGCTCGACTCCACCGACGGCCCGCCTCCCGGCGCGGACCCGGCCGGGGAGGGACCGCGTGGACCGTGGTGGCGGCGACGCGCCGTCCTCGTGCCGGCCGGCGCCCTGGTGTTGCTCGGCACCGCGTACGGGGCCGACCTGCTCGTCTCCGACGGCGAGATCCCGCGCTCCACCGTCGTCGCCGGCGTGGACATCAGCGGCCTGTCCCCCGCTGCCGCTGCGAGCGTGCTCGAGCAGGAGCTGGCCCCTCGCGTCGAGGCCGAGCACCAGGTGCGGGCCGACGACGTGACGGCACCGTTCTCCCCCTGACCGCCGGGATCTCGCTGGACGTCGACGCCACGATCGACGCGGCCGACGACCAGCCGCTCAACCCGTGGACCCGGCTGACCAGCTTCTTCCGCGACCGTGAGGTCGAGCCCACGTTCACCGGCGAGGAGACCGCGCTCGCCGCCCAGATCGACACGCTCGCCCAACAGGTCGACCGGGCCCCCGTCGACGCCTCGATCGTCATCGAGGGCACGACGCCGACGGTCACCGAACCGGCCGACGGGCGCTCCCTCGACCGCGAGGGCGCCGCCGAGGCGGTCTTCGACGCGCTGCAGACCGGCGCCGACCCGGCCACGCCGATCGAGCTGCCGGTCGACGTCACCCCGGTGAACGTGGACGCCGCCGAGGCGCAGCGGGTGCTCGACGAGACCGTGACGCCGGCGCTCTCGGCGCCGGTCTCGGTGGTCGTCGAGGGGAAGCCGGACACCGCCGAGGTGTCGGTCGCCGCGATCGCGGCCTCGCTCACGTTCACACCCCAGGAGGACGGCGTCCTGGCCGTCGGCATCGACCCCGCCAAGCTGGAGGCGGCCCTGGGGGACGAGCTCGACGTGTTCGGCAGCGGCGCCCGGGACGCCCGCTTCGAGATCTCCGGCGGGGCGGTCACCGTCGTCCCCTCGGTGGACGGCACCGGCGTCGCGCCCGCGACGCTGGCCGAGCAGCTGCTGCCCGTCCTCACCCGGACCGAGGACCGGACCGTCACCGCGACGCTCGGACCCGTGCCCGCCGATCTGACCACCGAAGAGGCGCAGGCCCTCGGCATCAAGGAGGAGATCGGCAGCTTCACGACGAACATCGGCAACCCCAACAGCGGCGAGAACATCCGGGTCGTCGCCGCGGAGGTCGACGGTCACGTCGTCCTGCCGGGCGAGACGTTCAGCCTCAACGGTTTCACCGGCCCCCGGGGCACGGCGCAGGGCTACGTCGAGGCCGGCGTCATCAACAACGGCGAGTTCACGACCGCGGTCGGCGGCGGGATCAGCCAGTTCGCCACCACGATGTTCAACGCGGTGTTCTTCTCCGGCCTCGAGGACGTGTTCCACAAGCCGCACAGCTACTACATCAGCCGGTACCCGGCCGGGCGCGAGGCGACGGTCTACTACGACTCGATCGACCTGGTGTGGAAGAACGACAGCGACACCGGCGTCTACATCGACACTACCTGGACGCCGGGGACGATCACCGTCACCTTCTACGGGACCAAGCGCTACGAGATCCAGTCGATCAGCAGCGACCGCTACAACCACCGCTCCCCCGTCGTCCAGGAGAAGCCGGACGACGGCAACTGCAGCCCGCAGGGTGGCTCCACCGGCTTCGACATCACCGTCACCCGGGTCTTCCGCGACCTGGCATCGGGTGCGGAGGTCAAGCGGGAGGAGTTCTACACCCGGTACGCGGCCGAGCCGATCATCCGGTGCGTCCCGCCGGCAGCGGACACCACACCGCCCGCCGAGACGCCCACCGACTGAACCCGGTCCCGCCGACCGGGCGAGTCGGGCGCGTCCCACCTGCTCGGGCACGGGGGACGACGTCCGGCGTGCACACTGAGCGGATGAGCACGGTCCTGCCCAGCGGGTCGCCGGCGCCCGCCGGCGGCGAGGCGTTGCGCACGACCGCACCGCACGTGGCGGACGGAAGGCCCGCCGCGGACCAGGACGGAGCCTCTCCCGGCGGTCGTCTGGCCTCCTGGCCCGCGCCCATCCGGGTGCCGCTGCAGGTGCTGGGCCGGGCGCTGGCCAAGGCCTGGCAGGACCGCATCCTCGGCCTCTCCGCCGAGGCGGCGTTCTGGCAGATCCTGTCCGTACCGCCGCTGCTGATCGGGCTGCTCGGGTCGCTGGGCTACCTGAGCTCCTTCATCGGCGGCGACTCGGTCCGCCAGATCGAGGACCAGCTGCTGAACGTGTCGGCCGAGGTCCTCACGTCCGACGTCGTCGACGACCTCGTGGCGCCGACCCTCAACGAGATCCTCGGCTCGGGCCGCCTCGACCTGCTGAGTCTCGGGTTCCTGCTGTCCCTGTGGGCAGGATCGTCGGCGACCGCCACCTTCATGAACACGATCGTCATCGCCTACGACCAGCGCGACGTCCGCGGGCCGATCCGCACCCGGCTCAAGGCGCTGTGGCTGTTCGTCGTCGGCCTGGGCATGGCGGTGCTGACCCTGCCGCTCCTCGTCCTCGGCCGCGAGGTGCTGGTGGGCATGCTGCCCCAGGACTGGCGCGCCACGGCGGCCGTGCTGGTCAACGCCGTCTACTGGCCGCTGGTGCTGGTCGGCCTGCTGCTGGCGCTCACGAGCTTCTACCACGTCGTCCTGGCCGACCGGCTGCCCTGGCGGCGGCACCTGCCCGGGGCGTTGCTGGCCCTGGGGTTCTTCCTCGTCGCCGCCCTGCTGCTGCGTGCCTACGTCGGGGACATCCTCATCACCGCGCTGCCCTACGGAGCCCTGGCGGCCCCGATCGGCGCGCTGCTGTTCTGCTTCTCCTTCGGCATGGCCGTGCTGCTGGGCGCCGAACTCAACGCCGCGATCCAGGAGCGCTGGCCGGCGCCGCTGCGCCGCCACGAGCAGCGCCGCCGGAAGCGCCGCCAGGCCAAGCTCGAGGCCGAGGCCCGCCGGCTCGGGCTGCTCTGATAATTGCGGTCCTCCGGACCGCACCGCTATGACATCGCGGTCCTCCGGACCGCACCGCTATGACATCGCGGTCCTCCGGACCGCACCGCGGGCAGGAGCCGTCCCCTGCTGCGACGAGCGCGTCCTTCGGTCCTGCGCGGACCCCTCCGGGGTCCACTCGAACCGAACCGGGGTGACGCTCCCCTGCTACTTGCGCAGCTGGTCGTAGATCTCCTTGCAGGCCGGGCAGACGGGGCTGCCGGGCTTGGCGGTCTTGGTGACCGGGAAGACCTCGCCGCACAACGCCTCGACCAGGGTGCCCATGACGGCGCTCTCGGCGATCTTGTTCTTCTTCACGTAGTGGAAGACCTCGTTGGCGTTGCCGGTGTCGCCCTCGCGGACGTCGGGCCGCTCGAGGATGTCGCTCTGACTCACCATGAACTCCCTGATCGACTGCCCACCATGATGTCAGGGTGACGCACGGTTCCCCCACCCTCTCCCCCGAGGTCGCCGACGCCCTGAGCGCCGGCCGACCCGTCGTCGCCCTCGAGAGCACGTTGCTGGCCCACGGCCTGCCGCGGCCGGACAACCGGGCCGCCGCCGACGAGGTGGAGGCTGCGGTCCGCAGAGGCGGCGCGGTGCCGGCCACGATCGCCGTCCTGGACGGCGTCCCGCACGTCGGTCTGACCGGCGCGGAGGTCGACCGGATCTGCGCCGACCCCGACCTGGCCAAGCTGGGCGTCCGCGACCTGCCCGTGGCCGCCGCCCTCGGGCGGAGCGGCGCCACGACCGTCTCCAGCACGGCACTGCTCGCCGCCGCGGCGGGGATCGGGGTCTTCGCCACGGGCGGCCTCGGCGGGGTGCACCGGCAGGCGGCCGACACCTTCGACGAGTCCGCCGACCTCACCGCGCTGGCGCGCACGTCGCTCGTCGTCGTCTGCGCCGGCGTCAAGTCCATCCTCGACGTGCCGGCCACCCTGGAGCGGCTCGAGTCGCTGTCGGTGACCGTGGTCGGCTACGGGACGACGACCTTCCCCGGCTTCTACGTCGCCGACTCCGGGTCGACGCTCGACTGGGCCGTCGACAGCCCCGAGCAGGCCGCCGCGGTCTTCGCCGCGCGCCGCGAGCTGGCCCCCGGCGCAGTCGTCGTCACCAACCCCCTGCCGCTCGACGAGCAGCTCGACCCGGTGCTGCACGATCGCGTCATCGCCGGGGCCCTCGCCGCTGCCGAGGAGGCCGGGGTCCGCGGCAAGGACGTCACGCCCTTCGTGCTCGACCACCTGCACCGCGAGAGCGGGGGCGCCACGCTGGCGGTCAACGTCCGGCTGGTGCTGCGCAACGCCGAGCTGGCCGGCCGGATCGCGAGCGCGCTCGCCGGAGCGGCGCGCTGAGCGGCACCCCGCCGGTGGTCGTCGTCGGGGACGTCGCCACCGACGTGGTCGCGGTGCTGGCCGGAGCGCCCGCGCCGGGCTCGGACCGCCCGGCCGCGATCCGCACGCGCGGCGGCGGGGCCGGCGCCAACGTCGCCGCGCACCTGGCGCAGCTCGGTGTCCCCGTCGTCCTCGCGGGCTGCGTGGGGGACGACGCCCCGGGAGCCGGTCTGGTCGCGGAGCTCACCGCGGCCGGGGTCCGGCTGGCCCTCAGGACGGTGCCGGGCGTGCCCACCGGCACGATCATCAGCCTCGTCGAGCCCGGTGGGCAGCGCAGCATGCTCGCCGACCGCGGCGCCAACCTGCACCTCCGCCCCGAGGACGTCCCGACGCCCTCCGCCGGCCACCTGCACCTGTCCGGCTACACGCTGCTCGACCCGGGACCCCGCGACGCCGGTCTCGCAGCGATCGAGGCCGCGGTCGCCGCCGGCCGCACCGTGTCGGTGGACCCGGCCTCGAGCGGCCCGCTGGCCGCCTACGGCGTCGACCGGTGGCTCGCGGACACGGCGGCCGCGACGCTCCTGCTGCCCAACGCGGACGAGGCCCGGCTGCTGAGCGGTTGCGCCGACCCGGCCGACGCGGCGCGCGCGCTGGCCGGCCGGCACGCCGTGGTCGCCGTCAGCCTCGGCGCCGACGGTGCCCTGTGGGCCTCCGGAGACGTGCTGGTCCACCGGCCGGCGCACCCGACGACCGTCGTCGACACCACGGGCGCGGGGGACGCGTTCGCGGCGGCCCTGCTGGCGGCGTGGCTGGCGGGCGCGGAGCCGGCGTCAGCTCTCGACGCCGGGCTCGCCCGCGCGGCGGACGTGGTGCGCCGCCGGGAGCCCGGTGAGGATCAGCCGTCGATGACGTGGCGGGGGCGGCTCTCCAGCACCCGGTCGGGGCGGGCGTCGTACCGGTTGACGTGCAGCTTCTTCTTCGGCGGCGCGTCGTTGGCCATGATCACCGCGATCCAGGGCAGCACGGTCCCGAGCACCGCGAAGATCAGCATCAGCCAGACGATCTGGTAGAAGGCCGCGGCGAGGACGATGAAGACGATCCTGATGCCCATCGTGATCGCGTAGCGCTTCTTCCGTGCGTCGTGCTGCTCGGCCAGGCTCGGCTGGGCCTCGGTGATCAGCACCGGCTCGGGCTTGCGGGGCCGCGGGAACTGCTGGCTCCAGGCCACGGGCATCCATCCCCTCCGCCGACCGGTGCGCCGGTCAGCCCGGCGCCCCCTGGTCCGCGCCCCATCGTGCCACCGGGACGGGCCCGACGCTCGTGCCCCCGGGCGCTACTTCCCGGCCGCCTCGCGGCCGGCCTTGGCGGCCTGCTTCTGCTCCTGCTTGAAGGCCCGGACCTCGGCCAGCGACTCGGGTCCGGTGATGTCTGCGACCGAGCGGCGCGAGCCCTCGAGCCCGTAGTCCCCGGCCGCCTCCCGCCAGCCCGGCGGCGTCACCCCGACCTGCTTCCCCAGCAGCGCGAGGAAGATCTTCGCCTTCTGCGCACCGAACCCCGGTAGCTCGTTCAGCCGCTCCAGCAGGGTGGCGCCGTCCGGCGCGTCGGCCCACAGCCGCTCGGCACGCCCGTCGTACCGGTCCAGCAGCATCCGGCACAGCTCCTGGGTGCGACCGGCCATCGACCCCGGGTACCGGTGCAGTGCGGGCGGCCCCTGGAAGACGCGCACCAGCTGCGCGGCGTCCATGGCGGCCAGCTGCCCCGCGTCGAGCACGTCGACCGCCAGCCGGTCGGCCAGCAACCGGGGTGCGCCGAACGCCCGCTCCATCGGGAACTGCTGGTCGAGCAGCATCCCGATCAGCAGCGCGAGCGGGTCGCGGCCGAGCAGCTCGTCGGCGGCGGCGTCCTGGGCGATGCGGAGGGTCGGCACGCTCGTATCGTGCCCGGCCGGGCAGCGGACGCAATCCCCGGGGCGATGCCGGAACCGGGTCTCACCCGAGAGTGCAGACGTAGTAGGCGTTCTGCGGGTCGGTCTCGATCGCCCTGACCGCGACGTCGACGAAGCCGGCCTCGCCGAGCATGCGCAGGGCGGTCTGCCGTCCCCACATCGTGCCGAGCCCGACCCCGTCGAGGCCGAGGGAGACCGGCATGCAGTGCAGCAGCGAGCACGTGTAGAGGAACGTCGCCAGCGGCATGTCGATGTTGTCGGCCACCTCGCTGGACCCGGTGATGTCCACCATGAGGAATATCCCGTCCGGCCGCAGCGCCCGCGCGATCGCGGCCAGCACCTGTGCCGGCTGCGCCTGGTCGTGGATGGCGTCGAAGGCGGTGATCAGATCGAAGGCGTCGGCCCGGTCGACGCCGGCGACGTCCTGGACCTCGAAGCGGGCGTTGGGCAGACCGCAGGCGGCCGCCTCGGCGCGTGCCCGGTCGATGGCCTCGGGCGAGAAGTCGTAGCCGACGAAGCGGCTGGCCGGGTAGGCCCGCGCCATCAGGTTCACCGCGTGGCCCGAGCCGCAGCCGAAATCGGCGACATCGATGCCGGCGGTCAACCGTTCGGGGAGCCCGGGGACCAGCGGCAGGATCGTGTCGAGCAGCGAGGCGTCGTTGACCGCGGCGCTGTCCTCGGCCATCACCTCGTGGAAGCGGCTGAAGGCCGAGTAGGGCACGCCGCCGCCGGAGCGGAACGCCGCCACGACCAGCTGCTCGGCCTCGGCGAGCATGGGGATGTACTGGCACAGCCGGGCCAGGTTGTCCGGCCCGGCGGCTCGGGTCAGCACGGCGGCGTGCTCGGGAGGCAGTCGGTAGGTGCGGTCCGAGGCGTCGTGCTCCACCACCCGGGCCACGGTCAACGCCGCCAGCCATTCGCGCACGTAGCGCTCCTGCAGCCCGGCGGCCTGCGCGATCTGCTCCGAGGTGGCGTCGTCCGATCCCGCCATGACGTCGAACAGCCCGAGCTGGTCGCCGATGCTGCACTGCAGCACCAGGCTGGCGGCGTCGAGGGCGCCGACCATCCGGTCGGCAAAAGCCTCCGCCCGCTGCTCGTCGGTCGGGCGGTGCTGCATGCGAGTGGTCATGGTCTGCTCCCGCGCTCCCGGTCCGGCGGCCGTCCGGCCGCCCTGACCGACGCTAGGACGGCTCCGGATCCCGGCGCTTCGGTGTGATCACCCATCCGCGCGCGACGGCATGGGTGTTCCTACGCACGGCAGTCAGACCAGGCGGTGCTCCACGGCGTACCGGGTGGCAGCGGCCCGGGAACGAACGCCGAGCTTGGGATAGAGGTTGGACAGGTGCCGCTCCACCGTCCGCCGGCTGATCGTGAGGGTCGCTGCGATGTCGGCGTTGGGCAGACCGTCGGCGAGCAGGCGGAGAACCTCGCCCTCCCGGGCGGTCAGCTCGGCCTGGTTCCGGGCCGCCGGAGCGTCGTCGTCCGGCCAGGCGGGTCGCGCGCGCAGCCGGTGCAGCACCTCTACCGCGGACCGTTCCTCCAACTCCGCGCTGACCCGGTCGCCCAGGGCGCGGTAGCAGCGGGCGAGCAGCTTCCCGGTGCACGCGGCCTCGTAGGGCGCGCCGAGCTCGCGCCACCGCCGGCAAGCAGCCTGCAACGGCGAGAGTGCGTCGGCCGGGACTCCGCGGGCCAGCGCCACGGCGCCGGCCGTGGTGCCCGCCAGGGGGACGACCAGGGACTGCGGCCACACTCGGACCAGCTGGGTGAGCTGATCCGAGCGCCGCTCAGCCTCCGGGATGTCACCGGCGGCGCAGGCGATCCGCACGGCCGCCGCCAGCAACCGGGCGCGGTGGTGCAGGTGCCCGTCCGGCAGGGCCATCATCGCCGTGCGCACCGCGGCGCCGGCCGCGGCGACATCCCCGCGGTCCAGCTGGACGAGAGCCAGACCGGGGTGCGGGTCGGCGCCGCGCCGGTGCGCCTCCGCGAAGGCCGTCTCGGCCCCGGCCCGGTCCCCGGTGAGCAACCGCAGGTCCCCGCGCAGCGACCACGCCGCCCCGACAGTCTCTTGGCACAGCTCGCGCAGTTCTCGGCAGGCCTGTTCCAGCGCAGGTTCCACCCGCTCCCACTCGCCGGCGAGCTGCCAGATGCGGGCCCGATGCACCCGGCACGCTCCGCTGAAGAGCACCGCCGCGGGCAGCGAGTCCAGCCACTCCTCGGCGTCGGCCAGCCACAGCCGCATCCGGGCGACGTCGCCGACCTGCTCGGCAACCTCCATGGCCAGGCAGAACGTGTTCCCCACCCACTCGGGCGCCATCGACGCGGCATCCAGACTCACCATCGCCTCGTCGAGCAGCGTCATCCCCTGCCTGACCTGACCCGCGCCGACCAGGGCGTACCCCTCGGCGACGAGGGCGACCAGCGCCAGCGTCCGGTCCGCGTGCCGGCGCGACAGCGCCACGAGGTCGCGGGCTGCGGCCAGCACGTCCTGCGGTGACGCCTGCGCCAGGTTGTACTCGACGTCGCGGTAGAAGGCGACATACCCGTGTACCGGGGACTCGGGCACGGCGCGGAGCAGTCGGTCGGCCCGGTTCATCCAGCCGGAGCCGAGCGGAAGCTGCCCGAGGAGCAGGTGGTACACCGCCACGTCGAGGGCCGCTACGGCAGCCTCCTCGATGCGACCGGCGTCCAGCAGTAGCCGGTGCGCCCGGGCGACGAGGCGGACGGACTCGCCCGCCCGCCCACACCACCAGTGGGCCTGCGCCGCCGCGAGAAGGTCGTCCGGGGCGGTCAGCAGTCCGTCCTGGGTCGCGCGAGCGAACGCCTCCCGGGCTGCGGGCCAGTCACCCGCCCGGTAGGCCGCCCGCGCGGTGTCCAGCACCGGCCTCGCCGTGGCCATTCCGTCAGTGTCGACCTTCGCGGCGTCGTACGGCCATGCCGTCGTCGCGGCGGCGTCGAGAGGCTGCCTGCAGGAGCTGTCAGCTCCCTCGACGCCAGCGCCGGCCGAGCAGCGTCCCGGTCAGCAGCGCGAGCGGGTCACGGCCGAGCAGGTCGTCGACGCGGCGTCCTGGGCGATGCGGAGGGTCGGCACGCGGGCATCCTGCCCCAACGACCGGCCGCATGATCCGACGCCCGGTGCCGCTCGTGCCCCCGGCCGTTCGCCTCAGGCTTTTCTGTCGTACCCCCGCCCTACCGTGTCGGTGTGCCCCGGATCTCCGGTTCCTCCCTCGTCGAGGACGTGCTGATCGACTGGTCGATGGACCAGCCGGTCAGCACCTCGCGGCTGCCGGTCTCCGTGCTGTCGAAGGAGCAGGTGGCCGCAGAGCTGCGGCGGCACCAGAGCAGGCAGGCGATGGCCGCCGCCTACGAGGCCGAACTCATCCTCCGGCTGGCCGAGCTGACCTCCGCCGAGCACGACCCGCCGGCCGGTAGGCCGGGGGCGCGTGGTGACCGCTGGTCGGCCGCGGACGACGCGGTCGGCGTCAGCGAGTTCTTCGCCGGAGAGCTGGCACTGGTGCTCAACCGCGGCCGCGGCACGGCCAACCACCTGCACCACCGGGCGCAGGTGTGGCGCGACAAGCTGCCCGACACCGAGGGCGCCCTGGCCCGAGGGGAGCTCGACGTGGCGCGGGCGGCGGCGCTGGCCGACGCGCTCGGTCACACGAGCCCCGAGCTGGCGCGGGCGGTCGAGGTCCGGCTGCTGCCGGAGGCCCTGGAGCTCTCCGTGTCCAAGCTGCGCGCCCGGGCGCTGGAGCTCCTGCTGGAACTGGACGCCGCGGCCGCCGACGCGCGCCGAGAGGAGGCTAGGCACTCCGCCGACGTCTTCCTGCAGCCGGGCCAGGACGGCATGGCCACCCTGGGCGCGGAACTGCCGGCCGACGAGGCGGCCGAGGCGTACGCGCAGATCGACCAGCTCGCGAGGATGGCCAAGGCCGACGGTGACGCGCGGCCGATCGCCCGGATCCGCACCGAGCTGTTCTCCCTGCTGCTCCGCCGTCCCGGAGGCCCCGACCAGCACGGTGTCGCCGCCCATCTGACGGTCACCGCCGTCCTCGGCTCCCTCGAGGGCGCGGGAACCCGCGCGGGGTCGGTGAACGGGCTGGCGATCACCGCGGCACACACGCGTGACCTGCTCGCCCGCATCGGCGCCCTCGGCCTGCAGACACCGCAGGACGGCAGCTTGACGTTCGCGATCACCGATACCGACGGCAGGCTGCTGGCCACCACCACGGTGGCCGAGCTGCTGCGGGCGGCCACGCGGGGCTGCGCGGAGCATGACACCGGAGACTGCGGCTGCCCGGTGCTCGGCGTTCCTGGGAGCACCGATCGCTATGCGCCCTCCAGACGGCAGGAGACGTTCGTCAGGACGCGGGACCGCACCTGCCGGATGCCCAACTGCGGGCAGCGGGTGGGCTGGGCCGACCTCGATCACGTCGTCCCGCACTCCTGCGCGGGTGAGACGGCGTGCACCAACCTCTGCTGCTTGTGCCGCTCGGATCACCGGCTGAAGACCTTCGCCCGAGGCTGGCGCTTCGTCATGGACCCCGACGGGACCCTGCACGTCACAACCCCCTCGGGGGTCACCCGGACGAGCAGACCACCGGGCCTGCGGAAGCCTCCGCCGGAGCCGCCACCGGGAGAACCGGACCACGACCCCCCACCGTTCTAGCTCGACGAGACGCTGCCGCACGACGACTCCGCCGCGGCCCGGAGCCACGATCTGCCGGATCGCCGCTCGCCGTCGACCATGGGGACGTGGTGCACCCGCTGACCGGCCTGCCCGACCGCATACGGACGGCGTTCCGCGCGCGCGTCTCCGGAGATCCCAGCGGTGCCCCGGACTGGGTGCGGGACATCGCTCGAGTCGGCACGGGACCTGGGTGGTTCGAGCCCGACGGCGTCGTCTGGCGGGTGCACGGAGACCTGTCGACGCTGATCGGCGGGGTGGCCGCACTCCTCGGGCAGGGCGCGCATCCGCTGGCGCTGGCCGGTGTCCAACGCCACTCGGCCTACCGCGAGGACCCGTGGAAGCGCCTGGCCGGCACCGCGCGGTGGCTGGTGGTGAGCACGTTCGGGTCCGCCGAGCTGGCCGAACGCGAGGCCGCCCGGGTCCGCGGCATGCACCGCCGGGTCCGCGGCACCACGGACGACGGGCGTCCCTACTCCGCCGGTGACCCGGAACTGCTGCGCTGGGTCCACCTGGCCTTCACCGACGCGTTCCTGGCCGCCCAGGCCGCCGTCGGCCGGGACATGAGCCGCTTCGGTCCCCGGTGGCCCGATGCCTACGTCGGGGAGTGGGCCCGCAGCGCGCAGGCGCTCGGGGCGGCCGACCTGCCCACCACGGAGTCCGAACTGGCCGAGGCACTGGCGGAGTACGCCCGCGTCCTCGAACCGGTGCCGGCGGACCTGCTGTCCTTCCTCTCCGCCCCGCCGGGGCTCAGCGCCGCGGAGCAGGTCGTGTACTCGGGCCTGTCCGGCGGGGCCGCGCTCCTCGTCTCCCCCACGATCGCCCCGCTGGCAGGCGTGCCGGGCCGGGCCGGACGCGGGCTGCCCGAGCGCGGCCGGCTCGCGGTGAGCCGGCTGCAGCTGCGGGCGATGAACCTGGCGCTGGGTGGGACGAGCCCCTGGGAGCAGGCCGCCCGATGGCGGCTCGGCGTGGGCCCGCCGCCGGCCTGGGCCGCCTGAGCCGGGGCGGGCGGCGAGCAAGCTCCTCCCCCGGATCGGGCCGCCGTCCCCCTGCGGTAGACAGGGCGGGTGCCCGCCCCCACCGACCTGAGCCAGCTCGCGCGCAGTGGGGACCTGCGCCGGCTGCAGGACGCGCTGGGCGACCTCGACGTGCCGGCGGTCGTCGACGAGCTCGGTCGGGCCGACCCCGCCACCCGCGCGCTGGTGTTCCGCGCGCTGCCCAAGGACAGGTCGCTCGCCGTCTTCGAGGACCTCGAGCCCGCGCTGCAGGGCGAGCTGCTGCGCGGGCTGCGCGCCGAGGCGACCAGCGACCTGATCACCGGGCTGGACCCCGACGACCGGGCCGAGCTGCTCGACGAGCTGCCCGCCTCCGTCGCCGCCCGGCTGCTGTCCGGCCTGAGCGCGCGCGAGCGGGAGATGACCACCGCACTGCTGGGCTACCCACCGGATTCGGCGGGGCGGCGCATGACCCCCGAGGTGGTCGACCTGCCGGTCGACGTCTCCGTCGGACGGGCCCTCGAGCTGGTCCGGGCGGGCGAGCCGGATGCCGAGACGATCTACACGCTGCCGGTGACGGGACCGGGTCGCTGCGTCCTGGGCGTCGTGTCCCTGCGCCGGCTCCTCGTCAGCGACGACGACGCCCCACTGCAGGACGTGATGAACGAAGCCGTCGTCGTCCGCACGTCCGACGACCAGGAGGTCGCTGCGCGCGTCGTGCGTGAGCACGGTCTCGTCGCCGTGCCCGTGGTGGACGCGGAGAACCGGCTGGTCGGCCTGTTCACCGTGGACGACGCCATGCGGGTGCTCGAGCGCGAGGAGACGGAGGACATCGCGCGCGCGGGTGGCGCCGAACCCCTGGACCGGCCCTATCTCGCCTCCAGCCTGTTCGCCGTCGTCCGCAGCCGCGTGGTGTGGCTGCTCGTGCTCATCATCGGTGCGACCCTCACCGTCAACGTGCTCGACTACTTCGAGGACGTGCTGGCGGAGGTGGTCGCGCTGGCGCTGTTCGTCCCGCTGCTGATCGGCACCGGCGGCAACACCGGCGCCCAGGCGGTCACGACGGTGATCCGCGCGATGGCGGTCGGGGACGTCCGCTTCCGGGACCTTCCCCGGGTGGTGGGCCGAGAGCTGGTCACGGGCGCCATGCTCGGGGCCCTGCTGGCCGCCGTCGGGTTCGGTCCCGCCGCCTGGCTGGTCGGCGCCGAGATCGCCACCGTCCTGTGCCTGGCACTGGTCGTGGTGTGCGCGCTCGCCACGACGGCGGGTGCCCTGACCCCGCTGCTGGCCCGCAGGATCGGCGTCGACCCCGCCGTGGTCAGTGCTCCGTTCATCACCACGTTCGTCGACGCGACCGGCCTCGTCGTGTACTTCCTCATCGCGCGCGCGGTCCTCGGGCTCTGAGCTCTCCTCGCGGGAGCGGGCCCGCCGTCTCCGCCGCTGTTCCGACGGGCTGTTCCTCCGGGCCCTGCCGGCCTCCGGGCCGGGCGGAGGCGAGCCTTCCGCCCACCCAGACCGGCCCTCCACGCGGGCCGGCACCGCCTGACGACGACCGCGTCACCTCGGTCCTCGCCGGCATGAGCGAGCACCTGCGGGGTCTCCACGTCGCCGAGATCGCGGCGGTGAGCCGGCTCGGGACGCTGCTCGAGCGTCGGCCGGGGTGACCGGCCTCCTCACGCCGTCCCGGCCGACGGCTCGCGCCGGAAGAAGTCGTCCATCCCGGCGAGCTGCAGCGCCCGCTCCACGGGGTGCGACGCCGCCCGCAGCGTCGGCCGCCGTCCGGCCGCCTCGGACGCCTCCCCGCTGAGCAGCATGAGCGCGAGCCCCGACGAGCTGATGAACGTGACGTCACCGGCGTCGATGGTGTCGACGACGGCTGGGCTGCGTCCCTGCAGTCTCCGGAAGCGGGTGGCGACCGCGGTGTCCACGTCGCCGCGCAGGCAGAGCACCCGCCGGCCGCCCTCCTCGTGCTCGATCGTGACGGATCCGGCGGGGGGCCACGACCGACCTGGATCGGAGTCCATCTCCGCCTCCTCGCCAGCTGCGCCGACCGGGACCCCGTACCGGGGACGGTACGCCCACGACGAGCCGGGAGGATGTGCAGGTGCGCGCCGTGGTGAGCCGGGTCAGTACAGCCGCTGTAACCGTCGATGACGCCGTGGTCGGGGAGATCGGCCACGGCCTGCTGTCACTGGTCGGAGTCGGCCGGGACGACGACGTGGCCCGGGCGCACCGGATGGCGGCCAAGATCCACGAGCTGCGGATCTTCCCCACCGACGACGGCGCCCGCTCGGCCGCGGACCTCGGCCTGCCGGTGCTGGTGGTCAGCCAGTTCACCCTCTACGCCGACACGCGGAAGGGGCGCCGTCCCTCGTGGCAGGACGCCGCCCCCGGTGAGCTGGCCGAGCCCCTGGTGGACGCGGTGGTCGCCGAGCTCCGACGACGAGGGTGCACCGTGGCGACCGGCGCCTTCGGCGCCCGCATGCGGGTCTCGTCGGTGAACGAGGGACCGATGACGCTGCTCCTCGAGGTCTGAGAATCACAGCTGCGGAATTCGTGGGTGACGAACCGCCCCCAGTGGGTATTGCGGGTGACGGAAGACACTCCCTGTCCGTTTGCTGTGAACCGGGCGTTCGCGGAACAGCGCCCCCGTCCTCGCCGTTGGACAGGGCGTACCACATCGGACAGAAGAGCGAGCGGCCGGTCCGGAGACCCCGGAGCCCCGCACTCGACGCCTGGATGCGTCGGCGCCGTCATCGGGGACGGGACGGATGCATCCGAATCGAAGGCAAGGACGAAGACACATCGTGACGCTGCTGCAGGCTTCCCCTCAGGACGCACTCGAGGTGCGCTCGCGCTCGACGCGGCGCGACCCCGACACCACCGGCCTGGTGTCGACCGACCTCGTACGCGTGTACCTCAACACCATCGGCAAGACCGCGCTGCTGACCGCCGAGCAGGAGGTCGAGCTGGCCAAGCGGATCGAGGCCGGCCTCTACGCGGAGCGCCTGCTGGCCGAGAAGCAGGGGCTCTCGCCCGCCCGTCAGCGCGACTACAAGACCCTCGCCGTCGACGGCAAGGCCGCCAAGGCCCACCTGCTCGAGGCGAACCTGCGCCTGGTCGTGTCGGTGGCCAAGCGCTACACCGGCCACGGCATGACGTTCCTCGACCTGATCCAGGAGGGCAACGTCGGCCTGATCCGGGCCGTCGAGAAGTTCGACTACACCAAGGGCTTCAAGTTCTCCACCTACGCCACCTGGTGGATCCGGCAGGCCATCACCCGCGCCATGGCCGACTCCGGACGCACCATCCGGCTGCCCGTCCACCTGGCCGAGCAGGTCAACAAGGTGGTGCGCACCCGTCGTCGCATGCACCAGGAGCTCGAGCGGGAGCCCACCGCCGAGGAGCTCGGCCTCGAGCTGGACATGCCCGAGGAGCGCATCACCGAGCTGCTGGAGTACAGCCGCGACCTGGTCTCGCTCGACCAGACCGTCGGCGCCGACGAGGAGTCCCGCCTCGGCGACTTCATCGAGGACGCCGACGCCGCGGTGGCCGAGGACGCCGTCGCCTTCCAGATGATGAAGGGAGACGTCCGGAACGTGCTCAACACCCTCGAGGACCGCGAGCGCGACGTGGTCGTGCTCCGCTTCGGTCTCGACGGGTCGCAGCCCCGCACGCTCGAGCAGATCGGCAAGCAGTTCGGCCTGTCCCGGGAGCGGGTCCGGCAGATCGAGCGGGAGACGATGGCCAAGCTCCGCGACCCGGAGCGGGCCGACGCCCTGCGCGACTACCTGGCGTAGGCGCAGCGACGATCAGGTTCCCTGATCATCGCGGGTCCTCCCTCACCGTCCACGGCGAGGGAGGACCCGTTTTCGTGAGGGGGGACGGCGGTCAGACGGGAGAACGCATCCGACGGGGGCCCGGGTCGACGCGGGCGGTGGGGCGGCCGACGGATCCGGTTCCGCCCGCCACGACCAGCGAGCGACCTCCGTGCCAGGCGTTGGCCGGCCCCACGATGACCGGCTCCAGCCGCAGTTGCAGCACCTCGGGCAGGTCGTCGGCCAGCCGGGCGACGCGCAGCAGCAGGTCCTCCAGCGCCGGGACGTCGACCGGCTCCGACCCCCGGTAGCCGTCGAGCAGAGGGAAGGCTCGCGGAGCGCGGACGAGCTCGGCGGCGTCGAGGTCGGTCAGCGGCAGCGTGCGGTAGGCGCGGTCGCCGAGCAGGTCGGTCGCCACCCCGCCGAGCCCGAAGCTCACCAGGGCGCCGAACGACGGGTCGTCGACGATCTCCACGACCGTGGCTACGCCGGGCGCCGCCATCTCCTGCACGATCACCGGGTCGGCCGACGGGATCGCGGCGAACGCCGCCCGCACCGCGTCGGCGTCCACCAGGTCCAGCCGGACGCCGCCCAGGTCCGACCGGTGCCGCAGCCACGGGGCGGTGGACTTGAGCACGACCGGGTAACCGATCTCGGTGGCCGCCGCGACGGCCGCTTCGGCGTCGCTGACGGTGCGGGTGCCCAGCAGCGGCACCCCGTAGGCGGCCAGCAGGGTGATCAGCTCCTCGTCGGTGAGCTCCCGGCCACCGGGGCTGTCGGCGAGGACCGCCCGGACCAGCTGCCGGCCGGCCGCCTCGTCGACGCCGGGGAGCTCGGGGACCTCACCGACCGGCCGGCGGCGCCAGCGGGCGTACTCGGCGACCTTGGCCAGCGCGATCACCGCCCGCTCGGGCGTGGAGTACGAGGGGACCGAACCCCGGGCCGGCATGCCCTCCTCGTCCGGGACGGCGAGCGCCTCCGGGACGCCCTCGCTGGACAGGAAGCTGGCCACGATCGGCTTGGGTGACCGCACCGAGACGTCGCGCAACGCCGGGCCGTACTCGGCGGAGCCGCTCCGGAGCGGCGGCAGGAACACCGCGACGACGGCGTCCACCCGGTCGTCGTCGACGGCGGCCTGCAGCGCGGCGCGGAACTCCTCCGGACCGCCGCTCACGCCGATGTCGACGGGCGCCTCGTGGGCGAGCTCCAGGCCCTCTTCGAGCACCGCGTCGGCGACCAGGACGCCGATCGCGGTGGAGTTGCCGACCACCGCGACGCGTTTGCCGGCCGGGAGGGGCTGGTGGGCGAGCAGGCCGCCCACGTCGAACATCTGCGCCACCGTCTCGACGCGGATGACACCGGCCGAGGCGAACAGCGCCGCGACCGACTGCTCGGGGACCGCGACCGACGTGCCGGCCAGCCCGGGGATGACGCTGACGTGCCGGCCGCTCTTCACCGCGACCACCGGCTTGGTGCGCCCCACGGTGCGCGCCAGGCGGGCGAACTTCCGCGGGTTGCCGAAGCTCTCCAGGTGCAGCAGCACCACCTCGGTCGCCGGGTCGGTGGCCCAGTACTGCAGCAGGTCGTTGCCGCTGACGTCGGCGCGGTTCCCGGCGGAGACGAACGAGGACAGGCCCAGGTTGCGGCTGCGCGCGTTCTCCAGCAGCGCCACGCCCAGCGCTCCGGACTGGGCGAAGAAGCCCACCCTGCCGCGGCCGGGGATCATCGGCGCCAGGCTGGCGTTGAGCCGGACATCGGGGTCGGTGTTCACCATGCCGAGGCAGTTCGGGCCGACGACCCGCATGCCGGAGGCACGGGCCGCGGCCACCAGCTCCCGCTCGGCGGTCCGGCCCTCGGGCCCGGTCTCACCGAACCCTCCCGAGACCACCACCAGACCGCGGACCCGCTTGCGCCGGCACGCCTCGACGACGCCGGCCACCTCATCGGCCGGCACGGCGAGCACGGCGAGATCCACGTCGTCCGGTATGGACTCGATGTCGGCGTAGGCAGGCACGCCCCGGACGTGCCGGGCGCCCGGGTTGACCGGGTAGACCGGGCCGGAGAAGCCGTAGTCCAACAGGTGGCGGAGCAGCGCGTTGCCGATCTTGCCCTCGTCGTTGCTGGCGCCGACCACGGCGACCGACGAGGGGGTGAGCAGCCGGGCGATGGAGCGCGACTCGCTGCGCTGCTCGCGCTCGTAGGCGACGGCGAGGGCGTCCTCGGTCTGCTCGATCGGGAAGCTGAGGTGGACGACGCCGTCCTCGAACGACCGCTCCGACTTGTAGCCGGCGTCCTGGAAGACCCGGACCATCCGGCTGTTCTGCGCCAGCACCTCGGCGACGAAGTTCTTGATCCCCCGCTCGCGGCCGGCGGCCGCCAGGTGCTCGAGCAGGACCGACCCCAGCCCCCTCCCCTGGTGCGCGTCCTCGACGAGGAACGCGATCTCCGCGTCGTCGGTGCCGGGATAGCGGTCGAACCGGCCGACCCCGATGATCTGGTCGCCCAGCAGCACGACGAACGCCACCCGGTCGACGTGGTCGACGTGGGTGAACCGGTGCAGGTCCTTGTCGGAGAGCTTCTTCATCGGGCCGAAGAAGCGGTAGTAGCGCGTCTGGTCGCTGCTGCGCTCCATCAGCCCGTTGATGCCGTCGGCGTCCTCGGGACAGATCGGCCGCAGGTGCACGGTGCCGCCGTCGGCGGCGACGATGTCGGCCTCCCAGTGCGGCGGCGGCTGAGGCCCCTCTTCAGGGGCCCGCTGCGAGCTTGCGAGCGGTGGGGGAAGAGGGGTCCTTTATCAGTCACGAGGGTCGTCCGGGTCGAGGCCGAAGTAGGGGAAGGACGCGCGGCGGGTCCGCATGACGGCCCGGTCGACGCGGGACTCGGTGAAGGGATCCCACCGGGAGAAGCCGGTGTAGCCGCCCTCGGTCATGTGCGTGGGCGGCCGGGCGCGCAGTCCCCGGCGGACGACGTCGTCGCGCCAGGACTCGGGGATCTCGGTCTGCGGGTCGACCGGGTCGCCGCTCACCTCGGCGATCAGGTGGGTCCAGGCACGGGGCACGCACCGCACCAGCCCGTAGCCGCCGCCGCCCAGCACCACCCAGCGCCCGTCGCACAGCTCGTGGGCCAGCTCGTGCATCGCCCGGTAGCTGGCGCGCTGCCCGTCGACGGTGAGCCCGAGATCGGCGAGCGGGTCCTCGTGGTGGGCATCGCACCCGCACTGGGTCACCAGGATCTGCGGCTGGAAGGCCCGGAGCACGCTCGGGACGACGGCGGTGAACGCGCGCAGCCACGCGGAGTCGTCGGTGCCGTTGGGCAGCGCCAGGTTGACCGCGCTGCCGAGAGCCGTGTCCGGGTCGCCCGTCTCCTCGGGGAAGCCGGTGCCGGGGAAGAGCGTCAGGGGCGTCTGGTGGATGCTCACCGTCAGCACCCGCGGGTCGGTGTAGAACGCCGCCTGGACGCCGTCGCCGTGGTGCACGTCGAGGTCGACGTAGGCGATCCGCTCGTAGCCCTGGCCGAGGAGCCAGGCGATGGCGACCGCGGCGTCGTTGAAGACGCAGAAGCCGGACGCGGCGTCGCGCATGGCGTGGTGCAGTCCGCCGGAGATGTTCACCGCGTGCTGGGCGGTACCCGCGTGGACCCGCTGGGCGGCGAGGACGCTGCCGCCGGTGATCAGCGCGGCGGCGTCGTACATGCCTTCGAAGACCGGATTGTCGGCCGTGCCGAGCCCGTGCCCCACCGACGGGTCGCCGGGCGCCCGCTTCACCGCCTCGAGGTACGCCGGGTCGTGCACCAGGGTCAGCAGGTCGGCGTCCGCCGGCGTCGGCCGGACCACGTCCAGCCGGTCGGTGGTCAGCACCCCCAGGCTGTCGGCCAGCCGCATCGTGAGATCGAGCCGGACCGGGTGGAGCGGGTGGTCCCCGCCCATGGTGTAGCCGAGCAGGGAGTCGTCCCAGACGACCGCGATCGAGTCGCTCACGGGGCCTCCTCGCCTGTCGTGGAACCGGGCCGGAGCACGCGCCCGGACACCCCTCGGACGCTACCTGCTGCCGTTCCGAGGCCGGTTCCGGAGACCACCCGTCCGGCTGACCAGGTCACCAGGGCCTCCCCGTAGACTCGGCGCAGACACGGAGGGATACCTGTGAACGACCTCATCGACACCACCGAGATGTACCTCCGGACGATCTTCGAGCTGGAGGAAGAGGGGATCGTCCCGCTGCGGGCACGCATCGCGGAACGGCTGCACCAGAGCGGTCCCACCGTGAGCCAGACGGTGGCGCGCATGGAGCGCGACGGCCTGCTGACCGTCGAGGGCGACCGGCACCTGCAGCTGTCCGCGGAGGGGCGCCAGCTGGCGACCGCGGTCATGCGCAAGCACCGGCTGGCCGAGTGCCTGCTGGTGGACGTCATCGGGCTGGACTACGCCGACGTGCACGAGGAGGCGTGCCGCTGGGAACACGTGATGAGCGAGGCGGTCGAGCGCAAGCTGCTGACGCTGCTCGGCAACCCCTCGGTCTCCCCCTTCGGCAACCCCATCCCCGGCCTGGACGCGCTGCGCGGCGGCGACGAGGCGCTCGGTGGGGAGACGTCGGTCGTGCTCGACTCGCTCACCCTGCTGAGCACCACCGCGACCGCGGAGGGCCGGACGGTGACCATCCGCCGGATCAGCGAGCAGCTGCAGGAGAACGCCGAGCTGCTGCGCCGGCTCGCCGACCACGGCGTGCGGCCGGGCGCCACGATGGAGGCGCGCCTGGTCGAGGGCACCGTGAGCCTCGACGGCCGGCCGCTGCCCGCCGGCGTCGCCGCCCACGTCTTCGTCACCGCCGCCGACGAGGACCTGACGCCGCTCGAGGCGGCCGCCGACGCCGTCCAGGCGTGACCTCCTGGCCGGAGCCCGGGTCGAGGTGCTGCGCGTCCCGGCCGATGACCCGCTGACCGACGGGCGGCGGGCGGTCGTCGGGCGGAGATTGGTGGTGGGCGACCCGGCGGAGGTCACTAGTGTGGCCCGCGACTCCCTCCCTCCTGCGAGCTTGAGAGAAGCCATCGGTGAGCCAGCCCGCCTCCGCTCCCGGCGCGTCCAGCGACGGCGCCGCCTCCAGCCCCTTCTCCTCCCTCGCCGAGTACGTGGCGATCCCGCGTATCGGCGCGCTGGCACTGTCCGCCGACGGCGCGCGGCTGGCCGTCTCGGTCGTGACGCTCGACCCCGAGAAGAAGAAGTGGCAGTCGGCGCTCTGGGAGGTCGATCCGGAGGGGCGGCGCCCGGCCCGGCGACTGACCCGCAGCGCACCCGGCGAGTCCTCCCCGGCGTGGGCGCCCGACGGGTCCCTGCTGTTCACCTCCGCCCGGCCCGACCCCGGATCGAAGGACGACGGCGACCCGAAGCCGGCGCTGTGGAGCCTGCCGCCCGGCGGCGGTGAGGCGCGTCCGGTGCTGAGCCGCCGGGCGGCATCAGCTCCTTCGCCGTGGCCAGCGGATCGGGGGACGTGGCCGTCGGCTCGTCCACGATGCGCGGCGGGTCGGATCCCGAGGCGGACGAGGAACGACGCAAGAAGCGCAACGACGCCGGGGTGTCGGCGATCCTGCACGAGGCCTACCCCGTCCGGTACTGGGACCACGACCTCGGCCCCGCCGTGCCGCACGTGTTCTGGGCCGGCCAGCTCCCCGCGGAGGAGTCCCCGCTGGGCGGCGAGCCGGTCGGCCTGCGCGACCTGACCCCGGATGCCGGACCGCCGAGCGGGTCGGGCGAGGAGTTCCGGCTCTCCCCCGACGGCCGGCTGCTGGTCCGCGTCGAGGAGGTACCCGACGGACCCGCCGGACGCCGGTCGCGGATCGTGCTGACCGAGACCGCCAGCGGGGAGACCCGGCCCCTCGTCGACGACCCGCTCGCCGACGTGTACGCCGCCCGGTTCTCCCCCGACGGGGGGACCGTCGTGTGCGTCCGGGAGTCGCTGCCCACCTACACCGACCCGCCGGACTACACGCTCCTGCTGGTCGACGTGGCCGGTGGCGCGGCACGGGAGCTGACCGCGGGCTTCGACCGGTGGCCCAGCGCCCCGCAGTTCAGCGCCGACGGCTCGGCGGTCTACTTCCTGGCCGACGACGACGGCCGGCACGCGATCTTCCGGGTGCCCGTCTCGGGCGGCGCGCCGGTCCGGCTGACCGCGGACGGCGCCTACAGCGAGCTGCAGGTGGCGCGGGACGGCAGCGCCCTCTACGCCCTGCGCTCGGGCTACGACACCCCGTCGGTGCCCGTGCGTCTGGACCCGACCGCCGAACTCCAGGACCCGCCCGTGCTGCCGAGCCCCGGCACGCTGGGCCCGCTGCCCGGAACGCTGCGGGAACTGCGCGCCACCGCCTCCGACGGGGCGGAGGTCCAGTCCTGGCTGGTGCTGCCCGAGGGAGCCTCCGCCGACACTCCCGTGCCGCTGGTGCTTTGGGTGCACGGGGGCCGCTGATGAGCTGGAACTCCTGGTCCTGGCGCTGGTGCCCCTGGGTGCTGGCCGCGCGCGGCTACGCCGTCCTGCTGCCCAACCCCGCGCTCTCCCAGGGGTTCGGGCTGGACTTCGTGCGGCGCGGCTGGGGCGAGTGGGGTGGCGCGCCCTACACCGACCTGATGGCCGCCGTCGACGCCGCCGAGCAGTTGCCGGAGATCGACCAGACGCGCACCGCGGCGATGGGCGGCTCCTTCGGCGGCTACATGGCCAACTGGATCGCCACCCAGACCGCGCGCTTCAAGGCGATCGTCACCCACGCCAGCCTGTGGGACCTCGACGCGTTCACGGGGACGACGGACGCGGGCTACTTCTGGGAGAAGGAGTGGGGCGACCCGCTGCACGAGCCGAAGCGGTACGAGCAGAACTCGCCGCACCGCTTCGCCGACGCCATCCGGACGCCGATGCTCGTCATCCACGGGGACAAGGACTACCGGGTGCCGATCGGCGAGGGGCTGCGCCTCTGGTACGACCTGCAGAAGCGCGGGGTCCCGTCGAAGTTCCTCTACTTCCCCGACGAGAACCACTGGGTGCTCACGCCCGGCAACTCGATCGTCTGGTACGAGACGGTGCTGGCCTTCCTGGCCGAGCACGTGCTCGGAGAGGAATGGCAGCGGCCCGAGCTGGTCTGACCGGCCGGCAGCTCAGCGGACACGGTCGACACCGCAGCCGTCGAGCGAGGCCCGGATCATCGTGCGCAGCTCGGTGGGCGGCAGGCACCGCGCAAGCCCCTCGGCCAGCAACGTGGCGAGGACGTAGTCCGGACGGCTGTCGAGGGCCCGCGCGAGGGCGATGTTGGCCATCGCGCCGTCACCCCGCAGCCACGCGCTGACGGCGAGCAGGGTGGCCGGTGCCGCGTCCAGCGGTGCGAGGCCACGCCGTGTGCACTCGGTCCAGAGCAGCTCCGCGGCCGGGGCGTCCGGGCCCAGGGCCAGTTCCAGGGCGCGGTCGCGGACGGCGACGTCGCGCAGCCCCCACAGGATGCGGGCGACGTCGTCGTCGGAGAGGACGGGCGCGGCCGCCTGCGGGCGGCACCGGGCGAGCGCCGCGGTCACCGCGTTCCACGAGGCCTCCGCGAAGGCGTCGAACCCGTGCTCGGCGATGGCCGCCGCGCACTCGCCCGCGATCCGCGTGCTGACGCGGGCCATCGCCCTCCGGTCGGATCCGGGCGGCCACCCGAGCCGGCCGGCCAGCTCCTCCCGGCTGCCGGCCACAGCGGTGCCGTCGACCACCGCGGCCGCCTCCAGGGCCGTCACCCCGTGCGGCAGCGGCGTCCCCTCGCCCGGCTCGCAACACGGCCGCGGACAGTCGTAGGACCACCACCGGCCCGCCCGCACCAGCAGCGTCTCGGGCACGACCACGGAGTGTCGGGCGAGAGCCGTCACCACCTCCCACACCAGCCGCCGGTGCGGGAGGTCCGGGCCGCCGCTGACGTCGTCCGGGTCGTCGGAGACCACCGCCACCACCACGCCGCGCGGATCGTCGGTGCAGACCTTCTCCGCCAGCAGGCGGGCGACGGCCGGCGCGTCGTCCTCCGGCGGGAGGTCCACGCGCACGGTGAGCCCGACCCGCCCTCCGTCCGGCTCGGCCAGGGCCACCAGCACCAGTGACTCGCGGGGCCGGAAGCCGAGCAGCTGGGGCAGTGCGGCGGCGATCTCGGCAGTCCGCGAGAGGCGGACCGAGAAGAGGTCGCGCGGAGAGGGAACGGGCCGAGCGGATGCGTCCATGCCGCAGAACTCTGCGGGCACGGCGGTCCCGGCGGGGGCCGGGCGGCGGACCTGTGGACGGCGGAGGCGGTGTGGACGGCGGAGGGCGGTTCGTCGGTGGCGGTTGCTAGCGCCGGTCAGTCCAGCGCGGCCGCCTGCACCTCGAAGGCCTGCTCGAACAGTGCGCCGAACTCGTCGGTGGCCGCGGGCGCGGGCGTTCCGCCGGCGACCGCGGCGCCCGTGTCGACGTTGATCAGCATGACCAGCCGGTCGCCGTCGAGCGCCGCGGCGATCAACGTCGGCACCGTGGCCTGCGTGCCGTCGGGGAGGACGACCGTGGTGACGTTCCGCAGCAGCGCGGCGCCATCGCCCAGGTCGGCGACGGGCAGGTTCTCGAAGGTCAGCTGCGCCTGGCCGATCTGCGGTGAGGTGACCTGGGCGCTCGGGCAGCGCTCGGCCGCACCGGCCAACTGGTCGAACACCTCCTGCACGGGCCCTCCGCGCACCAGCACCTCGACCACGGAGGCGGTGCCCACCGTCGCGGCCTGGGCGGCGACGTCGTCGAAGTCGCTGAAGTCCGGCTGGGCGCCGGCCACCGCGGCCGAGCAGTCCTTCGGCGTGACCTGGACGCCCGCGGCGTCGGCCTCGGCCAGGACGGCGCTCTGCTGGAGCTGCTCCGCGGTGACGGCCACGACGGAGGCGTCGGGACCGAAGGCGTCGGCCGGGAGGAGGCCCGAGGCCAGCTCCGGCGCCGACGTCTCCTCGGCCCCTGACGAGCCGGCCTCCGACGACTCGGGAGCCGACGAGGTCGCGGCCGGCTCCGCGGCGCCGTCGTCCCCACCGCAGGCGGCGAGCGCGATCAGCGGGACCAGGACGGCGACCCGGAGGGACCGGCGGAGGGCGGGAGGCATCTGCTGAACCTAACCGTCCGTCCGGTACTGGACGGCGCTGCGGGCGGCCAGCCACGGGCGGACGTGTTCCGCGACGACCTGGACGTGCACCGGGTCCTGCGCGTAGCGGGCGAACGCGGCGTCGTCCGGGAAGTCCGCGATCAGCACCGTGTGCGCGTTCCCGTCGGCGAGGCCGACGTCCTCGGCGACGGTCAGCGACGTCATGCCCCCGACGGTCTCGGGCAGCCCGCGGAGGGCCTCGACGGTGGCGGCCCGCCGATCGGCATCGGCGTCGGCGGACCACGTGAACAGCACGACGTGTCGCAGCATGCGAGCACTGTGCCAGCCGCCCTCGTTACCGGTCGGTAGCCGGGAGCCGGCGACGGGTCGTTAGAGTCCGCTCCCATGGGACGGTCGCTGCGCATCGCACTGCTGTCCTACCGGAGCAAGCCGCACAGCGGCGGTCAGGGCGTCTACGTCCGCGCGCTCTCCCGCGAGCTGGCCGAGCTGGGGCACCGGGTCGAGGTGTTCAGCGGTCAGCCCTACCCCGAGCTGGCCGCGGGGGTGCCGCTCACCCGCCTGCCCAGCCTCGACCTGTACCGGGAGCCCGATCCCTTCCGCACCCCCCGGCCGTCGGAGTTCCGCGACTGGGTGGACGTCGCGGAGTGGGCGACCATGTGCACCGCCGGCTTCCCCGAGCCGCTGACCTTCACGCTGCGCGCGGCGCGCGAGCTGCTGCCCCGCGCGAGCGAGTTCGACGTCGTCCACGACAACCAGTCGCTCGGCTACGGGCTGCTGCGCCTCGTCGGGGCCGGCGTGCCCACCGTGGCGACCGTGCACCATCCGATCGCCATCGACCGGCAGCTCGAGCTGGCCGCCACCCGCTCCCTGCGTCGCCGGTTGACCCTGCACCGCTGGTACGCGTTCACCCGCATGCAGGCGAAGGTGGCCCGGAAGCTGGACGGTGTCACCACGGTGTCGGAGAACTCCCGGCGGGACATCACCACGCACATGGGCCTGCCCGCCGAGGGCGTCGAGGTGATCCCGGTGGGCATCGATCCCGACGAGTTCACCCCTCCCCGGCCGACCGGCCGCGCGATCCGGACTCGATCCTGGTGATCACGAGCGCGGACGTCGCCCTCAAGGGTCTGGTGCACCTGCTCGAGTCGGTCGCCAAGCTGCGCACCGAGCGACCGGTCCGGCTCACCGTCGTCGGGACGGCGAGGGCCGGCGGCCCGGCGGAAGCGGCCCTCGACCGACTGGCGCTGCGCGACGCCGTCCGCTTCACCGGGCCGGTGCCGGAGGCCGAGCTCGTCGAGCTGTTGCAGCGGG
The DNA here is from genome assembly GCF_023016265.1 of Blastococcus sp. PRF04-17. GTDB lineage: Bacteria > Actinomycetota > Actinomycetes > Mycobacteriales > Geodermatophilaceae > Blastococcus_B. The sequence continues at coordinate 201,318 of NZ_CP095412.1, read as the reverse complement.
CCACCGTGGTGGCCATCCCGTCGCTCTACGAAGGGTTCTCGCTGCCGGCGATCGAGGCGATGGCCTGCGCCACTCCGCTGGTCACGACCGACGCCGGCGCGCTGCCCGAGGTGGTCGGCGCGAAGGCCGGCCTGCGCGTGCGCGCCGGTGACGTCGGCGAGCTGACCGCCGCGCTCCAGCTCGTGCTGGACTCCCCGTCGCTCGCCGAGCAGCTCGGGCGCGCCGGCCGCCGCCGCGTGCTGGACACCTTCACCTGGCGGTCCACGGCCGAGCGGACGGCGGACTGGTACGCCGACGTCCTCGACCGGAAGGGCCGTCCGTGCTGACCGTCGACTACGACCTGCTCGACCTGCGGCCGGGGATGAGGGTCCTCGACCTGGGCTGCGGCGAGGGCCGGCACGCGTTCGAGGCCTACCGCCGCGGCGCCGACGTGATCGCCGTGGACTGGGGCGTGGCCGAGGTGGAGACCACCAAGCGCTGGCTCGGCGCGATCGCCGAGGCCGGGGAGGCCCCGGCCGGTGCCCGCTACGAGGTCGTCCGCGGCGACCTGCTGCACCTGCCCTTCCCCGATGCGAGCGTCGACCGGGTCATGGCCTCGGAGGTGCTCGAGCACATCCCCGACGACGCCACCGCGTTCGCCGAGATCGTCCGCGTGCTCAAGCCGGGCGGCCGGGTCGCGGTGACCGTGCCCCGCTACGGGCCCGAGCGCATCTGCTGGGCGCTGTCGGACGAGTACCACGCGAACGAGGGCGGGCACATCCGCATCTACCGCGCCGACGTCCTCCGCACCCGGCTGGCCGCGGCCGGCCTGGTCCCCGGCCGGAGCCACCACGCGCACGCCCTGCACGCGCCGTTCTGGTGGCTGAAGTGCGCGGTCGGCGTGAACGCGGACTCGGCGCTGGTGCGGGCCTACCACCGGCTGCTGGTCTGGGACCTCACGAAGCGGCCCTGGCTGACCCGCACCGCCGAGCGCGTGCTGGATCCGCTGTTCGGCAAGAGCCTCGTGGTCTACGCCGACAAGCCGGCGATCGCCCGGCCCGCGCGGCAGCCCGGTGCCGGTGGTGGGACGCCTCCGGAGTGGGAGCGGACCGCTGCCGCCCGCTGACGCCGGTCTCCCCGAGCTGCCGGGAGTGCTGGGCGCCGACCAGGTCCGGGCCACCGTGCGGTGGATCGCCGACCAGCAGGACGCCGACGGGTCGCTCCCGTGGTTGCGGGGCGGCCAGCTCGACCCCTGGGACTCCGTCGAGGCGGCCATGGCGCTCGACACCGGCGGCCGGCCCGACCGCGCCCGCGCGGCCTACCGGTGGCTGGCCACGCGCCAGCGACCGGACGGGTCCTGGGCCTCGGAGTACCGCTCGGGCATCGAGACGGCACCGGCCGCGGAGAGCAACCACGCGGGCTACCTCGCCGTCGGGATCTGGCACTCGTGGCTGACCACCGCGGACGACGGCGTGGTGGCCGAGTTCTGGCCGCACGTCCGCCGGGGTCTGGACCTGGTGACGCGCATGCAGCTGCCCGGCGGCGCCATCGGCTGGGCGCTCCGGCCCGACGGCAGCCCGGACGGCACCGCGCTGCTGACCGGCAACGCCAGCCTCTTCCAGGCGCTGCGCTGCGGCATCGCGCTGGCCGAGCTCACCGGCGAGCCGCAGCCCGACTGGGAGCTCGCCGTCACGGGACTCGGCGACGCGCTGCGCACCCGGCCGACGGCCTTCGCCGACCGCTCGCGGTTCTCGATGGACTGGTACTACCCGGTGCTGGGCGGCGCCGTCTCCGGGGCCGCCGCCCGGGACCGGCTGGCCGCGGACTGGGACCGGTTCGTCGTGCCGGGCCTCGGCGCCCGCTGCGTGGCCGACCGGCCCTGGGTCACCGGGGCGGAGACCTGCGAGCTGGCCCTGGCCCTCGCCGCCGCCGGGCAGCGCGACGCCGCCGTCGAGCAGCTCGCGGCGATGCAGCACCTGCGCGACGACGACGGCTCGTACTGGACCGGGTACGTCTTCGCCGACGACGCCCGCTGGCCGGTCGAGCGGACGACCTGGACCGCCGCCGCCGTGGTGCTGGCCGCTGACGCGCTCAGCGCAGCGACGCCCGCGGCCGACCTGTTCACCGATCCCGGCGCCCTCCCGGCACCCGGCGCGACCGATCGCGACGCGAGTCCCGATTGGCTGCCGGGAGGTGCGGGCACGGTCACTCCGTGACCGATCCCGACGTCGCCGTCGTCGTCGCCAGCCGCAACCGCCGCGACGACCTGCTCGCGACCCTGCCCCGGCACGAGGCACCGGTGGTGCTGGTCGACAACGGATCCACCGACGGCACCGTGGACGCCGTCCGCGCGGCGTACCCGCAGATCACCGTCGTCCCGCTGCCGGCGAACGTCGGAGCCGCCGCCCGCACGCTGGGTGTCCGCACGGCGGGGACCGGGTTCGTCGCGTTCGCCGACGACGACTCGTGGTGGGCACCCGGCGACCTCGCCCGGGCGGTCGCCATCATGCGGGCGCATCCGCGACTGGCCCTGCTCAACGCGCGGATCCTCGTCGGCCCGGCGGAGCGGCTCGACCCCGTGTGCGCCGAGATGGCGCGCAGCCCGCTGGGCACCGCCCCCGACCTCCCGGGACCGTCGCTGCTCGGCTTCGTCGCCTGCGGCGCACTGGTGCGGACGGCGGCGTTCGAGGCGGTCGGCGGCTTCGACCGGATCGTGCGGTTCCCGGGCGAGGAGGAGCGGGTCGCCCTCGACCTGGCCGCCGAGGGCTGGGGTCTGGCCTACGTCGACGAGGTGACCGTGCACCACCACCCGTCCCCGCGCCGCTCCTCCCCGGGCGCCGGGAGGCGGCCATCTGGCGCAGCAGGCTGCTCACCGCGGTCATGCGGCACTCCGCGACCGACCTGGCCGGCGTGCTGACCACGGCGGTGCGGTCCGGCCGGCGGGGCGTCGAGGGACTGCTGCGGGCGACACCCGACCTGCCCGCGGCGCTGCTGCGCCGCAGGCCGGTCCCGCCGGAGGTGCGGGCCGACCTGCGGCTGCTCGCCGGCCGAGCACCGGCTCACGCCGGCAGGCGCTCCGGCAGCGGCCGGGCGGACGGCGCGCCGTCCCACTCGGCGTCGGTCATGCGCAGCACCCGCAGGCCGATGGTGCCGTAGGCGGCGGCCAGCGCGGTGAAGACCACCACCTCCGACGCCGTCGACCGGAACGGCAGGCCGAACTCGGCCACCACCGCGACCGTGGCCAGCGCCGGCGCCCACCAGTGCACCGCGCCGGCCCGCCAGGCGGCCCACGGCAGCACGGCCAGTCCGATGCCCAGGAACAACATCAACGGCAGCCACACGGCCCCGGTCAGCGAGCTCTCGGTGAGCCGGTCGAAGTAGGCAACCATCTCGGCGGGGTTCCCGCCCGGCAGGGCGGTCGCGGTCAGCCAGACCACTCCCTCGGCGACCAGGGCCAGCGCACCGAGCAGGAGGAAGGCGGCGCCGGTGTTGGCAAGGGCCGCCCCCGGTCCCTGGCCTGGTGCAGCACGCCGCTCACCGCGGGGGCCACCAGCGCGCCCGCCAGCAGCATCAGCAGCAACGACGCCACGAGGGCGCCTCGGCCCTCACCGGCGGCGACGGCGTGGAAGTCGGCGCCGTCGCCGGCGCTCAGGGGATTGGTGAACTCCTGCGCGATCAGCACGACCGGGAACGCACAGAGGGCGGTGCCGGCGGCGTAGCGGCGCAGCCGGCGGGCGGGGGTGGCGAGAGCGGTCACGGCAGTTCTCCTTCGACGGGGACCGGCATGGGTCGGCCGGTCGGACGCCGCGAATCCTGGGCCGACGGTCCCGTCGCCGTCGTCGGCACCGGTGCTGGACCGGGGTCACTCCCGGGGACGACGTCCGGACGACGGCAGATCGGCCACGAGGATGACTCCGCCGGGGCCGCTTCCGTCCTACGGTGACCGCCATGCGCCGGTGGGTGCCCCGCCCGTTCGACCTGGTCGCGGCCGCGATCCTCACCGTGGCGAGCCAGCTGGAGATCTGGCTGCTCGGCTCGCCCGACCTGCCGCTGGGCGCCCTCTCCGCCTCCTACGCGGTCGGCACCGTGGCGTGCGCCTGGCACCGGGTCGCGCCGATGGCCGCGCTCGTCCTCGGGCTCACCGGGCTGGGTGTCGTCCCCGGCACACTGGGTGTCGACCCGGCGTGGAACTTCGGGTGGTTGGTCGCCGCGCTCGCCCTCATGGCATCGGTCGGCTACCACGCCCGCCGGCCGGTGCTCGCCCTGCTCGTGTCGCTCGCCCTGTGGGCGACCGGCGTCGTGGCGCAGAAGGGGTTCGTGCCCGCCGACGTCCTCTACGCCTGGCTGCTCGCCGGTGCGGCGTGGGTCGCGGGCCGGGCGCTGGCCGGGCGGACCCTGCGCGCGGAGCTCTCGGAGCAGCGGGCCGTCGCCGCGGAGCAGCAGGCGCAGTGGCGGGCGGCCGTCGCGGTCGCCGAGGAGCGGCTGCGGATCGCGCGCGAGATCCACGACGTCGTCTCGCACGGCGTCAGCGTCATGACCCTGCACGTCAGCGGCGTCCGCCGGCTGCTGCGCCCGGACCAGGAGCGGGAGCGAGCCGCTCTGGAGGCCGTCGAGCGGACCGGGCGGGAGTCGCTGGCCGAGATGCACCGCATGCTGGGCGTCCTGCGCGCCCCCGACGTCCCGGAGGACTTCCCCGCGCCCGATCTGGCCCACCTCCCCGACCTCCTCGAGCCCGCCCGGGCCGCCGGGCTGCGGGCCGGGTTCACCGTCGACGGGGAGGTCCGCCCGCTGCCTGCGGGCGTCGAGCTGGCCGCCTACCGGATCGTCCAGGAGGCGATCACCAACGTCCTCCGGCACGCCGCCGCGACGCGGGTGGACTGCACCGTGGCGTTCGGCCCGGCCGCGGTGCGGCTGCGGGTCGTCGACGACGGCCGCGGTGGGGCGGCGCTGCGGCAGGGGCACGGGCTCGTCGGCATGCGGGAGCGCGCCGCCGCCTACGGCGGCACCGTGTCGGCCGGCCCGCGCCCCGGCGGCGGGTGGGCGGTCGACGTCCTGCTGCCGGTGGACCGGGCGGCACCCGTGCCGGTGGCGGAGGAGGCGTCGTGATCCGGGTGCTGCTCGCCGACGACCAGACGATGGTCCGCGCCGGCTTCCGGCTGATCCTCTCCGCCGAGCCGGACATCTCGGTGGTGGGCGAGGCGGCCGACGGCGCGGAGGCGGTCGCCACGGCGCGGCGGCTGCGACCGGACGTCACCCTGATGGACGTGCGCATGCCGCGCATGGACGGTATCGCCGCCACCCGCCGATTGGCCGCCGAGGACCCGCCGGTGACGCGCGTCGTCGTCCTGACCACCTTCGACGTCGACTCGCACGTCTACGACGCGCTGCGCGCCGGCGCCAGCGGCTTCCTGCTGAAGAACGCCCCACCCGAGGAACTGGTCGCGGCGATCCGGCAGGTGTCGGCGGGCGGGGCGCTGCTGGACCCCGCGGTGACCCGCCGGGTGATCGAGGAGTTCGCGCGGACACCGGCACCCGGCCCGGCGCCGCGGGAGGTGGCCACCCTCACCGAGCGGGAGCTCGAGGTGCTGCAGCACGTGGCGCGCGGGCTGTCGAACGCCGAGATCGCGGCGACGCTGGTGGTCAGCGAGGCGACGGTCAAGACCCACGTGGCCCGCATGCTGGCCAAGCTGGGGCTCCGCGACCGCGTGCAGGCCGTCGTCTTCGCCTACGAGCGCGGACTGGTGCGGCCGGGCGCACGGTGATCAGCGGGCGCAGTCGATGCAGGTGCGCGCGGCAGGCCGGGCGGCGAGCCGCTCGGGCGCGATCGGCCGGCCGCAGTTCTCGCAGCTGCCGTAGGCGCCGGCGGACCGGCGGGCCAGCGCCGTCTCGACGTCGGCCAGCCGCCGGCGCGCCTGGTCCAGCAGGGCGGCCACCTGCTGCCGCTCGAAGGCGATGGTGGCGCCCTCGGGATCGTGCTCGTCGTCGGCGTTCGACGCCTTCGAGGCCGCCACGACCTCGTCGAACTCGCGGGTGAGTGCCTCGATCTGCCCGAGCGCCGCCGCCCGCTCGGCCTCGAGCGGGTCGGTCATCGCAGGCGTCGGAGCAGCCGCAGCGACCCGGTGCCGGGCAGCTCCTCGAAGTCCCCGGACCCCACCACGCGGGTGTAGACGCCGAAGGGTGCCTGTCCGCCGTCGGCCGGGTCGGGGAACACGTCGTGGATCGCCAGCGTCCCGCCGACGGCGAGCTTGGCGACCCACGCGTCCTGGTCGCGGCGGGCGGACTCCTCGGTGTGGCTGCCGTCGAGGAAGAGCAGGGCCAGCGGCGTGCTCCACAGCGGCGCCAGCACCTCGGACCGGGTGACGACGGCGACCACGACGTCCTCGGCGCCGGCGTCGGCGATCGTCCGGCGGAAGCGCGGCAGGGTGTCGATCCGGCCGACGAGCGGGTCGACCAGGGACGGGTCGTGGTACTCCCAGCCCGGCTGGTGCTCCTCCGAGCCGCGGTGGTGGTCGACCGTGACGACCTGCCGGCCGGTCTCCCGCGCGGCGGCGGCCAGGTACAGCGCCGACTTGCCCATCCAGCTGCCCACCTCGAGCAGCGGCCCGGGGACGGCGACGGCCCGCGCGGCCTCGTACAGGGCCAGGCCCTCGTCCTCGGGCATGAACCCGGGCGCGGCCCGCGCGGCGACCAGCAGTGGAAGGACCCCGTCCTCCTCCCCCCTCGCGAGCTCGGCGCGAGCCTCGGGACGGGGCCGGTCGACGGTCATCGGGCGAACCTAGTCCGCAGGGCGGTCAGGCGCCGGTCGGTGGCCGCTCCCGCCTCGGTGTCCGCGGCCTTGGCGAAGAAGGCGCCCGCGGCGGTGGTGACCGGCACGGCGAGCACGAGCGCGATCGCGCCGACGAGGGTCCGGATGACCTCCTCGGCCAGGGCGGAGCTCGTGACCGTCGTCCACAGCGGCTGGTTGGAGAGCTCGAAGAGCAGCAGCGCGGGCAGCGCGGCCCCCGAGTACGCGAAGACGATGGTGTAGACCGTGGATGCGATGTGGTCGCGGCCCACGGCCATCCCCCGCGTGTACAGCTCCCGCCAGCTGCTCTCCGGGGAGACCTCGTGCAGCTGCCAGATGGCCGACGCCTGGGTGATCGTGACGTCGTTGAGCACCCCGAGCCCGGCGACGACGATGCCGGCGAGCACGAGGCCGGAGAAGCTCAGCGTCGGGTCGTAGCCCTGCAGGGTGACCGTCTCCTCGCTGGTCAGGCCCGTGAGCCGGGCCGCCGACACCGCCCACGACCCGAGCAGGGCGACCAGCGTCAGCCCGAACAGCGTGCCGACCAGCGCCGTCGTCGTCCGGGCGGAGAAGCCGTGCGCCAGGTACAGGACGACGAACATGATCGCCGCCGAGCCGACCAGGCTCACCAGCGTCGGCGAGGACTCCGAGAGCAGGCCGGGCAGCACGAACTGCAGGAGCACGAAGAAGGCGAACGCCAGCCCGAACAGCGACGCCAGGCCGCGCAACCGGGCCACCCCGATGACGACGACCGCGAAGAAGACCGCGAGCAGGATGATCGGGGTGTCGCGCTCGTAGTCGAAGAACCCGTAGGTGGGGCCGCCCTCGGTGCCCGGGTCACGGGTGAGGACGAGGACGTCGCCTTCGGCGACGCCCGCGGCGACCACCTCCGGCGGGAGCTCGACCGCCTCGAAGTTCCCGGTGTCGGGGCCGTCGAGGATCTCCACGACGGCGGTCGCGCAGATCTGCGAGGTGGTCGGGTCCAGGCCGCACTCGACCGTCTCGAGCGACACGACCTCCCCGTCGGGGAAGGTGATGCCCGGTGGCATCGCCGTCTGCGCGGCCTGCTGGGCGCGGGTCGGCTCGTCGCCCGGCCACAGCACGAACAGGCCGACCATCGTCGCCAGGGCGACGGGCACGAGCAGCAGCAGCATGAGCCAGACCGCCCGCCGCCGACGGCCCAGCGCCTCGGCGCTGGGCGGTGGCGCGTCCGGGTCGGGACCGTGGCTGTGGGAGTGGCTGGGCGGCACCCGGTCAGGCTAGGAGTCCGGCTGCGCTCCCCCGTCACCGACACAGGAGCCGGACGACGTCACCGCTCGTCCGGCACCCCTTCCACGGCGAACCGGTGCCACAGCCCGCTGAGCTGCAGTGGCCGGATGACCGCAGCCGTCGGACCGACCAGCACCACCTCGATCCCCCGCGGAGCTGCCAGCTTCTGCACCTGGACCAGCACCGCCATGCCGGCCGAGTTCATGTAGCCGACGTCGGCGACGTGCAGTTCGAGGCGGTGCAGCGGAGACCGCTCCAGCAGCAGGTCGGTCACGACCCGCACGATGGGGCGGCGGGCGTCCTCGGTCAGCTCTCCGGCCACTGTGATGCGGGCGGTCTCGCCGTCCAGCTCGCTGCGGACCTCCGGCTGCTCGGACTTCGCGGTGTCGGCGCTCGTCGTCTCCTCCACGAACGGGAACTGCCCCGGTCAGGTGGGGTTCACTCACGTGCGGGAGTGGCGGCACGACCGGGGTTGTCCGGTCTGCCACGCTCCGCGGCATGACGACGACACCCGTGCCGCCGCCGGTGTCCCGCCCGCCCCGGGCGGACCTGTGGCGCACCGTGGGCGTCATCGCCGTGCTCTGCGTGGCCGCGGCGGCGGTGGGCGGGCTCGACTGGCCCCTTCCGGACCGGGTCGTCGGTGGCCCGCAGGTGGCAGCCGTGCCGACGTCCCTGGCCGTCCTGCTCGCGGTCAGCACCGTCCTCTGCCTGGTCGTGGCGTCCTGGTGGACCGCGCGGATCTTCGGCCTCCGGCTGCGGACGCCGGCCGGCCTGGCATGGCTCGGCATCGTCGTGGCGGCCGCACTGGTGCTGGCGTTCAACGCGCTGCTGCTGGCGGCCTACGCCGGCGTGGTGGTCGGCGCGATCATCCCCGTCTTCCACTGGCTGTTCACACCCGTGCCCGCGCTGCTGGCCGGCGCCGTGTCCATGCGTCGGGGCGCGGCAGCGGCGACCACCGCCGCAGTGAGCACCGGGATGGTCACGCTGCCGTTGTTCGGGCTCGGCTGGGCGTTGTTCCACTCACCCGACGGCCTCGCGGGCGCCGCCGCGTCGGCGCTGTGGAGCACGGCGATCCTGGGCGTGGCCCCGCTGGGTCTCGCCGTCCTCGTCGCCGGTGGCTGGGGCCGCCGGTACGAGTGGCGAGCCGCCGAGGCCGGCGGGAACAAAGTTCGCCGCTGAACGTTTACTGAGACGTCCGGCTGAGGTATTCTCCAGTCGCCACTGGAGATTCACTCCCGGCAGCGAACTCGACAGGATCGACCCAGGAGGTTGGAGAGCCATGATGCTGACCGCCTACGACCCCTTCGCCGCCACGTCCGCCGCCTTCCGCGCCCTGGACCAGCTGACCGGCCGCGCGGGGTCCGGCACCGCCCGGCCGCTGTCGGGCATGCCGATGGACGCCTACCGCGTCGGTGACAACTTCGTCGCCCACTTCGACCTGCCGGGCGTCGACCCCGGCAGCATCGACCTGTCGGTGGAGGGCAACACCCTCACCGTGAGCGCCGAGCGCTCCGTGCCGCAGCTCGAGAACGCCGAGTGGGCGATCGCCGAGCGGCCCTTCGGCAGCTACACCCGCCAGCTGGTCCTCGGGCGCAGCCTGGACACCGACAAGCTCGAGGCCAGCTACCACGACGGCGTGCTCACCGTGAGCATCCCCGTGGCCGAGAAGGCGAAGGCGCGCAAGATCTCGGTGACCCGGGCCGACGTACCCGCCGGCGTGGAGCACCGGACCATCGAGGGCCAGTCCAGCGAGCAGAAGGCCGTCGAGAGCTGACGGCCGGCGAGCCGAGGGGCCGGGTCCCGGAGGACCCGGCCCCTCGGCTTCTCCCCATCCCGAGGAGGACGGCGATGAGCGCGCCCGAGAAGGACCCGGCGAGCACGGCAGCGGATCCGGTCAGCCGCCTCGACGACCCCGACTACCCGGCCCTCACGATGAGCCAGGCCGCCGAGCTGCTCGGCGTCCAGGCCGCCTTCCTGCGCAGCCTCGACACGACCGGTGTCCTGCAACCGCACCGCTCCCCCGGCGGCCACCGCCGGTACTCCCGCGAGCAGCTGGGCCGCGCCGCCCGCATGCGCGGACTGCTCGACGACGGGCACTCCCTCGCCTCCGCCGAGACGATCATGGAACTCCAGGACGAGCTGGCCTCCGCCCGCGCCGATGCGGAGCACCTCCGGTCGGACGTCGACCGGCTGAGCTCCGACGACCCGGACGGGACCTCGACCCGGAAACCCTAGGGGGTATAGTTCCCTCGACCGCGGACGCCGCGGCGACCTGGAGGGGACGACATGGAGAACCACGCCGCGCACCAGCACGGGTACATCAACCGCAAGGACGACTACCTCAAGCGGCTGCGCCGGATCGAGGGCCAGGCCCGCGGTCTCCAGCGCATGGTCGAGGACGAGAAGTACTGCATCGACATCCTCACCCAGGTCTCGGCCATGACCAAGGCGCTCCAGTCGGTCGCCCTCGGCCTGCTCGAGGAGCACATGAGCCACTGCCTCGTCGAGGCGGCGGCCGCCGGCGGCCGCGAGGCCGACGACAAGGTGCGCGAGGCCTCCGAGGCCATCGCCCGCCTCGTGCGGTCCTGAACCACTCCCCCACCCCCCGAGAGGACACCCAGCCATGAGCACCGCCACCTACACCGTCGTCGGCATGACCTGCGGGCACTGCGTCAACGCCGTGACCGAGGAGGTCTCCCAGGTCCCCGGCGTCACCGCCGTCGACGTCGACCTGGCCAGTGGGGGCCTGACCGTGACCAGCGACGCCCCCGTCGAGGAGGACGCCGTCCGCGCCGCCGTCGAGGAGGCCGGCTACTCGGTGGCCGGCAGCTGAGGTGAGCACACCCCTCCGGCTCCTCGCCTTCGCCCTCGGTCTGGTCGCCGTCTTCGGCGCCGCCGTCGGTGTGGGCGCGGCCGTCGGCCCGGTGGGTTCCGTCCCGGAGGAGCCGGCCCACGACATGGCGGCCGACCCGGAGGCCGGCGGTCACGCGGAGGAGGGCGGGCACGAGGCGCCCGACGCGCTGCCGGCGGGACTGCAGGTCTCCGAGGGCGGCTACACGCTCGCGCTGGACTCCGACGTCCTGCCCGCCGGGACGGCGATCCCGCTGTCCTTCCGGATCCTCGGTCCCGACGGGCACGCGGTCACCGCGTTCGACGTCGAGCACGAGGAGGACCTGCACCTGATCGCCGTGCGCAGGGACCTCTCCGGCTACCAGCACGTGCACCCGGAACTCTCCAGGGACGGCACGTGGCAGGTGCCCGTGGACCTCACCGCCGGCACCTGGCGGGTCTTCGCCGACTTCGTGCCCAGCGCCGACGGCGTGGACCGGGTGCTGGGCGCCGACCTGGCGGTGGCCGGTGACCACGCGCCCGAGCCGCTCCCGGACCCGGTCGCCACCGCCGAGGTCGACGGCTACACCGTCGCCCTGGTCGGCGAGCTCGTCCCGGGCGAGGAGTCGGTACTGGACCTGACCGTCACCCGGGACGGCCTGCCGGTCACCGACCTGCAGCCCTACCTGGGCGCCCACGGGCACCTGGTCGCCCTGCGCCAGGGCGATCTCGCCTACCTGCACGTCCACCCGGTCGAGGAGGACTCGTCGGCCCCGGGGCCGACGGTCCGGTTCGCGACGACCGCACCGTCGGCCGGGTCCTACCGGCTGTTCCTCGACTTCCGGCACGGCGACGTGGTGCGCACCGCGGCGTTCACCGTCGAGGTCGTCCCACACGAGGAGGCGCACGAGTGACCACCGACGTCGAGCTGCTCATCGGCGGCATGACGTGCGCGTCGTGCGCCGCGCGCGTGGAGAAGAAGCTCAACCGCATGGACGGCGTGACCGCCACCGTCAACTACGCCACGGAGAAGGCCAAGGTCAGCTTCCCCGCCGGCGTGACCACCGACGACCTCATCGCGACGGTGGAGAAGACCGGCTACACCGCGTCGCTGCCCCGGCCCCGTCCAGAGGCTCGCCCCGAGCCTGCGAGGGGTGAGGAGGACGGGGTCCTTCTACGATTGCTCGTCTCGGTGGCCCTGTCCGTGCCCGTCGTCGCGATGGCGATGGTGCCGGCGCTGCAGTTCGAGTACTGGCAGTGGCTCTCGCTGACCCTCGCCGCGCCCGTCGTGGTGTGGGGCGGGCTGCCCTTCCACCGGGCGGCGTGGACCAACGCCCGCCACGGCGCCGCCACCATGGACACCCTGGTCTCGCTCGGCACGCTGGCCGCGTTCGGCTGGTCCCTCTACGCGCTGTTCTGGGGCACCGCCGGCGAGCCCGGCATGACGCACCCCTTCGAGCTGACGATCGCCCGCGGCGACGGCGGCGCGAACATCTACCTGGAGGCCGCGGCCGGGGTGACCACGTTCATCCTGGCCGGCCGGTTCTTCGAGGCCCGGTCCAAGCGCCGGGCGGGCGCCGCGCTCCGGGCGCTGCTGGAGCTGGGTGCCAAGGAGGTCTCGGTCCTGCGTGGCGGCGTCGAGCAGCGGCTGCCGGTGGGCGAGCTCGCGGTCGGCGACCTGTTCGTCGTCCGGCCCGGGGAGAAGATCGCCGCCGACGGCGAGATCACCGAGGGCTCCTCCGCCGTGGACGCGTCGATGCTCACCGGAGAATCGGTGCCGGTCGAGGTCGGCCCGGGCGACACCGTCGCGGGGGCCACGGTGAACGCCGGTGGCCGGCTCGTCGTGCGCGCCACCCGGGTCGGCTCGGAGACCCAGCTGGCCCAGATGGCGCGGCTGGTCGAGGACGCCCAGAACGGCAAGGCCGAGGTGCAGCGCCTCGCCGACCGGATCTCCGGCATCTTCGTGCCCGTCGTCCTCGTCCTGACGGCGGGCACCCTCGGGTTCTGGATCGGCACCGGGGCCGGGGTGGCGGCCGCCTTCACCGCCGCGGTCGCCGTCCTGATCATCGCCTGCCCGTGCGCCCTGGGCCTGGCCACCCCGACCGCGCTCATGGTCGGCACCGGGCGCGGCGCGCAACTGGGCATCCTCATCAAGGGTCCCGAGGTCCTGGAGAACACCCGCCGCGTCGACACCGTCGTCCTCGACAAGACCGGCACGGTCACCACCGGGCGCATGACGCTGGTCGACGTCGTCCCGGCCGACGGCGAGGACGCCGACCAGGTGCTGCGACTGGCCGGCGCCCTGGAGTCGGCGTCGGAGCACCCGATCGCACAGGCCGTCGCCCGCGCGGCCGCGGAGCGGGGCCCGCTGCCCGCGGTCGAGGAGTTCGCCAACGCCGAGGGCCTCGGGGTGACCGGGGTCGTCGAGGGCGCTGCCGTGGTCGTCGGCCGCCGGCGACTGCTCCAGGAGTGGTCGCTGCCCCTGCCCTCCGGACTCGAGCGCGCCGCCGCCGAGGCGGAGGCCGCCGGCCGGACGGCGGTGCTGGTCGGCTGGGACGGCGCCGCCCGCGGCGTGCTCGTCGTCGCCGACGCGGTGAAGCCCACGAGCGCGGCGGCGGTGCGGCAGCTCCGCGAGCTGGGCCTGCGGCCCATCCTGCTGACCGGTGACAACGAGGCGGTCGCGCGGACGATCGCCGCCGAGGTCGGCATCGAGGAGGTCATCGCCGAGGTGCTGCCGCAGGACAAGGTGGACGTCGTCCGGCGCCTGCAGAGCGAGGGCCGGACCGTGGCGATGGTCGGCGACGGCGTCAACGACGCGGCCGCGCTCGCCCAGGCCGACCTGGGCCTGGCCATGGGCACCGGCACCGACGTCGCGATCGAGGCCAGCGACCTGACGCTCGTGCGCGGTGACCTGCGGGTGGCCGCCGACGCGATCCGGCTCTCGCGCCGCACGCTCGGCACGATCAAGGGCAACCTGTTCTGGGCCTTCGCGTACAACGTGGCGGCGATCCCGCTGGCCGCCGCCGGGTTGCTCAACCCGATGATCGCGGGGGCCGCGATGGCGTTCAGCTCGGTGTTCGTCGTCACCAACAGCCTCCGGCTGCGCGGGTTCGCGCCGCTTCCCGGCAACCGGGACGCCGCCCTCGCGGTCCCGTCGGGGAGCCCCGCGACGGCGCAGTAGCGTTCCGGTCGTGGACCGACACCGCACCGCCACCCGCGTGCTGGCCGCCCTCGGGGTGGCTTCGGGCGCCGCGCTGCTGGCGCGGCCGCAGGAGATCGTCGACCGGATCGCCCCCGCCTTCCCCGCCGATCGCGTGTGGTTGGTGCGGGTCCTCGGCGCCCGGCTGCTCCTCCAGCACGGTGCGGTGCTGGCCGCTCCCGGTCGCCGGCTCGTGCGGCTGAGCTCGGCCGTCGACCTGGTGCACGCCGCGAGCATGGTTCCGTTCGTCGCGTCACCCCGCTACGGGCGGCCGCCCGCGCCAGCGGCGCCCTGGCCGCCGCCTATGCGGGCGTCGCGCTCGCGGCGGCGCCCCGCTCAGAAGGCCGGTAGCACCAGCAGCGCGGTCGGCAGGAGCAGGAGCAGCCCGGCCACCGCGAGGGCCGAGATCCGCGCGCTCACCGGCAGCGGCCGGGGCGGCTCGAGCAGCCGGATCACCCGGCTGCGCAGTTCGCCGCCGGTGACGGCGAGCGCCCCGGCGGGCACTCCGCCGTTCCCCCCGGCGGCGGCCACGATGGCCTCGGCCAGGGTCCGCCGCGGGGTCGGCCCGGCGAGCGAGCGCAGCGCGACGTCGTCCGCCCGCATCTCGACCAGCTCCCGTACCGCGGCGTGCGCCCGCGCGGCGGCCGGCAGCAGCGGCAATGCGGCAGCCCAGGCGACGAACGGCAGGAGCAGCAGGTGGTGCCGCTCGCGCAGGTGCGCCCGCTCGTGCGCGACCACCGCCGCGAGCTGGGCGTCGTCCAGCTCCTCGACCATGCCCGACGACAGCACGAGCAGCGGCCGCGCGCCCGGGATGCAGAAGGCGACGGGGGCGGGGTGCTCCAGCAGCCGCGCGTCGGGCAGTTCCGTCGAGGGCCGCACCACGAGCTCGAGCAGCGCGCGGTGCCGTCGGCGGGTGCGGGTCGTCCGCCACCACGACAGCAGCAGGACGCCGACCAGCTCGGCGGCGAGCACGCCGGCCAGCGTCAGGGTGACCCAGTGGTCGCCGCGGACCCGTTCGGCGGCCGGGCTCCCCGTCAGCACCGACCAGACCGCCTCGGGCAGCGAGTGGCCCCACGGCGCCAGCCCGTGCACCAGCAGGGCGCCGATGATCGACAGCCCACCCGCGAGCCCGATCGCCTGCCAGCAGACCAGCGCCACCACCGGGTCGCGCCCCGGCCACCGGGCGCGCCCGAGCAGCGCCGGCACCGGCCAGGCGAGCAGCGCGGCGAGAACGGCCAGGGCGGCCGCGGTGACGGGCAGCACCGGGCCGGTCAGGCGCCGTCGCGGGCCAGGAGCTCGCGCAGCAGCCGGGCCTCGTCCTCGTTCACGCTGCCCACGAACCGCGCGAGCACGGCCTGCCGGTCGGCGGCCTGGCCGAGCACCTCGTGCATGAGCTCGGCGGCGTGCTCCTCGCGGCTGGCGCGGGGCCAGAACCGCCGCGGCCGGGCCTCGTCGTGGACGACGAACCCCTTCTGCTCCAGCCGGGTGAGCACCGTGTGGACCGTGGTCAGCGCGACGCCGCGGCCGGCGAGCCCGTCCCGCAGCGCGGTCGCCGCGACCGGGCCGTCCGCGGCCCACAGCAGCTCCATGACCGCGCGCTCCAGCTCCCCCAGCGATGCCACGGCGCCTCCTGTCTCGCGTCTCACACCCACGTCTTCTACGTGTCGTAGAAATGCTCTTCTACGCGGCGTAGAAAGAACGTGACGATCGTACGACGGACTCGAGGGAGCGCGGACGTGGACGTGCTGGACATCGCGCGCTGGCAGTTCGGCATCACCACCGTCTACCACTTCCTTATGGTGCCGCTGACCATCGGTCTCGGCGTGCTGGTCGCGGTCATGCACACGATGTGGGTGCGGACGGACAAGCCGGAGTGGCTGCGGATGACCCGGTTCTGGGGCCGGATCTACCTGATCAACTTCGTGCTCGGCGTCGCGACCGGTCTCGTTCAGGAGTTCCAGTTCGGGCTGGCCTGGAGCGAGTACTCGCGCTTCGTCGGCGACGTGTTCGGCTCGCTGCTGGCGCTGGAGGCGCTGCTCGCCTTCTTCCTGGAGTCGACGTTCCTGGGGCTGTGGATCTTCGGCTGGGGGCGCATCCCGAAGAAGCTGCACCTGGCCGCGCTGTGGGCCGCGGTGATCGGCTCGATCGTCAGCGCCTACTTCATCATCGCGGCGAACTCGTGGATGCAGCACCCGGTGGGAGTCGTCACCGACGACGGGACCGGCCGGCCGGTGCAGGTCGACTTCCTCGCCGTCCTGACCAACAACACCGCGCTCGCCGCCTTCAGCCACGCGATCGTGGCCGCGCTCATGGTCGCCGGGGCGCTGCTCGTGGGCATCGGGCTGTGGCACCTGCGCCGCCGGAAGCTGGCCGCGCAGCCGAAGGACGTCGACGACCTGGTCTGGCGGCGCTCGGTGCGGCTCGGTGGCTGGGTGTCGCTGGTCGCCTTCGTGCTGGTCGCCCTCACCGGGGACTGGCAGGGGAAGCTCATGTACCAGCAGCAGCCGCTGAAGATGAGCTCGGCCGAGGCACTCTGCGACACCGAGGCGCCGGCGTCGTTCTCGATCTTCGCCTGGGGGAAGCTCGGCTCGAACGAGTGCGACGACGTCCACTCGATCACCGTTCCCTACCTGCTCTCCTACCTCGCGCACGGCGACTTCTCGACGGCCGTGCCGGGCGTCAACGAGCTGCAGGAGGAGTACGCCGCGGTCTACGGCGAGACCTACCCCGACGACCCCTCGCGCTTCGGCGACAAGGCAGGGCAGCCCATCGACTACGCGCCGGTCCTCGCCGTCACCTACTGGAGCTTCCGGCTGATGATCGGCATGGGCGCGGTGTCGGCGGCGGTCGCCGCCTACGCGCTGTGGGCGACGCGGCGCGGCCGCGTGCCCACCTCGCGGATCGGCGTCCACGGCGCGCTGCTCGCCGTCGCCGCGCCGTTCGTCGCCAACGCGACCGGCTGGATCTTCACCGAGATGGGCCGCCAGCCCTTCGTCGTCCACCCGAACCCCGACGTCCCGGTCGAGGACCAGGTGTACTTTTTCACCGCCCAGGCGGTGTCGCCGGGCATCAGCGCCGCCGAGGTCTGGACGTCGCTGGGCGCCCTCACCCTCGTGTACGGCGCGCTCGCCGTCGTCGAGCTGTGGCTGATCACCCGCTTCGTCCGGGCCGGCGTGACCACGGGCGACGGCGCGCCGACCCCCGGCTCCCCGCCCCAGGGACACCCGGACGACAGCCGACACGACGACGGGGTGTCCGGCGGCCGCGACGACGTCCTCTCCTTCGCCCACTGAGAATCGGGGACCCGACATGGATCTGCAGACCCTCTGGTTCGCCGCCGTCGCCCTGCTGTGGACCGGCTTCCTGCTGCTCGAGGGCTTCGACTTCGGCGTGGCCGCGCTGCTGCCGGTGCTGGGCCGGAAGGCCGCCGACCGGCATCTGATGCTGCGCACCATCGGCCCCCTGTGGGACGGCAACGAGGTCTGGCTGATCACCGCGGTCGGCGCCGTGTTCGCCGCCTTCCCCGGCTGGTACGCCACCTGGCTCCCCGCGCTCTACCTGCCGTTCGTGCTCGTGCTCTTCGGCCTGATCATCCGGGCGGTCGCCTTCGAGTGGCGGCACTCGCACCACTCCGCCTCGTGGGACGCGACCTGGACCCGGGTCATCACCACCGGCTCGCTCATCGCGGCGCTCGGCATCGGTGCGGCGCTGGGCGCGACCACGCTGGGTCTGCCCATCGACGCCGACGGCAACCGGGTCGGCGGCGCGTTCGCGGGCCTGAGCTGGTCGGCACTGCTCGGCGCGGTCGCGGTGCTCTCCTTCTCCGTCGTCCACGGCGCGGTGTTCCTGTCGCTGAAGACCGACGGACCGATGCGGACCGCCGCCCGGCGGCTCGCGCTGCGGCTCATGCCGGTCGCGGCGCTGCCGCTGCTGGCGTGGGCCGGGATCGTGCACCTGCGGTACGGCGCCGCCCTCACCGGGCTGCTGTGGGCGGTCGCCGCGCTCGCGGTGCTCGTGGCCTGGGGCCGGCTGCGGGTCGGCCGCGAGGGCCAGGCCTTCGCCGCATGGGGCGCGATGCTGGTCGCCGCGGCCGCCACCATCTTCGGTGCCGCCTACCCCGTCGTCATCCCGTCGACGATCGACGGCGCCTTCGACGTCACCGTCGCCGACGCGTCGGTCAGCGACTACACGCTGACCGTGATGACCTGGGCGGCGGGCGTCGGACTGCCCGTGGTGCTGGGCTACCAGGCGTGGACCTACTGGGTCTTCCGGAAGCGGCTGACCGCCGAGCCGGTGCACCCGTGACGACCGGAACCGCGGTTCCGGCAGCTGGGACCGCGACCGGAACCGCGGTTCCGGCTCCTGGGGGGCGCGGGCCGCTGGGTGCGCTGGCGGCGGTGCCGGGTCTGCGGGGTGCGCTGCTCCGCGCGGCCGTCGCGGCACTGGCCGCGACCGCCGGTCTGGTGCTGCTCGCCGCCGGTCTGGCGCACGCCGTCGCCCGGGCCGCCGGGTACGCCGACGGCGCCGTGACGACGCCGCTCGTCCTGGCCGCCGGCGGCGTCGCGCTGCGGGCCGTCGCCACGACCGCCGGCCAGGCGCTCGCCGACCGGGACGCCCGCCGCGCGGAGGACCGGCTGCGTCGGGCGCTCCTGGAGCGCCTGGCCGTGTCCCCCGCCGCGGTCGACGCGGCGGGCGGACCGGGCCCCGCCGCGGTCCTGGCCACCACCCGGCTGCACGACCTCGGCCCCGCGCTGGCCACCTACCTGCCGGCGCTGGCCCAGACCATGGTCGTCCCTCCGGCACTGCTGGTCGTCCTGGCCTGGACCGATCTGCTCTCCGCCGTGCTGGTCGCGGTCACGCTGCCGCTGGTGCCGGTGTTCATGGTGCTGGTCGGCCGGCACTCGCGGGCCGCGACCGCCGACTCGGCGCGGGCGCTGGACCGGATCGCCGCGCACGTCGCCGAGCTGGTGCGCGGGCTGCCGGTGCTGGTGGGGCTCGGCCGCGCCGCCGACCAGGCCCGGGCGCTCGCCTCGCTCGGCGCGGCACACCGCGTGCGCACGCTCGCGACGCTGCGGATCGCGTTCCTCTCGGCGCTGGTGCTGGAGCTGATCGCGACGATGTCGGTCGCGCTGGTCGCGGTCACGGTGGGCCTCCGCCTCGTGCACGGCGACCTGGCGCTGGCCGTCGGCCTCACCGCGCTGCTGCTCGCCCCCGAGGCGTTCGCGCCCCTCCGCGCCCTCGGAGCGGCACACCATGCCGCCGAGGACGCCTCGCTCGCGGCGGCGGAGGCCGGTGCGGTGCTCGCGGCGCCCGCCGGCGCGGCGGCAGCCGTGGTCACCGACGACGACCCCCGCGGCGCCGACGTCGTCGTGTCGGGGCTCGGCGTGCGGTACCCGGGCCGGCCGGTGCCCGCGCTCGCGCCGGTGGACCTCGCCGTCCGCCCGGGCGAACTGGTGGCCCTGCGCGGCGCGAGCGGGTCGGGCAAGTCGACGCTGCTGGCCGCCCTGGCCCGGCTGCTGCCCCCGACGGCGATCGTGACCGGCACGGTGACCGGCGTCCCGGCCGGTGCGCTCGCCTGGGCGCCGCAGTTCCCCCGGACCACCGGCGCCACCGTCGCGGACGAACTGCGCCGGCACGCGGCCGCCGAACCCGGCGTGGACGCCGTCGTCGCCGAGGCCCACGTCGTCGAGGCGCTGGCGCGGGTCGGGGCGACCGGCCTGGCCGGGCGGGCACCGGAGTCGCTCTCGCCCGGCGAGCTCCAGCTGGTCGCCCTGGCCCGAGCGCTGGTCCGTGTGCGGCGGGGCGCCCGGCTGCTGCTGCTCGACGAGCCGACGGCGCACCTGGACGACGCCGCCCGCGCGCGCGTCACCGCGGTGCTCGCCGGACTGCGCGGCACCGTGACGATCCTGGTCGCGACCCACGACCCGGGACCGGTCTCCCTGGCCGACCGCTCGGTCGACCTGCCCTCCCCGGTCCCCGTCCCGCTTCCGGTACCGGAAGCCGAGCCGTCCCGGCCGGCTTTCGGTACCGGAAGCCGGGCAGTGGAGGCCGTCGACCGGCCTGCGCGGGTGGGCCGGTCGCTGGGGCGGGCGGTGCTCGCCGGGGCGGCCTCGTCGCTCGCCGGCATCGCGCTCACCGCCGTCTCGGGCTGGCTGATCGTGCGGGCCGCGGAGATGCCGCCGATCCTCACGCTGATGGTGGCGATCGTCGGCGTCCGCTTCTTCGGACTGGGTCGCGCGCTGCTGCGCTGGCTGGAGCGCATGACCGCGCACGACGCCGCGCTGCGGTTGGCCGCAGACCTCCGCGTGCGGGTGTGGCGGGCGCTCGCCGCCCAGGGGCCCGCGGCCGACCGCACTCCCGGGTCCGCCCTGGCGACCGCGATCGGGGACGTCGGCGTGGTGCAGGACCTCACCGTGCGGGTGCGCCCACCGCTGCGGGTCGCCGCCGTCGTCCCGGCGGTCGCCGTCGCGGCCCTGGCGCTCGTCGACCCCGCCGCCGGCCTCGCGGTCGGGACCCTCCTGGCGGTCACCGCGGCACTCGTGGTCCTGGTCCACCGCCGGCTGGACGCCGGCGCCGCCCGGGCCGAGAGCGCGCTGCGGGTCGCCGCGCTGCGGAACACGAGCACCCTGCTCGAGGGCGCGGCCGATCTCCGGGCGCACGGGCTGGCCGCGCGGGTGGCCGCCGACCTCACCGCGGTCGCCGACGGCGGCACCGGGATCTCCCGCGCCCGCAGCCGGGCCGCGGCGGTCGGCACCGGCGTGGTCGTGCTCGGCACCGGCCTGGCCGCCGTCCTCGCGGCAGCGGTGGGCGCGCTGGGCGGCCTCCCCGGTCCGGCACTGGCCGTCGTCGCCCTGGCCCCGCTCGCGCTGGCCGAGCCGCTGGCCGGTCTGGTCGGTGGCCTGCAGCGGCGCGGTGCGCTGGCCGACGCGCAGGACCGGATCGACGCCGTCCTGACCGCACCGGTGCCGGCCGACCCGGCCGCACCCCGGCCGGCACCGGCGGCCGTCTCCGAGCTGACCACCGACGGCCTGACCGCCGGCTGGCCGGGCGGGCCGGACGTGCTGCGGCGGCTCGACGTGACCGCGGACCGCGACGGCTGGCTGGTCGTCCGCGGGCCGTCCGGCACCGGCAAGTCGACGTTCCTGGCGGTGCTCATGGCCGCGCTGCGCCCGCGCGCGGGCACCTACGCCCTCGACGGCGCGGACACGGCGGAGATGACCGGCGACGACGTGCGCGCGCGGATGGCCTGGCTGCCGCAGGAGGCGCACGTCTTCGCGTCGACGATCAGGGCCAACCTGGCGCTCGCGGCGCCGCGCGGGGAGCTGGCCGGCGCCGACGGCGAGGCACGGATGCACGCGGCACTCACCGCGACCGGGCTCGGCGGACTGCTGGCCGCGCTGCCCGAGGGCCTCGACACCGAGATCGGCGCCGGCGGCACGGCGCTGTCCGGTGGCGAGCGCCGACGGCTGGCCGCGGCGCGGGCCCTGCTCACCCGGCGGGACGTCGTCCTGCTGGACGAGCCGACCGCGCACCTGGACCCGCCGACCGCCGCCGCCCTGGTCGACGACCTGCGCGCCGCACTGGCCGGCCGAGTCGTCGTGTGCGTGACGCACGACGACGGCGTGGCGCGGCCCGGCGACACCGTCGTCCGGCTGCACCGGGGCGCGGCCGTGCGGGCGGGGACCTGAATCGTCGTACCGCGGGTGCAGGGTGTCGGCCATGGACGCTTCCTTCACCGGCCACGTGTTCCTCGGCATGAGCGTCGACGGGTTCATCGCCCGCCTCGACGGCGACATCGCCTGGCTCACCGGCGGCGCCGACGCCAACTCCGGGCCGGACGACGGCGCCGGCGGCGACTTCGGCTTCACCGAGTTCGTCGCCGGCATCGACGCGCTGGTCATGGGCCGCGCCACGTACGACGTCATCGCACCGTTCGACGAGTGGCCCTACCAGGGCAAGCCGGTGCACGTGCTGAGCACGACGCTGACGCCCGGCGCCGACGACCGGATCACCGTGCACCGCTCCTACGAGGAGGCGGTCACCGCGCTGACCGAGGCGCGGTACCGGCGGGTGTACGTCGACGGCGGGCGCACGGTCCACCAGTTCCTGCGGGCCGGGCTGGTCGCCGACCTGACCCTGTCGCGGGTGCCGGTGCTCATCGGCACCGGGCACACGCCGTTCGGCGAGCTCGACGCCGACATCGCGCTGGAACACGTCGACACGAGGACGTTCCCCGGTGGCATGGTGCAGAGCACCTACCGGGTGAAGTGACCCCTCACGCGGCCGGGACGTCGACGGGGATCTCGACGCCGAGGCGGGCGCCCTGCAGCAGGTCCAGGTCGTCGCCGGACCAGAAGCTGCCCGGGTCGTAGGCGTTGAGCGGCCGGTCATCGGGGAGCAGGCCCATGGCGGTGTAGGTCGCGGCCACCAGCTCGGCGCAGAAGACGGTCTCCGCCGAGGTCCGCCGCCGCAGCCGGCCGTTGACCCAGCCGCGGACCAGGCCGCGGGTGGTCGGGAACGGCCGGCCGTCCAGGCGCGCGATGGTGCGCAGGACGGCGTCCTCCATTTCCGGCGTCACGCCGCCGTCGTCGGCCGGGCCGACCAGCTGCCGGAGCCAGGCGCGCTGGCCGTACCGGTGCCGCCAGGTGGTGACGGCGTCGCGGAGGTCGTGCAGCTGCACGCCGCGCTGGTGCTGGCCGGTCCAGGCGTCGGGCAGGGACCGGCCGAGTTCGGCGTGCCAGAGGAGGGGCGGCATGTCCTCGAGGACGACCGCCATGCCGACGTGGTTCACCGGCGCGTTGGTCACCGCCCGGATCGCGCGGTCGGCGATCGAGGCGCCGCGGAAGACCCACACGTCGCCGGTGCGGGTGAGGTCGACCGCCTCGTCCAGGGAGAGCTGGGGCACGGGCCAGTAGGTTACGGACCGTGCGCCTCTGGAAGATCCTGGGACTGGCCGGTCTGGCGGGTGTCGCGGCCGGTGGCGCCGTGCTGGCCCGCAACGAACGGCAGCGCCGCGCCTACACAGCCGACGACGTCCGGGCGCGGCTGCACGAGCGGCACGCCTCGCTGGACGAGGAGCCGGAGCCGGCGCCACCCACCGTCGCCGAACTGCGTGCCGGCCGCACGCACCGCGTCGCCCGTCTCCTCCGCCGCCGCTGACCGGTCACACGCCGGCCGGGGCCTCCGGCAGGACGACGACGCCGTCGGCGTCCGCGCACAGCCACTCCCCCTCGCGGAACACCACCCCGGCGAAGACGACCGGGATGCCGGCCTGACCGGAGTGCAGGCCGCGCTGGCTCTTGCGCGGGAACGCGCCGAGCGCCCGGACGCCGAGGGGCTGCTCGGCCAGCTCGTCGGCGTCCCGGATGCAGCCGTAGACGACGACGCCGGCCCAGCCGTTCGTGGCGGCCGAGACGGCCAGGTTGCCGCCGACCAGCCCGCAGCGCTTGGAGCCGCCGCCGTCGACCACCAGCACCCGGCCCTCCCCCGGGCTCTCGACCGCCTGCTTGATCAGCGTGTTGTCCTCGAACACCTTGAGCGTGGCGATCGGGCCGCTGAAGCGTCGGTTGCCGCCGAAGACCTGGAACACCGGTTCGCAGACCTGGATCTCGGGATGGGCGTCGCACAGATCGGTGGTGGCGTAGGTCATGGCAGCTCGTTCTCCCGGAGTCACGCGGAGGTTATAACCTATAACCAGTGACCGAGGAGTGACAGTGACGGCGTCCCCCGAATCCGGCGAACCGGGTTTCGCCACCAAGAGCGACCTGGCCTACACCCGGGTCCGCGCCCTCATCCTGTCCGGCGACCTGGCACCCGGGGACGTGCTGCAGCAGGGTGCCCTCGCCCGGGCCATCGGCATGAGCACCACTCCCCTGCGCGAGGCACTGCGCCGCCTGAAGCAGGACGGGCTGGTCGAGCTCGACGCCCACCGGGACGCGCGGGTGCGACCCCTGGACGCCGCCGAAGCACGCGATCTGCTCGAGCTGCGCGGCAGCCTCGACCCGTTGGCCGCGTCCCTCGCCGCGCAGCGGCGGACGCAGGCCGATGTGGCGGACATCCGGAGCGCGCTCGAGGGCCTGGAGTCGCTGGGTGACCGACCGTCGGCGCACCAGTTGGCGAGCCACCACCGGTTCCACGCCGCCATCCACCGCGCGTCGCACAACGCCCTGCTCGTGGAACTGCTCGACGGGCTCTGGGTCAAGACCGACCGCTACCGCAGGCACGGACTCGAAGGCGGCCGGACGGACGACGAGCGCGACGCACGCGCGACCGAGCACCGGCAGCTGTTCGAGGCGGTCCGCGACGGAGCCGCCGACGAAGCGGCCGCCCTCATGCGGCGGCACGTCGAGACGAGCCTCGGGGCACGGTCCCTCGGCCGACTGACCCACGAGGAGCCGGCGTCCGGACGGCAGGGGTGACCCCGGGACGCCGCCTCCTGGCCCTGCTCCTCCTGCACTCGGCGCTCACCCAGGTCGTCACCTTCGTCCTCCGGCCGACATCGGCGTACCGGGCGCTCGAACTGGGCGTCCCGGCCGCCTGGCTGGGAGCGCTCACCGCCTCCTTCGCCGTCGTCCCGCTGCTGCTCGCCGTGCCGTCCGGACAGGCGACCGACCGCTTCGGGGAGCGCCGGGTGATGCTCGCCGGCGGGGTGCTGATCGTGGTGTCGGCGGCGGTGTTCGCCACCGAGCGCGGCGGCGCCGCCGGGCTGGTGGTGGCGAGCGTGCTCCTGGGCACGGGACATCTGCTGTCCGTGGTCGGGCAGCAGGCCGCCGTGGCCAACACCGCCGCTCCGGGCAGGTTCGACGCAGCCTTCGGCTACTACACGTTCGCGGCGTCGCTGGGGCAGGCGGCCGGCCCTGCCCTCATCACGCTGATGGGCGGGGAGGGCGCACTGCCCGACACCCGGCCGATCTTCCTCACCGCGACGGTCCTGGGCGTCGTCCTGCTGATCTGCACCGCGTTGCTCCGGATGCCTCCCAGGCACGCGTCGGGGGAGCTGACCGAGGGCCGTGGCATGCGGACACTGCTGCGCGTGCCGGGTCTCCTGCGGGCCCTGCTGGTGAGCTGCGTCGTCCTCGCGGCCGTGGACATCACCCTCGTCTACCTGCCGGCACTCGGCGCCGACCGCGGCCTGGCAGCCGGCTTCGTCGGCCTGCTGCTGACGCTGCGCGCGGTGGCGTCGATGACGTCCCGATTCTTCCTCGGCCGCCTCGTGGCGCTGGTCGGCCGACGCCGGCTCATGATCACCAGCGTGGCGCTCTCGGCTGCCTCGATGGGTGCGATCGCCGTCCCGCTGCCCGCGGCCGTCACCGTCGTGCTGGTCGTCCTGCTCGGACTGGGACTGGGTGTCGGCCAGCCGGTCACCATGTCGTGGCTCGCCGAGGTGGCCCCGGCCGGTCTCCGTGGCCGCGCGATGTCGCTGCGGCTCACCGGCAACCGGCTCGGGCAGGTGCTCATCCCGAGCGCCGTGGGGCTCGTGGCCGCCGGCGTGGGAGCGGCCGGAGTCCTCGTCGCCACCGCCGGCGCACTGGCCGTCGTGGGGGTCGCGGCCCGGCGCCTGGCGGTCGACGGCGGTCGCGCCACCTAGCTCCCGGCGATGCGCTCCACCACCGCGGCGGTGAACTCGTCGGTCGACGCCTGACCGCCGAGGTCGCGCGTGGCCACTCCCCCGAGCACCGCCGCGCGGACGCCCTCCTCCACCCGGACGGCGGCGTCGGCCGCCATCGCGTCGCCGTTCCGGGTGCCGAGCCAGTCGAGGAGCATGGCCGAGGACAGGATCATCGCGATCGGGTTGGCCAGCCCCTTGCCGGCGATGTCGGGAGCGGACCCGTGCGCGGCCTGGGCCATGCAGCGGTCGTCGGAGGCGTTGATCGACGGCGCGATGCCGAGGGAGCCGGCCAGCTCGCCGGCCATGTCGGACAGGATGTCGCCGAACATGTTCTCGGCGACGAGGACATCGAAGGACGACGCCCGGCGGAGCAGGTGCACGGTCGTCGCGTCCATGTGGAAGTCGTCGACCTCGACGTCCGGGTAGCCCTCGGCCACCTCCAGGCACACCCTCTTGAACAACCCGGAGGACAGCTGCAGCACGTTGGCCTTGTGCACGATCGTCACCTTGCCCCGCCGACGCCGGGCCAGCTCGAACGCGGTGCGGGCGATCCGCTCGACGGCCGGGCGGGTGAAGATGCCGAGACAGACCGCGACGTCGGCCGACGGCATGAACTCACCCGTGCCGGCGTAGGTGTTGCGGTCGGCGTAGAACCCTTCCGTGTTCTCCCGGACGATCACCAGGTCGGTGTCCGGAGCGATGGCCTTGCCACCTCCGAACCCCCGTGCGGGGCGGATGTTCGCGTACAGGTCGAAGTGCTTGCGGATCGCGCCGCTCGGGTTGAGCTGACTGCGGTTCGGCTCGGGGTAGGCGGCGCTGTCGTGCGGGCCGAGCAGCCAGCCGTCCAGCTCGGCGAGCGCGGTCAGCGTCGCGGGCGGGATGGCACTGCCGTGCTCGTCGATGGCCGAGGCCCCGAGCGGCAGCTCCCGCCAGTCGACGGGGTCGGCACCGGCGGCGGCGAGGGCGGCGTCGACCACCCGTACCGACGCGGGAACGATCTCCGGGCCGATGCCGTCGCCGAGCATGACGCCGAGGCGGTAGTTCTTCATGGCACTCACTCCGAGACGGGGGCGGTGGCGGCGGGCTCGTCCAGAACCCACCAGGTGCGGACGTCGACGAACTCGCGGATCCCCGCAGCGGCCAGCTCGCGGCCGTAGCCGCTGGCCCGGGTACCGCCGAAGGGCATGCGCGGGTCGGAGGCGACCAGCGCGTTGACGAAGGCGGCGCCGGAGCGGATCCGGCGGGCGACGGCGACCCCGCGCTCGGGGTCGGTCGTCCAGACGCTGGCGCCGAGGCCGAAGCGGGTGTCGTTGGCGATGCGGACCGCGTCGTCGTCGCCGTCGGCCACGATGACCGCGGCCACGGGACCGAAGACCTCCTCGTCGTAGGCGACCTGGCCCGGCGCGACCCCGGCGAGGACGGTCGGGGCGTAGAAGCAGCCGGGACCCTCCAGCGGCCGGCCGCCGGTGAGCACCCTTGCCCCCGCCTCGACCGAGGCCTCGACTTGCCGGTGGACGCCGTCGCGCAGGTCGGCCCGGGCCATCGGCCCGACGTGCGTGCCGTCCTTCTCGGGGTCGCCGACGACCAGGGACTCGACCTCGGTCACGAGCAGCCGGGTGAACTCCTCGGCCACCGACGCGTCGACGATCAGCCGCTTCGGCGAGATGCAGCTCTGCCCGGCGTTCATCAGCCGGCCGCGCGCGGCCAGGGCGGCGACCCGCGGCAGATCGGCGTCGGCGAGGACGACGAAGGCGTCGGAGCCGCCGAGCTCGAGGACCGACTTCTTGATCGAGTCGCCGGCCGCTGCGCCGACCGCCCGGCCGGCCCGCTCGCTGCCGGTGATCGTCACCGCGCCGATCCGCGGGTCCGCGATCAGCCGCTGCGTGACGGCGGGGACGTCGGCCTCGGCGACGACGAGCGCCCCGAACAGCCCCTCCGGCGCGCCGGCGGCGGCGACGACGCGCTGCACCGCGACGGCGCACCCGGTCGTGTTGGGCGAGTGCTTGAGCAGGGCGCCGTTGCCGGCCATGAGGGCCGGGGCGGCGAAGCGCAGCACCTGCCAGAGCGGGAAGTTCCACGGCATGACGGCGAGCACGACGCCGACCGGCTCGTAGGAGATCCAGCTGCGGTCAGCGGAGGTCACGACCGGCTCGTCGGCGAGGTAGACCGCGGCGTTGTCGGCGTAGTAGTCGCAGGTCGTCGCGCACTTCTCGACCTCGGCCCGCGCCTCGACCAGCGGCTTGCCCATCTCCCGCGTGACCAGAAGAGCCAGATCCGCGGTTTCGGTCCTCAGGATCTGGGCGACGCGGCGGAGGACGGCGGCGCGGTCCTCGATGGGCCGCGCGGCCCACCTCCGCTGCGCCTCGCTGGCGGCGGTCAGCGCGGCGTCGACCTCGGCGTCGGTGAACGTGGCGTACTCGGCCAGCGGCTCGCCGGTCGCGGGGTTGTACGTGACCAGGGTGCTCATGACCTGCGCGCGCCCCGATCGCTCTCCGACAGGTGCTCGAACGTCTCGCCGGTGGCGGTGATGGTGCGGGTGACGTCGCGCCCGCCGTAGACCCAGTAGATGGTCATCGGCCCCTCCCCGCGGTTGCGGAAGCAGTGCGGGACGCCCGCCGGGACCCAGGTGGCCTGGCCGGCCACGAGGTCGAACTCCTCGTCGCCGACGACGGCCGTCGCCTCGCCCTCGTGGACCAGCACCGACTCCTCGACGTTGTGCGAGTGCAGCGGGATGCCCGTGCCGGGCGAGAACACGGTCATCCCGGTCGTGATCCTGTTCTCCTGGCAGTTCCACTTGCCGACGAACGGGATCGTGACGACGCCGTTGCCGCGGTCGAAGCGCTCGATCTCCTCCGGGCGCAGGACCATCGACGGCGGGGCGGGCTGGTTGCGCATCAGGACTCCTCGGTGGTGTGGGTGACCAGCAGCGAGCCCGTCGTGTTGACCTGGTTCGCGACGACCTCGGCGGCGACGGTGCGCCACTGGGCGAAGTGGGGGGCGCCCTTGTGCGCGGCGAAGGCCGCCTCGTCGACGTACAGCTCGTACAGGAGGAAGCGGTTCTCGTCGCCGGCGACGGAGCAGACGTCGAACCGCAGGCAGCCGGGTTCGTCGCGCACCGAGGCCTCCGCGTTGGCCGCGATACCGGCCAGGAACTCCGCGCGCCGGCCGGGCCGGACCTCCATCCGCACCACCAGGCTGAACATCCGCCGTCCTTCCGCTCCGAGTCGTTGTATGCAACCTTGTATACAAGAGACCGAACCTGTTGGGAAGGGGGCGCGATGACCGCGCAGCGATCCACGCCGGAGGAGCTCCGGTCGTTCGGCAGCCAGGTGCTCCGGGCGCTCGGCGTACCGGCGCTCGACGCCGATCTGGTCGCCGACAGCCTCGTGCAGGCGGACCTCTGGGGGCACGGCTCGCACGGGATGCTGCGCCTCCCCTGGTACGCGGCGCGCCTCCGCAGCGGGGCGATGGCCGCCGTCACGGATCCGGTGGTGCTGGCCGACACCGGCCCCCTGGTGCTGCTCGACGGGCGGGACGGCGTCGGCCAGGTGCTCACCGAGCGGGCCCGGGTGCTCGCCGTGAAGCGCGCCCGCGCGCACGGCATCGGCGCGGTCGGCGTCCGCAACTCCAACCACTTCGGGACGGCGATGTGGTTCACCCGCCGCGCCGCCCGGGACGGCGTGGTCGCCGTCCTCACCACGAACGCGAGCCCGGCCATGGCGCCCTGGGGCGGCCGGCGGAAGGTACTCGGCACCAATCCGTGGTCGATCGCGGCACCGGCGCCCGACGGGCGGGTCGTGGCGGTCGACATCGCCAACACCGCGGTGGCCCGCGGCAAGATCTACCTGGCCAGGAACAAGGGCGAGCCGATTCCCGACGGCTGGGCGCTGACCGGCGACGGGGCGCCCACGACCGACCCCGCGGAGGGCGTGCTCGGCGTCGTCCTGCCCATGGCGGGGCACAAGGGGTACGCGATCACGTTCCTGATGGACGTGCTCTCGGGCGCCCTCACCGGCAGCGGCGTCGGCACAGAGGTCCACGGGCCGTACGAGCCGGCGGCGCGCAGCCGCGCCGGTCACCTGTTCCTGGCGATCGACCCCGCCGCGCTCGGGGACCCGGCAGACTACGAGGAGCGGGTCCGGCGACTGATCGACGAGGTGAAGGACGTGCCCCTGGCACAGGGCTTCGACGAGGTGTTCTACCCGGGCGAGGTGGAGGACCGCGCCGAGGCGGCGAACCTGGCCGCCGGCGGGGTGACCCTCGCCGCGGAGTCGCTCGCCGAGCTGCGTCGGCTGGGCGACGAGACCGGTGTGCCGTTCGGGAGCTCACGGTGACCGACCTCGGGCCGAGCAAGGCCGACCAGGTCCATGCGCAGCTCAAGGAGGAGATCGAGCTCGGCGAGCTGGCTCCCGGGACGCCCCTGTCGGAGCTGTGGCTCGTGGAGCGCACCGGCGCGTCCCGGACCCCGGTCCGCGAGGCGCTGAGGAGGCTGGCCGCCGAGGGCCTCGTCGACCTCACGCCGCGCCTGGGTGCCCGGGTGTCCCGGGTGTCGGCGCAGAGCGTCCGCGACCTGTTCGAGTACCGGCAGCTGCTCGAGCCGGCCGCGATCCGCCAGGCCACGCAGACCGCCGCGGCCGATCCGGCGACGCGGCAGGCGTTCGCCGACATGCGGGCCGGCTTCGCGCGCATCCAGGGCCGCTCGCCGTCCCAGGAGCGGTCGCGCGCGTTCTACGAGCTGGCCGACCGCTTCGACTGGGCGATCATCGGCGCGACGCGCAACGAGCACCTGCGGCGGGCGATCGCCGACCTGCGGCCGCACACCGCGCGGCTGCGCAACCTCTCCCATCTCGACCCGCAACGCACCGACGTGTCCGTCGGCGAGCACCTCGCGATCTGCGACGCCCTGCTGGCCGGGGACGCCGACGCCGCGGCGACGCTCATCGCCGGGCACCTCGCGGAGAGCGTGCGGACGATCTTCCGCAACCTCGCCGAAGCGCCGTCCGACGGCGTCGAGCTCCTCGGCTGAGCGACCGAAACCGCGGTTCCGGCCCCCGGTGGCCGCGACCGAAACCGCGGTTCTGGTCGTCAGTAGGTTGCTTTGACTGCCAGGACGGGGCAGTTGGCGTCGAGCAGGATCCGCTGCGCCTGGCTGCCGGTGATGAGCTTCCCGGTCGGCGTCCGCCTCCGCAGGCCGATCACGATGAGGCTGGCCTTGACCCGGTCGGCCGCGTCGACGACCTCGTCCGAGGCGTCATGGCTGCTCACGTGCTGGTCGATCTCGTACACGACACCGGCGGCGTCGAGCTTCGCCCGGACGGCGGTCAGCGCGTCCTCCGAGGCGAACCGGCTGTCGACCAGCGAGTCGCCGCGGGAGGTGTTGACCACGTGCAGCGGCTGCTCGCGGAGCCCGGCCTCGCTGATCGCGGCGGAGAGCGCGGCCTCTCCCTCGGGGGTGGGGACGTAGCCCACGACGATCGTCATGGGCGCAGCGTGGCCGAGCCCACAGCCGGCGTCAGCTTTGCGGCGCTAACGGACGTTCCGGTCATTGCGGTCACGCCCGGCGCGGGCCCCGCATCGTGAACCGCCGCTCCGGCCGGCCCGCCGTCCCGTACCGCTGCCGCACCTCGGCCTCCCCGACGGTGACCAGCTGCTCCAGGTAGCGCCGGGCACTGACCCGCGCCAGCCCCGTCCGCTCGCTGCACTCCGTCGCCGAGAGGCCGCCCTCCCCCGCCGCGGCGAGCGTCTCGCGGACCAGCGCCAGCGTCTCCGGCGCGATGCCCTTCGGGGTGCTGACCGGCTGCCGCACCGCGCTCCCCCGTGCCGTGCCGAACAGGCGGTCCACGTCACCCTGGCCGGCCTCGCCCAGCTCGGACAGCTCGCTGCGCAGCGCGGCGTAGTCCCGCAGCCGCGCCTCGAACGTGCGCCGGTCGAACGGCTTGACCAGGTAGTTCAGGACCCCGCCGTGCAGCGCGGTGCGGATGCTGTCGACGTCCCTGGCGGCGCTGATGACGATGACATCGGTGTCTGCCCCGTTCGCCCGCAACCGGCGCAGCACGTCCAGTCCGGTCGTGTCGGGCAGGTAGACGTCGAGCAGCACCAGGTCGGGGCGGAGGCGCCGGACCTCGTCCAGCGCCGCGGCCCCGGTGGACGCGGTGCCGACGACCTCGAAACCGTCGAGCGCGGCGACGAACCCGGCGTGCACCTTCGCCACCATGAAGTCGTCGTCGACGATGAGCACGCGGATCATGCGTCCACCAGCGTGCCGTCCACGGTCTGCGCGTCGACCGGCAGCCGGGCGGTGAAGACCGACCCACCCTCCGACGATGCCGTCGCGTCGCCGCCCCGCCGGGTGCACAGCAGGTGCACCAGGGAGAGGCCGATGCCCCGCTCGCCCGGTCCGGCCGTCTTCGTCGAGACGCCGCGGCGGAAGACCTCCTTCTCCATCCCCGGCGGCACGCCGGGCCCCGAGTCGCGGACCACGACCTCGACCTCGCCGTCCACCAGGCCGACGCTCACCTCGACCCAGCGCTGCGGCGCGGTCGCGGCGGCGTCCAGGGCGTTGTCCACCAGGTTGCCGACGACGGTCGTCACGTCGCCGCTGAGCTCCTCGGCCAGGGCCGGCAGCGACGAGTCCGGCGCGATGCGCAGGTCGACGCCGAGCTCGGCCGCCTGGCTGGCCTTCGCGATCAGCAGGGCGGCGACCGACGGGTCCCGGATCGACGACGTCACCGCGGCGCTGAACTCCGACCGGCTGGAGGTCACGCGGTGGACGAAGCGGACCGCCTCCTCGGCCTCGCCGATCTCGATGAGTCCGGCGATCGTGTGCAGCCGGTTGTCGAACTCGTGCGCCTGGGCCCGCAGCGTGTCGGTGACGTGCATGGTCAGGTCCAGCTCGCGGCGCAGCTCGAGCAGTTCCGTGCGGTCGCGCAGAGTGGTGACCGAGCCGATCGCCCGGCCGCGGCTGGAGATCGGCAGCCGGTTGACCACGAGCACGCGGCCCTGGCTGCCGACCGCCCGGTCGCGCTCCACCTGACCGGTGAGCAGCGCGTCGCGCATCTCCTCGTCGACCCCGAGCTCCTCGAGCGTTCGACCGATCGCGTCGCCCGGTATGCGCAGCAGCCGGATCGCCTCGTCGTTCACGAGCGTGACCCGGCCGCGCGTGTCCAGGCCCACGACCCCTTCCCGGATGCCGTGCAGCATGGCGTCCCGGTGCTCGACCAGGCCGACGATCTCCTTCGGCTCCAGGCCCAGGGTCTGCCGCTTCACCCGGCGGGCGATGAGCAGCGATCCGCCGATCCCGATGAGGCTGGCCACGCCGAGGTAGGTGAGCAGGTTCGGGGCGGCTTCGTTCAGGCCGTCGAGCAACGACGGGTAGAACCGGGTGACGACGACGAAGCCTTCCGTGTCCCGTCGGGGGCCGGTCAGCACGGGCACCATCGCGACTGCGGCGGGCCGGCCCCTGAACTCGCGCTCCCCCACCCACGCCCGGCCCTCCAGGATCGTGCTCTCGCCCACGGGGAAGGGCTTGCCGAGCTCGGCCGGGTCGGCGCTCGCGACCACCGTCCGGTCGTCCAGCGCGACGACGACCGAGGCGGACCCGGACACGCTGCGGGTGCTCTCGGCCGCGATCCGGACGTAGGCGGCCTCGCGCTCCTCGAGGGCCTCGCGGAAGATCCGGGCGTTGGCCAGGGTCTCGGCCACGCCGAGCGCCCGGCGGCCTTCGGACTCCTGGGCACGGCTGGTCGACTGGGCGACGGTGACCGCGGCGACGCCGACGAGGACGACGCAGATGATGACCACCTGCAGCGCCAGCAGCTGGCCGGCCAGCGACAGCCGCTTGCTCACGGCTCCTCCCGTCGACGCGCTGGATCTCCGGTCGGGACCCGGCCGGTGATCCACAGGACACCACGGCGACACGCCGTTGTCGCCGGTGTGGCCGTGACCACAACGACCACAACGCTCATTGCGCACTCAAGGGTGACACGCGCCACGCCGGTTGCGACCTTCGCTGCGACGGCGGGCCCCCGCCGGACGACACAGGAGGACTCAGATGCGTACTGCTTCCGTGCGGAAGCTGGCCGTCGGCGCTGTCGCCGTCGGCCTGGTGCTGACCGGGTGCGGGACCACCGCGGAGGGCGGGTCGGCCGCCGACGGCGCTGACGGCCCGATCGACGGTCTCCGCGTATTGATCCCGAACTCCGCGGGCAGCGGTTACGACACCACCGGCCGGGCGGTCGCCGAGGTGCTGGAGGGCGAGGAGCTCGCCTCGAACATCGAGGTGTTCAACCTCGAGGGCGCCGGCGGCACGGTCGGTCTCCAGCGACTGGTCAACGAGGAGGGCAACGCCAAGATGCTCATGCAGATGGGCCTCGGCGTCGTCGGCGCGCAGTTCAGCAACCAGTCCGAGGCGACCCTCGACCAGACCACGCCGATCGCCAAGCTGATCGAGGAGGCCGAGGCGATCGTCGTCCCCGCCGAGTCCCCGTTCCAGTCGATCGACGACCTCGTCGAGGCGTGGAAGGACGACCCCGCCAACGTCCCCGTCGGCGGCGCCTCCAACCCCGGTGGCCCCGACCACCTGACGCCCATGCTGCTGGCGCAGGAGGTCGGCGTCGACCCCGTCGACGTCAACTACGTGCCCTACGACGGCGGCGGTGAGCTGCTGGCCGGCATCCTCGGCGGGGACGTCCAGTTCGCCGCGACCGGCGTCGGCGAGGTCAGCGAGCCGGCCGCGGCGGGTCAGGTCCGCATCCTCGCCGTCACCAGCGAGGAGCCCGTCGAGGGCGTCGACGCTCCCACCCTCACCGAGGAGGGCATCGACCTGGTGTTCGCCAACTGGCGGGGCATCGTGGCGGCACCGGGCATCTCGGAGGAGGAGACCCAGCGCTTCGTCGACGCGGTCACCGAGATGCACGACAGCGAGGCGTGGCAGGCGGTGCTCGAGGAACAGGGCTGGACCGACGCGTTCATCCCCGGCGAGGACTTCACGGACTTCCTCGCCGAGGAGAGCGACCGCGTCGAGACGGTCATGAGCGAGCTGGGCCTGGCATGAGCTCCGCCGCCCCCGGCGGCACCCAGGAGCAGGGCCGCTCCGAACTCGGAGTGGCCCTGTTCCTCGGGGCTCTCGGGATCCTGCTGATCGTCCAGGCGCTCCTCCTCCCGGAGAGCCGGATCGCCCGCGGCCCGGTCGGGCCCGGCGCCGTCCCGACCGCCGTCGGGATCCTGCTGGTGGTCGTCGCCGGCTTCCTCGCCGTCGACGTGTGGCGCGGCGGGCGCGGTGAGCCGGAAGGCGGCGAGGACATCGAACTCACCGGCCGCAGCGACTGGAGGACGGTCGGCCTGCTCGCCGCCGCGTTCATCGCCAACGCCCTGCTCATCGAGCCGCTCGGCTGGCCGATCTCCGGCGCCATCCTCTTCTGGGGATCCGCCTTCGCGCTCGGCAGCCGGCACTACATCCGCGACGCCGCGATCGCGGTCGTCCTGTCGTTCGGCACCTGGTACTTGTTCGTCCTCGGTCTCGGCACCAGCCTGCCGGTCGGCATCCTGAAGGGCATCCTCTGATGGACGCGTTGACCGAACTGATCGGCGGTTTCGGGACGGCGCTGACGCCGACGAACCTGCTCTACGCATTCCTCGGCGTGCTGCTGGGGACCGCGATCGGCGTCCTGCCCGGCATCGGCCCGGCCATGACGATCGCCCTGCTGCTCCCGCTGACGCGGGGGCTGGACGTCACCACCGCGATCATCATGTTCGCCGGCATCTACTACGGCGGCATGTACGGCGGGTCCACGACCTCGATCCTGCTCAACACCCCCGGCGAGAGCGCGTCCGTGGTGACCGCGGTCGAGGGCAACAAGATGGCCAAGAGCGGACGAGCCGCGCAGGCCCTGGCCACCGCCGCGATCGGTTCCTTCGTCGCGGGCACCATCGCCACCCTGCTGCTGGCGTTCGTGGCTCCGGTGATCGCCGATCTCGCCATCGAGGTCTCGCCCGCCGACACGTTCGCGCTGATGCTCCTCGCCTTCGTCGCCGTCACCTCCGTGCTCGGCAGCTCACGCGTCCGCGGTCTGGCCGCGCTGGGCATCGGGCTGGCGATCGGCCTCATCGGCATCGACTTCACCTCGGGTCAGCAGCGGCTCACCTTCGGCGTCCCGGAGCTCGCCGACGGCATCGACGTCATCGTCGTGGCGGTCGGCCTGTTCGCCGTCGGCGAGGCGCTCTGGACGGCGGCCCACCTCCGCCGGCGGCCCCTGGACATCACGCCGGTGAGCAACCCGCGGATGAGCCGGGAGGACTGGAGGCGGTCGTGGAAGCCGTGGTTGCGAGGCACCGCCATCGGCTTCCCCTTCGGCGCGATCCCCGCCGGCGGCGCCGAGATCCCGACGTTCCTCTCCTACGTCACCGAGCGGCGGTTGTCCAAGCACCCGGAGCAGTTCGGCAAGGGCGCCATCGAGGGAGTGGCCGGCCCGGAGGCCACGAACAACGCCTCGGCCGCGGGCGGCCTGGTCCCGCTCCTGACCCTGGGCATCCCCACCACCGCGACCGCGGCGGTCATGCTCGCGGCGATCACGACCTACGGCATCGAGCCCGGCCCCCGGCTGTTCGAGACCGAGCCGGTCCTGGTCTGGGGCCTGATCGCCAGCCTGTTCATCGGCAACACGGCGCTGCTGGTGCTCAACCTGCCACTTGCGCCGCTGTGGGCCCGGCTGCTCCGGATCCCCCGCACGTACCTGTACGCGGGCATCCTCTTCTTCTCCTGCCTCGGTGCCTACGCGGCCGATGCCTCGTCGTTCGACCTCTTCCTGCTGCTGGCGATCGGCGGGCTCGGCTTCATGATGCGGCGGTACGGCCTGCCCATCCTGCCGGCGATCATCGGCGTGATCCTGGGTCCGTTCGCCGAGGAGGAGCTGCGCCAGGCGCTGCAGATCAGCAACGGCGACCTCGGCGGCCTGGTCGACCCGTTCGCCGTCGTCATCTACCTGGTCGTCGGACTGGTGGTCCTGTGGCCGCTGGTCCGCCGGGTGCTCCCCCGCAAGGCGGTCGTCCCGGTCCTCGCCGACGCGGTCCACGAGATCGAGGAGGCGCACCACCAGCACGGGCTCACCTCCGCCGTGTCGGTCGAGCGGCATCCCGGCGACGACCTCGGCGACGGCATCGGCGACAGGGCGCGCAGGAAGCCCGACTTCGGGGAGCCGAGCGGCCTCTAGGAGCCTGGTCGCGGAGGCCGGGAGCGCAGGGAAGCTGTGCTCCCGGCCTCCGTCGCGTTCCGGGCACACTGACGGCCATGCTTCCGTTGATCGGCATCTCCACCTACCGCGAGCAGGCGCGGTGGGGGTTCTGGGACGTGCCGGCCGTCCTGCTGCCGGCCGCCTACGCCGACGCCGTCTCGCGGGCCGGCGGCGAGCCGGTGCTGCTGCCGACCGGGGCGACCACGGCCGGCGTCGTCGCGCGGCTCGACGGGCTGGTGCTCGCCGGCGGCGCCGACGTGGACCCCGCCCGCTACGGCGCCGATCCCGGCCCGCACACCACCGCCACGCGACCCGACCGCGACGCCGCCGAGGTCGCCGTCCTCGAGGCCGCCCTGGACCGGGACCTGCCGCTCCTGGCCATCTGCAGGGGCATGCAGCTGCTCAACGTCCACCTCGGCGGCACCCTGATGCAGCACCTCCCCGCCGTCCCGGGCACCCAGCCGCACCAGCTCGGGCTCGGGATGTACGCCGAGCGGAAGATCCGCACCGATCCCCGCAGCCGGCTCGACGCCGTCCTCGGGCCGACGACCACGGTGAACTGCCACCACCACCAGGCGCTCGACCGGATCGCGCCCGCACTCACCGCCTCGGCCTGGGCCGAGGACGGCCTCGTCGAGGGCGTCGAGGACACCGCCCGCCGGTTCTGCCTCGCCGTGCAGTGGCACCCCGAGACGGGCGATGACGCCCGCCTCTTCGAGGAGCTCGTCGCCGCGACGGCCGGTGGATGACTCAGACCGAGCTCGAACGGGCCTCCGGGTCGATGTCCTCCACGTCGATCGCGCCGTAGCCCTCGGCCTGCGGGTCGCCGTGCAGGCCGCCGGACATCGCGTACTCCTCCTCGGGCGAGAGCACCAGGCGGTGCCGGCCGAAGGCAGCAAAACCGACCAGCGCGACGACGTAGATGACCGCGACGGCGACGATCGCCTCGCGGTAGGCCTCGTTCAGCATGACGCCGACGAAGATCAGCGCAGCGATCGCACCGGCGAACACGGCACCGGCCACCCCGAACGGACTGCGGTAGGGACGGCCGGCGGTCGGGAACTTCCGGCGGAGCAGCACGAACGACACCATCTGCAGCAGGTAGGCGAGGACGGCACCCCACACCGCGATGTTCAGGACGACGTCGCCGACCGTGTCACCGAAGGCCTGGATGCCCAGCAGCGCCGCGAACCCGATGACGGCGCCGACGACCAGTGCGATCCACGGCGTCCTGCGGGCGCCGGTCAGGGACAGCGCCTTGGGGTAGTAGCCGGCCCGGCTGAGCGAGTAGATGTTGCGGCCGTAGGCGAACATGATCCCCTGCAGCGAGGCGAACAGGCCGATCAGCGCGAAGGCCGAGAGGATCGCGGCGACGTCGCTGTTGGGCAGGATGGCGCGGAACCCGTCGAGCAGCGGCTCGTCGGTGCTCCCGATCGCCGAGGCGCCGACGACCGCCGGGTTGAGCACGAGCACGATGCCGCCGCTGACGATCAGCGTGCCCAGGCCCCAGAGGCCGGCGCGCGGGATGTCGCGGGCCGGCATGTGCGACTCCTCGGCGGCCAGCGGGAGCTCCTCGATGCCGAGGTAGAGCCACATGGCGAACGGCATCGCGAGCACGACCTGCCACCAGCCGAACGGCACGAACTCGCTGTTGCCGTCGGTCGGCTCGATGTCGAAGAGGTTGCCGAAGTCCAGGGCACCGGAGAACAGCGCCATGACGGCGAACAGCGCGATGACCGCCAGGGAGAGGACGGCGACGACGACGGCGAACCGGAACGAGACCTCCGCACCGGCGATGTTCAGCAGCAGGAAGATCGCGTAGAGGATGATCCACCACATCCAGCCCGGCATCGACAGGCCGAACAGCTCGTCGGTGATGCTGTCGGCGTAGGAGGCGGAGAAGTAGACGATGACCGCCGTCGTCGCGACGTACTCGATGGTCTCGGCGAGGCCGGTGACGAAGCCGCCCCACGGCCCCATCGCCGAGCGGGCGAAGGAGTAGGCGCCGCCGGTGTGCGGCATGGCCGCCGACATCTCGCCGATGCTGGCGATCATCGCGACGTACATCAGGGTGACGACCACCGTGGCGATGAGGAAGCCGCCCCACCCGGCGCCGCCGACACCGAAGTTCCACCCGGAGAAGTCACCGGAGATGACGGCGGCGACCCCGAGTCCCCACAGTCCCCAGAACCCTGCGGTGCGGGTGAGCCCGCGCTTGTCGAAGTAGCCCTCCTCGGCGTGCTTGTAGGTGATGCCCGAGGCGCCGCGGGGGTGGGGTGCGGACATGCGCGTTCTCCTGACCTGGCAGTGGTGGTGCGGGCCGGAACGTGGGCGTGCGGCGGTCAGGGTGGCGGCACGCAGAGCCGCAGGTCAAGAGGGAACCGGCGGGACGGAACGAGCAGGTGACGCTGCGGATCTCCGCTTGTGGGCGCATCGCGCCGCCCCTAAGGTCCGCCCGTGCCCCAGTCCGATCGCCCGGCCCTCACCGTCGACGATCTGCGCCGTCAGGTCGAGGACGGACTCGTCGACACCGTCCTGGTCGCGTTCACCGACATGCAGGGCCGCTTGCAGGGCAAGCGCCTGCACGCCCGCTACTTCCTCGACGTCGTCCTGGAGCACGCCACCGAGGGCTGCAACTACCTGCTCGCCGTCGACGTCGAGATGACCACCGTCGAGGGCTACGCGATGTCGTCGTGGTCGACCGGCTACGGCGACTTCGTGATGCAGCCGGACCTCTCGACGCTGCGGCCGGTGCCGTGGAACCCCGGCACGGTGATGGCGCTGGCCGACCTGCGGTGGGAGGACGGCAGCCCGGTCGTCGCGTCGCCGCGGCAGATCCTGGTCCGGCAGACCGAACGGCTGGCCGAGGCCGGCATGGCCGCCTACGTCGGCACGGAGCTGGAGTTCCTCGTCTTCCGCGACACCTACGAGCAGGCCTGGGACGCCGGCTACCGCGGCCTCACCCCGGCCAACCAGTACAACGTCGACTACTCGGTGCTGGGCACCGCGCGGATCGAGCCGCTGCTGCGCCGCATCCGCAACGACATGACCGGCGCGGGTCTGACCGTGGAGTCGGCCAAGGGCGAGTGCAACCTCGGCCAGCACGAGATCGCGTTCCTCTACGACGAGGCCGTCCGTACCTGCGACGGGCACGCCGTCTACAAGAACGGCGCCAAGGAGATCGCCGCCCAGGAGGGCATGGCGCTGACCTTCATGGCCAAGTTCGACGCCCGCGAGGGCAATTCGTGCCACATCCACTGCAGCTTCCGGGGCACCGACGGCGCCCTGGTGCTGGCCGACGGCCCCGGCCTCTCCGACGTCGGCCGGTCGTTCGTCGCCGGACAGCTGAGGTACATGCGCGAGCTCACCCTGCTGCTGGCGCCCAACATCAACTCCTACAAGCGCTTCGTCGAGGGCTCCTTCGCCCCGACGGCGCTGCGCTGGGGCCGGGACAACCGCACCTGCGCCTTCCGGCTGGTCGGGCACGGCGCCTCGCTGCGGCTGGAGAACCGCATCCCCGGCGGCGACGTGAACCCCTACCTGGCCACCGCCGCCGTCGTGGCCGCCGGGCTGGCCGGCATCGAGCAGCGGCTCGAGCTGGAGCCGGCCTTCGAGGGCAACGCCTACGAGGACCCGTCCGCCGAGCACGTGCCGACCAGCCTGGCCGAGGCCCTGGACCTGTGGCGGGGCAGCCAGTTCGCCCGAACTACATTCGGCGACGACGTGGTCGACCACTACGCCAACATGGCCGCCGTCGAGCTGGCCGCCTTCGGCCGGGCGGTCACCGACTGGGAGAGGTTCCGGGGGTTCGAACGGCTGTGAGCAGCACCTTCGACGTCGTCGATCCGGCCACCGAGGAGGTCCTCACCACCGTTCCGCTCGCGGACGCCGACGAGACCGACGCCGCCGTCGCCCGCGCCCGCCGCGCCTTCGCGGACTGGCGGCAGGTGGCGCCGGCCGACCGCGGGCGACTGCTGCGCCGGTTCGCCGAGCAGGTCGACGCGCACGTCGAGGAGCTGGCCCGGCTCGAGGTCCGCAACGCCGGCCACACGATCGGCAACGCGCGCTGGGAGGCGGGCAACGTCCGCGACGTCCTGACCTACTACAGCGCGGCGCCCGAGCGGCTGTTCGGCCGGCAGATCCCGGTCGCCGGCGGGGTCGACTTCACCTTCCGCGAGCCGCTGGGCGTCGTGGGCGCGATCGTGCCGTGGAACTTCCCGATGCCCATCGCGGGCTGGGCGTTCGCCCCGGCACTGGCGGCCGGCAACACCGTCGTCCTCAAGCCGGCCGAACTGACCCCGCTGACCGCGATGCGGCTGGGCGAGCTGGCGCTGGAGGCCGGCCTCCCCGAGGACGTGTTCACCGTGCTGCCGGGCAAGGGGGCGGTGGTCGGCCAGCGGCTGGTCGACCACCCCGACGTGCGCAAGATCGTGTTCACCGGCTCCACGGAGGTCGGCAAGGGGGTCATGCGCGGCTGCGCGGACCGGATCAAGCGGGTCACCCTGGAGCTCGGCGGCAAGAGCGCCAACGTCGTCTTCGCGGACGCCGACCTGGCGAAGGCCGCGGCCGGGGCCCCGTCGGCGGTGTTCGACAACGCCGGCCAGGACTGCTGCGCGCGGTCGCGGATCCTCGTCCAGCGTTCGGCGTACGACCGGTTCCTCGAGCTGCTGGAGCCGGCGGTGACCGGCTTCCGGGTCGAGGACCCGTCGTCCGAGACGGCCGAGATGGGGCCGCTGATCAGCCGCGGCCAGTGGGAGCGGGTTGCCTCGTACGTGCCCGACGACGCCCCGGTGGCCTTCCGCGGCAGCGCGCCCGACGGCCCCGGCTTCTGGTTCCCTCCGACGGTCCTGGCGCCGGTCGATCCGCGGGACCGGGCGGTGACCGAGGAGATCTTCGGGCCCGTCGTCGCGGTCGTCCCGTTCGAGGACGAGGACGACGCCGTGCGGATGGCCAACGAGGGCGAGTACGGGCTGTCCGGCTCGGTCTGGACCCGCGACCTCGGCCGCGCGCTGCGGGTCTCCCGCGGCATCGAGGCCGGCAACCTGTCGGTCAACAGCAACTCGTCGGTGCGCTACTCGACGCCGTTCGGCGGCTTCAAGCAGTCCGGCCTGGGCCGCGAGCTCGGGCCCGACGCCCTGCACGCGTTCACCGACGAGAAGAACGTGTTCCTGTCGACGGAGGTCTGAACGTGAGCAGCGTCAACGAGCCAGCCGTGGTGGTCCGGCGGCTGGTCGACCGGGTGGCCGTGGTGACCGGTGGCGGCAGCGGCATCGGGCTGGCCACCGTGCGCCGGTTCGCCGCCGAGGGCGCGAAGGTCGTCGTCGGCGACGTCGACGCCGCGGCCGGCAAGGCCGCGGCGGACGAGGCCGGCGGGACGTTCGTCCAGGTCGACGTCACCTCCCCCGAGCAGGTGGACGCCCTGTTCCAGTCCGCCGTCGACGCCTACGGCGGGCTGGACATCGCCTTCAACAACGCCGGCATCTCGCCCCCCGACGACGACTCGATCCTCGTCACCGGGCTCGAGGCGTGGCGCCGGGTGCAGGAGGTCAACCTGACCTCGGTGTACCTGTGCTGCAAGGCGGCGATCCCCCACATGCAGGCCCGCGGCCGCGGCTCGATCATCAACACCGCGTCGTTCGTGGCCCGCATGGGTGCGGCGACCTCGCAGATCAGCTACACGGCGTCCAAGGGCGGGGTGCTCGCGATGTCCCGCGAGCTCGGCGTGCAGTTCGCCCGCGAGGGCATCCGGGTCAACGCGCTCTCCCCGGGGCCGGTGGACACGCCGCTGCTGCGCGAGCTGTTCGCCAAGGACCCGGAGCGCGCCGCCCGCCGGCTGGTGCACATCCCGATGGGCCGGTTCGCGCAGGCCGAGGAGATCGCCGCCGCGGTGGCCTTCCTGGCCAGCGACGACTCCTCGTTCATGACCGCGTCGGAGTTCCTCGTCGACGGCGGCATCAGCGGCGCCTACGTCACCCCGCTGTGAGCGGCCGTCAGGAGCGCCGCTGCTCCGGGATGAGCACCTGCAGGTCGCGCACGTAGACGCCGGTGCCGTGCCCGAAGCCGGACACCACCGGCTGCAGCCGGCCGCCGGCGGCGACGGCGCGGTCGAGCAGCGTGCGCGGCCGGGGCAGCCGGACGCGCTCGCCGGAGATGGTCAGCACGAGCAGGGCCGCCACCACCGCGAGCAGCGCCACCGAGCCGACCGCGACCGGCAGGCCGGCGGACTCGGCGAGCAGGCCGATCGCCGGCGGGCCGCCGAGCAGCCCGGTGTAGCCGACGGTCGTCGCGAGCGCGATGCCCCGCGCGCCGCCGAGCAGGCCGGCGCGGCCGATCGCCAGCGGGAAGACGTTGGCCAGCCCGAGGCCGACGAGCACGAACCCGGCCAGCGCCACCTCGAGGGACGACGTCGTGACGGCAGCGGTCGCGCCGACCGCGGCCAGCAGCGCGCCCCCGACCAGCAGCCGCCGCTCCCCCGTCGCCTGCAGCAGCCGCCCGCCGGCGAGCCGCCCGCGGCCATCGCCAGCGAGAAGCCGGCGTAGCCGGCGGCGGCCACGGTGGCCGGCGCGGCCAGCTGCTCGCGCAGCAGCAGCGCCCCCCAGTCGGTCAGGGCGCCCTCGCCGAACGCGGTGCACCCGGCGATCGCGCCGAGGACCACGAGCACCGCCGTCGGACGGCGGACCGGTTCACCGGCGGCCCGGGAGGTGTCGGAGCAGGCTTCTCGACCCGCGCCCAGCAGTGACGGCAGCGCCCAGGCGCTGACGAAGAGCCCCGCGGCGGCGACCAGGGCCAGGTGACCGGCGACACCGAGCACGGGCGACAGCGCGCCGCCGACCAGAGCGCCGGCGAGGCCGCCGATGCTGAAGCCGGCGTGCAGGCCGGACAGGATCGGGCGTCCGACGCTCGCCTCGACCTGCACGCCGACGGCGTTGGCCGCGACGTTCACCAGACCGGTGGCGGCGCCGAACACGAACAGGGCGACGCAGAGCGCCGGGACCGAGCCGACCAGGCCGGGCAGCAGCGCGGCGGCCGACACCGCGACGGCACCGGCCGCGCTCACCGGGCCCGCGCCGAAGCGGGCGCACCAGCCGCCGGTGAAGCGCATGCAGACCAGCGCGCCGAGGGACAGGCAGAGGAGTGCGATGCCGAGGGTGCTGTGACCGGCGCCGACGGCGGCCGCGACGTCGGGGACGCGGGCGGCCCAGCTGCCGAAGACGGCGCCGTCCAGGACGAACAGCGCGGTGACGGCCGCCCGGAGGCGGGCGACGGACGGCGGGGGGACGCGGATGCCGGGCACGCGGGCGCGCGGCAGGCAGGACAGGGCGGGCACGGGGACCTCTCGGACGAAGACGCCGGCCACTCGCGTCTTCGAGAGGTGGCCTCAGGGGCGGGGGAAGAGCACACGACCTCGGGCACCCGCACTCCACGGTTGCAGGGTGAGGGCTGCCCCGCACGCTCCACCGCCCACGGAAGTCGTGAGTCCGCCCACGCTCCCTGTCAGGTGTCGACGAGCGGGCGATCCCGGGTCGTCAGATGCTGCGCCAGC
This sequence comes from Blastococcus sp. PRF04-17, assembly GCF_023016265.1. GTDB lineage: Bacteria > Actinomycetota > Actinomycetes > Mycobacteriales > Geodermatophilaceae > Blastococcus_B. The sequence continues at coordinate 156,879 of NZ_CP095412.1, read as the reverse complement.
GGCCCTCGGTCGCATTGCCCGCGGGCTTGGACTCGAACACGTTGCCCTCGGTGGGCGGCACGTCGTCGTCCGCGATGGCCAGCCGCTGCAGCAGCGGACCTACCAGCACGTCGAACACCCCGGGCACCAGCCGGAAGCCGGCCGTGATGACCGGGTTCAGCAGCCCGGCCTGCACCACCCGCCGCGGCCGGTCGAGGGTCGAGAGGATCACCCGGGCCACCCGGTAGGGCGAGTAGACCGGCGGCGGCGGCCGGCCGGTGCTGCCGGTCCAGGAGGCGGCCTGCGCGTAGATCGGGGTGTCGACGCCGCCGGGCTGCACCGCCGAGATCGAGATGCCCGGCTCGTCCCGCGTCTCCTGCTGCAGCACCCGGATCAGCCCGAGCTGCCCCCACTTCGCGGTCACGTAGCTGCCGAGCAACGGGGTCGCGATGTTGCCCAGCAGCGAGTTCACGACCACGAGATGACCGGCGTGCTGGCTGCGGAAGACCGGCAGCACGACCCGGGCGACGGTGGCGGTGCCGTGCACCGCGGTGTCGACCACCCGCTCGTAGACCTCCTTCGGCACGTCCTCGATCCGGCCGTAGGCCATCACCTGCGCGGCGTGCACCACGACGTCGAGCCGGCCGAACCGCTCCACCGTGGCGTCCACCGCGGCCCGGAACGCCTCCTCGTCGAGGACGTCGGCGGTCTGGACGACGACCTCGGCGGCACCCGCGGCGCGGGCCTCGGCGGCGGCCTCCTCCAGCGACTCCTCGCCGCGCGAGACGAGGACCAGCGTGGCGCCGCGGCCGGCCAGCTCCTTCGCCGTGGCGCGGCCGATGCCGCTGGAGGCGCCGGTGATCAGGACCGTCGGCGGGTCGGTGGATGTGGGCACGGATCGCCCGCTACCCGGCGGGGCGCGACCTCATGCGGACGGTTCGTCGAGCAGGTCCCGCAGCCAGCCCGGGCCGGCCACCGCCGTGCCGGCCGGCAGGCGCCCGCGCAGTGCGCGATCGGCGGTGACCACGAGCAGTTCGCGGCCGAGGCCGGTGAGGCGAAGCGCCTCCGCGGCGAGCGCGTCGTCGCCGCTGCCCTCGGCGCGCAGGACTCGCACCCCCGCCGGACCGGTGGCCCCGCGCGCCCGGCCCTCGAGGACCGCCACCACCTCGCTGCACACGAACTCGGTGCGGTCCGCCGCCACGAGACGTCGCCCGCGGAGCGCAGCGAGCCCGGCCAGCAGCCGGCCGGCCGCTCCGGCGCGGTCCCGCCACCAGCCGTCGGGGCGGGTGCCGACGACGTTCGCGGCGTCCACGAGCAGCACCGTCACCGCGTTCCCCCGTCCGGGCGACGTGCCGCACCGGTCGTTTGCCCTGACAGCGGTCGGGAATCCACTCCCCAGCCAGCCAGGGGGATCACCGCGCTCCGCCGCAGAAGGAGGCCCACATGGCCCACCACGACCACACCCCGGACGACTCCACCCGCCGCGACCCGACGGTCCGGATGGACACCCCTCGCACCGACGGCGCGACGGTCACCCGTGGCGCCGGGCGCGACGCGGTCGCGGCCCAGCGCGCCCGCTTCGGCGGCATCAAGTGGGGCGCGGCGTTCTTCGGCTGGCTGTCGGCCAACGGCCTGGCGGTCCTGCTGATCGCGCTGGCCTCGGCGGCCGGCGTCGCGCTCGGCCTCGCGCAGAACGTCGACACCGCCGACGAGGCCGCCGAGCAGGCCGAGACCCTCGGCATCGGGGGCGGCATCGCCGTCCTCGTGATCCTGTTCCTCGCCTACCTGGCCGGCGGGTACGTCGCCGGCCGCATGGCCCGGTTCGACGGGGCCCGGCAGGGCGTCGCGACCTGGCTGATCGGCCTGGTCGTCGTACTCGTGCTGGCCGCGGCCGGGGTCATCCTCGGCGCGCAGTACAACGTGCTCTCGCAGCTGAACCTCCCGCGCATCCCGGTCGACGAGGGCACCGCGACCACCGCCGGCATCATCACGCTGGTGGCGATCCTGGTGGTCACGTTGCTCGGTGCCGTGCTCGGCGGCAAGCTCGGCGACCGCTACCACCGGAAGGTGGACCGCGCCGGCTTCGAGGTCTGAGCCGTGCCGGCGGGCATACGCTCGCCGGCATGTGCCGCAACATCCGACCGCTGGCCAACTTCGAGCCGCCGACGACGGACGACGAGATCCAGGCCGCGGCCCTGCAGTACGTGCGCAAGATCAGCGGGACCACCAAGCCGTCGCGGGCCAACGCCGAGGCCTTCGACCGCGCGGTGGCGGAGGTGGCCGCCGCGTCGGCCCGGCTACTGGAGGCGCTGGTCACCACCGCTCCGCCCAAGGACCGGGAGGTCGAGGCCGCCAAGGCTCGGGAACGGGCGGCGCTGCGCTACGGCACCTGATCCCGTTGCGCACAACTGGTATGCCGACGGGTGGCGGCGGGTAGGGGCGGGGCCGATCCCCCACCCCGATCCCCGACCCGACCAGGAGTACGCCATGGCCCGCGCCACCCTCTCCCGCACGCTCCACGACCTGGGCCTCTCGGCATGGTTCGGTGGCACGCTCGCCAACGCCGTCGCCCTCAACGCCGCCGCCGGCGAGGCCAGCAGCGACTCGGCCACCGGCCGCGTCGCCAACGCGGGCTGGGACCGCTGGACGCCGGTCAACGCCGCGGCCATCGGCGCGCACCTGGTCGGCAGCATCGGCCAGCTCCGCGCCAACAAGGCGCGCGTCGCCCAGCAGCAGGGCGTGGCGGCGATGTCGACCCTCAAGACGCTGCTGACCGCGGCCGCCCTCGGCGCCACCGCCTACAGCCGGGTCCTCGGCCAGCGGGTCTCCGCCGCCGAGAACCCGCCCTCGAAGCGTGGCACCAAGCCGAGCAAGCGGGCCCGGGTGACCGCTCCCGACGTCGCCGCCGCACAGCAGCAGCTCGACACGCTGCAGTGGGTCATCCCCGCCCTGACCGGCGCACTGGTCGCCGTCAGCTCCTACGCCGGCGAGCAGCAGCGCGCCTCCGAGGTCCTCGAGGGCGTGTCCGCGTGACCTCGGTCGACCCCGGCACCCGGTCCGACCGCCACTCCCGGGGGCCACCCGCTGCCCCGACTGCAGCGACGGCCTCGGCCAGCCGCGGCCGGTGAAGCCGGGGTCGTTCCGCGAACGCGTGCACGCCAACGCCAGCCTGCTCCTGCCCTGGCGGATCGCGGTCTTCGTCGCCGGCCTCCTGTTCGTGATGCTGGGGCTCGCGCTGACCGCCCTGCCCGGCCCGCTGACCATCCCACCCGTGCTGATCGGCCTGTGGATCTGGTCCAGCGAGTTCCAGTGGGCCGCCCGCTTCTTCGCGACGTTCAAGCGGAAGGCGCAGGACGCCTGGCGGCACGCCAAGCAGCACCCGGTGAGCTCGGCCGCGGTCACCGTCGGCGGGCTCGCGGCCGCCGGAGTGGCCTTCTGGGCCGTGGGCCACTACCAGCTGGTCGACCAGGCCGAGGTGGCGCTCGGACTGTGACGCACGGCCGACATGTCGACGTGTCGACATGTCGGGGTCACCGGATCGCGTCGCCGGGGGTCACGGACGGGGCCGGACGGGCACCATTCGGACATGAGCCAGAGCGCCGCGAGGGGCCACCGGGACGGTGAGACCCGCAAGGAACGGGTCGACCGCGAGCTCATCGAGCTGCTCAACGAGCTGCGCGTCGCCCTGCCCGGCGTGCAGTTCCTGTTCGCCTTCCTGCTGATCGTCCCGTTCCAGGAGACGGTCGACCGGACCACCGCCTTCCAGCGGAACGTCTACTTCGTCGCCCTCGTCGCGGCCGCGGTCACCACCGCGCTGCTCATCGCGCCCGCGGCCCAGCACCGCGTGCTGTTCCGGCAGGCCGACAAGGAGGGGCTGCTGCACCGGGCCAACCGGTCGGCGTTCCTCGGCCTGTGCACGCTGGCCGTCGCGGTCACCGCCGCGGTGCTGCTCGTCGTCGACGTCCTGTTCACGCGGACCATGGCCTGGACGACGGCGGGCGTCATCGGGGCCCTGCTCGCCTACTGGTGGATCGCCGTGCCGTTCTGGCAGCGGGCGCACAAGAAGCAGGTCCTCCCCGACGACTGACCAAGGCTCGCCTAACCTTCGAGCGTGACCGCGACCGCCCTCCGGGAGGAGGCACCCCCCGCCCGGCCGGAGCCGGTGCTCCGCTGGTCACCGCTGGAACTGCTGCCGGTCGCGCTGATCCTGTTCCTCGGTCACCTGCTGCTGCGGCCCGGGCACGGCCTCTGGTTCGACGAGCTGTTCACCGCGGAGGTGGCCCGGCTCCCCCTCGCCGAGATCGTGTCGGCGGTGGCCTCCGGGCGCGGGACCACCGAGTACCTCGCCACCGTTCCTCCGTCGTACAACGCGCCCTACTACGTCGTGGTGCACGGCTGGATGTCGCTGCCGGGCGTCGGCAGCGACACGTCCCTGCGGGTGCTCTCGCTGCTGGCCACCGCCGGTGGGCTGGCGCTGATCACCCGCGCGACGGCGCGACTGGCCGGACGCGCGACCGGCGTCCTGGCGGGTCTGGTGCTGGCGGCGAGCCCGCTGGTGCTCGAGCAGTCGGTCGAGGCGCGCAGCTACGGGCTCGCCGTGCTGGCCACCGGCGGCGCGCTCCTCGGCCTGGCCCGCTGGCTGCAGGAGGCCCCGCGGGGCCTGTGGCTCTTCGGGCTCGCCGGCGCCGGCATGGGGCTGATGCACTGGTACGCCGCGACGGTGCTGGCCGCCTTCGTGGTGGCGGCGGTGGCGCTGCGCGGCCGCCGGGCGCTGCCCGTCGTGCTCACCGGTGCCCTCGCCGCCCTGCCCACCGCCGGCATGGTGCTGGTCAACCTGCTCAACGGCACGGGCGGGCGCAACGCCGAGCACCTGGTCGGCACCGGCGGCGCCCTGCCGTTCCGGGCCGTGGACGCCTGGGCGGGCAGGTGGACACCGCTGCTGGTCCTCACCGTGGTCCTGGCCGTGGTCGGCGCCGTGCGCGCACGCGGGGTGCGGGCCGTCGCCGCGGCGTGGGCGCTGGTCCCGCTGCTGCTGCTGGTGCTGGTCGAGCTCGTCCGCCCCGTGTACCTGCCGCGGTACCTGCTCGTCGGGTTGCTGGGCGTGGGCCTGCTCGCCGCGGCGGGAGCGATGGCGCTGCCCCGGCTCGCGCGGTGGCCGGCGGGGGCGCTGCTGCTCGTCCTCGCGCTCGTCGCCAGCATGCCGATGACCGAGCGGGGCCCGCGCGAGCGCTCCGACGAGCTGGTCGCGAAGCTGGCCGGACTGCACCGCTCCGGCGAGCCGATCGTCGCCGCCGACCAGCGGTCGGCGCTGGGGCTGGACCACTTCGTGCGGGAGCTGGCGCCGCAGCTGCGCCCCGACGTGGTGCTGCCCCCGGACGACGCGCCCTCCGACGCCGACCGGGTCTGGCTCGTCCGCAGGCTGATCGATCACGTGCCCGAGCCCACGGACGACGACGAGATCATGCGCGCGGCCGGACTCGAGATGGTCCGGGCGTACAACTTCTCGGCCAGCAAGACCCACCTGGTCCTCCAGCTCTGGGAGCGGTGACCGGGCGTCCGTCCGGTCAGCGGCGGGACCGCACCGCCCAGACCAGCGAGCGCACGGACTGCCGCAGCCGCGCGCGTCCGCTCCACGCCGACCGGCCCTCCGCCCGGACGTCGCGCTCGACGGGCAGGCTGGTCACCGGACGACCCGACCGGCCGACGGCGAGGACGACGCTGGGCGCGTCCCGGTCACGCACCGCGGACACGACGGCGTCGCGGACGGCGGCGTCCATGGCCAGGAACGCGCCCGCATCGGGGGGCAGCCCCGTGAGCCGCGCGACGACCCGCCGGTGCACGGTGCCGGTGAGCCGCCGCATCCGTGACTCGTAGCGGCCACGGCGCCCGGCGAACACGGCGGAGACGTCACCGGCGGCGAGGCGGTCGAGCAGCGCCGGCACGGCCTCGGGCGGGTCCTGCAGGTCGGCGTCCAGGCACACCCAGGCATCGGCCTCGGGCTCGGCGGCCAGGCCGTGCGCGAGCGCGGCGTGCTGGCCCACGTTCACCGTCAGCCAGGTGACGCCGATGCGGTGGTCGTCACCGGCCAGCGCGCCGGCAACGGCACCGCTGTCGTCCGGGGAGGCGTCGATGACCAGCCGCAGTCGCCAGTCCCGGCCGGCCAGCGCGGTGCCCAGCCGCTGGGCCAGCGGCCGCAGCGTCGTCTCGTTGCCGTGGACGGGGACGACGACGGCGACCCTCACGCGGCCATCCCCTCCGCGGCCCAGGTCCGCGCCAGCCCCTCGGCGAGGTCGACGGTCGGCGCCCAGCCCAGCAGGCGGCGGGCCGCCGTCGGGTCGCAGACCCAGTCGGCGGTGTCCCAGTCGCGGCCCGGGTGCGCGCCCGCCAGGGTGGCGATCGGCCGGCCGGTCACCCGTGCGGCGGTGTCGACCAGCTCCTCGGTGCTGGTCTGGACGCCGGTGCCGATGTTGAGGACCACCGAGGGCGGGAGCGCGTCGTCGGTGGCCGCCCGCACGCAGGCGTCGACGACGTCGCCCACCCAGACCCAGTCCCGGCGGCTGATGCGGGCGGGCAGCGGCACGGTGCCGCCGGCGCGGCCCGCGGACAGCACCACCGGGACCAGCCGGGTCGGGTGGTCTCCGGGGCCGTAGACCTGGAAGGCGCGCAGGACGGCAGCCCGCACGCCCCGCTCGGCGGCAGCGGCCCGCAGCAGCACCGAGCCGGCCGCCTTGGTCGCGCCGAAGAAGCCGCGCGGCTCGAGGGCGGCGTCCTCGGTCAGGGGGCGCGCCGAGGCGGCGTACTCGGTGGACGAGCCGAGGCGGACCACCGCGCGGCACCGGTCGGGCAGCGCGTCGACCAGCCAGGGGCTGGTGTTGACCGCCGTGGTCGCCGCCCGCTCGGCCGCCGTCGCCTTGGCGCGGCCGGCGGCCAGGGAGAAGACCACGTCGGGGTCGGCGGCGCGCACCGCGGCCGCGCCGGCCACCGGGTCGGCGAGGTCCACCGAGGCGCGGGTGAGGCCGACGACGTCCCATCCGTCGGCGGTCAGCCGGTCCACGAGGTGCCGGCCCACGAAGCCACCGGCACCGGTGACCAGGGCCCTCACGCCGACGCCGCCGCGACCGGCTCCCCGGTCGCGGCGGTCACGAACCGCGACCGGAGCGCGGCCGCGTCGGCGGGCCCGGTGCGTCGCAGCGCGGCGATGGACTCCAGCAGCCGCGGCACCTCGGTGAACGGGTCGCGACCGGCCATGTCGGCGGTGAACGAGCGCCGCAGGAAGGTGAAGTCGGCGCGCAGGCGGACCAGCTCCGCGGCGAGCAGACCGGCCGAGACGGGGAAGCCCCGCCCGGGGAGGGTCAGCCCACCCACGCCGAAGGGCATCGTCACCTCGGCGCGGACGGCGTCGACGGTGCCGTCGACCAGCGGCCGGAACAGCTGATCGGAGCGGCGGTCGATGCGCAGGTCGTTGAGCCCCACGTAGAGGCGCGACAGCGGCCGGCGCGCGAACGCGGCCGCCCGGTCGACGGCGTCCTGCGTCTCCACGAGGATGCCGACGCCGCACCGGCCGGCGGCGAGGTCGAGGGTGCGGTCCACCTCGTCGGGCGTGCGGACCATCGGCAGCAGGATCTCGTCGGCGCCGAGGGCGGTGGCGGCGTCGACCTCGGCGGCGGTCCACGGGCCGAATCCGTTGATGCGGCAGATCAGCCGCCCGTCGGTGGCCGCGCGCATTCGGGCGAGGTCCTCGGGGGTGTCCTCGTTGATCTGGGTGTTCTCCCCCAGCTGCCGGCGGGCCTTGCCCCGGCGTTCCCAGTCGACGACGATCCCGGCCGCTCCGGCGGCGACGACGTCACGCCCCCACCCGGGGTCCACCGTGAAGAGGAAGAGGTCCACGCGAGGAAGCTTAGGCTTCCCTAACGAGGCGGGCGGGCATCGGCCCCGACGCGGTGCGTCGGCGCGGTCAGGCCGACGTCGGGAGCGGCGCCGCGCTGGCCTTCCCGGCCTCGCCCACGCCGGCCGGGAAGGCCAGCGCCGTGCCGCGCACCGTCACGGCGACGTCGTCGCCGACCGAGGGAAGGTCGGAACCGTCGAGCCGGGCGCTCACGCTGCGTCCGTCCGGGAGCACGAGCCAGATCCGGGAGTCGTGACCGTAGAAGTCGACGCCGCGCACCCGCGCGACCACGCCGGCACCGGGTCCGGCGCCCGAGAGCCGCAGCTGCTCGGGACGCAGCAGCACCCGGGCCGGTCCGTCGGCGACCGTTCCCTCGCACGGGACGGCGCCCAGCACGCAGTGCGCCGTCCCCTCGCGCACCTCGGCGTCGAGCACGACCGCCTCGCCGACGAAGGTCGCCACGTCGAGGTCGCGCGGGGCGCGGTAGAGGGTGCGCGGGTCGGTGAGCTGCACGAGCCGGCCGCCGCGGAGCACCGCGACCTGGTCGGCCATCGACAGCGCCTCGGCCTGGTCGTGGGTGACCAGCACGGCGGTCGCGCCCGACGCGGAGAACGCGGCGGAGACGGCCATCCGGGTCTCCTCGCGCAGCCCGGCGTCGAGGGAGGAGAACGGCTCGTCCAGCAGCACCAGCGACGGCTCGGGCGCCAGGGCCCGGGCCAACGCCACCCGCTGCTGCTGGCCGCCGGACAGCTGGTGCGGCGAACGGTCGGCGAGCACCGCGTCCAGGCCGACCAGCTGCAGCAGCTCGCGCACCCGCCCGCCGTCGCGGCGCTGACGGCGGGGCAGCCCGAAGCTGATGTTGTCCGCGACCGTGAGGTGCGGGAACAGGCCGCCCTCCTGCGGGACGAAACCCACGCCGCGGCGCCGCGCGGCGACGCTGCGGCCCTCGCCCGCCACCACGCGGTCGCCCAGCGCCACGGTGCCGGAGTCGGGGTCGTCGAACCCGGCGATCAGGCGCAGCAGCGTCGTCTTGCCGCAGCCCGACGGGCCGAGGAGTGCGGTGAAGCTGCCCTCGGGCACGTGCAGGTCCACCCCGGTGAGGACCGGGGTGGTGCCGAAGGCCTTGGTCAGCGCCTTCACCGTCAGGGCACTCATCTCGGGGTCCCCGCGGAAACGTGTAGCGGAGCGGAGCGTTTTCGTGGGGTGAACCTCATGTCGTCAGACCTCGTCGGGCGTCTCGGGACAGCAGCACGGTAGCTGGCGCCGACAGCAGCACCATGATCACGGCGTACGGGGCGGCGGCGCCGTACTCGAGGGCACTGCTCGCCGACCAGAACGCCGTCGCCAGCGTGGTCGTTCCCGTCGGGGCCAGCAGCAGTGTCGCGGTCAGCTCGGTGACCACGGCCAGGAACACCAGCGCGGCGCCTGCCCCGATGCCCGGCGCCAGCAGCGGCAGGGTCACCCGCCGCAGCCGGTCGGGCGCCGAGGAGCCGAGGGACGCCGCCACGTCGTCGTACAGCGGCGGCGACTGCTCGACCGCCGAGCGCACGGTCACGATCGCGCGGGGCAGGAAGAGGATTGCGTAGGCGGCCAGCAGGACCGGGACGGTCTGGTACAGCCACGGCGTGGCCCGGATGCTCAGCGTCACCAGCGCCAGGGCGACGACGATGCCGGGCACCGAGCTGCCGAGGTACGTGCTGCGCTCGAGCAGGGTGGAGATCCGGCCGCGGGCGCGGACGGCGAGCCACCCGGTGGGCAGGGCCATGGCGGTGGTCAGGGCGGCGGCCGCGGCGGCCAGCGCCACCGTCGTCCCGGTGGTGGCGGTCAGGCCCGCCCAGTCGACCGCCGCCGGCCGGCCGGCGGTCAGCCAGTAGCCGAGGCTGGCCAGGGGCACGAGCAGCGCGAGCCCGACGAGCGCGGCCAGTGCCGCCAGCGCCGGCGCGGTGAGCCGCCGCAGGGCGACCGGGACGACGGGGCGGGCGGCGCCGCGCGCCGTGCGGGCGTACCCCCGTCGGCCGCGTAGTCGCAGCTCGGCCAGCAGCAGGGCCAGGCACAGCAGCACGAGGACGCCGGCCAGCATCGTGGCGCCCGGGCCGTTGAAGGTGGCGCGGTACTGGTCGTAGATCGCGGTCGTGAAGGTCGGGTAGCGCAGCATCTGCAGCGCGCCGAACTCGGCGAGCAGGTGCAGGGCGACCAGCAGGCTGCCCCCGAGCAGCGCCACGCGCAGCTGGGGCAGCTGCACGCGCAGGAACACCGCCCAGGTGGACAGGCCCAGGCCGCGTGCGGTCTCCTCCAGCGCCGGGTCCAGGCCGCGGAAGGCCGCCGCCACCGGCAGGTACACGAACGGGAAGTACGACAGCGAGACCACCAGCAGCGCGCCGCCGTAGGTGTCCAGGCCGGGCAGCAGCGAGATCCACGCGTAGCTGTTCACGAACGCCGGCACCGCCAGCGGCGCCACGAGCAGCACGTGCCACACCCGGCGGGCCGGGACCGAGGACCGCTCCACCAGCCAGGCAGCTCCCACCCCGAGGACGGCGCAGCAGACCACCGTGCCGACCACGAGCCGGGCGGTGTTCCAGAGCAGCTCCCCCACCCGGGGCCGGAACACCAGCTCCCGGACACCGGCCCAGCCGAGGTCGACGGTGTACCAGGCGATGTAGCCCAGGGGCAGCAGCGCCAGTGCGGCCACGGCCACCGCGAGCGCCAGCGTCACCGGCGACCGGCGCAGGCGGCGCGCCGGTGACGCGGACGGCCGCGAGCCCCGGGGCGCCGCGGGGATCGGCGCCCCGGGGCCCGGGACCGGCAGCGTGGGTGTGGTCAGAGCAGACCGACTTCCTGCATCAGCTCGGTGACCCGCTCGGAGTCGAGCGAGCCGGGGTCGACGTCCGGCGCCTGGAGCTCGGCCAGGGGCGGCAGCGCCTCGGCGGAGTCGACGCCCACGCCCACGGCGTACTCGAGCGCGCGGCTGTCGGCGAGCCGCTCCTGCGCCGCGGGGCTGGTCAGCCACTCGACCAGCCGCTGGGCGTCGTCCGGCTGGTCGGAGGAGGCGAGCACACCGGCACCGGAGACCGAGACGAACGCGCCCGGGTCCTGGTTGCCGAAGTAGTGCAGCTTCGCGTCGTCGCCGATCAGCCCGTCCTGCGCCTGGTCGCGGAACCAGTAGTAGTGGTAGGTGATGCCGACGGGCACCTCGCCCTCGTCGACGGCCTTCATGATGGCGGTGTTGCTCGCGTAGACCTCGGCGTTGCGCTCCAGGCCGGTGAGCCACTCGCGGGTGGCGTCCTCGCCCTCGAGCGCCAGGACGGCGCTGACGATGGCCTGGAAGTCCGCACCACCGGCGGCGACGGCGACCCGACCCTCCCACGCGGGGTCGGCGAGCTCGAGCATCGAGGCGGGGAGCTCGTCCTCGCCGATCTCCGCCGGGTTGTAGATCAGGACGGTGGAGCGAGCGGCGAACCCGACCCAGTTGCCGGACTCCGGCCGGTAGGGCGCCTCGACCTGCTCCAGCGTCGCCGGGTCGATCGGGGCGAGCAGCCCGGCGCGGTCGACGACGTCGATCGACGGGCTGTTCTCGGTGAGGAAGACGTCGGCCGGCGACGCCTCCCCCTCCTGCACGATCTGGTTGGCCAGCTCGGAGTCGTTGGCGTCGCGGAACTCCAGCTCGATGCCGGTCTCCTCGGTGAAGCCCTCGACCATCGTGCGGACCAGGCTCTCGTGCTGAGCGCTGTACACGGTCAGCGTCTCGGCCTCCGACGCTGCGGAGTCGCCGCAGGCGGTCAGCGCACCGGCGAGGGTCAAGGCGGGAACGAGGCTGGCGATCGCCCGCCGGGCGCTGGTCACGTGCTGACTCCTCCATGTAGGCCCTGCGATGTAGGCCCTGCGGATAGGCCCCGCAGATAGGCAAGGCACACCTAACCATGATGCTCCTCCGTCATGGCAGCCACCTAGCCCCGGGGGCCGTCGGCTACAACTGGTCCGTGACCGCCCCCTCCCCGCGCCGCGCACCGTTCGCCGAGCTGACGCCGTTCGAGGTCTACGGGCTCTGCCGGCTGCGCGTGGACGTGTTCGTCGTCGAGCAGGAGTGCCCCTATCCGGAACTGGACGGCCGGGACCTCGAGCCGGGGACCGTGCACCTCTGGTTCGAGGAGGACGGCGAGGTGCTGGCCACGATCCGCGTGCTGGACGACGGCGACACCCGCGTGATCGGCCGCGTCGCCACCGCCGCGGCCGCCCGCGGCCGCGGGCTGGCCGCGCGGCTGATGGAGGAGGGCATCGCCCTGTGCACCGGATATCCGATCACCCTCGGCGCCCAGGCCCACCTCGAGGGCTGGTACGAGCGCTTCGGGTTCCGGAGGAGCGGCCCGGGCTACGTCGAGGACGGCATCCCGCACGTCCCGATGCGCCGGGAAGCGGCATGAGCGAGCTCCGGGCGGCCGCGGACCGGCTCGAGCGGCTGGCCGCCCGCACGACCGACGGCGACTGGCGACCCGGTGGCCTGCTGGCCAGCCGTCCCGAGGTGATCGCCCACCGGCCGGACGGCAGCACCGAGCACGTGGCCGAAGCCAGGGTGAACACCGCGGACTGGATCGTCGCCCTCTCCCCGGCCATCGCCCCGCCCCTGGTGGCGTGGTTGCGCAGCGCCGCCGGCGAGGACGACCCGGCCGCCGCCGCGCTGGCGGCGGCGCTGCTGGACCGCCTGCCGTGAACGAGGCCGAGCCGGCGATCTGCTCGTCGAGGGGCTGCCGGCGGCGGCCCGCTGGCGGCTGGTCTGGAACAACCCGAAGGTGCACACGCCCGACCGGGAGAAGGTCTGGACGGCGTGCGACGAGCACCGCGAGCCGCTCTCGCACCACCTGGCGATCCGCTCGTTCCTCCGGCGTGTCGACCCGTTCGACAAGGATTAGATGCCTAACCGTTCGACGGCTAAGTTGAGGGCGTGGGCGCGTCGGAGGAGTCGCTGAGCCTGCTGATCGGCCGCTCGGCCAAGGAGCTGAACAGGGCGTTCGACGACGTCCTCGTCGCGGCGGGCGGCTCGACACCGGTCTGGCAGGTCCTGCTCGCCCTCGCCGGCGGCGACCACCGGAGCCAGGCGGAGCTCGCGGAGGCGATCGGCGTGCGGCAGCCGACGCTGGTCCACCACCTCGACGCCATGGAGCGGGCCGGCCTCGTGAGCCGCCGCCGCGGGGAGGGGAACAGGCGCGTCCAGCTCGTCACCGTGACGGAATCGGGTCGGGCACTCTTCCTGCGCCTGCGCCGGGTCGCGGCATCCTTCGACGGCCGCCTCCGAGCCGGCCTGGAGGACGGCGACGTGGCCGAGCTCCGTCGACTGCTCGAGCTGCTCAGGGAGAACGCGCGACCCGACTGATCCCCCTTGACAGCCGAGCGCGTTGGCTAGACCCTCTAGCCGTGGCTATCCCTTCAAGCCCCGAAGCGTCGAGAATCGAGCGCCGCCGGGCCGGGGTCATGGAGGAGGCGCTCGACCACGCGGTGGCCCTGATGGCCGCCGAGGGGGTCGGCGCGCTGAGCGTCAACGAGGTCGCCCGGCGCATGGGCATCCGGGGGCCCTCGCTGTACAAGTACTTCCCCTCCCGGCACGCGATCTACGACGCGCTGTTCCTCCGCGGGCTGCGGGCGCAGCAGGCCGCCGTGGCAGCGGCGGTCGAGGGGCTGCCGCCGGGCGTGGCCCAGCTCCGCGCGGGCGGCGCGGCCGTCGTCCGGTGGGCCGTGGCCAACCCCGCACTGGCCCAGCTGCTGCACTGGCGCCCGGTCCCCGGGTTCGAGCCGTCGCCCGAGGCGTTCGCGCCCAGCCGGGACGACATGGTGCTGGTGCGGAGCGCCTTCGCCGCGGCGGTGCGGGCGGGCCACCTCTCCCCCGCCGCGAGCACCGACGACGCCGTCCGGCTCTGGACCGTCCTGCTCAGCGGGCTGATCTCCCAGCAGCTGGCCAACCAGCCCGGTGTGCCCTTCGAGGAGGGCGCCTTCAGCCGGCTCACCGGAACCGCGATCGACCAGTTCCTCTCCGCCTACACCCCCTGAGGAGTCACCGTGCAGACGCTGGACCACGACGAGGTCAGCACCGTCGTCGCCGCCCGCCCGCAGGACGTCTACGCACTCGTCGCCGACGTGACCCGGACGCCCGAGTTCAGTCCGGAGGTCACCAGCGTCCGGTGGCTGGACGGTGCCACCGGACCGGCCGTCGGAGCGCGGTTCGAGTCGGTGAACACCGCGGCGAACGGACGGCGGTGGAGGAACCGGCCCGTGGTCACCGTCGCCGAGCCGGGCCGGGAGTTCGCGTTCACGCGCACGGAGCCCTTCTCCGGCACCATCGCCTGGCGCTACCTTCTCGAACCCGTCGACGGAGGCACCCGGGTGACCGAGAGCTACACGGTGCAGCGGCCGGTGAGCCGGTTCGGCTGGCTGGTCATCGAGAAGGTCTTCGGCGGCTCCGACCGGCGGGCCGCGCTGCGCGAGGGCATGCGCACCACCCTCGAGCGGCTGCGCGCGACACTCGAGCGGGAGGGAGCGACCGAGCAGCGATGACCCGGCAGCCGTTCGCGCACGACGCCGTCCTCGTGCTCGACGACGACGGCGACGAGCACGCGCCCGGGGGCGCGATCACGACGGCGCTGTGCGGCAGCTGGACCCACGAGCCGCCCTGCCCGCTGGCACCGCACCACACCCGGGTGCACCGCTCCGGCAGCGAGCTCACCCTGCGACTGCTCTTCGCCGCCGAGCCGGCCGACGAGCCGCGGGTGCGCCGCATGGTCGACGAGGTGCTCGCCCGCGGCTGGGGCGACACCCCTGACGGCACCCGGACCACCTGGCAGCTGGTCGAGTCCGGCCCCTCCCCCGTCGACTTCGCCGAGGCCGACCACGCCCGGCGGCTCGTCCGCGGCTGACCGGCGTTCAGCCGTCGAGCCGGGGCGCGCACGCCGTCGCCCGGTCCAGCAGGAGCCTCCGCTCCCGCTCGTTGCGGGTGAGCGACGCGGCCCTCTCGAACTCCGCGCGCGCCTCCTCGCGCCGTCCCACCTGCTCGAGCAGATCACCCCGGGCGCTGGGCAGGAGGTGGTACCCACGGAGCGCCGGGACGTCGACCAGGCGATCGACCAGCTCCAGGCCGGCCGCCGGGCCGTAGGCCCGGGAGACGGCCATGGCGCGGTTGAGCTCCACCACCGGGGACGGCGTCAGCGCGGCCAGCGCCTCGTAGAGGGCGGCGATGCGCGCCCAGTCGGTGTCCTCGATCGTCGCCGCGCGCGCGTGGCAGGCGGCGATCGCGGCCTGCAGCGCATAGGGCCCGAGCGCCCGGCCCTGGTCCGCGGCACGACCCTCGGCGCGGTCGAGCGCGGCGAGCCCGCGGGCGATCAGCATGCGGTCCCAGGTGCTGCGGTCCTGCTCGGTCAGCAGCACCGGCTCACCGGCCGGGCCGACGCGGGCGGCCAGCCGCGAGGCCTGGATCTCCATGAGCGCGACCAGGCCGTGCACCTCCGGCTCGCGCGGTACCAGGCCCGCCAGGATCCGGCCCAGACGCATGGCCTCCTGGCACAGGGACGGGCGCACGAGGTCCTCTCCCGCCGTCGCGGAGTAACCCTCGTTGAAGATCAGGTACAGCACCTCGAGGACCGACCCGACCCGCGCGTCGAACTCGGTGCCGGCCGGCATCTCGAAGGGCACGTGCGCGGCGGTGAGCGTGCGCTTGGCCCGCACGATCCGCTGCGCCAGCGTCTTCTCGGGCACGAGGAAGGCGCGGGCGATCTCGTCGGTGGTCAGGCCGCCGACCAGCCGGAGGGTGAGCGCGACCCGGGCCTCGCGGGAGAGCACCGGGTGGCAGGCGATGAAGATCAGCCGCAGGACGTCGTCCTCGACCACCTCGTCCAGTTCGGCCGCCCAGTCGGGTTCGTCGGCCTCCTCGAGGTCGCGCCCGAGCAGCTCCGTCTTGCGCCGGAGGTTCGCCGACCGGCGGAACGTGTCGATCGCCCGGTGCTTGGCGGTGGCCATGAGCCAGGCGCCCGGCTTGGCCGGCACCCCGGTCCCGGGCCACTGCTCGAGCGCCGCGACGAGGGCGTCCTGCGCGAGCTCCTCGGCCAGGCCGACGTCGCCGGTGACGCGGGTGAGGGCACCGATCAGCCTGGCCGACTCCATGCGCCAGACGGCGTCGACGACGCGGTGCAGGTTCGCCGTCGACGCCGCCGGCGCGGGCGGCAGGGTCACGCGCCGCGCTGAGCCACGGCCTCGCGCAGCTCGTTCTCCTTCTCCTGCAGCTCGGGCGTGAAGGCGTCACCGAAGTCCTCGGCGACCGAGAAGGGACGGATCTCGAGCTCACCACCGCGGAACGGCGCCTTCTTCGCCCACTCGATCGCCTCCTCGCGGGAGGAGACCTCGAAGACCCAGTAGCCGGAGACCAGCTCCTTGGTCTCGGCGAACGGGCCGTCGACGACCGTGGTGTTGCCCTCCGCGTCGAACTGCACGCGGGCGCCGTACGAGCTCGGGCGCAGGCCGTCGCCGTCCAGCATGATGCCGGCCTTCACCAGCTCCTCGTTGTAGGCGCCCATCGCCTCGAGCAGGTCCGTGCTCGGCAGCTCGCCCCGCTCGCTGGCCTCGGTCGCCTTGACGATCACCATGAAGCGCATTGCGGTCTCCTCCGGTCGGGACGGGGGCCGGTCCTGCCGACCGGCGTGGACCCCGTTCTACCGAGACGTCGAACGACCCTCGCCCGGATCGACACGACGACACAACAATTTTCCGGGCGGTCGATCGGGCGGCGGCCTCGGGTAAGCGCTCGGCATGCAACCGTCGGAGAAGCACCCCGCGGACGACCCCGAGACCGAGGGGCTGGCCAGGCGCCTCGACAAGCCGATGGGCATCCTGGGGTTGGTCTTCGTCCTCGTCGTCCTCGGGCAGTCGCTGGCCCGGGACGCCTGGCTGGTGACCACCCTCAGCGTCCTGGGATGGCTGGCCTGGGTCGTCTTCGTGGCCGAGTTCGCCTACCGCGCCGTGAGCGCCCGGGACCGACGGCGGTTCTGGTCGCGGAACTGGTGGCAGCTGATCTTCCTCGCCCTGCCCTTCCTGCGGTTCGCCCGCGCACTGACCCTGCTGCGTGCCGCACGGGTCGGCGGAGTGGTGTCGGCCGCCGTGCGCGGTTCGCGATCGGCCGGGCGGCTGCTCTCCGGGCGGCTCGGCTGGCTCACCGCCGTCACGGGAGTGGTCATCCTGGCCGCGAGTCAGCTGCTCTACGTCGTCGGCGCCTATGACGCCTACGGTCCCGCCCTCTACGACGCCGCGCTGGCCACGGTCAGCGGTGAGCCGCTCACGGCCGACGGAGGTCTGGCCCGCGTCCTGGACGTCGTCCTCGCGGTCTACTCGGTCGCCGTCTTCGCCACCGTGGCGGGGGCCCTCGGCGCGTACTTCCTGGGCCGCGAGCGGGCCATCGGTCTCGGGGGACCTGCGTTTCCCGGCGCATCGGACGACGCCGTCGCGGGCAGTGGCACCCGGTGACGATCGACCTCCTCCTGCTCGCCGGGGGCGTCCTGGGCATCGGGATCGCGGCCCTCTCCACCCGGCTCCGGCGGCTGCCCCTGTCGGAGCCCCTCGTCGGCCTCGCCGTCGGCGTTCTCCTGGGCCCGGCCGTCCTGGGCCTGCTGCCCCTGGCGCCGCTGACCGAGGACCACACCTGGGCGCACACCGCGACCCGCCTGCTGCTGGCGATCTCGGTCATGAGCGTCGCGCTGCGCTACCCCTTCGGCGCGGCCCGGTCCCGGCTGCGTCCGGTGCTGATCCTGCTCGCGGTCGCGATGCCGGTCATGGCGCTGGTGACGGCGGGCCTGTCTGCGGCGCTGCTGGGGCTCGGCCTGGGGTCGGCCGCGCTGCTCGGTGCGGCGCTCTGCCCGACCGACCCCGTGCTCGCCTCGAACGTGGTCACCGGAACACCGGCCGAGGAGGACCTGCCCGCCCGCGACCGGCAGATCCTGTCGCTGGAGTCCGGGGCCAACGACGGCCTGGCGTTGCCGATCGTGCTCCTCGCCGTCGCCCTGGCCGGTCCGCTCACCGGTGGTGCGGCCGTCCTGGAGTCGCTGTGGCAGGTGGCCGGAGCCGTGGCCGTGGGGGCGCTGTTGGGCTGGCTGGGCGGCCGGGCGCTCCGGTCCGGCGAGGAGCACGGGGCCACCGATCCCGGTCCCCTGGCGCTGTTCACCGTCGTCCTGGCCTTCGCCGTGCTCGGGCTGTCGGGGATCATGAAGGTCGACGGCGTGCTCGCCGTCTTCGTCTGCGGCCTGGCGTTCAACGTCGTGGCCACCGGCGCGGAGCGGACGACGGACGCGCCGATCGACGAGGCCGTGAACCGGTTCCTCGTCGTCCCCCTCTTCATCGCGCTCGGCGCCGCGCTGCCCTGGTCGGCGTGGGCCGAGCTCGGGACGGCGGGCGTCGCCCTGGCGGTCGGTGTCCTGGTGCTCCGGCGGCTGCCCGTGGTCCTGCTGCTGCGGCGCCCGCTCGGGCTGGGCCTGCCCGACGCCCTGCACCTGGGCTGGTTCGGGCCCATCGGGGTCTCGGCGATCTTCTACCTGTCCATGGAGGCCGAGCGGCTGGGCGCCGAGCCGACGGTGATCGCGGCGGGCACGCTGGTGGTCGCGGCGAGCACCGTCGTGCACGGGATCACCGCCGCGCCCGGGCGGGCCCTCTACCGCAGGGCGACCGAGCCGAAGGAATCCCCCACTCAGGCCTGACGCCCGTAGTGGTGCGCCGCCGCGTACGCGGCCAGCACGTCGCCGGTCGAGCCGCCGACCCGCAGGAACTGCTCGTCGAGGACCCGCGCGAAGTCGGCGATCGCGGTGCCCAGCAGGTCGGCGGCGACGCGGACGTCCGTCCGTGGTGCGGTGCGGCCCGCAGCGCACAGGTCGGATGCGACCGAGAGCATGGCCGGCAGCGCCGCCTCCTCGACACCGTCCCGGAAGTAGTAGGTCTCGCTGTACTGCGTGACGTCGACGCGGGCCTGGACCAGCCCACCCGCCAGGCCGTCCAGCAGCGGGGCGGCCAACGTGGACTGCGGGTCGCCGAGGAGCTCTCCGGGCGGCACGGTGCGCAGCAGGGCGAGTCGCACCGCGAGCACCCGCCGCCGACTGAGTGCGGGATACACCTGCAGCACCCAGGTGACCGATGCGGTGAGCAGGGCGAACCCGATGAGCCCCTGCATGGGGACGACGATCCGGAGCCAGCCGGCCTGCGGCACGATGTCGCCGAAGCCGAGGGTCGCGAGCGTGACGGTGGAGAGGTAGACCGCGTCGAGCACGGCGCTGCGCTCGCTCACGTCCACGCCGCTCTGGAAGAGGAAGCCCTCCGGGAGGTGCGGCAGGTACACCAGGGCACCGCCCCCGATGATGAGCACCAGCCACATCCCGATCACCAGGGCCAGGGCGAGCGGTCCCGTGAGCACCCCTGCGGCCCCCTGGTCGCGGCGGCGCCGGCCGAGCCGCCAGAGGCCGCGCATCACCAGGTGGCTGAGGTCGCCGCGGCCGCTCGGGTGCCAGATCGTGTGGAAGATGTCGCGGAGGGCCACGAGCACGACCACGGCGCCGACCCCGGTGAGCAGCCAGTCGATCCAGAGCATTCTCCGCAGTCTGCCCAACGACGGTGCCTTCGGGCGGCGCGGGTATGGGCGGGACCATGTGGTTCGACTCCTGGTCCGACATCGCACGCGTGCTCGCCGTCGGAGCGGCTGCCTACGTCACCGTGGTGGTGGTGCTGCGGTTCTCCGGAAAACGCACCTTGGCCAAGCTCAACGCCTTCGACTGGGTGGTGAGCGTGGCCTTCGGCTCGACGCTTGCCACCATCCTGCTGAGCAGCGACGTGGCCTGGGCCGAGGGTGCCGCGGCGCTGGCCCTGCTGGCGGCACTGCAGTTCGCGGTGGCCTGGACGACGGCCCGCACGACACGTGGCCGCGCGACGGTCACCGCCCGTCCGACGCTGCTGCTGGAGGACGGCCGTCCCCTCCCGCAGGCGCTCCTGCGTCAGCGGGTGACTCTCGACGAGATCCGCCAGGCGGTGCGTTCCACCGGCAGCGGCGACCTGTCCGACGTGGCGGCGGTCGTGCTGGAGTCCGACGGCTCGCTGAGCGTGATCTCGCGCTCGAGAGCCGGGGACCGCTCGGCACTCGAGGGCGTCGGCACGACGTCCTGAGACGACGAGTGCCCCGCCGGCGGACCGGCGGGGCACTCGGGACGTGCGGTGGATCAGGACGTGCGGTGGATCAGAGGGCCGCGCCGCAGTAGATCGTGCCCGGCTCGGTGACGATGTCGCCGATCCAGAGGGCCACCTCGGTCGTCGCGAAGTCGACGCAGATGTCCTCGATCGGGGCGGCCTCGAACTCCGGGTAGGTCATCTCCTGCTCGTCGATGCCGACGACCTTGTACTCGGCGTCGCCGGCACCGCAGTCGACGGTCTCGAACTCGGTCTCGCTGGTCATCTTCACGCAGTCGCCGACCTCGGGGTTGCCGAGTCCGAAGCCACCCGTGAAGTTGTACGCGGCGACCCCGCCGACGACCACGACGGTGCCGGCGATCGACGCCCACTTCTTGGCGCCGCTCTTCTGCTCGGGCTCGGCCGGCGCGGGGTAGCCACCCTGGACAGGCTGCTGGGCGGGCGGCTGGATCTCGGACGTGGTCATGGCGGGTCTCCCGTGCGGTCGGCTGGCGGTGCGGGTCGCGGTGCGGGTCGCGGTGCGGGTCGTGGTGCGGGTCGCGGTGCGGGTCGTGGTGCGGATCGCGGGGAAGCTTCACCGACGGGGACCCGCCGGAGGGCACACGTTCAGTCACGGTGCGGTAACGAACGGTTTCGTCCGCCCCACCGGACCGCCGTGCGTCATACCGGCACAGCCGGGTAGGGGCCGGACATGGGGAATGCGGCGGCCGGGGGTTCGCGGAGCGGCTGGGTGTCCACGTCGAGCGAGCCGACGACGGCTCGGCCAGCATCCGGTTCGAGGCGCGGGAGGAGCACCTCAACCCGGCCGGCACCGTGCACGGCGGCGTCCTGGCGACGCTGGTGGACACGGCCATGGGGACGGCGGTCCGTACCGTGGCCGGCGACGGTGACGTGCCGGCCACCAGCCAGCTGACCGTCACCTACCTGCGGCCGGGCAGGCCCGGGGAACTCGTGGTGACGGCGCGCCTGCGCACCAAGGGCGAGCACCTCACGGTCTGCGAGGCCGACGTCGAGCAGGAGGACCGCGGCCTGGTGCACGCGGTCGCGACGTTCGCGCTACTGCACCACTGACTGCACCGCTGACGCCGGCACCGCCGGGTGGCCCGGTCCCATCGATTCGTCGGAGGTCTCGCTGGCGGTGAGGTAGAGGACCAGCCACACGACGAGGACGACGACCAGGACGCCGACGGCGACGAGTGCGACCAGCCGCCGTCCGCTCGCACCGCGGCGGGTGACCTCGTCGGGATCGTTCGAGCGGCGTCCGCCGTCCGGCGGTTCGGGGGCCTGCGTCATGCGTCCTCCCGGTGACAGGTCGACCAGTCGATGTGTCGACCTGTCGATCATCCCCCTCGTCGAGCCGAGGGGGGTGGCTCCCCCACCCGGAACCCGCGGCGTCGCTGCCGGACGGGGACTAGTCGGGACTAGTCGAACGCCACCGCGCGTTCGCCTCCGGCATGACCACTGCGACCTGGAACGGCACCGTCATCGCCGAGTCCGACGACATCGTCACCGTCGAGGGCAACGCGTACTTCCCGCGCGAGGCCGTGCGCGACGACGTCCTGCGTCCATCGGACACCCACACCGTCTGCCCGTGGAAGGGCACGGCCTCCTACTACTCCCTCGAGGTCGACGGCCAGGTGAACCGGGACGCCGCCTGGTACTACCCCACACCCAAGGACGCCGCGAAGGAGATCACCGGGCGGGTCGCGTTCTGGCGAGGCGTGCAGGTCCGCTGATCCTCCCGCAGGGGTCGGGAGAGGATCCCGGCCCGGCCGGGACGTCGACTCATGTGCCCGACGCCGGTCCGCCCCACCGTGGAGGCATGACCACCACCGTCACCACCACGGAGCGACCGACCGACCGCGGGGCGACCGACGCCCGCACCACCCGCATCGGCGCCGGCATCGGCGTCGCGAGCATCGTGCTCGTCGCCGCCGGTTTCGCCATCGCGGCGCCCACGCACGCCACGATCACCTCCCCGAGAGCGAGGTCGTGGCCTTCTACACCGGCGCCGGCCTGGCCAGGACGCTGACCGGCGGCATCATCGAGGTGCTGGGGCTGGTGCTCTTCCTGGCCTTCGCCGCGCTGCTGACCTCGCGCGTGCGGGGCTCGGCCCTGGCCGACGGGCTGCTGGCGCCCACCGCCCGGATGGCGGCGACGGTCTACGTCGCCGTCTGCCTCGCGCCGGGGATG
This sequence comes from Blastococcus sp. PRF04-17, assembly GCF_023016265.1. Classification (GTDB taxonomy): domain Bacteria; phylum Actinomycetota; class Actinomycetes; order Mycobacteriales; family Geodermatophilaceae; genus Blastococcus_B. Next base: position 134,636 of record NZ_CP095412.1, on the reverse strand, counting down.
TCGGCCGGCGCCGCGGCGCTCTGGCTCGCCTCCCACGGCACGACGGACCCGGCGGTGCTGACCGCGCTGAACGACCTGCGGTCCCTCAGCTACTTCATCGCCCTGGTCCCGTTCGCCCTGTTCCTCGCGGCGACCGGGGCGGCCGCACGGGCGACGCGCACGCTGCCCCGGTGGGCCGGACCCTCGGGGATCGCCCTGGGAGTGGCCCTGGTCGCCAGCCTTCCCTTCGCCGCCGACGGCCCCACCGACGTGCTCGGTCTTCTCGGTCTGGTGTGGGTGCTGGCGGTGTCGATCAGCCTGCTCCGGCACCCCGAGCGCACGGGCGCGTGACAGACCGTCCCGTTCGGCCCCGTCCTGGGCGACGATGCGGCCATGCCCACCCCGGCTGACCGACGGCGCACCGCGCGGTCGGCTGCCCTCTGGGCGACGGTGCTCGCGACGGCGGTGTCGGCTCTCGCCGCCGCCGTCGTCGCCTGGCGCGCCGGTCTGGGGCAGGAGCAGGCCCGGATCGTCGAGGCCGTCGTGGTCCCGGCCTGCTGCGGCGTCGGCGCCCTGGTCCTGAGCGGTCGCCCGGGTCAGCCCGTCGGCCGGGCACTCCTCGTCGGCGGCGCGGCCTGGGGACTCGCCTCGCTGCCCGTCGAGCTGCTGGTGGACCGGCTCGCCACCGGGACCGACGCGCTCGCGGCGGGGCTGCTGGCCGTCGCGTTCACGGTCCGCGGGCTGGGTTGGATGCTGCTGGCCGTCCTCCTGCCCCTGCTGTTCCCCGACGGCGCGTCCGGTGTCTGGCGGTGGTGGCTGCGCCTGGCCGCCGCCGACCTCGGCCTGTTCGCGGCGATGATGCTCGCCCAGCCGACGCTGGTCGACGACCGGCTGGCCGCGATCGACAACCCGATCGGCCTGCCGAGGTCGCTCACCGCCGTGTGGGAGGCCACCGCGCTGGTCGTGGCCGCCCTCGGCGCGGCCTGCCTGGTCGCCGGCCTGGTCGCGGTGGCCCGTCGCTGGCGGCACGGCGACGCGCTGGTCCGGCAGCAGGTCGGCTGGTTCGCGCTCGGCCTGGTGGTGGCGGTGGCCGGGGTGGTCCTCCTGTTCTCGGGGGTGCCCGCGGCGCCGGTGTTCTCACTGGCGGTGGCCGCTCTGCCGATCGCCGTCGGGGTCGCCGTCCTGCAGCACCGCCTCTACGAGCTCGACGTGCTCGTCAACCGGGCGCTGCTGTGGACCGTGCTCACCGCGGCGGTGGTGGCGGTGTACGTACTGGTGGTGGCCGGCGTCGGCGCGATGCTGGACGAACGCGGGGCCGGCTGGCTGCCGTGGGCCGCGACGGCCGTGGTCGCCGTGGCGTTCCAGCCGCTGCGCGAGGTGATCCAGGGTGCGGTCAACCGGCTCACCTTCGGCGCCTGGGACGACCCGCAGGCGCTGGTGCGGTCGCTGCACACCCGGCTGGAGCAGGCGACCAGGCCGGAGCGCGCGCTGCCCGACGTGCTGGCGGCGACCGTGCAGTCGCTGCACCTGGACCACCTCTCGGTCACCACGGCAGAGGGGCAGCCGCTGGCGTCCGCGGGCGGGCCGCCGGGCGATGCCCCCCGCCGGCTGCCACTGGTGCACGCCGGCACGCCGGTCGGCGAGCTGGTGGTCGGGGGCGGGCGACGGCGCCGTCGCGACGAGGACGTGCTTGCCGAGCTGGCCGCCGCGCTGGCGCCGGCGGTCCAGGCCGCCCGGCTGCACGCCGATCTGCAGCACTCGCGGGAACGGCTGGTCGTGGCCCGCGAGGAGGAACGCCGGCGGCTGCGGCGCGACCTGCACGACGGGCTCGGCCCGGCGCTCGCGGGGCTGACGCTGAAGCTGGACACGGCGCGCAACCTGCTCGGGGACGAACCGCTGCTGCGCGAGATGCGGGCCGACGTCCAGGCGGCGATCGCCGACGTGCGGCGGCTCGTGGAGGGCCTGCGGCCCGTCCCGCTGGACGAGCTCGGTCTGCCCGAGGCACTGCGCCGGCTGGTCGACCGGACGCCGGCCGGCGGCCCCGCCGTCTCGCTGGTCACCGACGGCGCCGACTCCCCCGCCGCGGCGGTCGAGCTGGCCGCCTACCGGATCGTGCAGGAGGCGCTGACCAACGTGCTGCGCCACTCGGGCGCAGGCTCCTGCGACGTCTCGGTCCGCGGCGAGAACGGGCACCTGGTGGTCCGGGTCGCCGACGACGGGCGCGGCCTTCCCGACGATGCCGGCGTGGGCTCGGGCGCCGAGACCATGCGCGAACGGGCCGAGGAGCTGGGCGGCTCGCTGGACCTGCTGCCCCGACCCGGGGGCGGCACCGTCGTCCGCGCCGTCCGGCCGAGGAACCCGTCGTGATCCGCGTCCTGGTCGTCGACGACCATCCGCTGTTCCGCGCCGGGGTCACCGGGCTGCTGTCCTCGGTGGGCGACACCGAGGTAGTCGCGGATGCCGCCGACGGCGAGGGCGCCGTCCGCGAGGCCACCCTCACCCGCCCCGACGTCGTCCTGATGGACCTCACGCTGCCCGGGATGTCGGGACTGGAGGCGACCCGCCGGATCGCCCGGGCCTGCCCCGACAGCGCCGTGCTCGTGCTGTCCATGCTGGACGACGACGAGTCGGTGCTCGCCGCGATGCGGGCCGGGGCACGCGGTTACGTGCCCAAGGGAGCCGGCCAGGAGGAGCTGCTCGCCGCGGTACGGGCCGTCGCCGCCGGCGGTGCGGTGTTCGGTGCCGGGGTGGCCGGGCGCCTGCTCGCCGCGCTCGACCGGCCGCCGACGCCGGCCTTCCCGGAGCTGACCGACCGCGAGTCGGAGGTGCTCTCGCTGATGGCCGAGGGCTGGGACAACCGCCGGATCGCCGCCGAGCTGCAGGTCAGCGCCAAGACAGTGGCCAATCACGTGTCGCACGTGCTGGCCAAGCTGCAGGCCCGCGACCGGGTGGAGGCGGTGCTGCGGGCCCGCGGCCGGTGACTCAGCCGCCGGGGCGTGCGCCGGCCAGCTCGAGGGCCCGGGCCGCGGCATCGGGGTCGAGCCGCTGCGCGACCGACTCGGCGAAGGAGTCCCAGGCCACGTCCGGCGGAACGCCGAGGGCCTGGGCGATCTCGTCCCAGCCGACGCCGCCCCGCAGCGCCGCGCGGATGCCGATGAGCTGGCTGTCGTGGGCCTTGCGGGAGATGACCTCGCCGAGTGCCAGCAGCTCCAGCGCCTCGTAGCTGTCGAGCGAGGTGTCGATGTCCTTGATCGAGCTCCAGTCGTCCGGCCCCTCGTCGCGCACCGTGTTGAGCGCGGTGTCGCCGTTGTCGCGGCGGCTGAGGAAGTCCAGGCGGGTGGCGGCCGTGGTCAGCGTGAACTCCGCTTCCAGGGCCTCGGGCGTGATGCTCATGAGTCGTACCTTCCCCGTTCGGACCGGGGCGCCGTTCTGCCGCGCCGCGGAATGCCCGTTACCTGTTCGTGACCGGGCGGGGCGCTACGCACCGGGCACGAGGACGCACGGAGGGCCCGCACCCCGGCCGGGGTGCGGGCCCTCGGGCCCCCTCCAGGGCACCGCCCCGAGCGGGCGAGGGGTGGGGAGGAGGGGGTCCTTTCTCAGCTGTCGACGCCCACGGCCTCCTTGGCCAGCGAGGCGAGCTGGGTCTGCGCGGCGCTGGCCACGTTCGCCCGGCCCTTGTGGGTCTCCTCGTAGCGGATGACCACGCGGATGTCGTGCGGCTCCTTGAGGCCCTTGATGGCCTTCACGGCGTCGCCGACGGAGAGCTGGTCGTAGTTCTTGATCGGCAGCTCGTCGGCGGAGACGTCGCCGAGCTCCTCACGGGCGGACCTGGCGGCGTCGGCGGCGTCCTTGTCGCCCTCGCGGCGGGCGATCTGCTCGGCGCGGCGCAGCGAGGCGCTGCGGCCGGCAGTGAGCGTCTCGCGGACGGCGTCGCCCAACTGCTGCGCGCGGTCGGTCACCGCGGCGAACCGGTCGGAGGTCTCCTCGCCGGCGTGCTTGACGGTGTCGACGGCGTTGTTGACCGTGTTGGCCCAGAACCGCACCGGCGCGTTGACCGCGCGGGCGACACCACCGGCCACCTTCTGCACCGGGGTCGGGACCAGCGCGGCCGGGCCGCCCATGGCCTCCTCGGCCAGCACGACGGTGAGCCACTCGACGGTCGCCTCGTGGGCGTCGACGAGCTTCTCGGCGAGCTGCCGGACCTTGGTCTCCTTGGCCTGGTCGGCCAGAACCTTCAGGTACCGGGCGCGGTCGAGCAGCTGGTGCTCGAGCTGCAGGTCGGTCAGCAGGGCCTCCTCGAAGGGAGCGGCCTGCTCGAAGGTCGCCTTGAGGACGGCGGTCAGCCGGCCGATCGCCGGGGTGACGACGTCCGGGACGCCACCGAGCGCGCGCAGCTGCTCGGTGATCTCGAGCGTGCGGGCCGCGGCGTTGTCGGCGTTCTGCTGCAGCTCGCGGCGGACGGCGTCGGTCCGGGCCTGCGAGACGCGGGTCCGCGCGACCTGCTCCTCGGTCTGGGTGAGCAGGACCAGAGCGCGCAGCTGGTTGATCAGCTTGGCGTTCTTGTCGGACATGAGGAAACAACTCCGTAAGGATCGGGGATGACCTGACGGTCCGGTCAATGCCCCGTCCACCCACGGTGCTAACTCCTGCAAGCGTATTGCTAGCAGTGAGCCTGGTCACGCGGTGCCGGGCCCCCGCCGGGCGTCCGCAGCGGCGACTCGGCCGGCCACCTTCGCCGTGCGGGGGATCCGCGCCGTGCGCCGCGCACTTCCACCGACACGGCGAAGGTGCGCGCACACATGCGGCGGGCGCGGCTCACGAGGCCGGCGGCAGGTATTGGTCGGCCACGCCCAATCGCTCCGCGAGGCTGTACAGCTCGGCCTCGAACATCGGCTCGGCGTCGTCGAGGGCGAACCGGAGGTGCCCGAAGATCTCCATGCAGACCATGCCGTAGAGGCGGATCCAGCAGTGCAGGAAGACGTAGGTGACGCCCAGCGGCAGCGGCACGGGCAGCTTCTCGCACCAGGTCTGCAGCTGCTCCTTGAGCTGCGGGGTGAGCTCTGCGTCGGCCGGGATCGGGAAGGGCTGCTCGAGGTAGAGCTGCGCCAGCAGGGCCGCGCAGATGCCGCCGAAACGCTGACCGGCGGCCTGGATCGGGCCGTCGCGGAGCGCCTCCACCTCGGCGCCGGGGACGACCGCCTCCAGACCGCTGCCGAAGACGAGGCCGAACTCGGCGTGGTGCGTGGTCGCCCACGTGCGGAACGCCCGACTGGCGGCGATCAGGCGCCGAGCCGTCGTGGTGGGCACGGCGTCGCGAGCGGCCTCCATGAAGTCGCTGAGCTCGTCGTAGAGGTCCACGATGAGGTTCTCGACGAGGTCCTCGCGGCTGGCGAAGTACCGGTAGAGCGCCGGCGCCGTCATCCCCATCTCCCGGGCCACCGCGCGCAGGGCCAGCCCCTCCGGCCCCTGCTCGACGAGCAGCCGCCGGGCGGTCTCCTTGATCTCACGGACCGTGTCGGCGCGCTGCCGGTCGCGCCGGCTCAGCACCTCCACCGACGGATTCGCCATCTCCACGCACCTCCGGGTTGACAAGAGTAAACGGTGTATGCACAGTGAGCACCGTTAGCTAACGCCGTTCACTCAACTCGACGTTATCACTGGAGATGCCATGTTCGAGAGCCTCGGCAGAGTGATCTACCGGCGTCGCCGGTGGGTGGTGGCACTGGCCGTCGCGTTCGTCGCGTTCGCCGGCGTCTGGGGCACCGGAGTCTTCGGCGCCATGACCGGCGGCGGCTTCGAGGACCCCGACAGCGACAGCTCGCGCGCCGTGGAGGTGGCCGAGCGGAGGCAGTTAGTGGTGGTGGTGATGTTATTGTGTTAGGGCTGCAGTGATGATTTGACAGCGATGGCCTGTAGCCAGCGAAGCCAGGCCACACGGAGTGCCATGGCCTGAGATTAATGCCTGAGCCAATGTTCTCACTATGCCTGTATTCCTAAAATAAATACAGACAGGCGGAGTCATGTACAGTGAGCTGCAGTGCCAGTCACTGCACTTCGAATTAAAACATGAGAGGCCCATGCAGGCGCCTGTTTTTGTATTTTTAACAGTGGGGTTGCTGACAAAAAGTGCCTGTACTTAGCAGAAGGCTGGGAGGAGGCCTGTGAGCCAGTGGTGGCATGAGCCACTACCAGCACATTGTATTTTACCCAAAAGGGTTTTTTAGCAGATAAACCAAGCGTGAGATGAATTCAAGACAGCGACTCCCAAAGCATATAGAATATGTTTTTGCAGTGCCATGTTGTCCTTCAGCAGAATGGAGTGAGTTTACAATTCCTGTTTCTTCACTGACAAACAAACAGTTGTTTTTACCAGCCTGACGATGCATGATTTTTGTCACAATATTTTGTTACAGAACGTCTGGTGTTTGGCTTAAGAACACGACGCGCTCCGTTCAAACAGCCCTGCCCGTCTTCACGGAAGTCCGCCGTCAGCGGGACGTCGAGACGGCGCTGGCCCGCACCATGGCGACCGCCGGGCGCACGGTGGCGGTCTCCGGGATCACGGTGGCCATCTCGCTGGCGGGGCTGCTGATCTTCCCGCAGGTGTTCCTGCGCTCGATGGGCTTCGGCGGCATGAGCGCCGTCCTCATCGCGATGCTGGCGGCGCTGACGCTGCTGCCGGCCCTGCTGGCGATGCTGGGCCCGAAGGTGGACGCCCTGTCGGTCCGCCCGTGGCTGCGGCGGGTGTTCCGGCGCCCGGTCGCCACGGCCCGCACCGAGGATCACGGCGCGTGGGCACGGATCGCGCACAGCGTGATGCGTCGTCCGGTCCTGATCACCGTTGCCACGGTGGCGTTGCTGGGCGCCCTGACCCTCCCGTTCCTGCGGGTGGAGTTCGGCGGCATCGACGAGCGGGCCCTGCCGGCCGGCACGGAGAGCCGGGTGGTCACCGAGACCATCCGCGAGGACTTTCCGGCCGACCCGTCCGGCCCGATCGAGGCGATCGTCACCCTGCCGGACGCCGTCGACTCGGCGGCGGGCGGCTCGGCCCTGCAGGCCTACGTCCAGTCGGTCGCGGCGGCCCCGGGGGTGGACGGCGCGACGGTGACCGGCGCGGCGGGCGACACCGCCCGGGTCGCGATCGCCTACGACGGCGACCCGGTGGCCGAGGAGGCGCGGGCACTGGTCAACGAGATCCGCGACGTGCCGGCCCCCGAGGGGGTCCAGGTGCTGGTCGGTGGCCAGAGTGCGGTGCTCACCGACCTGCTGGAGAGCCTCGGCTCGCTGCTGCCGTGGATGGCGCTGATGGTGGTCGCGACGACGTTCGTGCTGCTGTTCCTCGCGTTCGGCTCGATCGTGCTGCCGCTCAAGGCGCTGGTGATGAACGTGCTGTCGATCGGCGCCTCGTTCGGCGCGCTGGTGTGGATCTTCCAGGACGGCAACCTGTCCGGGTTCCTGGACTTCACGCCCACCGGGTTCGTCGAGGCGACCCAGCCGATCCTGGTGCTGGCGATCGTCTTCGGGTTGTCGATGGACTACGAGGTCTTCCTGCTGTCGCGGATCCGCGAGCAGTACGACCTCACCGGCGACAACACGACGGCGGTGGCGACGGGGCTGCAGCGGACCGGCGGCATCATCACCAGCGCGGCGCTGCTGCTGCTCGTGGTGATCGGCGCGTTCTCGCTGTCGGGGATCACGTTCATCAAGATGATCGGCGTCGCCATGCTGATCGCCGTGGTGATCGACGCGACGATCGTCCGGGTCCTGCTGGTGCCGGCGACGATGCGGCTCCTCGGCCGGGCCAACTGGTACGCGCCGCGGCCGCTGCGCCGGCTCTACGCCCGGTACGGCATCCGCGAGTCCGACGGACAGCCCGCCGTCCCCACGAAGGATCGTGAACTGGCCGTCACGCACTGACCGGACCACGCTTTGGGTACAGAAAGCACCCGCGTCCCGCGGGGCTTTCTGTACCAAAGCTCGGGTCAGACCGACGCCGTGGAGTGCCGCTCCACGCGGACCGGGGGCCGCGGCGTCACGTTGAAGCGCAGGACCGGCTGGGTGTCGTCGTCGAGCAGGTGTTTGGGAGCGAGGCGTACCCGGCGCGCGGGCAGGGACGACGGGGGCAGCGACTTGCCGCAGCCGACGCAGTAGCGCCCGCGCTGCTCGACGGCGTTGCAGTGTGCGCACGTCATGGTGCCTCCTCTGGTCGGCGGGCAGGCCGTTCACCCGTGGGCGGAGAATCGCAGGCCGAGCGGCCGGGCAGGAGAGGTTTCCGGCGCTTGGGACGACCTGTAACCAGACCGTCATGGATGAAGAGGCTCAAGTGACCAGGGCGGATACGCGGACGGCGGCGCTGGCGCTCGCGCTCACCGCGGGTCTGCTCGCCGGCTGCACGTCCGGGTCCGACGGCGAACCGGAGCCCACCGCCTCGTCGTCCCCCGGTTCGCCGCTGCCGGCGCGGCCGACGGACGCCTCCACCGACCTCGAGCCCTACAGGGGACCCCCGGACGACGCCCCGGGGAGCCTCGGACCGCTGACGACCCTGCGCGGCGTCCTCGACCTGACCGCCGCGACGCCAGGCGTCTTCGCCCGGGCCGACGCCGCCGTCGCGACCCCCGACGGCGGGGCGGTGGTGCTGCTGACGCCCCGGGACCCCGACCTGCCGCACCAGGTGGTCAGCGTGGCGCCGGGGTCCCTGGCCGTCCTGGCCTCGGTCCCGCTCCCCCGCATGCACGACGTCTGGGACGTGCACCTCGCCGACGACGGCGCCGTCGTCGTCAGCGGCCAGCTGCGCACCCCGGACGGCGGGGCCTCCGGCTTCTCCGTCGTGGACCCGGCGACCGGCGCCGTGAGCTCGCGCGTCGTCGTCCCGTTGCGCCGGGGCACCGTCTCGGCGACCGGGCGCTCCGCACTGGCCGGCGGCGCGCTGTACCTCTTCTCGACGGTCGAGCGGGACGACGGCGTCGACGAGCGCCTGGTCGCCGTCGACGTCCGGACCGGCGTGGTGGTCGAGGACCGGGACGTGACCGACGACGTCGCCGCCGTGTCGCAGGCCCCCGTCGGCCGGCAGCTGGCGGGGCTCGTGGCCCGCCCCGACGGCGGGGTGACCGTGGCGTTCGACGCCTCCCCCACCGAGGTGCTGACCGACCGGATCCCGACGCTGCTGCGGTTCGACGCCTCCCTCCGGCCCGACGGCAAGGGGGTGCGGGCGACCGACCTCGCGGAGGGTGCCGAGACGCAGGCCGTCGCCGCCACGCCCGACGGGACGGTGTTCCTCCTGGTCGAGGTGGACGAGGGCGGGTGGATCCTGGCGATCCCCGAGGGCGGCGGCGCCGGGCCGCTGCTGGCCCAGATCGAGGACCGCATCTTCACCTACGCGCTGGTCGTCGAGCCGGCGCAGGTGTGGGCGCTGATCCCCGCCGCGGAGGGCGTGCGAGCCGTCGACCTGACCACCGGGGAGGTCCGGGGATCGATCCTGCTGGGCTGCTCGCCCCGGCTGGACGTGCGGGCACTGCTGCCGGCCCCGGGCGGGGCGCTGCTCATCGGCGAGTGCGACACCCCGCGGGAGGACACCCAGCTCCTGTGGTTCGTCGGCCCCTGAGGGCCAGGTGTGGACTACGGGAGCCGTCGGCGCTCCTGGCGGCGGTTGCGGCGGATCGACTCGACCCCCACGGTGGCGCCGACGAGCGCGACGCCCGGCACGGCCAGCCACATCGGCCAGAAGTACCCCGCCTCGCCGCTGCCGAGGCTGACCAGCAGCCAGACGGTCAGGTTGATGAGGACCGCACCGGTCCAGATGGTCCAGAGGACCTTCAGGGCGAGGTGCATGTCGGCGACGACCATGGTGTCGAGCACCTGCTTGGGCTCGATTGTTGCCGCCGCCGGGGTCGCCGCCGGGGCCGACGGCGTGGTCGCCGGCAGGTCGGTGAACAGCTTGTCCAGGTCGCCGTAGGTCACCGCGGCGTAGGCGGCGGCCAGCCGGGAGTCGTACTCGAGGAGGTCCAGGCGCCCGTCGGCGTGGTAGGCGCGCAGCCGGTCGGCCGCGGCCTGCCGCTCCGCGTCGGAGACCCGCATCTCGCTTCTCGTGGTCACGTCCTCGTCCTCGCGCCCTCCGGCCGGAACCCCTCCGGCCGCATCGTCGCACGCCTCCGCGGGCGTCCGGAACGCCTTCGGGGCCCCGCCGGTCAGCGACCGACGAGGGCCAGCTCCGGGCAGCGGGTCCGGTCGTGGCCGGGGCGGCGGCAGTGGGTGCACAGCCGCACCTCGCGGGGCGTCGGGACGACGGCGCGCGCGGCGGCCAGGTCCGCCGGCGACGTGGGCCGCAGGTCGTCGAAGTAGTCGGGCAGGCCGAGGGCGTGGGCAGCGGTGCGCAGCCGCCGGATCTCGGCCGTGGTCAGGATGGCGTCGGCCGTCACCGCGGCGCGCATGAAGTCGAGGAATCCCTCGTGCATGGCGGTGGCCTGCGCGGCGCCGAGGCCGGCCGATCCGGCCAGCCGGGTGAGCAGCTGGGCCTCTCCCCCGAGCAGGCGGCCGTCCTCGAACGCGTCGGCCACGGCGTCGACGTACTTCTGGCCTGCGCAGTCCGCGGCCGCGGCGACGCGCTCCGGCAGCCGCGACATGAGCGACGTCATCCAGGCGTCGCCGCCCTTGGGCAGCACGATGGTCCGGGTCCTCGGCGCCGCGTCGACCGGCAGCTCCGGCATGGGGCGGTAGCCGGTCATGAAGTGCAGCGGCCGGCCGTGGGCGGCCAGCATGCGGGGCAGCAGCCCCGCGATCGTCCGGACGTCGGCCATCGCGGCGTGCGCGCCCGCGGTCGGCAGGCCGGCGGCGCGGGCCAGCGTCGTCAGCTTGTGGTTGGGCGTGCGCAGCGTTGCGGCGGGCCAGCCACAGCGAGTCGAGGGCCGGGGTCAGCGGGACCTCGATGCCGGCACGCTCGAACTCGGCGGCGAGGAACCGCTCCTCGAACAGGGCGTTGTGCGCGACGACGATCGCGCCGTCCATGCGGTCGAGCAGCTCGCCGGCGATCTCCTCGAACCGTGGGGCGTCACGCACCTCGGAGTTGGAGATGCCGTGGACGAAGACCGGCCCGACGTCGCGGCCGGGGTCGAGGATCGTGGAGTACTCGTCGGCGATCCGGCCCTGCCGGTCGACGCGGGCGATCGCGACCTCGACGATCCGGTCGCCGTTGGCGGGCGAGAAGCCGGTGGTCTCGACGTCGATGACCGCGAACTCCTCGTCGAGCTCGAAGCCCGGGCCGTCGCCGCCGTAGCAGAACAGTTCGCCGCGCATGCCAGGCTCGGCGAACGGGCGCCGGTCGACGATGCGCGGCGCGGTCCGCACCGGGGGGACCGGGCCGGAGGCGTGCGTCCTCGCCCGCTGTCGCTGCGCCGCGCGCCGGCGGCCGGAGCGGATGGACAGGCCCAGCCCCAGCAGCAGGACGACTCCCGCCGCCAGCAGGATCGCGGTCACCAGCCCGGTCACGGCTTCCCTCCCCGTCGACGTGGGGGCACGTTCGCACCCCCGCTGCGACCGCAATCGGCAGGGATCCGCGGGCGGGGAACGTGTCCGCCGCACCCGTCACACACGCCCCTCGGAGCGACAGCTATGACGCCTGCGGACGGTGCCGGGTCACCAGATCGCGCAGCCGGTGCAGGACGGGGTGGGCGGACCCTTCGCCGTCCTCGGTCCGGTCGTGCGGAGCGGGACTTCCGGGCTCCCGCCAGGCGCCCGGCAGGGCGAGCTCCAGCGCGGCGCCCCGCCGCGTGAGCGGTGAGCGCAGCGGCTGCGCGAAGTCGACGCCACCGTGCACCTCGACGGTCAGGCCGGGGAGCTGCACGCGGTCGGCCAGCTGTGCCACCACCCACTCGCCCCAGGCGGCGCGGTAGCCCGCGGACCGGTCGGCGAGCTCGACCCGGGACGGCGCGACGACGTCGCCGGGGTCGAGCAGGCCGTGCTTGGCGCTGAGCACGAACCACGGCAGCTGCTCGGCGACGGCGTGGTCACGGGCACGCGCGAACCCGGTGCCGGACGACCCGATCAGCACGACGCGTGCGGCGGCCACGACGTCCGGGGCGACCTCAGGGGTCTCGGCCTCCGGGCCGCGGTAGCGCAGGTACTGCCCCCGGCCGACGCGGTGCAGCAGTGGCGCCCGCCCCGTGGAGGGATGGCTGGCGTTGTCGGTGGCGACCTGGATGTGCTGCGAGATCGACGCGACGCCGACGTCCGGGCGCCGGGCGCTGACCCAGTTGATCAGCGCGGCGCGCGTGAACGGCTCGGGCAGCGTGGCCGCACCCTCGGCGACCAGCTCCCCGATCGTGGGCAGCCTCACTGGGTGTCGTTCCCCCATGCCGCACGGTAACGCCGGACGCGTCGTGGTGGCCTGCTCGGCGTGACAGGTCCACGCGAACGGCGTACACACGAGGCCGCGCGTCATCGGCAGGCCCGGCCGGGCGAATGACCACCCCGCGTGGACCGATCTGTGATCCCGGGCAACGAACCGGCGCAGGCGTCACATGTGTCCCACCCGTCGGGGAGCATGAGAGGGCCGATCCGTCCGACCCGGTAGACAGGTGACATGGAGAGCACTGCCGACATCCAGCTGGGCGACGTGGTCGCCCCGCGGGCGGCCGTCTCCATCGAGATCACCTCCACGCCGGTGCTGAGCTACGCGCTGGCCCACAACCGGGTGCCGGTGGTCTCCCGCCTGGCGTTGACCAACTTCGGCGGTCCGGTCCGGGCGGCGACGGTCCGCCTGGGCGTCCGGGACGCCGAGGGCCCGATCGCGCGCCCCGTCGAGCTGCTCGCCGACCTCGACGAGGGCCGGACGACGGTGCTGACCGACCTCGGCCTGGTCATGGACCCGGCGGCGATGCTGCACGTCGAGGAGCAGCGGCCCGGCGTCATCGAGGTCGAGGTGGAGGTCGGGACCGACGACGGCACGACGTTGCTCGGCGAGGGCAGCCGCGTCGTGCAGGTGCTCGCCGCCCAGCAGTGGCTGGCCACTCCCCCGCTGCTGGCGCTGGAGATGCTCGCCGCGCACGTGATGCCCAACCACCCGGCGATCACCGGCCTGGTCAGCGAGGCCGCCGGCGTGCTCGAGGAGCGCACCGGTCGCGGCACGGTCTCCGGCTACGCCGACGGGCCGGAGCGGGTCGACGAGATCGTCTCGGCGCTCGCCGACGTGCTGCGGAGCCGGGGCATCCGCCACAGCGAGCCGCCGGTCAGCTGGTCCGACCTGGGGCAGCAGGTGCGCTCGCCCGGCGACGTCCTCACCTGGCGGGTCGGCACCCCGCTGGACACCGTCGTGGTCCTGGCCGCGGCGCTGGAGCAGGCCGGCATCCGGCCGCTGCTGTGGCTGGCGGAAGGACACGCGTTCCTGGGCTACTGGCGCGAGGAGCGGTCGGCGGAGTCCGCCGCGACCACCGACGCCACCGCCCTGGTGAACCTGGTCGACCTCGGCCTGATCGGGCTGGTCGAGACCACCCTGCTCACGTCGACGGGCGAGCCGGGCGCCGACCTGCACCGCCCCGCCTACGCCGGCTGGCTGACCGGCGAGCTCGACCGGATCGTCGGCGTCACCGACGTCCACCGGGCCCGCAAGGACGGCATCTTCCCGCTGCCGGCCCGCGCCCGCGACGAGGACGGCGTCCTGCAGGTCGTCGAGTACCGGCCGGCGCTGCACAGCGCGCCGGCGCGGCCGGAACCGGTGCCGTCGACCCCGTCGTCGCGGCCCGAGGCGCCGGCCCGGGTGCAGCAGTGGAAGAACGCGCTGCTCGACCTCAGCCTGCGCAACCGGCTGATCAACTACACCGAGCGCTCCGGCCTGGCGCTGACCGTGCCCGACTCGGCGCTCGGCATCCTCGAGAACTTCGTGCACGACGGCACGCCGATCACCCTGCTTCCGACCGACCAGCTCGCCGCCGTGCAGACCGAGCGGGGCATCGCCACCGCCCGCGAGCTGCCCGAGGAGCAGCTGACCGAGCTGCTGGTCGACCGCCGCGAGGTGCACGCCGACGTCACGACCGGCGGTTACCTGCCCAAGCTGCGCAATCTCGCCTACAAGGCCAAGACGGTCCTCGAGGAGACCGGCGCCAACAACCTCTACCTCGCGCTGGGCTCGCTGGTCTGGGAACTCGACGGCCGCCCGCTGCGCTCGCCGCTCGTGCTGATCCCGGTGACGCTGGCACCGCTGGGCCGCACCGGGCAGTACCGGCTGTCGCTCGACGAGGCCGGGTCGAGCACGCCGAACTACTGCCTGCTGGAGAAGCTGCGGCAGGTGCACGGCCTCACCGTCCCGACGCTGACCGAGGCCGTCGACGGCACCCTCGACCTCGACGCGGCGCTCGAGGCGATGCGCTCGGCGCTGGTGGGGCACGGGCTGCCGTACCGGGTCGAGTCGACCGCCGACCTCGCGATCCTGCAGTTCGCGAAGTACCGGCTGTGGAAGGACCTCGACGAGCACTGGTCGGAGTTCACGCTCAATCCGCTCGTGCACCACCTCGTGCACGAGCCGACCCTGCCGTTGGAGAACCAGGCGTTCGAGGATCCCGCCCGTGGGTCCGGCGCGTTCGCCGACCTCGACGAGCTGGCCGCGCAGCTGCCCGCGCCCGCCGACGCCTCGCAGTTGCGCGCGATCGCCGAGGCGCAGGCCGGCCGTACCTTCGTGCTCGAGGGCCCGCCCGGCACCGGCAAGTCGCAGACCATCACCAACCTGCTCACCCACGCGGTCGCGCAGGGCAAGAAGGTGCTCTTCGTCGCCGAGAAGCGGGCGGCGCTCGACGTCGTCGCCCGCCGCCTGGACTCGGTCGGCATGGGCATGTTCGCCCTCGACCTCCACGACAAGGGCTCGCGGGCGTCGATGGTGCGGGCGCAGATCCGGCTGGCGCTGGAGCACGCGGTCGCCGTCGACGAGCAGGGCCTGGCCGCCGACGGCGAGACGCTGCGCTCGGCCCGGCGGACGCTGGCCCGCTACGCCGACCGCCTGCACCAGGAGAACGCCGCCGCGCTGTCGCTGTACTCGGCGCGGACGGCGGAGCTGTCCGCCGGCACGGACGTCGACGCGCTGCCGATCCCCGCGCCGTTCGTGGCCAACGCCCCGGCCGAGGTGCTGCGGTCGGTGCGCATGGCGCTGGCGCTGCTGCCCGACATCGCCGACCTGACCCGCCCGTCGCTGCGCCACCCGTGGGCGTTCGTCGACTCCCCCGCGATCGACCTGCCGGCCACGCAGGCCGCCGCGGCCGCCGTCGACACCGCCGTCCGCGAGGTGTCGGCGATCCCCGAGCTGGCGGGCGTCCTCCGCCGGGCCAGGTCGGCCGAGGAGCTCGACGACCTGGTGCACGTCCTGTCCGGGCCACCCATCGGCCTCGACGTCATCGACGAGACGTTCACCGAGCTCTGGACGGCGGCGACGTCGGCGGTGCTCGGCGAGATCGCCGCGTTCACCGCCTTCCGCCACCCCGGGCTGGACGTGTGCACGCCGGAGGTGCTGCGCGAGCCGCTGGCCGAGATCTACGTGGCCGCGCAGACCGCCGCCGCGGCCTCGTGGTTCGGCCGTCGCCGCAAGCTGACCGCCGTCCGCGACCGGCTGGCGCCCTACCTGCGCCCCGACGCCAAGGTGAAGCCCAAGGACGTGCCGGCGGTCGTCGAGTCGCTGTGGCGGGTGCAGACCGCGGTGCAGGCGATCGCCGCGCGCGCTGCCTCCATCCCTGGCCTGTCGGTGCCCGAGGGCTGGAACCCGTTCCTCGACGGCGACCTGCTCTCCCGCGAGGTGGCGTGGCTGCGCCGGGCCGGAGCGGCGGTCGACGGCTCGTCGCTGTTCCACGTCCAGCTGCGCAAGCTGATCGTCGCCGGCATCCCCACCGGCACCCTCCCTACCGGCGAGACGGCCGCCGACGCCGTCGCCCGACTGCGGGACGCCGTGGGCGGCTGCTGGCCGCGTGCGCCAGCAGCGCCGACCAGCTGGCCGCCTGGGCCGGCGACGACGGCCTGGTGCTGCGCTGGTCGATGACCCGCCCGGAACGTGGGGTCGACAGCTCGGTGCTGATGTCGCTGCGCCGGTGGGTCTCGTTCCTCGACACCCTCGAGCCGCTGCGCTACGCCGGGCTGTTCGACGCCCGCACGCTGCTCGTCACAGGCGCTGTGAAGGCCGATGACGCGGTCCGCGCCTACGACCGGGGCGTCGCTGCCTCGTCGGTGGCCGAGCGGCTGGACGCCACGGGGCTCGACCTCTTCGACGCCGAGGCGCACGAGAAGGCGATCTCCCGCTTCACCGCGGCCTCGCGTGCCGTGCGCGAGCACCTGACCGCGGCACTGCCGGCGCGCGTGCTGGGGTCGCGCCCGTTCGACGCGGCCTCCGGGTCCGGTCAGGTGGGCGCCCTGCAGCGGGAGCTGGCCAAGCAGCGCCGCGGGCTCGGGGTGCGGCAGCTGCTCGCCCGGTACGGCGAGCTGATCACCCAGGTGATGCCGTGCGTGCTGGTCTCCCCCGATTCCGTGGCGCGGTTCTTCCCCGCCGCCGCCGCGCAGTTCGACCTGGTCGTGTTCGACGAGGCGTCGCAGATCCGGGTGGCCGACGCGGTCGGCGCGCTGGGCCGTGCCCGTGCGGCCGTCGTCGTCGGCGACTCGAAGCAGATGCCCCCGACCTCGTTCGCCGAGCCGTCGTCGGTGTCGGACGACGCGTCCGACCTCGCCGAGACCGCGGTCGAGGACGAGGAGTCGATCCTGTCGGAGTGCGTGCAGGCACGGGTGCCGCGGCAGTGGCTGTCGTGGCACTACCGCAGCCAGGACGAGTCGCTGATCGCGTTCTCCAACACGCAGTACTACGGCAACCGGCTCTCCTCGTTCCCCGCGCCGACGCACGGGCGGCCGTCGGCGGAGCCCGACGGCCGGGGCGTGGCGCTGGTACGGGTGCCCGGCACCTTCCACCGCTCGGGTGCCGGCCGGCTGCTGCGCACCAACCCGGTCGAGGCGAAGGCGATCGTCGCGGAGATCCGCCGGCGGTTCGACCTTTGGGCGGGCGGGGACGGCACGTCGGTGCCGTCGATCGGCGTCGTGACGTTCAACGCGCAGCAGCGGTCCTACATCGAGGCCCTGCTGCGCGACGCCGACGACGACCGGCTGGCCGCCGCGCTCGACCGGGCCGACGGCGAGGGCCTGTTCGTGAAGAACCTGGAGAACGTCCAGGGCGACGAGCGGGACGTCATCTTCTTCTCGACCGGGTTCTCGCCGCTGGCCAACGGGACGCTCCCGCTCAACTTCGGCCCGCTGAACCGGGTGGGTGGCGAGCGACGGCTCAACGTCGCCGTCACCCGGGCGCGGCGGCAGGTCGTGCTCTTCTCGTCGTTCGACCCGGAGCAGCTGCGGGCCGAGGAGACGTCGTCGGTGGGCATCAAGCACCTGCGCGCGTACCTCGACATGGCGGCGCAGGGCACCGACGTGCTGCCGCGTGACGCCCGGTCGTCGGCGGTGCCCGACCGGCACCGCGAGGAGATCGCCGCCGCCCTGCGGGAGCGCGGGCTGGTGGTGCGGACCGACGTCGGGCTGTCGGACTTCAAGGTCGACCTCGCCGTCTCGCGGCCGTCGGACCCGGAGACGCCGGTGCTCGCCGTGCTGCTCGACGGCCCGGCCTGGGCACGACGGGGCACCGTCGGTGACCGGGACGGCCTGCCGTTCGAGGTGCTGTGCGAGATGCTGCAGTGGCCGGTCGTGGAGCGGGTCTGGCTGCCGTCGTGGCTGGCTGATCGCTCCGTCGTCCTGGACCGCCTCGTGGACGCCGTGTCGTCCGTGCCGACGACGCCGAGCGCCGAGCCGATCCCGCTGCCGACCGCGGCGGTCGAGTCGTTCAAGGGCGTGGCCGCGCTGCGCTCGTCCGTCACTGCCGTGGCTGTAACGACGCCGCCGGCCGCTCCGAAGGTCGCGAGCAAGCCGGCGCCGAAGAAGCCGGCCGGGCCGGCGGCGATGGACGGGGAGTCGCCGTTCGTGCCGTGGCTGCCCAAGCCGGCGGGCGAGAAGTCGGTGCTCGACGAGCTGCCGGCGTCCAAGGCCGCGCGGGTGGTGCGCCGGGTACTCACCGCCGGGGTGAAGGCCGAGGGCCCGATCCACGTCGACCGGCTGGCGAAGCTGACGGTGAACGCGTTCGGGCTGACCCGGTCGTCGGAGGCGCGGAAGACTGCGCTGCTGTCGCTGCTGCCGCCGTCGGCGGTGGTCGACGACTACCTGTGGCCCGACGGCGTGACGCCGGAGACCTACGAGGGCTTCCGCCGGCAGGCGTCGAGCACCGACCGGCCGATCGACCACGTGGCGCCGGAGGAGATCGGCAACGCCATGGTGGCGCTGTGCCGGGCCGGCGCGGGGATGATGGCCGACGAGCTGCTCACGCAGGCCGCGGCGATCTTCGGCTACAAGCGGCGGACGCCGACCGTGACCCCCGCGTTGGAGGCGGCGCTCAAGCTGGCGCTGCACCGCGGCAAGCTCACCGAGCAGCCCTCAGGGCTGCTGACCGTCTGAGCCCGCGGCCTGCTCGGACTCGTAGCGGCGGAGGATTTCGGCGGGGATCCGGCCGTGATCGCTCACGTCCAGGCCCTGGTCACGAGCCCACGCGCGCACGTCGGCGGCTCTCGCCCGCTGCCGAGCGGGCGCCACGTCGCCGGCCGAGGCGAACGAGTCCTCGACGTCCCTCGTGGCCGCGGCCGCCGACAGCTCGGCGAGGCAGGCACCCAACCACCGGTATGTCCACTCCTGGGCCAGCGGCCTCGTCTCGCAGAAGACGATGGGGACCGACGGGAAGCGGACCTGCGCCTGGGCCAGTGCCTCGGCCACGCGCGCGCCGGAGACGTGTTCGAGCTTGAACATCCGGCTGTAGCGGTCCTCGACGACGAGGGCGGCCCTCGGCAGAGCCGCGAGGTCCGACAGCGCGTAGGTGAGCCGCCCCGACAGCAAGCTGGCGGCGAGATCCGGCAGGCTCTTGCGCTCGACGGCGGCGACCACGACGCCGTCCAGTTCGACGGCGTAGTCGCCGGCATCGAGCCGCCGACGGGTCGTGGTCGCCTGCTGGTGCCCGAATGCGTAGGGGTACTTCTCGCCGCTGTCGACGACGATCTCCAGTACCTGCCCGGCCGCCCGGGCGGTCGGCAGGTGCACCCCCGGGCGGGCCTGCTTGGCGGTGGACGGCGACTGCCAGAAGATGACCTCCCGGCCCCGCGCCTGGGTGAGTACGAGCTGCGAGCGGTTCTGGCGGGCGCGGTCGAGCACGAGGTCGATGGCGGGGCCGCGACGCGTGCACGAGCGCACGGGGTGCCGTTCCAGGATTTCGGCGTCCTCGGGCCACTCAGCAGCTCGGTGGCAGTAGACCTTGGACTCCCGCGGCCACGTCTCGCGCGCCTTGATGACGATGCCGCTCGGGCCGAGCGGCACGCGGACGAGATAGGGCAGCGAGGAGTCCGGATCGGGGTTCCGCGCCACAATCAAGTCGTCGGACACCCGGCCAGCGTGGCATGCGGCGGCACCTCATAGGTCCGATGCAGGTCACCCGGGTGGCGGGAGGAGAAAGGTGCACCTCGGCCCGTCCGCCCGCGCCAGGCGCCGGTCCAGCGTCACCAGCGGCACCCCGAGGTCTTCCGCGAGCGCCACGTAGGCCGCGTCGTAGGGAGTCACCGTGGGGTGCAGGCCCCAGATCCGGGCCGCCAGGGCCTCGAACGGGAACGTGGTGAGCCGCAGTGCGACGAGTTCGTCATGGGCGAGGGCCGCGACGTCCCGTCCGATCCGTCCGCCGAGCACTGCCCGGCGCAGGGCGCTGGACACCTCGACGGGGAGGTGCGCCGGCACCAGCAGTGCCGCCCCCTCCAGCAGGGAGCGGGCCCATGCGCCGTCCGGGCCGTCGTCCACGAGGGCCGCCACCAGGGCCGAGGCGTCCGGGACGAGCGTCATCGACGATCGGCGTCCCGCGCCTGGAGGATGAACTCGGCCGGCACCCGCGTACCGGTGGCCTGCAACCGATGGCGCACCCGGTCCCAGAACTCGTCCGGCGAGGGACGCTCGGCGAGTTCGATGAGCTGTGCGCGCACGTACTCCTGCAGCGACTGACCGGCACGGGCCGCCCTCGCCGCGAGAACCGAGCGCGTCTCGTCGGGGACGTCGCGGATCGTCATCGAGACGGGCATGACTGCACCGTAGCAGCGGCACATGCAGTGTGCATGCACTGCGGCGCAATGCGGATGCACGATCGCGTGGCCACGTGTTGACTGCACCGGCTGCGCAGCACCCTCGACCGCGTCGGAGCGAATCGAAAGGACGATGGAGAAGATCAACGAACGCCTGCTCAACTGGGCGTCGATCCTGGAGGACACCACCCGGGAGCAGGCCGAGCGCACCGCCTCGATGCCGTTCATCTGGCCGCACCTGGCGCTGATGCCCGACGCCCACCTCGGCAAGGGCGCGACCGTCGGGTCGGTCATCCCGACCGACGGGGCGATCATCCCGGCGGCAGTGGGCGTCGACATCGGCTGCGGCATGATCGCCGTCCGCACCCAGTTCACGGCCGACGACCTGGCCGGGCGGGACCTGGCGGTGCTGCACGGGCAGATCTCCCGGTCGATCCCGCTGTCGGCCGGCAACCGGAATCAGAAGATCCGGGCGAGCGCGGAGCCGCGGATCGCCGAGCTGCGCGACATGCCCGGCGTAGGGCAGGCGGACGCGGAGGCGCGGCAGTGGCCGCAGCAGCTGGGCTCGCTCGGCTCGGGCAACCACTTCATCGAGGTGTCGCTCGACGAGACCGACCGGGTCTGGCTGTTCCTGCACTCCGGCTCTCGCGGTGTCGGCAACAAGCTCGCGCAGAAGCACATCCGGATCGCGCAGGAGCAGTGCCGGCGCCGGCACATCCAGCTCCCCGACCGCGACCTCGCCTACCTGGTCGAGGGCGAGCCGGAGTTCGACCGCTACATCGAGGCGCTGCGCTGGGCTCAGCGGTTCGCCTACCTCAACCGCGAGGAGATGATGGACCGCTGCGTCGACCAGCTCGGCCGGTTCCTCGGCACCGAGGTGGAGCGGCACGACACGGTCAACTGTCACCACAACTACACCGAGCGGGAGACGCACTTCGGCCGTGAGGTGTGGCTGTCGCGGAAGGGCGCGATCTCGGCGCGGGCGGGCCAGCTCGGCCTGATCCCGGGGTCGATGGGCGCGGCGTCGTACGTGGTGGTCGGCAAGGGCAACGTGCCGTCGCTGATGTCCTCGCCGCACGGCGCGGGCCGCAACCACTCGCGCGCGGCGGCGCGGCGGCTGTTCACCCGGTCAGACCTGGACGCCCGGATGACGGGCATCGCGTGGGGGCACTCCGACGCGTTCCTCGACGAGCACCCCGACGCGTACAAGCCGATCGACCAGGTGATGGCCGACGCCGCCGACCTGGTCGAGGTGCGGCACACGCTGCGCCAGATCGTCAACGTCAAGGGCGACTGACCGCCACGGGGCGCTTCCGCGGAAGCGCCCCGTGGCTACAGCCAGCGCGGCGGCGGGGGGACGTCGCCGCGCAGACCCGTGGCGTCGCCGCGGGTGAGCCACGCGGCGACCGCGGCGATCGGTCCCTCGACCGTCGGCCCGCCGGTGCCGGACGTCCGCCCGACGTCTTCCGCCACGATGGTGACGTCGGGCGCCTCGCCGCGGTCGGCGAAGGTGCCGAGGACGTCGTCGACCAGGGCGGAGCAGAACTCGGCCGGCGGGTCGGCGAACGTGATGCCGCCGGCCAGGTCGACGCCGTGCACCCAGACCTCCTTGGCCCGCATCCAGGGCACCTCGGTCGCGGGGATCGGCTTGCCGGGCATGTTGCGCACCGTCGCCGCCCATGCGTCGTCCGGCATCCGCTCGATCGCCTCGGACAGCCGCGTGCAGGCGGCGACGTAGTCCGCCCGCAACTCCCCGCCGGCAGCGCGGCGGTCGTCTCGATGTCGGCGTCGCGCACCTCCCGCGAGGGGTACATCGGCGTCTCGACGCCGGTGCGGGCCCAGGTCAGCAGGTTGAGCAGCGCGTCGGCGTTGCGCGCCAGGTGGGCGACGACGTGGGCCCGCGACCAGCCGGGCAACGCCGAGGGCGCCCTCAGGTCCTCGTCCGACAGCCGGTCGATCGCGCCCGCGACCACCAGCTCGCCGTCGGCCCACCAACGAAGTCGCTCTGCATCGGGACTGGTCACGGCGGTGAATCTAGCGGCCCGTTCGTTACCCGCGGGTTGTGACGAGGTCGGCAGCCCACCCGGGACCAAAGACCTGACCTTCCGATCCCTGATCACAATAACGTCACGACGCAACGCCGACCTTGGAGCTTGCGTGACGACCCAGCCGACGCTGCCCCCTCGCACCGCCGACGCCATCCCGCCGCTCGAGGGCGGTGAGGTGGTCTCCCTCCCCTCCGCGCGGGGCCTCGCCGGAGGATTTCTCTCCGCCGTCGCCCGCCCGCGCGCCTTCGCGCAGGAGACGGTCCGGCTGGGCCAGGACCTGGCCGCGATCGCCCGCGGCACCGACGACTTCACGCCGGCGGAGAAGGACAAGCGGTTCGCCGACCCGGCCTGGCAGTCACACCCCGGCTACCGCCGGCTCGCGCAGACCTACACCGCGTGGGGGTCGTCGCTGACCCGGCTGGTCGACGGCTATGCCGAGGACGGCGCCGACTGGCGCGACGTCGAGCGCGCCCGCTTCGCCCTCAACGCCCTGATCAGCGGCATGGCGCCGACCAACACCCTGCTCGGCAACCCGGCGGCGGTGAAGAAGGCGTTCGACACCGGCGGCCGCAGCCTGGTGCGCGGCGCCCGGCAGCTGGTCGGCGACGTCCTGCACAACGGTGGCCTGCCGCAGACCACCGACCGCGAGGCGTACCAGGTCGGCCGCAACCTCGGGGTGACCAAGGGCTCGGTCGTCTACCGCGACGAGGTCGTCGAGGTGATCCAGTACGCCCCGAGGACGGCGCAGGTGCGCGAGCGGCCGCTGGTCGTCGTGCCGCCGCCGATCGGCCGCTACTACTTCCTCGATCTCCGGCCGGGGCGCAGCTTCGTCGAGCACGCGGTCGACCAGGGCCTGACCGTCTTCATGATCAGCTGGCGCAACCCGACGCGGAAGCAGGCCGGCTGGAATCTCGACACCTACGCCGAGAGCGTCCGGCGGGCGGTCGGGGTGGCACGGGAGATCACGGGGTCCCCCGACGTCAACGCCCTCGGCTTCTGCGCCGGCGGGATCATCCTGACCACGCTGCTCAACCACCTGGCGGCGATCTCCGACAGGTCGGTGCACAGCGCCGCGTACGCGGTCACGCTGCTCGACTTCGGCGGCCGCGCACCGCTCGGCGCCTTCAGCGGGCGCGGCATGGTGGGCACGGCCCGGCGGCTGTCCCGGACGCGCGGGGTCATCTCCGCCCGGTCGATGGGGTCGATGTTCGCCTGGATGCGGCCCGACGACCTGATCTTCAACTACCTGGTCAGCCAGTGGCTGATGGGCGAGGCGCCGCCGGCGTTCGACATCCTCGCCTGGAACGCCGACGGCACCAACCTGCCGGCCGCCCTGCACGAGCAGTTCCTGCAGATCTTCCGGGACAACGCACTCGTGCGGCCCGGGGCCCTGACGGTGCTGGGCACGCCAGTGGACCTCGCGTCGATCGACGTCCCCACGTTCGTGACCGGGGCGCTGACCGACCACATCACCCCGTGGACCGGCACCTACCGGACGACGCAGCTGCTCGCCGGGCCGACGACCTTCGTCCTCAGCTCCAGCGGCCACATCCAGAGCCTGGTCAACCCCCGGGCAACCCGAGGTCGGCCTACTGGACCGGTGGCGAGCCCGGACCCGACCCGCAGGACTGGCACGCCGCGGCCGAGAAGCACACCGGCAGCTGGTGGGAGCACTGGGCCTCGTGGACGACGGAGCGCTCCGGCGAACTCGTCGACGCCCCGGCGGCGCAGGGCAGCGACGTCCACGCGCCGCTGTGCGCGGCACCTGGCACGTACGTGACCGGCTGACCCGACCCGACCGGACGCGTCGCCCGCGCCGAGGCGGAAGTGGCCGCTGGGACCGGCCACCACAGGAGTGAGCGCGCTCTCGTGTCGCGCGCGTCCCCAGCACCCCCGTCTCCGTAGCTTCCGGCTCGTTGCGGTTCCGATCCGGGGGAAACACATGCCTGCTCCGTCCACGTCCCGTGCGCGCTGGCTTCCGGCGGGATTGGTGGGGGCGGTCGCCCTGCTGTTCGTGATCGCGGGCGCTGCGACCAACGGATTCGCCGGGGCGATCGTCATGCTGGGCCTGACGGCCGTCCTGCTCGGTGTGGGCGCGTCGATAGCCGGGCGGGCGCGGTGGGCGTTCATCTCCAGCCGGCGGGTCGGCGGCGTCGTCGCGGCTGCGGGGGTCGCGGCCCTCCTCGTCGGTGGCGCCACCGCGCCGACGACGGCATCGACGACCGCATCGGTCGAGGCGACGGTCGAGACGGCGGCCGAAGCGCCCCCTGCACCGCCGACGCTCTCCGCTGCGGAGGCGGAGGCAGCAGCCGAGGCAGCTCTCGCCGACGCGGAGACGGCCGAGGCTGCCGTGGCCGCCGACGCCCTCGCCGCAGCGTCACTGTCCGATGCCGCCGCCGAGGCAGCCGTCGCGGGCGCCGGTCGCACCACCGCCCTGGCCGCGCTGGCCGCAGTGGAGGTCAAGGGACGGGCACCGCGCACGGGTTACGACCGCGGCAACTTCGGCTCCGGCTGGGTGGACACCGACCGCAACGGCTGCGACACCCGCAACGACATCCTTGCCCGTGACCTGACCGGCGAGACCTTCAAGCCCGGGACCCGCGACTGCGTCGTCCTCACCGGGTCCCTGGCCGACCCGTACTCCGCCCGGACGATCGGATTCCAGCGCGGGCAGGACACGAGCGACGACGTGCAGATCGATCACGTCGTGGCGCTGTCCGACGCATGGCAGAAGGGTGCCCAGGGGCTGGACGCCGGACGCCGAATTGCATTCGCGAACGACCCGTTGAACCTGCTCGCCGTCGACGGCCCGCTCAACATGCAGAAGGGCGACGGCGACGCCGCGAGCTGGCTCCCCCGAACAAGGCCTACCGGTGCGCCTACGTCGCGCGCCAGGTGGCGGTGAAGGTGACCTACGGGCTGTGGATGACCCAGGCGGAGAAGAACGCGATCGCCACGGTCCTCAGCGCCTGCCCGAACGAGTCGCTGCCGGGCGGCGTCGTGGCCCAGCTCCCCCGAGCGGGTGCAGCCGGCACCCGCTCCTGCTCCCGCGCCGGCTCCGGCGCCCCGCCCTGCACCCGCACCGGCTCCCGCTCCCGCTCCCGCTCCCGCTCCCGCCCCAGCTCCCGTCCCTCAGCCCGCTCCCGTTCCGGCACCCGCGCCCTACTACGCCAACTGCACGGCGGCCAGAGACGCGGGTGCAGCCCCGGTCCGGATCGGACAGCCGGGCTACGGCCGCCACCTCGACCGCGACGGGGACGGTATCGGTTGCGAGTAGGCGACCGATGGCGCCTGCCGCTCAGCTGCGGGCGACACCGACGACGGTGACGTCGTCGCCGTCGGACGGGGTCATCGCCCCGAGGACGGCGTCGACCAGCGAGTGCGCCCCGGCAGGACCGGCGGCCACCGTGGCGCGCAGGCCCTCGAGCGACTCGGCGAGGTCGGTGCGGCGGCGCTCGATCAGCCCGTCGCTGTAGAGCAGCAGGCGGTCGTCACCGGCCAGCCGCAGGTGCGCCTGCCGGTACCGCGACGCGTCGAGGACGCCGAGCGCCGGACCGCGGCCCTCCATCACGAAGTCCGCGCCGGCCGGCGCCGCGTGCAGGACCGGCAGGTGCCCGGCGTTGGCGACGACCACCTCGCCGGTGGCCGGGTCCAGCTCGACCACCACGGCGGTGGCCAGCTCCCCGGGCAGCAGCGCGGCGATCAGCTGGTTGAGCCCGTCCAGCGCCGCACCCGGACCGGCGGCGCGCAGCAGGTGCGCGCGCAGGGCGTGCCGCAGCTGGGCGGTGACCGCGGCGGCGGCGAGGCCGTGCCCGGCGACGTCCCCGAGCACGATCGACACCCGGCCACCGGGCAGCGGGACGATGTCGTACCAGTCGCCGCCGACGACGTCCTCGGCGCTGGGCAGGTACCGGGCGGCCAGCTCGATGCCGGCGATCGCGGGCAGCTCCTCGAGCAGCAGGGTGCGCTGCAGCGTGGTGGCCAGCCGGTTCTCCTCCTGGGCGGCGGTCAGCGCGGCGGCGGTGAGGTTCGTGGCCAGCGTCCGCGCGGCCGCGACCTCGTGCTCCCGCCACGGCTGGGCCGTCTCGCGCACGGTCTCGCTCCACGCCGAGAACGACTGCCGCGGGCTCAGCCGGGGCCCGGCCTCGGTCCGGGCGACCTTCGACGTGTACGGGTTGCCGCCCCAGGTGACCTCCCGCAGCACCTCGGGCCGGAACCAGGCCAGGAAGTCACCAGTCCCGCGCCCGACCTCGACGGCGAGCACGCCGCTGGCCGTGTCGGCCAGCCCCGCGGCCTCCGGGACGGCGGCCGACGCGGCGTCGGTGGCGCCGACTCCGGCGGACAGCAGCGCCTGCACCAGCGGCACGACGCGGTCGGCGGGGGGCGTGGTGCCGAGCAGCCGGAGCTGGCCGTTGATCCGGACGGCGGCGCCGGAGGACGGCACGAGGTCGAGGGCGGTGACCGAGCCGTCGGTGAGCGCCGAGCCGAGCGCCCGGGGCGAGCGGCCGACGAGCGCGGCGAGCTGCGCCTGGCGGGAGGCCACGGCGACGACGTCCCCCTGCTCGCCGGCGGAGACGGTGGTCTGCAGCAGCAGCGACGCGGTCCGACCGAGGAACTCGGCGGCCGTGCGGTCGGTGTAGGAGGGCCGGTGGGGGCCGGCGTAGTGGTGGCAGGCGATGAGGCCCCAGAGCGTGCCGCGGTCGATGAGCGAGATGGACATCGACGAGACGACGCCCATGTTGGCCAGGTACTCCAGGTGCACCGGCGAGACGCTGCGCAGCATGGCGCCGGAGAGATCCAGGGGCCGGCCGGACAGCGGGTTGACCGCCGGCTCGAGCGGCACCGGTGCGTAGGTGGCGTCGGGGATGATCCGCAGCCAGTTCGCGGCGTAGAGGGCGCGGGCCTGGGCGGGGATGTCGCTGGCCGGGTACCGCAGGCCGAGGAACGGCTCGAGGTCGTCGCGGCGGTCCTCGGCGATCACCTCGCCGTTCCACTCGCGGTCGAAGCGGTAGACCATCACGCGGTCGAAGCCGGTGACCTGGCGGACGTCGCGGGCGAGCACCGCGGTGAGGTCCTCGAGCGAGGTGCTGGCGGAGAGGCGCTGCAGCACCAGGGGCAGCCGGCTGTGCCACGCGGCGCCGGCCTGCTGGGCGCCGAGCACCGGCTCGAACTCCGCGAGCAGGAGCCCGTCGGCACGGTGGACGACGAGGTCGACGTCCCCACCGTCGACCTGGACGCGGAGCGGATTGACCTCGGCGAGGTCCTCCGGCAGGTCGATCGGACCGACCAGGTCGGTCAGCGACCGGCCGGCCACGTCGCTGCCGAACAGGTGGGCGGCGTTGGCCGAGGCGACCACGACCGCCAGGTCGGGCTCGGTGACGGCGAGCAGGACGCCGTGCGGCTGGACGGCGCCCGGGATCGCGATCGGCTCGCCGGCGCAGCGGAGCAGCGCGTCCTCGGTCAGCGGGTCGGTGCCGAGGTCCGTCACCGACGCGACGTTACGGGCGGGCGTCCCGCTGGGCGAAACCGGGCGGGATCGTCGCACCCGACTCGACGATCGGCACGATCGCGCCCAGGTCGAGCAGGTCGATGACCAGCCTGGCGCCCCGGTTGGTGCGCGGGCAGACGATGTGCACCTCGACGTCGGCGGTCTGCGCGGCGCGGGCCGAGCGGACCAGCTGGCGGGCGCCGGAGGAGTCGATGAAGGCCGTCGGCGTCAGGTCGATCACGAGGGCGGACGGCGCCGCGGCCAGCTCCATCTCGACGGCGGTGGCGAGGAGCGGAGCCGTCGACAGATCCAGCTCACCCCGTACGGTGAGTCCTGGACGGCCGGCGATCGTCGTCCGTCCTACGTCGAACAGCACGAATCGGCTCCCCGGTCATCGGCGCACAGGCCGACCAGGGTAATCGCACCGGTTCCCGATGAGGTGCGAGGTCTGGTGAACATCGAGTTCAGCGTCCGGCTCCCGGTGGACGTGAAGAGCGTTCCGCTGGTCCGCGGCCTGCTCCGGCAGACCCTCGAGCACCTCGACGTGAGCAGCGCCGGGGTCGACGAGATCCTGCTGGCGCTGACCGAGGCGTGCGCGAACGTCGTCCAGCACGCGGCCGAGCACGACGAGTACCGGGTCGAGGTGTCGATCGACGACGAGCTGTGCCGGATCAGCGTGCTCGACCACGGCCCCGGGTTCGACGTCGACGCCGTCACCGCCGCTCCCCCGCCCTCGCCGCTGGACGGCGGCCGCGGCCTGCTGCTGATGCGCGAACTGGTCGACCGGCTCTCCTTCGTCGCCGACGGGTCGGGCACGCACCGGGTCACGCTGGAGAAGCGGCTGTCGCCGCGGTCGGCGCTGCGGCTGCTCGAACCGAGCTGAGTCAGCTCGGCTGGAGGACCCGGATCGGCTCCCCGGAGACCCACGCCGCGACGTCCTCGACGGCCTCGCGGTAGAAGATCTCGTAGGTGTTGCGGGTGACGTAGCCCAGGTGCGGGGTGAGCACCGTGCGCGGCGCGCTCCGCAGCGGGTGGTCGGCCGGCAGCGGCTCCTCGTCGTAGACGTCGAGCCCGGCGCCGGCGATCCGGCCGTCCCGGAGGGCGTCGAGCAGCGCCTCCTGCGCCACGATCGGGCCGCGGCTGGTGTTGACCAGGATCGCGGTCGGCTTCATGCGGCCGAGGTCCTCGGCGCCCACCAGCCCGCGGGTGCGCTTGGACAGCAGCGTGTGGATGGTCAGGACGTCGGACGAGCCGAAGAGCTCCTCGCGACCCACCCGCCGGGCGCCCACCTCGGCGGCGCGCTCGTCGGTCAGGTTCTCGCTCCACGCGACGACGTCCATGTCGAAGGCGAGCCCGATCCGCGCGACCTGGGCGCCCTGGTTGCCGAGCCCGAGGACGCCGAGCCGCGAACCGGCCAGGTCCGTGCCGACCGTCTGCTGCCAGCCACCGGCGCGGACCGAGGCGTCCTCCCGCGGGATGTTGCGGGCGACGGCGAGGATCAGCCCCCAGGTCAGCTCGGCGGTGCCGTGGGGCGGGATCGCCGTTCCGCAGACCGTGATGCCGCGCTCGACCGCCGCCTCGACGTCGATCGACTTGTTGCGCCGCCCGGTGGTGACCAGCAGCCGCAGGTTCGGCAGCCGCTCGAGCAGGCTGCGCCGGAACGCCGTCCGCTCGCGCATGGCCACGACGACGTCGAAGTCCTGGAGCGCCCGTGCCACGGCGTCCTCGTCGCCGAGGTGCTCGTGGAACTCCACGACGTCGGCGCCGGGGACCTGCGACCAGTCGCTGAACCGGGCGGCGACGGACTGGTAGTCGTCGAGGACGGCGATGCGCGGCATGCGCGCTGTCTACTACAGATCGCCCGCCCGGGCGTCGGCGTCGGCACCGCTGCCGCTGTCACGGGCCAGGAGGTAGGTGGCGACCCCGAGGATCACCCCGGCCACCGCGGAGAGCACGACGATCACCGGCGTGGTGACCTCACCGAGCACCGACGTCAGCAGGTCGCGCGAGCGCGACGTGGGGTCGGCCAGCACGACGCCCACGAACACGGCGACGAGCACCCCGGCGCCGGCGGCGAGAGCCTGGGCGAGCCGGCCGGTGAAGCCGTGGCGCAGGCCGACGGAGCGGGCGGCCTTGACGATCCGGCCGGCCCGCAGGATCCGCAACGCCCCCACCGTGCGCACGAGTCGCAGGATCTGCACCGGCCCGAGCGCGAAGACGACGGCGACCGCCACCGCGACGGTCAGCAGGATCAGGCCGATGTGACCGCGGATCCACGCGCGTTTGTTCTCGGCGACGGCCAGCAGGATGACCGTCTCCGCGACCAGCACCGCGCCGCTGAGGACGTCGACGACGTGGCCGGCGGTGCCCAGCGTCCCCTCGGCGAGCGTCAGGAACATCGCCGGGATCGCGGCGAGCGCGGCGACGAGGACGGGGAGGGCGAGCCGCTCCTGCCAGCGCTCCTCCCGCGTTCTCACCGGCTGAACGCTAGCCGGACCCCGAGGGGGCTACGGACCGGCGGCGGTGACCAGCTCGCCCAGCGCCTGACCCCACTGGCGGGCGCGGTCCTCCTCGCCGTCCTTGAGCGGCCCCTTCGCGTCGAGGACGATGAACCGCTCGGCGGGCGCGACGAGCGTGGCGCCGAGACCGCGGAGCAGCTTCTCCTCGGTCCGGGCCGCGTGGTCGAGCTTGGTGATCAGCTTCGGGTGGTCCATGCGGGTGTCGAAGGCGGCGGCGTCGGTGTGCGGCGGCAACCGGACGGCGTCCAGCCACTCGTGCAGCCCGGCCGACGGGTCGGCGATCTCGGCGCCGTACTGCTCGACCGCGCCCTTGCGGGTGGCCTCGCTCGGCATGCCGAACGCGTGGGTGGGCCCGCCGACGACGAGGAGCTGCACATCGGCGAGCTCCGTCGGCGCCTGCCCGGCGTCGACCACGTCGACCGGCAGGCGCCCGGCGATGCCGTCGGCGACCGCCCGGGCGATCCGCTCGGTGTCGCCGAAGACCGACTCGTAGACCACCAGGGCTCTGGGCACGCACCGACCGTAGCGAGCTCAGGCGGTTATGAACCCGCTCTCGTACGCGGCGATGACGGCCTGGGTGCGGTCCCGGGCGCCGAGCTTGAGCAGCACCGCGCTGACGTGGGTCTTCACCGTCTCGCGGCTGAGGAACAGCTCCGTGGCGATCTCGGCGTTGGACAGCCCCCCGGCCACCAGCCGCAGCACGTCGGCCTCCCGGCCGGTCAGCTCGGGGAGCGCGGCGGCGCCCCTCGCGCGGGCCGGCGCGTGCGAGGCGATCAACCGCCGGGTGATGTCCGGCAGCACCAGCGAGCTGCCCCGCGCGACGATCCGGATGGCCTCGACCAGCTCGTCGGGGTCGGACCGCTTGAGCGCGAACCCGCTCGCGCCTGCCTGCAGCGACCGGTACAGGTAGTCGTCGTCCTCGAAGGTGGTCAGCACCAGCACCCGGGGCCTGTCGGGATCGCGGGCCACGAGCTCCGCGGTCGCCGCGATGCCGTCCATGTCGGGCATGCGGACGTCCATCAGGACGACGTCCGGATCGGTTTCGGTCGCCACCTCCAGCGCCTCCCGCCCGGTGCCGGCGTCGCCGACCACGGTCAGGTCCGGCTCGCTCTCCAGGATCACCCGCAGCCCGGACCGGACGAGGACGTCGTCGTCGACGAGGACCAGCCGCAGCGTCACGCCGCCCCCGACAGCGGCAGGGTCGCGCAGAGCTCGAAGCCACCGGAGGGCGTGGGCTCGGCGCTGAGCGTGCCACCGGCCGCTGCCGTCCGTTCGCGGAGGCCGGCCAGACCGCGCCCGCCGCCGGGGCCGGGGCGGCTCTCCAGCGACGAGGCCCGCTCGTTGCACACCCGGACGATGACGGTGTCGCCGCTGCGCACCACCTGGGCGACGGTCAGCGGGGTGCCGGCGTGGCGCAGCACGTTCGTCGTCCCCTCCTGGACCACCCGGTAGGCGAGCTCCTGCACCTGGGCCGGGACGTCGTCCACCTCGCCGTCCACCACGAGCGCGACCGGCAGGCCGCCGTCGCGCAGGCCGGCGAGCAGGCCCTCGAGATCGACGAGCCCGGGCGCCGACAACGGCGCCGGGTCGCGCTCGCCGTCGTCGCGCAGCACGGTGAGCACCCGGTCGAGCTCGGCGAGCGCGGCGCGGGTGTTGGTCTCGATGTGCTGCAGCGCCTGGCGGGCGAAGTCGGGCTGCACCGGTCGCTCGTCCGGCGGCGTGAGCGTGCGGCGGGCGGCCGTGGCCTGCAGCAGGCTGGCGGTCAGCGCGTGCCCGATGGTGTCGTGCAGGTCGCGGGCCAGCTTGTTGCGGTCGGCCAGCCGGCGGCTGCTCTGCTGCAGCGCGGCGATCTGCTGCTCGGGTGAGGTGCCGAGCAGGCGGGGCGCGACGGACGCGGCCAGCCGGACCAGCGCGTCGAGCACGACCAGGGTCACCACGACGACGAGCGCGATGAGTACCAGCAGCGGCAGCGCGGTGAGCAGGTTCCAGTCATGGGGCTCGGTGAGGTCGACGAGGGCCATGAGGGCGAAGAAGAGGACGGCGAGCGTGGCGGCGCCCATCAGCACCCGGGCGCCCAGCCAGCCGACCGCGCGCCAGGTGCCGGCCGACGCCACCAGCCGCCGCGCCTTGGGCAGGATCCCGGGGTGCCGGCGCACGCGCTCGCCGACCGGCAGGTCGATGGCCAGCAGGGTGCGGAGCAGTTCCCGCTCGATGCCGGCGAACCCGCGGATCGTCGCCAGCACGAGCGGGACGAGCAGCAGCCCGACGCCGTAGACGACGGCGACCACCGAGCCGAACAGCGCGAAGTACAGGGCGAGGCAGAACGCGGCGATCGGCACGGTCGACAGCGCGTAGAGGACCCGGCCCGGCCAGCCGGGGGCGGTGGCCCTGGCGACCACCGCGCGGAGCCGGTCGGCGATCTCGTCCGCGGAGCGCGGGAACGTGGTGGTGGTGGGCACGAGCCGATCCTGGCCGGTCGCGGGGCGCGGCGATTCCCCCGCGGGCGCCGACTCCCCCTCCCCGCGCGGGGGACCCAGGTGGACGCTGCGGGGTGATCCGCGCGGACCTCTGTTCCCGACACGCTCCTCGCCATGACTCCTTCCCTTCCTCGGCGGCTCGCATGATCGCGGTGCGCGGGCTGACCAAGCAGTACAGCGGCGTGCGCGCCGTCGACGGGCTGACCTTCGACGTCCAGCCCGGCCGGGTGACCGGCTTCCTCGGGCCGAACGGCGCGGGCAAGTCCACCACGATGCGCATGGTGCTGGGGCTCGACCGGCCGACGTCCGGCGGCGCGCTGGTCGCCGGGCGGCCGTTCGCGTCGCTCGGCGAGCCGCTGCGCGTGGCCGGTGCGCTGCTCGACGCCCAGGCCATGCACCCCGGGCGGAGCGGCCGCGACCACCTGCGGGTGGCGGCCCGCAGCAACGGCATCCCGCTGCGCCGGGTCGACGAGGTGATCGAGCAGGTCGGGCTCGGGCCCGCCGCTCGGCGGCGGGTGAGGGGCTACTCGCTGGGCATGCGCCAGCGGCTCGGCATCGCGACCGCGCTGCTCGGCGACCCCGCCGTCCTGCTGTTCGACGAGCCGATGAACGGCCTGGACCTCGACGGCGTCCGGTGGATCCGCCGGCTGGTGCGCGAGCTGGCCGACGAGGGCCGCACCGTGCTGCTGTCGAGCCACCTGATGAGCGAGATGGAGCAGACCGCCGACCACCTGATCATCATCGGCCGCGGCCGGTTGATCGCCGATGCGCCGATCGCCGAGGTGATGCGGGGCGGCACTCACCGGAAGGTGCGGGTGCGGACGCCGTCGACCGACGAGCTGGCCGGCGCGCTGCTGCGCATGCGGCTGCTCGTGCACCCGACCGACGACGGCGACCTGCTCGTCGAGGGCGCATCGGCCGAGACGGTCGGGGACGTCGCCCTGCGGGTCGGCGTGGCGGTGCACCGGCTGGCCGAGGAGCAGAGCTCGCTGGAGCAGGTGTACCTGGACCTGACCGGCGACAGCGTGCAGTACCGCGTGCACGCCGAGCCCGTGCTCGCCGGGGAGGCCCGGCGATGACCGCGACCACGGCCACCCAGCCCCGGACCCTGACCGTCCTCGGTCGCGCGGCGGCCGCCGAGTGGCTGCGGCTGCGGACGGTGCGGACGACGTGGTGGTGCCTGCTGGCCGCGGCGGCGGCGATCGTGGGCATCGGGGGTTCCCACCGCCGTCGACGAAGCCGAGATGGCGCAGGAACTCGGGTGGCCGGTGGCGTCGGCGACGATGGCCGGTCAGTACGGCGTGATGATCGGGCAGTTCGCGCTGCTGGTGCTGGCGCTGCTCGCGGTGACGCAGGAGTACGCCAGCGGCGCGGTCGGGCCGACGCTGCAGTGGACGCCGCGCCGCGGGGTGCTGCTGGCCGCGCGGGTGGCCGTGCCGGTCGTCGTCGCGACGGTGGCCGGGGTGGTGCTGGCGCTGGTCGCGGACCTGGCGGCGGTGCTGATCGAGCCGGACCTGACGCTGACGGCCGCGGATCTGGCCGACAGCCTCGGCGGGATCGCCGCGGTGCTCCTGGCGGGGGGCGCGCTGGCGGTCGGCGCCGGGCTGGTGCTGCGCAGCACCGCCGCCGCGCTGGCCGCGGTCTTCCTGCTGCAGCTGGTGCTGCCGGCGCTGCTGCCGGAGTTCGGTGCGCAGTGGCTGGCCGAGGTGGCCGAGTGGCTGCCCGGCTCGGGCGCGATCTGGACGCTGCTGGGCGAGCCGGAGATGTCGGCGGCGCAGGCGGCGACGCTGCTGGTGGGCTGGGCGGCGGTGGCGCTCGGTCTCGGCGGCTGGTCGCTGCTGCGGCGGGACGCCGGATAGCTGGCCGGACGCGACAGCGCCCCCTCCCCGCCGGTGCGGGGAGGGGGCGCTGTCGCGTCGCTCGGGTCAGTACGCGCGTCCGCCGGGGCGGCCGCCGCCCTTGCCCTGCTTGTTCTGGAAGTCCGCGATGAACTTCTTGATCTTCGCCTGGTTGTGCGGCTTGCGGGCCTCCTGGATGACCTTCGCCGCGACACCCGAAGCGATCAGCTTCCGGATCATGCCTGCCATGGTTCGCCTCCTCGTTGCTCGGACTGTTCGCTCCGTGCCCCGACGAACGCCCGGCCAACCGCGAGCGTGCCCACTCCGACCGATCGGGCGAGACGGACCGTGGACGGTGCGTTGCGCCACGCCGACGCGAGGAAGTGATCAGCCGATCGCGTTCCGTCGTCCGGACCGGGGCGGAGCCGGAACTCCTCCCGGCGTCGGTGGTGGTCGGCTCGCGAGTCGTCCCACGGGTCGCCGTCGACCCGCCTCGACGGGCGCCTCGACACGCCCGGAACGGCCGCTTTGTGGCATCCCGACGGCCTACCTAGCGTCGTCGCGGTCCGGCCGGGCCCCCTCGTCACCGCACCCGGTGACACCCGGCCGGACACCGCCGAACCGGGCACCGGAGAACGTCCGGCGCCCGGACCGGGGACCCACCGCAGTCCTGGGGTGAAGCGCGATCGGCACCGCCGATGCGCCGGGCGAGTTCCCCGCCCGAACCCGTCAGCTAACCCGGTAGGCGGTCGATGGAGAACAGGAGAACCCGTCGTCCATGACGACCACTCGCACGTCCACGCGCCGTTCCTTCCGCGGGGCGGCTCTCGCCCTCTTCACCGGGGCGGGTCTGGCGCTCACCCCGCTCACGGCC
Organism: Blastococcus sp. PRF04-17; assembly: GCF_023016265.1. Taxonomy (GTDB): domain Bacteria; phylum Actinomycetota; class Actinomycetes; order Mycobacteriales; family Geodermatophilaceae; genus Blastococcus_B. The sequence continues at coordinate 99,260 of NZ_CP095412.1, read as the reverse complement.
TCCGCCGACACCGGCACCGCACCGGCCGCGTCGGCACCGGTGTCGCTCGCCGCCGCTCCGGTGGCCGCGCCGAACTCCGCCGCGCAGGTCGCCGTCGACACGGCCCTGGCCCAGCAGGGCAAGCCGTACGCCTGGGGCGGGACGGGGTCGGGCGGCTACGACTGCTCCGGGCTCACCTTCTCGGCCTACCAGGCGGCCGGGGTGGCGCTCCCGCGCACGTCCAGGGCGCAGTCGACGGCGGGCGTGCCCGTCGCGAAGGCGGACCTGCAGCCCGGTGACCTGGTCTTCTTCTACGACCCGGTCGGCCACGTCGGGATGTACATCGGCGACGGCCTGATGGTGCACTCGTCCACCTACGGCACGCCGGTGGCGGTCGTGCCGGTCGACTCGATGGAGGGCTACCACTCCGTGCGTCGCGTCGTCTGAGGCCGCCCCGGCTCAGTCGCCGCCGGTCGCCAACGGCAGCGTGACCGACGACGCCGACCCCGCGGAGTGCGCGACCCGGTGGGTGACCGGCTCGCCGTGCGTCGCCTGGCCGGCCGCTCGCCGGTGCCGAGGTTGCGCGCGTAGCGCGGGTGGGCTCCGCCGGAGATCTGCAGCCGGATCCGGTGCCCGGCCGCGAATCGGTGCGCGGTGTCGGGGAGGGTAGCCACGACGTGCCGCTCCCCCGGCCTCGGGGGCTCGCCGGCGGCCGGGTCGAGCCGGACCAGCCGGTCGGTGACGTTGACCGAGCGGCCGCGCGCGTCGACGTCGCACAGCCGCAGGAAGACGTCGGCGTACGGGTTGTCGGAGGTGAGGCAGATCCGGACGGTGGCGCCGCCGAGCAGTTCGACGGCGGTCTCCAGCGGCGCGGTGGTGAAGGTGCGGACGTCGTCGCGGGCTTCCAGCCGGCGGTTGTCGCGGCGGCCGGCGCGGAAGGTGAGCACCCGGCCGCCGACCGACGGCGTGGGGTGCATCGGGTCGTAGCGGAAGGCCGTCTCGCCGCCGTCCTCCGGTGGTGCGTCGTCGGCCAGCCGCCCGCCCGGGTGCAGGAACCAGGTGCGCTCGGTCCGCCCGGCGGGCGGCCAGTCGGGCATCCCCCGCCACTCGGCGGCGCCGGTGACGTAGACGCGCACGCGGTCGCGCCGAGTTGTCGGGGGCGTCGCGCCGTCCACGGGCAGGTGGGCCGCGAGCCAGGCGAGGCTCTCGGCGGTCGTGACCTTCGGGTCGATGCTCAGGTGCGCCCAGGGGCCCATGGTGAGCCCGACGTCGACGCCGCGGTCGCGCAGCGCCGCGTACTGGTCGAGCGTCTGCTCGACGAACCAGTCCTGCCAGCCGCTGACGAGCAGCGTCGGCACGGTGCTCGAGTGGACGGCGGGCGTGGCGCGGTACCGGTCCCAGTAGGGATCGGACAGGTCGGGGTGGTCGAGCCACTCGTCGAACCAGGGGGCGGGGTTGCCGCCGAGCCGCTCGGGCAGCCCCTGCAGGGGCAGTTCGCGCAGGTGAGGTGCCAGTCGTCGCTCCGCGGTGAGCAGCCGGGTGGCGCCGCGGATCGGGCCGAGCAGGTCCTGATGGGCGATCAGCTCGGTCCAGGTGGCGACGTTGAGCAGCTGGAAGGCGCCGTCGACCAGACCGGCCGCGGCGAGGTCGTGCGGACCGATGTGCAGCACCATCGCCTGCAGCTCGTCCGGCGGGTCGAGCGCGAGCGCCCACTGGGTGTACCCGAGGTAGCTGGGGCCGAGCGTGGCGAGCCGGCCGTCGAACCAGGGCTGCTCGCGCAGCCAGCCGACGGTGTCCTGCCCGTCCTGCTCCTCGTTGACCACCGGGGTGAACTCGCCCTCGGAGCCGAAGGTGCCGCGCACGCTCTGCAGCACGACGGCGTACCCGCGGCGGGCGTAGGGCAGGGCGAAGAGGGCGGGGAACGCCCCGCCCCGGCGGTAGGGGGAACGCAGCAGCACGGTCGGGTGCCGCGGCGCGGTCTCGGGCAGGTACACGTCGGCACGGAGGACGACGCCGTCGCGCATCGGGACGGCGACCTCGCGCAGCACCCGCACGTCCGAGGTAGCCGGCGGGAGCTTCCAGCGTCGTCCGATGGCGGCCGCGGCGAGCTTCGCCGGGCGGGGCAGGCGCCGTCCGGACGCGGCGTCGTCTGAGGGCACGCGAACTCCTGGCTCCCCGACTGTCGGGCCCTCGTCAGGCCCTGGTCAGGCGCAGGATCGCGCGCTTGAGCCGGATGATCAAGCGCATGCCCCCGGAGGCGGCCAGCTCCCGCTGCCGTTCGCGCAGCCGATCGCCGAGCTCCTCGAGGCGGGCGTCGCCGAGCGCGCGCGACTGGGGGAACATGCGCTGCTCCTCCTCCATGGTGTGGTGGCGCACCGTCGACTCGAGCATCCGCACCTCGGCGAGGAAGTCCGGATGGTCGACGGGCGTGCGCATCACGGTGGCGACCTGGTCGTCGATCTGCCGGTGCTCGGCGTGGGCGACGGACAGCAGCGGCGAGACGTCGACGACGGCGGGGTAGAACAGCTCGTCCTCGATCTGGGCGTGGATCTCGATCTCGCGGAGGAAGTCGTCGCGGAGCCGCTCCCGGAGGTCGGTCTGCGCATCGGTGGTCCCGGCGAGGTCGCGGAGCAGCCCGCGGAGCACGTCGTGGTGGGCGATCAGCACCTCGTCGGCTTTCATCGCGACGCCTCCTCCAGGGTCGTGACGGCGGTGGGTGTGCGCCAGTGCGCCCGTCGCCGCACCTCGATCCGGCCCTCGCGGATGCGGGTCTCATAGCAGGGCAACGGCGCGGTGGCGGGCCCCTGGGCGGGCTCCCCGGTGTCGAGGGAGAAGCGGGAGCCGTGCCACGGGCAGACGAGCTCGCCCTGGTGCAGCCAGCCCTCCCCCAGCGGCCCGCTCTGGTGCGGGCAGCTGCCCCCGACGGCGCGGACCCTGCCGTCGGTCGCGACCAGCACGACCGGCACGCCGTCGGCCTCCACGGCGAGCGGCTCGCCGTCCACCAGCTCGCTGACGTCGGCGACCGGCACGAACCGGCGGGGCTCGTTCGCCTGCACGGCGTGGTCGGTGCCGAGCCGGTGGCGGTAGGACAGGACGCCGCCGAGGTAGCCGCTGGTCAGCACGACGGCGTAGCCGGCGGCCGCGGTGGCGCGCGCTCTGCTCGTGCGACCGCGCTTCCGGTCGGCGAGTGACCAGGTGTAGAGCGCGAGGGCGGTGGTGTTCAGGGCGCCGTGGACCAGGCCGACGCGGCGCGCCTCGTCGTGGGCGTGCTGCCAGTCGGTGGCACCGGTCGCCGCGGAGGCGACCGCGCCGGCGACGCCGAGCTTGACCACCGTGCGCGCGGCCGCACCGGTGCCGGGCCCGCCGCGGCCGGTGGCGTCGAGGCCGTCGAGCAGCGCGGCGGCGGTCCACGAGCCGATCGGGACGGTGACCAGGAAGGGGTGCACGGGATGGCCGAGCCACACACCGTGCGCGAGGTCCTGGAGGCGGCGGGCGTGGCGGCCGGCGAGCAGGTAGGTCAGCGAGATGGCGTGCTCGACCTGATAGCTGGGCGCGTCCAGGACCTGCCACCGGCCGACCGCTCCGCTCGCCCGCTCCAACAGGCTCCGCACGCTCACCGGTCCGCACCTCGTCGTCCCATCTGGGGCCCGTGCCCAGCCCGCGTACGTCGAAACGACCGTGCGATGTCGCCGGCGCGCAGCCCGCTGAGGGATCAGACCGGCAGCCTCGGCGCGATGACGATCTCGCTGCCGTCGGGCCGGAACGTCCGCCAACGCCCCCCGGGATCTCGCTGGACGCGGAAGCCGTGGTGGACCTTGGTGTGGTGCCGTTCGCACAGCAGCGCCGAGTTCTCGAGCGAGGTCTCCCCGCCGAAGATCCAGTGCACCAGATGATGGACGTCGCACCAGTACTTCGGGGCGCCGCAGCCGGCGAAGACGCAGGTCTCGTCGCGAAGCTCGACCGCCTTGCGCAGGTGCGGCGGCACGACCCGCTTCGTGCGGCCCAGGTTCAGCGGCATGCCGTGCTCGTCGATCGTGATCGGGGTGATGCTGCCGTCGCAGGCCAGCATCCGCGCCTTCGCCGCCGACAGGAGGCTGCCGAAGGCAGTCGTGGCCGCGGAGGGCCCGGTGGCCGGGTCGAACAGGTCGTCGGCCGGGATCGTCACCACCACGTTGGGCTTGGCGGTGCGGAGCACGGGCAGGTCGCCGGAGGCGAGCTGGTTGTCGGCCAGCTGGACCATCGCGTCGGCGAGCTGCTGGGCGCGGGAGCGCATGTCGCCCCGAGGCCGGTCGGCCTGCACGACCGCTTCGAGGGCCGTCTTCAGCTTCTCCCCGCCGACGGCGTCGAGCTGGCCCCGCACCACCACCGTGCCGTCGGAGAACGTCGACAGCGTCAGCGAGCGCTCGTCGGTGGGGTCGGGCTCGGGGCCGTCGGGGTCGAGCCGGGACAGGTAGTGGTGGACCACCCGCGTCAGCTGCTCGATCCGGCGCTCGGCGGCGACTTCGGCGAGGGTGCGGTCGATCTCGGCGAGGTCGATGCCCTGCGCGAGGGCGGCGGTCCGCCGGCTCTCCGTGGCGACGGGTGCGACCACCGCGACCTGCTCCGCCGTGACGGCGCCCTCTGCGAAGGCGGACGCGAGCGCGGGCAGGTGGTCGAGCGCACGGCCGTTGCGGACCAGCTGCCCCGCCGCGGCACCACCGAGCCGGCCGTGGCCGCGCAGCCACGACCGCATGGACTTCATGCCGTCGTCCTCGGGCGCCTGCTGCAGCTCCGCCGCCCGCACCCGGCGGGTCAGCTGGGCGTCGATCCGGTTCCTCAGCTCGAGCAGTTGCCTGATCCCGTCGAGCTGCTCCCGGGCGCTGAGGGCGTGCACGTCTTCGACGGCCAGGGCGTCGAGAGCCGATCGCAGCTCGCTCATCGTCACCCCTTCACGCGGATCGAACGTCTGTACGAAGAATACCGGTGAAGCGGACCTCTCGCAGCGTGAATCCCCAGGTCAGTGCGCCGTCCACAAACTTTCGAGTCGTCTTGACACGACCGGGCACGTAGCGTCCTCAGGCATGGCTGATCGTGAGTTCCGGACTGTGCTCGAGGGCGGCTCCTACTTCGAGGGGCCGCGGTGGCACGACGGCGCCTGGTGGGCGTCGGACTTCTACCGGCACACCGTGAGCCGCGTGGAGCCGGGCGGTGGCGAGGCCGTCGTCCTCGAGGTGGAGAACCAGCCGTCCGGGCTCGGCTGGCTGCCCGACGGGTCGCTGCTCGTCGTCTCGATGAAGGACCGCCGGCTGCTCCGCCTCGCCGACGGTCGCGTCGAGACGCACGCCGACCTGTCCGACGTCTGCGGCGGCCACCTCAACGACATGGTGGTCGACGCGGCGGGCCGGGCGTTCGTCGGCGACTTCGGCTTCGACCTCATGGGCGGCGGCGCGCCCGCGCCGGCGTCGGTGAAGCGGGTGGATCCCGACGGCACCGTCACCGTCGCCGCCGACGACCTGCGCTTCCCGAACGGCTCGGTGATCACGCCGGACGGCGGCACGCTGATCGTCGGCGAGACGTGGGGCAACCGCCTCACCGCCTTCGACATCGCCGCCGACGGGTCGCTGGGCAACCGACGGGTGTGGGCAACCTTCGGGCCGGAGCCGGTGGGCGGCTCGGTCGGGGAGCTCGTCGGGCAGGTGGTGGTCGCACCCGACGGCTGCACGGCGGACGCCGACGGACACGTCTGGGTCGCCGACGGGCTGAACTCGCGGGTGGTCCGGGTGGCCGAGGGGGGTGCGATCGTCGACGAGATCGCCGCGCCGGACGGGATGGGCGTCTACGCCTGCGCCCTGGGTGGGGACGACGGCCGCGACCTGCTGATGTGCTGCGCGCCGGACTTCTACGAGCACACCCGCGCGCCGGTCCGCGAGGCGGTGCTCGTGACGACGCGGGTCGACGTCCCCCACGCCGGTCTCCCCTGACGGCTGGACGACCTAGGCGCGCAGGCGGCGGGTGGCCTCTGCCGGATCGAACCGTTCGGGCTCGAGCGGGCGCCCCAGCCAGGCCAGGGCGTCGGCATGCTCGGGGTGCAGCCGATCGGCCAGCACCTGGCGGAGCCGCTGGTAGCCGTGCGGTCCGCCGCTGTCCTCGGGCGGGCACGCGTTCGCGCCGGCCAGGCACGTCGGTGCCTCGGCGGTCCGATGCCGCTCCACCCGGACGTCGTGCTCCCAGCCGTCGCCGAAGTCGTAGTCCCAGCGGAACTGCGTCCCGTCGGCGAGCGAGCCCACGCGGACGCTCCGCGGATCGCCGAGCTCGTCGTCGTCCTCGAGGTCGCCGTACGGCCGGCCGTCCAGCTCGAACAGCGACAGGTGGGTGCCCCGCCAGCCCATGACTGCCTGCAGCAGCCCGTCCAGGTCGCGCAGCGTGGCCTTCTCGGGGACGACGAGGCGGCGCCACACGGGCGGGTCGACGTCCCGGAGGGTGACGGTGAGCTCGACCGCCGGCACCACCTTCCCCGGAGCGGGCGGCTCCTCGTGCAGGAGGCTGGCGCGGGCCAGCGCGGCGGCCGGCGGCGTCGGGGGCTGGTTCCGGTCCCGCCGGGTGCCGAGCACGCCGAGCCGGTCGAAGACCGTCCACGTGGAATCGCGGACGGCGTAGAAGGCCTCGGTCTCGTCGAGCGGCTGCCCCGTCCGGCTCGACAGCCAGCCCAGGACGGCGAGGCCCTCGGCGACAGTTCTCTCCGGGTGAGGGCGACCCGCGGCGACCGCGAGCAGCCAGAGCAGGCCGGCGACGCGGTCGGGATGGGCACGGGCCAGCGGCAGCCGGGCGGCGATGTGCCGCCAGAGGGCGGTCGGGTCCTCGGCGAGCCGCCGACCGAGGGTGGTCGGGCCCAGCGTCCCGCGGTGCACCCGCACCAGGCCGAGCCGGCGGGCGGTGTCGCGCAGCTCCGCCACGGGACGGGTGATGTCCTCGCGGGTGGCGGCACCGATCCAGTCGGCGTCCCAGCCCAGGGTCCGCATGGTCTCGCCGACCAGCGCGGGCGGCAGGTAGCCGGCGGCGGTGAGCTTGACGCCGTCGCCGAGCCGCGCCAGGAACCACCGGTACGGCTCGACGACGTCGGGCTCCGGCGGCGGCGGCTCGCCGTCGAGGCCGGCCCCGGAGACGACCCGGCGGAGCTCGGCACTGCGCGAGCCGCGCAGGCCGTCGAGCAGGTCGACGAGTTCATGCCGCATGCCGCCCGAGCCTGCCAGCCGCTGCGCCACACTGCCGTCGTGGGACGACGGAAGCCCGGGAAGTACCCCTTCGACTACACCGCCGGCGACGATCGCCGGTTCCTCGACAGTGGGGTCGGCGGCACGGTGCGGGTGCTGCACGGGCCGGGCCGCGGCATGGGCATGACCGAGGGCGTCGTGTGCCGGGTCGAGGTGACCACGGCCGACGACGGGGTCCTGGACGTGTCGCACGCGGGCAAGCTCGGCAAGGAGCACCGGCTCCGCGGCACCGCGCCCGGCGACCGGATCGGAGTCGAGGTGACCGGCCGCTTCGACGGGGACGATTGCGACTGCGGCTCGGCCGACTGCGCCCCGGTGCTGGACGAGCTGACCAGCGCGTGCGTCGTGCAGCTCACCGGGGACCTGGACGACGTCGTCCGGTTCGGCGTCGGGCCGGCGTGGGCGAAGGTCGAGGCGATCGACGCGGGCGAGTACGACGACGCCGTCCCGACGGCCTGCCACTGGGGCGCCGGCGTGCGGATCCGCGGCGGAACCCTCGCGCTCTGATCAGCCGAGGCCATCGACAAAGACATATGTCGACAAGGAGGCATGCCGGCTTCGGGGAGTTCCTGCCGGAGCCGATCCGGTATCGCGCGTCCTACCGTGACGGAGAGCAAACGGGCCGCGCCGGTCCGTTACCCGCCTGCCTCCCACTTCCCCTGAGGAGCTCCCGTGACCTACTTCGAACGCCCCGCCCTGACCCTGCTCACCGACACCTCGTACCTGGCCGCCGAGCCCGAACCGGCCCCGCCGTGGGCTGAGGACCCTGTCGCCGAGGAGACCTGGCGGCTGAGCGCGCTGTGCGCCGAGACCGACCCCGAGGCCTTCTTCCCGGAGAAAGGCGGCTCCACCCGCGAGGCCAAGCGCGTGTGCGTCGGCTGCGACGTGCGCGCCCAGTGCCTCGAGTTCGCGCTGACCAACGACGAGCGGTTCGGCATCTGGGGCGGTCTCTCCGAGCGGGAGCGCCGCCGGCTGCGGCTGCAGCGGCGGGACGTCCTCAGCGCCTGAGGAAGCGTCCCGGCGTCCTGAGCTCTCGGTCCCGATCTCGCCCGGGGGGGTCAGGACGTCGACGTCAGCGGGACTCACATGAAGTCGCCGTACGCTTGCGTTTCGACGCCGACCCCGGGAGCACGCGCCGCATGGCCTCCTACGAGCCGGACGCCCAGAAGACCCGGCGACTCCGCCGCCGGCCGGCCGACACGCTGCCGCAGCGGTACGACGAGCCGGCCCGCCGTCCCCGGTTCGACCGACCGCCGCCGGCGGGCAACGACTGGTACGGCGCTCCCCCGGACTCGGTGTTCCCGCCGCAGGTGGACGAACGCCCTCGCCAGCCGTGGCCGCCGGGGCCGGCCTTCCCGCCACCGCAGCAGCCCTATCCGCCTGTCCAGCCGGAGCGGGTGCGGCGTCGCGACCGTCGTGGCCGGTTCGACCGCACCGGACGGCGGCCTCGCCGTCGCCTGTTCCGCCGCATCGTCCGCGTGCTGGCCGCGCTGGGCGTCGTCCAGGCGCTGCTCGTGCTGTCGTTGCGCTGGATCGACCCGCCGACCACGGCGTTCATGGCCGCCAACCCCGACGGCGCGATCCAGCAGTCGGTGCCGGTCGAGCACGTCTCCCGGAACTTCCTGGCCGCGGTGATCGCGCACGAGGACTCACAGCTCCCCTACCGCTCCGGCGCCTTCGAGTGGACCGACCTGTGGAGCCGCGCGTACGCCCACCTGACCGGCGAGGAGGACCCGATGGGGTCCACGATCCCGCAGCAGGTGGCCAAGAACATGTTCCTCAACCAGGAGCTCAGCGCCTGGCGCAAGGCGCTCGAGGCGGGGATCGCCATGGAGATGGCGCTGTTGATCGACGACCGCCGGATGCTCGAGCTCTACGTGAACTACGCGCAGTTCGGCCCGACGATCTACGGCGTCTGCGCGGCGGGGTGGTACTACTTCGACTCCCCGCCTTCTGAGCTCTCGGCCGCGGAGGCGGTGCAGCTGGTCGGGCTGCTCCCCTCCCCGGGCACGTCCAGCGCGCGCCCGGCGGCGGCATGGACTTCGAGGTGGACGACGGCCTCGGCTGGCTGTCCCGCTCGCACGTCATCAACGCGCAGAACCGGGTGCCGCGTCACCTGGAACGGCTCGGCTTCCAGCCGGTCGAGGACGCCGGCGTCGAGGGACTCGCCTCCGACCAGGAGCCCTCGGACGACGACTGCACGACGCGCCCGGACGAGATCGCGGAGCTGATCGCGGCGGAGGGCACCGGCTGACGACTGGCAATGTAGGGGCATGCACCGCTCCCACCGGGTGGCCGGCGCGCTGGTCGGCTCGGCCGTCGGCGACGCGCTCGGTGCGCCGTTCGAGTTCGGACCCGCTGGCGAGTTCTCCGCCCGCTTCCCCGTGCCGGCGCGTGGCGCTCGGACCGAGATGTGCGGTGGCGGGTCGCTGGGCTGGGAGCCGGGCGAGTTCACCGACGACACCCAGATGGCGCTGTTGGTGGCGGAGTCGCTGCTGGAGAACGACGGCCTGGACGAGGCGGATCTGTTCGGCCGGTTCGTGCGGTGGGCCGAAGCGGAGCCGCCGGACATCGGCAACCAGACCCGGGCGGTGCTGCGGTCTGGTCTTCCCTGGGACGTCGCCGCGACGAAACACTTCGGGACGACGGGTCGTGCCGCGGGCAACGGCTCGCTGATGCGGGCGACGCCGGCGGCGGTCTGGTTCTCCCGGTTCGGGACGACGGCGACCGCCGACGCCGCCCGGCGGATGTCGGCGCTGACGCACGGCGACCCGGCGGCCGGTGAGGGGTGCGCGATCTTCGCCGAGCTGCTGCGGGTGGCGCTGAACGGCGGTGATCCGCTGACGGCGGTTCCGTCGGCGGTGGCGCTGGTGGCCGAGGAGCACCGGGAGCGGTGGGCGGCGGTGCTGGCGCCGTCGTGGGCGCCGGCGGACGCGACGGAGTCGAACGGTGCGGTGTGGCCGACGCTCGGCCAGGCGGTGTGGGCGCTGCGGCACGGGCGGGACTTCGCTGAGGTGCTGCGGCTGGTGATCGACCTCGGCGGTGACACGGACACCGTGGCGTGCGTGGCCGGCGGGCTGGCCGGCGCGGTGTTCGGGATGGGCGGCATCCCGAGCCGGTGGGCGTCGGTGGTGCACGGCCGGGTGCCCGGCCACGGTGATCGGGTGTGGCGGGTCGCGGACCTGCAGCAGCTCGCGGCCGCGCTCGACGGCGGTGTTCAGCAGAACTACGACCCCGGGGTGATCCCGCGGATCGGCCCGACGAAGGTGCTGCCGGGGATCTGGGCGGCGAACCTCGACGGCGCGCGGTACAGCGAGACCGACTTCGCAGTCATCTCGCTGTGCCGGCTGGGCGAGCCGTTCCCGCACGAGCTGCAGCGGATGGCCTACATCGCCGACAACGAACACAACAGCGACCTGGACGTCGTGCTGGCCGACGTCCTCGACGACATGGCGGCCCTGCGGGCCGAGGGGCACCGCCTGTTGGTGCACTGCCACGGCGGGGCGTCACGCACCGGGCTGGTGCTGCGCGGCTGGCTGGTGCGCGAGAAGAGGATGTCGGTCGACGAGGCGACGGCTTACGTCGCCGACCGCTGGCCGCACCTGGGGCTGTGGAACGTGAGCTTCACCGCCGCGCTGGAACGGCTCGCCGCCCGAGTGCGGTGACATCGCACCCCGGTTCCACCACTCAAGTAGTCCCGGAGCCCAGAGGCGCAGTTGCACTGCTGGCTAGTTGTACCCGGCCAGGACGTTGGTGACAGAGGGCCGGGTTGAACGAAGGAGAACCTCCGAGTGAGGTGTGGCTTGTCGAAGGCCCGCACCGCTCGGAGGTTCTCGTGTCCCACGGTAATGCTCGCTTGACCGTCCACGGCCGCAAGCTGATTGTCGACCGGCACGCCGCCGGCTGGAAGCAGGCGCACATCGCTGCGGCGATGGGGATCTCCCGCAAGTGTGTGCGGACCTGGATCGGCCGCCATGCCGCCGAGGGCGAGGCCGGGCTGGCCGATCGGTCCAGCCGCCCCCACACCAGCCCGACCCGGACGCCGGCCGAGGTCGAGGACCGGATCGTGGCCGTGCGCAGCGATGAGCGCCGCGGGCCGGACTGGATCGGCGCCGAGCTGGGCGTGCCGGCCCGCACGGTGTCCCGGGTGCTGGCCCGCCGCGGGCAACCTCGGCTCTGCACGCTGGACCCGATGACCGGGGAGGTCATCCGCTCCTCGAAGCAGACCGCGGTCCGCTACGAGCGGTCCCGGCCCGGCGAGCTGGTGCACATGGACGTCAAGAAGCTCGGCCGCATCCCCGACGGGGGCGGCTGGCGCGCCCATGGCCGCGGTGCGCGCAGCATCAGCCGTGACCGGGACACCAAGGTCGGCTACGACTACGTGCACTCACTCGTCGATGACCACTCCCGGCTGGCCTACTCCGAGGTGTTGCCCGACGAGAAGGGCGTCACCTGTGCGGCGTTCCTGGCCCGCGCCGCGGCCTACTTCGCCGCCCACGGCATCGACCGGATCGAGCGGGTGATGACCGACAACGCCTGGGCCTACAAGTACTCCCTGCGGGAGGTGTGTTCCGTGCTCGGCGCCCGGCAGAAGTTCATCAAGCCGCACTGCCCCTGGCAGAACGGCAAGGTCGAACGGCTCAACCGCACCCTGGTCACCGAGTGGGCCTACCGGCAGGTCTTCACCAGCAACGCCGAACGCGCCGCCGCCCTTGCTCCCTGGATCGAGCACTACAACACTCGACGCCGCCACTCAGCACTCGGCGGCCTCCCGCCGACCAGCCGCCTGGCACCAACCTGATGGCCGGGTACAGCTAGTTGCCGTTGAGGCCGAAGCGCCGGGTGAGCAGCTTGAACTTCCAGTACGACTCGATCTGCTCGATGGTGTCGTCGGGGGTGTTGCCGTCGACGACTTCCAGCACCGACACTTGGTAGTGGCGGCGGCCGTGGCGGGCACCGGCCCTGAGGCGGACGTCGCCGCCGTCCCCGCCGTTGGCGTACTCCAGCCAGCGGCCGAGCAGGCTGTCGGCACCCTTCGCCGAGCCGACGTACTGCTGTCCGGACTCGACGTCGACCAGCAAGTACACGCCCTTCACGGCGCGCAGCACCTGCTGCCAGCCGTGAGGGAGGGTGGGGATGTCGTCGACCGGCCGGACGAACTCGCGGAACCCCGGGAAACGGGGTTCGTACTGCTCGGCGATCTCGAGGACCGGCTTGGGCTGGTTGGCGGCTCGCTGGACCCAGCTCCGGGTGCCGGCGCCCCAGTCGATGTCGACCTTGTCGGTGTAGTCGCCGAGTTGGTGGAGCACCCGCAGGTCGTAGCCGTGGTAGCCGGACACGTCGACGCCGATCAGGGCGTCGACGGTGCCGGCCGGGCAGGTGGTGATGCCGGCGACCTCGTAGAGGCCGACGAACACGGTCTTCCGGGCCTCGGTCACGATGAAGCTGGCGAGCAGGTCACCCTCGTTGAACACGTTGCGCTGCTGGACGCTCTGGTACCGCTCGAACGCGGATCTGTCGTTTCGCCAGGCCTCGTAGAGCCGGCCGGGCTTCAGCCGGTTGTCCTGGTGCCGGACCAGGCGGACCTGCGCCAGGTCGACACCCTCGAGGGACAGCAGGTCGTTGAACGTCAACAACGGCGTCCCCCGACTGAGCCGCGCATGGGTCAGCGGCTCTGATCGTCCCGGGGAGGAACTGCCGGCACGGCCGGACGACGGGAGAAGCCAGGGTCGAAGCGCTGGGTCATCTCCAGTTCGCCGGTGTCGGCAGCGGCGTGCCGCCCGGGCAGGGGCATCTTGAACTCGGCGGTCTCATCGGTGAAGTGCTTGGCCACGACTCCACGCTACGAAGCGGAACGGGTCCCGCGCGGTAGGCGCGAGAGGCGTTCCGCACGGCTGGGCCCAGAGGGGCGCCTGTGGTCGATTTGTCGACTTGCCCCCAGGTCGATCAGGCGGTCGGCAGGGTGAGGGACGACGGCGCGCCGCGTCCCCGTGGCAGATCCGGTGGTTGTGACGGCGCTCAGGTGAATTTCCCCAGAGCTGCTCACTGAAAGTCCCCACCCGTGGAGCTCCGCCAGAGACGGCGGGGGCTCCTCCGAGGATGGCGGTCTCTGACCACCGCACCACCTCGAAGGAGCCCTGCCTCTCATGCTCACACGGGAGGAAGACATCGACGTGCACGCGCTACGTCGCCAGGGCTGGACGATCTCGGCGATCGCCCGGCACCTGGGCCGTGACCGCAAGACCATCCGCGCCTACCTCAACGGCCGCCAGGCCGGGGTGCGCGCCCCCGCCGGTCCGGACGGGTTCGGCCCGTTCATCGACTACTGCCGGGCACGGCTGGCCGAGGACCCGCACCTGTGGGCCATGACGCTGTTCGACGAGGTCACGGCGTTGGGCTACGACCGCGCGTACTCCACGTTCACGCGGCAGCTGCGCGCCTGGGATCTGCGCCCGGCATGCGAGCCGTGCGCGCCGGCCAAGGGCGGCCGGCGGCGGTGATCGAGCACCCGCCGGGTGAGGAGACCCAGTGGGACTGGGTCGAGCTGCCCGACCCGCCCGCCGGCTGGGCCGCCACCGGATACCAGGGGAAGGCGTTCCTGCTGGTCGGGGCGCTGGCGCACTCCGGGCGCTGGCGCGGCGTGCTGTGCTCGTCGATGGAGCAGCCGCAGCTGATCGACGCTCTGCACCGCGTGGCCGCCGCGCTGGGCGGGCTGACCCGCAGTTGGCGGTTCGACCGGATGGCGACGGTCTGCCACCCCGCTTCCGGGCGGGTGAGCGCCTCGTTCGCCGCCGTCGCCAAGCACTACGGCGTGCAGGTCGCGATCTGCCCACCCCGGCGCGGCAACCGCAAGGGCGTGGTGGAGAAGGCCAACCACACCGCCGCCCAGCGCTGGTGGCGCACCTTGGCCGACGAGGTCACGCCCGAGCAGGCGCAGGCGTCGTTGGACGAGTTCTGCGCCACCCGCGGCGACGCCCGCCTCCGCACCCTCGGCGGCCGGCGGGGCGCCGTCTCCAGCTTCCTCGCCGACGAGCGGCTCGCGCCGCTGCCGGCGCCGTTCCCCCGCGGTGCTCACCGCCGAGCGGAAGATCTCCGCGCAGGCGCTGGTGGCCTACCGCGGCAACCTCTACTCGGTGCCGCCGGAGCTGGCCGGGACGACGGTGACCGTGGCGCACCGGCTCGGCGCGGACAGCATCGACATCGCCACCGCCGCGGCGCCTGGCCGGCCGCCCACCGTGCTCGCGCGGCACCGGCTGGCCACCGACGGGGCCGGGGTGATGATCCGCGACTCCGGCCACGTCGTCGCGCTGCAGACCGCGGTCCTGGCCGCGTTCAGCACCGCCGCGCCGCACCGGCGCAAGCAGCGCATCCCACCCGGCCCGGCCGCCCGCGCCGCGGCCGACGCCCTCCGCCGACCCTCTTCCAGCAGCGCCACGAGCTCGGACGTCGTGGTCGACCTGGCCGCCTACGACCGGGCCGCCCGAGGAAGGAACACCCTCCGATGAACACCACCGAACCGAGCACAGCCACACCGAGCACGAGCGCGCAGGCCAGCCTCTACCAGCAGCTGCGCGGCCACCTGGCCACCCTCAAGCTGCACACCGCCGCCGAGCACCTGCCCGCCGTGCTCGACGCCGCCCGCACCGAAGGCCTGAGCCTGACCGCCGCCCTCGAGCGGCTGCTGGCCCCTCGAGGTCGACGCGACCGAGGCCCGCCGGCTGGCCGGCCGGCTCCGGTTCGCCTCGCTACCCAGCCCGGCCAGCCTCGACGACTTCGACTACGACGCCGCCCCAGGAGTCGACCGCGCTCTCATCCAGGAGCTGGCGACCTGCCGCTACTTACAGACCGCGACCAACGTGCTGCTCATCGGCCCACCCGGAGTCGGCAAGACCCACCTCGCCGTCGGCCTCGCCCGGGCCTCGGCGCAGGCCGGCTACCGCACCTACTTCACCACCGCCGCCGACCTGGCCGCCCGCTGCCACCGCGCCGCGATCGAGGGCCGCTGGGCCACCACCATGCGCTTCTACGCCGGCCCCACCCTGCTCGTCATCGACGAACTGGGCTACCTGCCGCTGCCCGGCGAGGCCGCCTCAGCGCTGTTCCAGGTCGTCTCCCAGCGCTACGGCAAGACCTCCATCGTGCTCACTACCAACCGCGGAGTCGCCGCCTGGGGCGAGGTCCTCGGCGACACCACCGTCGCCGCCGCCATGCTCGACCGCCTCCTGCACCGCTCCGTCGTGCTCAATCTCGACGGCGACAGCTACCGACTCCGCGACCACCACGCCCGCACCGACACCCTCCGCCGCGCCGCCACCGGCACCCGACGACCGCTAACCTGACCCCGCTCCCGGGTGGGGACTTTCGATGAGCAGACCTGGGGAGATCCGGCGAGCGCCATCAGTTGGTCGGCACCCCGTGCGAGGCCTGATCGACCGGCTCGCCGGTGCCGAGGTTGCGCGCGTACCGCGGATGGGCGCCGCCGGAGACCTGCAGTCGGATCCAGTGTCCGGCGCAGAAGGGGTGCGCAGTGTCGGGCAGCGTCGTCTCGACCAGCCTCCCCTTAACCGGCTCCTCCCCGGTGCCGGGTCGAGCCGGACGAGGCCGTCGGTGGTGTTGACCGACTTCCCGTTCGGGCCGACGGCGCACAGCCGGACGAAGACGTCCGAGCACGGTTTGTCCGACTCCACGAATAGGCGCACCCGCACGGCGCCCTGCACCTCGACCGGCTTCCGGAGGGCCGGCGTACTGAGGGTGCGGACGTCGTCGCGCGCCTCGAGCTCCATGCTGTCCCGCGGGCCGGCGCTGCGCGCGAGCACCCGGCCGCCGACCGACGGAGTGGGGTCCATCGGGTCGTAGCGGAAGGTCGTCGCGGAGGCCTGGGCCGGCGCGTCGCCGTCCAGACGACCGTCCGGCCTCAGGTACCAAATGCGGTCGGTAGTGGCCGACGGCCAGTCGAGCAGCTTCCGCCAGGTGCGCGCGCCGGTGACGTAGACGCGGACGCGGTTCTCCCGAGGCGGCAGCGGATCGGCCGCGGCGATCGGCAGGTGGGTGTTCAGCCAGGCGAGGCTCTCGCGCGCCGACACCGCTGGGTCCATGGAGAGGTGCGCCCAGGGGCCGATGGTCAGCCCGACGTCGACGCCGCGGTCGAGCAGGGCGGCGTACTGGTACAGCGTCTGCTCGACGAACCAGTCGTGCCATCCGCCGATGAGCAGGGTGGGGACGGTGCTCGAATGGACGGCGGGCGTGGCCCGGTAGCGGTCGGTCCCAGTACGGGTCGGTGAGGTCGGGGTGGTTCATTCACTCGTCGAACCACGGCGCCGGGGTTCCGCCGAAGCGCTCGGCCAGGCCCTGCCGCGGCAGCTCACTCAGGCGCGGGGCCAGCCGGCGCTCCGACAACTACGGGGTCTATGGCGCCCGCAAGCTGCATGCCGAGCTGCACCGGAAGGGGCATCGGGTGGCCCGCTGCACCGTCGAGCGGCTGATGCGCAGCGCCGGGCTGCGCGGGATCAGCCGGGCCAAGGGCCCGCGGACAACGCTCCCGGGCGCTGGCCCGGACACCCGCCCGGATCTGGTCGACCGGGCGTTCACCGCGACCGGCCCGGTGTCCCGCCCCGAGTTCAGTGGAGGCTCGGAACTGACGCGGCGACGGTAGCCGCCACGGTGTTGTGCCGGTGGAAGTGCTCCTCGTGCTCGGCCGGTGGAACGAGGCCGATCTCGCCGTGCAGGCGTCGGTGGTTGAACCAGTCGATGTACTCGACGACGGCGATCTCGAGGTCGTCGATGCCCTTCCACGGACCGCGGTTGCGGACCAGCTCGGCCTTGAACAGCGAGTTGAACGCCTCGGCCAGCGCGTTGTCGTAGGAGTCGCCGGTGGAGCCGACCGAGGCGACCGCGCCGGCCTCGGCCAGGCGCTGGGTGTAGCGCACGGCAACGTACTGGACTCCCTTGTCCGAGTGGTGAATGAGTCCGCCGAGGTCGCGGCCGGTCCGCCGGCGGGTCCAGATGCCCATCTCCGGGGCGTCGAGTGCCAGGTCGGTCCGTAGGGACTTCGACAGCTGCCACCCCACCACCCGGCGGGAGAACACGTCGATGACGAACGCGGCGTAGACCCAGCCGGAGAAGGTGCGGCAGTAGGTGATGTCGGCAACCCACAGCTGGTCCGGGCCGGTCGCGGTGAACGCCCGGTCGACCAGATCCGGGCGGGTGTCCGGGCCAGCGCCCGGGAGCGTTGTCCGCGGGCCCTTGGCCCGGCTGATCCCGCGCAGCCCGGCGCTGCGCATCAGCCGCTCGACGGTGCAGCGGGCCACCCGATGCCCCTTCCGGTGCAGCTCGGCATGCAGCTTGCGGGCGCCATAGACCCCGTAGTTGTCGGCGTGCACCTTCTCGATCACCGCCGTGGTGGCCGCGTCGGTGATCGACCGGGCCGAGGGCGACCGGGTCCGGTGGGCGTAGTAGGTGCTCGGGGCGATCTTGACGCCGGCCTCGGTGAGGACCCGGCAGATCGGCTCGACCCCGTGCTCCTGCTTGTGCAGATCGACGTAGGCAACGATCAGCGAGACGGGCGGTCGAGCTCCGCCGCGAAGAAAGCCGACGCGCTCTTCAGGATCGCGTTCGCCCGGCGAAGCTCGCGGTTCTCCCGTTCCAGCTCGGCCAGCCGGGTGGCGTCATCGGTCGTCGTGCCGGGCCGGTGCCCGTCGTCGATCTCGGCCTGGATGACCCAGTTGCGCAGCGTCTCGGCGTTGATGCCCAACTGCGCGCCGATCCGCTTCAACGCCCCCGTCCGGGTCGCCGGGTCACGCCGGGCCTCGACCGCCAGCCGGGTCGCCCGCTCCCGCAGCTCGTCGGGGTACTTCCTCGGTGCCGCCATGACTCTCATCCTCACGTGGATTGAGAGCCTCCATCAGACCCGGGGCGGGACACTGCCGCTCCAGGCACGCGCCTGTTGACTGGGACATAGCCAGCCATTCATGCCCCGCCGCGAGCGCCCCTTGTGCACTTGCACCACAGGCCTCTCTGGCCACATTACACACCGACGCGGCCCTCGAATGGGTAACAGCGGAGCGTTCCCGATCCGGAATGTCGGTGGCCTGGCGCACAATCCGTAGCGATGAGCACACGGGGTGAATGGACGCGGCCACAGGCTGACCTCCAGCAGTGGATCGTGGACCACCGCGAGCGGGCCATGGAGGCCTACCGCGCGAATCGGCTCCTGGTGGCCGAGCACGGGAACCAGGAGGACAGCTACCGCACCGGCGGCTACGCCGAGCGGCAACTCCTAGAGCTGATCCAGAACGCCGCCGACGCGCTCAGCAAGACCGGTCAGGTCGGGCGCGTGGAGGTCCGACTCGTCGGGGACACCCTCTACTGCGCCAACGAGGGCGAGGGTTTCACACAGCAGGGCCTGGAGGCCGTATGCCAGGCATTCCTCAGCCCCAAGCGCGGCGAGGAGATCGGACGGTTCGGTCTCGGGTTCAAGTCGGTACTCGGGGTCAGCGACCGTCCCCAGGTCTTCAGCAGGACCGTCTCCTTCGGATTCGACTCCGACTTTGCACAGGCAGCCCTCTCCGCCATCGATCCCCACGCTGTGCGTTACCCCGTTCTCCGCACGCCCTTGCTGCTCGATCCCGAGACCGAGGCAGCGAGCGACGACATGCTCCGCCACCTCATGAGTTGGGCGACCACGGTCGTGCGCCTGCCTCTCGCGTCGCAGATCGAGCGCCTCGTCGACGAGCTGCTCAAGTTCCCGGCGGAATTCCTGCTGTTCGCCGACCACGTTCAGGTGCTGCACCTCGGCGTCGAGAGGCAGGCCGGCACCAGCTTCGAGAGCACCTACACCTGCGAGTTCCAGGGCGACCACCGATACCTCCTCACCCGCGCCGGTGACGACCCCGCACCCTGGTGGGTCCAGCACACCAATCACCGGCTGTCCGAGGCGGCGTTGTCGGGCGTAGGTGAGGCCATTCGACGCGATGAGGTGCGCGTCTCGTACGCGGCGCCGCTGTCGGACGCCCGCGAACGCGGCGAGTTCTGGGCGTACTTCCCTCTCAAGGACGTCTCGTCGACCCGCGGGATCATCAACGCGCCCTGGCAGGTCAACGACGACCGGACCAATCTGCTGCCCGGCGCCTTCAACGAGGAACTGCTACGCGTGGTCGCCAACATGGTGGTCGAGGCGCTACCAGAGCTTCGGACCGCCGACGATCCCGCGCGACACTTCGACTACCTGCCGGCGCGTGGCCGCGAGGCGTCAAACTTTGCAGACAAGTACCTCACCCGCGAGATCCCCAGCCTGGCCCGCTACGCGGACTGCATCCCGGACGCCGATGGCATCCTCCGCATGCCCGAAGACCTTGAGTACCCGCACTTCGAACTTCGACTGGAGCCGGCCACGCACATCACCTGGCACATGGCTCCTCGGCGTCCGAAGGCCGCGCCCCATCCCTCCTGCTACACGTCTGCCACCCGACGCGCCCGACTGAGGACGTTGGTCCGCGAGGAGGACGGCGCAAAGGCGCGTGGCGAGCTGGGGGCCAAGGCGTGGATCGAGCGGCTCGTGCCCGCCTCAGGCTTCACCGAGGAAGACTGCGCAGCCGCGGTCCTGGTCTTCGGAACCGTCATCGATCAGCCGACGCGCAGAGACATGGAGCGCGCTGCCGTGGTGCCTGACACGGCCGGTCGTCTACACCCACTGGCAGCGGTCGAGGAACTCTTTCTCGGTGGGGAGGTGAGCAGCACGGTAGGTGGGTTGGCCGTTATCCTCCCCTCCTTTCGCGAGCACCCAGGTGTCACCGAGGTGCTCCGCGAGCAAGGCTTCCAGGAGGTCGACCCGCTTGAGGAGCTCCGGCGGCTCGTCGACTCCGTGGACCGCAAGTGGGGCCACTCCGAGTGGGGAGCCCTGTGGCATCTCGTCGACAAGGTCGGCGGCGCCGACGCCCGTGACGTCCTGGTCGAACACCTCGGGCGTGGTGGCCTGCTGCGAGTTCGTGCACGTGACGGCGCCTGGTACGACCCCAGCGAGGTAGTTGTCGCCGGTCTGGTCGAGCCGAACGATCCGGCTCTTGTCCTCGACGATGCCGTCCACGGGCTGCACCTGGGCATCCTGGAGCTGCTCGGCGTCGGGGTGAGGCCGCTCGTCAGTACCGCGCTGCTCCGGGACGCGACCTTCCAGGAGTACCGGAACACCCGACGCGAGCTGTACCTTCAGGTGACGACCGGGCGCCGCCCCGAGCCCCTCGCTCTCGTCTTCGATCGCACGGAAGGGCTCACCGGGCTCCAGCTCCTCCGCCGCTTTGCGGAGACCGGTGATGACACCGCGCGGCTCACGTGGACGAGGGAGCTACTCGAGGCGGAGCAACCTCGTCAGTGGCAGCTCGTCCACAACAAGCGGCCCGACCAGTTCCCCCCACTCAATTGCCCCGCTCCGCACATGTGGGCGGTGCAGCGCTTCGGCAGCCTCGACACCGCGTGGGGTCCCCGGCCGACCCGGCAGACGCTCGCGCGGTCATTGGGCCACTTCGCTCCGTACCTCCCCGTCGCACTAAACCCGGCGGCGGACATGCTCGAGCTCGTCGGTGACCTCGGGGCCGTGCCCGTCGACACCTGGCGGGAGTTCCTCACGCACCTGCCGACAGCGAGCGATCCTTCCGTCCTCGGGCGCCTGTTGGCCGAGGCAGCGACCCATCTGCCGCAGAAGGAGACCCCTGCTGCTCTTCCGGCGATCAGCTCCGGGGTGGGTGCCCTCGTGCGTCCGTCCGATCTCTACCTCGCCCAGGACCAGGAGGAGGCTCGCGAGCTCGCTGCCCGGGACCTTCCCCATGTCGTCGTGAACGACGAGGCCGCGACTGCCCTCAGCGCTCGATGGGGCTGCCGGCCGGCCTCTGCCCACCTGCGAGTCGAGGTACTCGTTGACGCGCCGCGCACGCCGGTCGCTCTCCTCGACCGCTACCGCGGTCTGCGCCCTCTGGCGGTCAATCGACTCGACGGTCTCCGACTGGTCGAGTGCAGCAGCGTTGTCCGCCAGGTCACAGCACCGGACGGCGTCGACGCCCGTGCCGAGGACATCGCGGTCGACGGCGACACGGTTTACCACGTGGACACGCTCAGCGACGAGGAACTGCTCGAGCGCCTGGCCGAGAAGTTCGAGGTCCCGCTCACGGCGACGACCGTCGACCAGATCCTTCGGGACGCGCAAACGGAGCAGGTCAACAAGACGATCCACGCCTGCCGCCTCGAGCGCGACCATGCGGCGAAGCTTCTGGTCCTCCTGGACGCTGCAGCGCTGGAGAAGCGCTTGCCGAAGGGCCTGCTCGAATCACTCCGCCGAATGGGACAGGACCTCAGCGAGCTGGACGTCGCGAGGCTGTTCCTGGACGTGCACGGCTACGACGCACTGTGGGCAGCGAGGAGGGACCTTGAGGACGCAGGGCTACCGGTCCCAAAGCAATGGGCGGGGACGCCGCCCGCGATCAAGTTCATGAGCGAGCTGGGATTCCCGGTCGAGTACGCCGGCACGGCCGGAACTCACCTCGATGCCGATGTCACGGTCCTCGGCCCACCCGAGCTTGACCCCCTGCACGGGTATCAGGAGCGGTACGCCGAGAAAATCCGAGAGCTCCTTGACGACGGCGGGCGGGCGATGTTGTACCTGCCGACCGGCGCCGGCAAGACCCGCGTGACGGTGGAGGCCATCGTTCGGGCCTTCACCGAGGACGGCTTCCGCGGACCGCTGTTGTGGATCGCCCAGAGCGAAGAGCTGTGTGAGCAAGCCGTGCAGACGTGGAGCACGGTGTGGCGCCAGTTCGGCGATCACAGGCCGCTGCGGATCGGCCGCCTGTGGAGCCGGAACGACGTGGCCGAGACAGAGGACGACGTGTCCGTCATCGTTGCGACGGACGCAAAGCTGGCCGTCTGCCGGGAGAAGGATGACTACCGCTGGTTGAGCCGGCCGTCCGCAGTGGTCATCGATGAGGCCCACAGCGCGATCGGGACAGACATCACCGCCACCCTGCGCTGGCTGGGCATCGAGGGCCGCCGCACAGGCCGCCCAATGCTCGGGTTGACCGCCACACCATTCAAGGGCCAGAGCGAGATCGCCACCGAACGCCTCGCCGCACGCTTCGACCACGTCAAGTGGGATGCGTTCGCGGACGATGACAGAGACGCCTATGATGTCCTACAGCAGATGGGCGTGCTGTCACACATTGAGCACCGAATCTTGCGAGGTTCGGACTTCGTCCTCAACGCTGACGAGCAGCGCCGGACCAAGAAGCTGCGGCTGCTGCCCAATCAAGTTCTCGAACGGATCGGGCGCGACGAGGCCCGAATGCAACGCCTGCTCGAGGACATCTGCGACCTGCCCCCGGACTGGCCTGTCCTGGTCTTCACCGCCTCGGTGCAGTCCGCCCAGGTGTTGGCCGCCCTGCTCAAGTACCAGGGCATCACCTCCGCTGCAGTCAGCGGTGCTACACGCATCCACGAGCGGCGCCGGGCCATCGACGGGTTCAAGAACGGTGAGATTCGAGTCCTGACCAACTGCAGCGTCCTGACCGAAGGCTTCGACGCCCCGAAGATTCGCGCGTTGTATGTGGCCCGCCCGACCTTCAGTCCCAACGCATATATCCAGATGGTGGGTCGCGGGCTGCGGGGCGAGAAGAACGGCGGAAACGCGGAGTGCCTCGTCGTCAACGTCGAGGACACCTTCGGTCAGTTCGGCGAGAGCCTCGCCTACAAGGAGTTCGACCACCTCTGGGAGCGGAACGGGAGCTCGTCGACGTGAAGCTTGTCCCGGCCACGTCGGTTCTCGGGCATGTCGACAGCCAGGCGGAGCTCCGCGTCGCCCAACTTCTCGAACAGCTCGACCTTCCCACTCCTGTCGCCGCGCTCTACTCCGTTCACCTCCCTGTGCACGAGTACAAGCGGATGTCCGAAATCGACTTCCTCGTAATCTGGGACGACACGGTGCTCGTCGTCGAGGTCAAGGGCGGCCGGCTCGGACGTCGGAACGGGCTGTGGAACTTTACCGACCGCTACGGGCATACGAACGAGAAGCGGGAAGGTCCCTTCGAGCAGGCCCGCAGCGCGATGTTCGCGCTGCAGCGCCGGGTTCAAGAGCGACTCCCCTCGCTGGATGTCGCCTGGGGTTACCTGGTCGTGACTCCCGACCAGATGTTGCCGTCCGACGTCGAGTGGCACCCGAGTCAGTACGCGGGACATGAGTCGATGTCCGTGACGCGCCTGGCCAAGGCACTTTCGGACGCCCGTACGCATGCTCACTCGACCATGTCGCGTCCTGTCCGCGGCGGTGGCTACGGGGACCTGATGCGGGTCCTCCGTCCGGACTTCGACTGGGTCCCCACCCTGGGCGCCCTCGGGCCGCAGCTCGAGCAGGAGTACGTCCGTCTGGCCGAGCGTCAGTACGACCTGCTCGTCGGAGCCGAGCGCAACCGCCGCGTCCTCTGCGTCGGTGGCGCCGGTTCGGGCAAGACGCTCCTCGCCGCGGAGACGGCTAGACGGGCTGCCTCCGCGGGAGCGTCGGTGCTGGTGACTTGTCGCTCACCGCGCCTCGCGGAGCTCCTTCAGGGGAGGCTCGACGGGACGGGGGCATCAGTGATGCCGTTCCACCGGCTGGACCCGTCGAGAGCGCCGGCCGACGTGCTGGTTGTGGACGAGGCGCAGGACCTGTTCGACGTCGACAGCCTCCTGGTGCTCGACCAGCTCGTCGACGGGGGCTGACCGACGGACGTTGGCGCGCCTTCTGCGATCCCAACAACCAGGCCAACGTGGACGGCGTCTTCGATCAGGCCACCTTCGACGAGCTGGCGGCCTCGGCCGTCGTCGTCGACCTGCCCTACAACTGCCGGAACACGGCTCAGGTGGTGACGCAGACCCAGCTCACCACGGGGGCCGACATCGGCGTGGCCCGCGCCGGCGAGGGGCCGCAGGTCGTCTGGGAGCAGTGCCCGGACGACGAGGCGAGCGCCAAGCTCCTCGACCAGCGGCTCAAGGCGCTCCGCCGCGAGGACGTCGACATGGCGGATGTCGCTGTCGTGACCCTGCAGCAACGCGTGGAGGACAGCGCCGCTGTCACCTCCAGGGCCTACCGCAGCGGGAGGCTCGCGTCGGTATCGGGCGCACCGGTCCCCGGCACCGCGACGCTGGTGACTGCATCGGATTTCAAGGGCCTCGAGGCCGGCCACGTCTGCGTCGTTGATGTCGACGAGGTCGATGACCCGGTCTCTCGCGCCCGGTTGTACGTCGCGATGACCCGCCCCCGAGTCAGTCTCTGGCTCGGAGTCTCACCTCACGCCTGGACACAGATCGCCCAGCGCCCACTTTCCTCGGAGGCTTCCGGTGACCGCTGACCTCGACCTCCCCTCGGTCAGGGAGCGCTTCGTCCACTACCTGCGCGACCAGTACCTCGGCCCCCAGGACGGGGAGCACGAGGTTCTCCGCACGCGCCCCGACCGGCAGTACCTGGTGGGGACCCTCTACCCCCGGGCGCAGATGGCGGTTCACCACGACGGGTCCAAGCTCGGCGACGAGCCGCTTGACGACGACCTCGATGAGCCGGTGGAGTTGGCGAACGAGTGGCACCCGGCCTCGGCCGCGGTGTCCTTCCTCCACGACGCCACCGGCCTCCGGTGCACCGTGCAAGCCGGTCGTTACGAGCGCTCCGAAACGGAGGAGGACGGCTGGCGCCGGACCCCGATGCAGGCCGACGACGTCGAGCTCGCCCCGGACGCCACGTCCCGGTCTCTGTTCGACGGACGAGCGCGGCTCGTGTCGGTGTGGCGCCGGACAGCTGATCGGTGGCTGGTCACCGTGGCGGTGGAGAACACCGCCGTCCACGACGACGCAGAGACTCCACCGCCCACTGAGAAGTGCCTGTTCCAGGTGCACGTCAGCTGCCGAACGGTGGACGGTGTCGTGCACCCGTACCCCTCCCCCGACGACCTCAGCGACGACCCGGAGGAGCAGGAGCTCCGGCTGCTGTACCGCGCCCGTCGCGCGTACGGAGTCGGGCACGGCTGCTCCGTGGACTGGGCCCCGTCCCCTGGCGGGTCCGTCACCGAGGTGGAGACGGAGATGCTGCCGACGGCCCTGGTACCGGCGATGACCCATCCGCCAGAACTGGCGTTGCCGGCGTTGTCACTGGCCCGGTTGGCGGACGAGCACGTCGCCGCCGAGGGCTTGTGCGCCGACCTCGATGCATTCGTGGACGCCTACACGACCTGGGCCGACGCCCGAGACGCGGAGATCGACACGTTGCCGGCGCAGCACCGCGACGCCGCATCCCGGCTGGTCTCCCGGATCCGCGCGGCCGAGGACCGGATGCGCGCGGGTGTCACTCTGCTGCGCACCGATGCAAGAGCACTCCTGGCCTTCCGACTGGCAAACGCCGCGATGCGACAGCAAATGCTGCAGAGCGCCCATGTCGAAAAGCGTCCCGGCGAGTTCGGGCGACCGCTCCCCTCACGTCTCGAACAGCGTGAGCCCACGTGGCGTCCGTTCCAGCTGGGCTTCATCCTTCTGTCCCTGCCGTCGATGACCGACGGCAGTCACCCCGACCGGGAGACCGTCGACCTCATCTGGTTCCCGACGGGTGGTGGGAAGACCGAGGCGTACCTCGGGCTGGCCGCCTACGAGATGATCCGGCGCCGGCTCGACCGGGGACTGGCCGGCGGCGGCACCGCCGTCCTCACCCGCTACACCCTGCGGTTGCTCACGACGCAGCAGTTCCAGCGGGCCGCGACATTGATCTGTGCACTCGAGCAGCTGAGGAACGATCACCCGGCACTCGACCACACACCTTCCTTCTCGATCGGCCTGTGGGTCGGCAGCGGCACGACGCCGAACGACTACGAGACGGCCCACAACCAGGCGATCGACCTCAAGAAGGCCCAGGCGCCGGTGAGCCCCTACCAGATCCAGGATTGCCCCTGGTGCGGGACGCCGCTGTTCCCGGAAAAGCGCTCCAAGGACGCCGCCTACGGCGTCCGGACCACGAAGTCGACATTTGAGCTGTTCTGCCCCCACGACGAGTGCTGGTTTCACAGCTCGCTGCCCGTGCAGGTGGTGGACGAAGAAATCTTCGACCACCCGCCCACGCTGCTCGTGGCCACGGTTGACAAGTTGGCCCGCCTGCCCTGGCTCGAGGCTGCGGGCTCCCTCCTGGGCCTGAACAGTGTCCCTTTCGACGCACCGAGCCTGGTCATCCAGGACGAGCTGCACCTGCTTTCCGGTCCGCTCGGGACGACCGTCGCCCTCTACGAGTCGGCTGTGCAGGGATTGCTCGGTTGGAATGGCACACGACCGAAGGTCGTCGCCTCCACGGCCACCATCCGGGCAGCGGACCACCAGGTACGCAGCCTGTACGGCACGGAGGTGGCGCTCTTCCCGCCGAGCGGCCTCAGCGCTGACAACAGCTTTTTCGCCGTCACCGACCGCACGAAGCCGGGTCGCCTCTACATGGGCCTCATGCCGCAGGCCCACACGCAGGCGTTCGCGACGGTGCTGGCCTGCACGGCCCTGCTGCAGGGGCCCGAGCAGTTGGACCTGGAGGGTCCGGCCAAGGACGCATATTGGACGGTCGTCGCCTACAACAACAGCCTGCGCGAGCTGGGACGTACGGTTACCATCGCCCGGGACGACGTCGAGAGCATGCTCCTCGCTCGATCGAGCCCCGAGCACCCGAGCCGCAAGCTCAAGCGCGACGGCGTGGTGGAGCTGACGAGCAACGTCCGGCCGGAGCAGCTGCCGCAGATCCTCGCCCAACTGGAACGCGAGGCCGATCACGTCGAAGCGGTGGACCTCCTGGCGACGACGAACATGCTGTCGGTCGGCATCGACATCAGCCGGCTCGGGCTCATGCTGATGAACGGTCAGCCCAAGACGACCTCGGAGTACATCCAGGCCACCAGCCGGGTCGGCCGCGGGGACGTGCCCGGCCTCGTTGTCACACTGCTGCGTGCCTCCAAGCCACGCGACCGGTCGCACTACGAGTCGTTCCGCGCCTACCACGAGGCGCTTTACCGCCACGTCGAACCGACCAGCGTGACGCCCTGGTCGCTGGCCTCGCGTGAGAGGGCGCTCAGCGCGGCGCTGGTGATGGTGGTGCGCCACGGGGTGGGGCTCCGCGCCAACGAGGATGCCGGGAACTTCTCGGCGGACGACCCGCGGGTCAGGACGGCCGTGGAACGCATCCGCGGGATGGCCGCGGTCGCCGACCCGGACGAGGTCCAGCGGGTGACGGAAGAACTGCAGCGGCTCGTCAACGAGTGGGACCACCGTGCGTCCGAGGCGGCGGCGCGCGGGGAGAAGCTGCGCTACCGCTCCCCGAAGGGAGAGGCGCTGCTCAAGGAGTTCGGCGAACGGAAGGACGGCTGGGAGACGATGCACTCGATGCGCTCGGTGGACCGACAAGTCCGCGTACTCGCAATCGGGGAGACCGGTCGATGAGGTCGCTGCGTCTCAATCAGACCGTCAGCCCCTTCGGTGTGGGCGCGATCCTTGACGTCCTCGGCGAGTCGCTGATGGCCACCGACATCAGCGAATGGCCGTACAACGACACCGTCCGAGTCGAGTCCCCGAGGCTGGAGGAAAAGCTCGGCGTGAAGGAACTGCGCTCACCGCCGAGCTCACCTGCCGAACCGTCGAGCAAGGCTCCCGGTCTCAGGTACGAGCGATTCCCCCGCTGGCTGTTCTGCCAGAACTGCCGGCGTATGCACCGTTCGAGTCCCCAGGAGGAGAGGGGGAAGCCTCCAGCCTGCCCCGCGTGCGACGGACATCTGGTCCCGATGCGGTTCATCGCCGTCTGCACCCGCCGCGGGCACGCGATGGACGTCCCATGGGACACCTGGGCTCATTCGGAGTCCGACACTGAGGACCAACGGAAGTGCCGGTACCAAAAGCTGCGATTCGAGACGCGTGAAGGCGGCTCCCAAGGACTGGCCAGCCTGGTCATCCGGTGTGAGACCTGCAAGGCGCGCCGGCACCTCGGCGACCTGACGGCGAAAGGCTCCTTGAAGCGGATCGGCGTGCGTTGCAGCGGCAAACAGCCCTGGCAGCGAGGGGGGTTCCCGGCTTGCGACGAGCGTGTCGAAGTCGCCCAGCGGGGAGCCACCAACGTCACCATGGCCGAGACGACCACGGCGCTGGACATCCCCGAGCCCGCACGACCGCCACGTGACCACGACACGGAGATTCGTCAACACCGCAATTTTGAAGACGTGGCCTCGGCCCCGGCCGGACCTCGCGCATCGGTACTCATCGGGTTGATCGCCGAGGACCTCGGCGTCTCCCCGGACCGCGTCCTGCAGGTTGCCCAGGCCGGAACTGTCTCGGCCGACGAGCTGCTCGAGACCCGGGCCGGCCTGCTTGCCGACGAGTGGCAGGCATTCCAGCAGGTAGGTGACGACCCGGACGACCGGACCGGAAGCCGGGACTTCGTCATCTCGCCGTCCACGATCGTGACCAAGCCGTCGGACCGCGTCGAGGACGAGTTGTCCGACCTGGTAGAGGACGTCGTCCTCGTGCACCGGCTGCGCGAGATCCGCGTGCAGCACGGCTTCCGTCGCTATGCCCTGGACGCCGACCTCGTGCCCGTCGACCTCGGACCACGGATCCGTGAGCGGTGGCTGCCGGCGGTCGAGTCGTTCGGCGAGGGCATATTCCTCGCCCTTGACCAGGACGCCGTCGCCAGGTGGGAGACGGAGCCCTCCGTGGTGGAACGTGCGGCGAAGCTGGAGCGGAGGCGCCAGGAGAGCCTTATCGGTTCCCGGCTCACGCCTGTCAGCCCGCGCTTCCTGCTTGTTCACACATTCGCTCACCTCCTCATGCGACAGCTGGCCTTCTCCTGCGGTTATTCGGCCGCCTCCCTGCGAGAGCGCGTGTACGCCTCGCCCGGGCCTGCCGGCCAGGCGGGCCTGCTGGTGTACACAGCGGCCGGCGACGCCGAGGGCACCCTCGGGGGGTTGGTGCGACAGGGGAAGAGCCGCGGCTCGCACGCAGCGTCGTCGCGGCGTTGGAGAACGCTGCCTGGTGCTCGGCCGACCCGGTGTGTCGAGAGAGCCTCGGGCAGGGCCTCGGCAGCCTCAATCTGGCCGCCTGTCATGGGTGCAGCCTGGTGGCGGAGACGTCCTGCGAGGGCAGTAACGTCCTCCTCGACCGCGTCCTCGTCGTCGGCGACGAGATGACGCCGGGCTACTTCGGTGGCCTGATCACCGCGATCCGCGAAGAAGCCGCTCGGAGGAACGTCTGACCATGTCTTTCCTCAGGCGTACGCCTCGGTGACCGCTGCATCCGTGGAAGTCGATTACCCCTGGCTCGAGCCGACGGTCCAGAAGAGGAACGGGCGTTACCGAGTCACCCCTGCGGGCGACATCGAGCTCGTCGCCTTCAGGGACGGCGTCGAGGTCCGCGCGGCAGGCGTGGACAAGCACCCGGAACTGGGCGCGATGGTTCGGCGATGCTCAGGACAAGATCGGCCCACGTGGTTCTCCATCAATGAGTGGCGCCACGTGCTGTTGAAGAGGGAGGGCCGGACCCTCTACGCCGGGCGGTACGACGCCCCACTGAGATTCGAGTCCGAGGGAAGCAC
The DNA here is from genome assembly GCF_023016265.1 of Blastococcus sp. PRF04-17. Taxonomy (GTDB): domain Bacteria; phylum Actinomycetota; class Actinomycetes; order Mycobacteriales; family Geodermatophilaceae; genus Blastococcus_B. The sequence continues at coordinate 69,434 of NZ_CP095412.1, read as the reverse complement.
ACTCTCCTCCGAGGCACCCCGAGGGCTCCGCCCGGGGCAGCCTTGGGCGGGACCCCGGGCAGGCATGCGATACACGCTCGCTGCGACGGGCAAGGACGTCTACGCGAAGGTGCGCGGCTCCGACGGCGCCGAGCGGAAGGAGTTCCTCAGCAACTACATGAGCGACTGCGCGCAGCACGTCTCCGAGTGGGCGCGGTTCAAGCCCGGCGGCGGAGCCGTGTACATCAACGAGAGCCGCGAATTGTTCGGCCCGGTGGGCGACGACGGCTACGTGTATCTAGGCTATGTGCCCCTCGACGGGTGGTTCCCCCGACCGGCGGTCGAGGACTACTAGTAGCCGTCGCCGGCGGTGAGCCGTTGGGCTACGACACCGGCGACAGCCTCGGCCAACGGTGGCGGCACGGCGTTGCCGATCTGGCGGGCGATGGCGGCCTTGCTGCCACACCACATGTGTCGATCATCGAAGCCCTGGGCGACGGCGGCCTCTGCGTGGGTTAGTGCGCGGTTGATCTGCACCCCGCCGTTCTCCCACTGAGGGTGGAGAAAGCGGCCCTTCTCGGGACGAAAAAACTCGGTCCGCATCGTCACGGCCGGCTTGTCCCACTCAAGACGCCCCAATACGTCGCCGGCTCCCTTTGTGTGCCGGCGCCAGCAGGGGTACTGCAGCTCGTCAGGCAGGTGAAAGCGCGACTGCCCTGGTGCAATGTGCGCGTAGCGGATCTCCGACGTGAGGTCGTACTGCCGTGTCAAATGCAGATCGTGAAGCTTGAACGCTCCTTCGACCGACTCCCCTTGGAAGTCCACCGTGCTCTCGGGCAGCCATACCTCACGCACTTCGGGCTCCAGCCGCACGGGACCTTCAAGGAACGCCTCGCGCAGGCCTCGCCAGCGGGACAGCGCACCGACGGGGACCTTCGCGTGTGTCTGAACGGGCTCGGCAACGGATCCGATTCGTGACCCGATCACGATGGTTCGGATCCGCTTCTGGGGCGTGCCGAAGTCGGCGGCGTTCAAGCGGAAGACCTGTGTCCGGAACTCCGACAGCTCGCCGCCCGCGTGGGCAGCTCGTCGGAGCAGCTCGAACTCTGGCGTCCGAGCAAAGCGATCAACGTTCTCGAACACGAACATCTGCGCGTCCGACTCCCGCACGACGCGGACGAACTCCCGCCACAGCTGGTTCCGCACGTCATCGGGGTCACGCCTCCCAAGCGCCGAGAACCCCTGACAGGGCGGACCGCCGATCACGAGGTCCACTCGCGGGACGTCGCGGTAGTCCGCGATGTCCCCGACGAAGGTGTGGGCGGCGATCGGGTCGAAATTTGCCGCGTACGTCGCTGCAGCCGCAAAGTCCTTCTCGACGGCCCCAGCAGTGTCGAACGAGCCTTCGTCCAGGAACCCCCGCGTAAGCCCCCGCAGCCGGCGAAGAGATCGAGCATGGTGAAGCGTTCCCCCGACACAGCCACACGCTAGCCGGACCAAGGGGAGCTGTTTGCTTACGACTCACCACAAAGCGGCAACGACCCAGCAGGGCGGCCTGATCCCGCGGTTGCTGCGTGAAATGGTGTCGTTGTGCCAGCTGCCTTCGTATCTGAGATCTTCGGTTACCGCCCTAATGGGCTCGCCAACACGTCCGACTCAAGCGACGCGCAGTCCCGCGACTTGGGCCAAGCGATGCTGGACGCCCTCGACATCCCGATGGGGCAGTTGGGTGCGACGGATGCCGGGTCGGCCGTGGAGGCAGCCGTCGAGCAGCATCTGAAGACTCTTCGACCGGACCTCGAGATCGCCCGGTCACGCGCGTCCGCGGAGTTCTCCCAGTACCGGCACTTGGCCGTGTTCAAAGCATTCTCGAGGAACGTCAGCCCGCTCTCATCGACCCTGATGCCGATGCGCGCGCTGATCGCGCAAGTGCCGGACGATGGGCTGCGGAGCCGGCTTGCGCGAGCGATGCAGGCCGCCACCGATCAGCTGCGCACTCGTGACGACGCCCTCGAAGCGTTGCTGAACCAGATGCCTGAGGAGTCACTGCTCAAGATTGATCTCACCGTCGGAGAACCCGATCCAGGCCTGCCGCCGCGGCTTTGCGTCGCGCTCTCGTCGAAGTGGACCCTACGAACGGACCGGGCTCAGGACTGCCTGTCCCAAGGCGCCAAGCTCGTCTCGCTACGCAGAGGCCCGATGCCCCACTATGCCGTGATCACGATGGAGTCGCGCCCGCACATGCTCAAGATCCTCGCCGATGGCTCAGGCTCGCTCGACTGCGTCTACCACCTTCACCTGCCGGCGCTAATCGAAGCGATCGAGCGCACGGGGAGGGCCAGCAAGGCGGGCGACGACTGGCTCCCGGCCCGGACATTTCGACGGCTGTTGAACCAGGGGCGATTGCGTGACTACGACGACCTGGTGACGGAAGTGCAGCGGATCCCGTCTGCAGGCGCCCGGACCGTTCACCACGGGCAGACCGATCAGGGAGAACTCTTCGACGGTCTCTGACCGCGCGAGGACAGCACGTCCAGGACCCGTTGGAGGGCCTCCTCGGGAGGCTCGTGCTCCCAGATCTCAACGGTGACCCAACCGAGCCGCTCAAGATGCTGACGGGTGCTTTGGTCACGTTCGCGGTTGCGATCGAGCTTCCGCTGCCACCAGGCAGAGTTCGCCTGGGGAGACGTCCCGTGCTGCGGACAGCCATGCCAGAAGCAGCCGTGCACGTAGACGGCCACTCGTGCTCTCGTGAACGCGAGGTCAATCGTGCGACGGCGAAAGTCAGGGACCGGCCAATTGACGCGGTAACGGAGCCCCCGGGCGTGCAGCAATCTGCGGAGGGCCATCTCGGGGAGCGTGCCGACCCTCGCCTGGCGGCTCATCCGGGCCGAAACCCCGGGTGAGCTAGGAACAGGCGAGGGCGGACGCTCAGTCAAGAGCTACTCGCGAATGAGCTCAAAGATGTGACGGGCCAAAGCCTCACCGAGCTTCGGCGGCACGGCGTTGCCGATCTGCCGCGCGATCTCGATCTTCGTCCCCTCGAACTCGAAGTGGTCCGGGAAGGATTGGAGCCGGGCCGCCTCGCGATGCGTGATGGGACGGTGCGCCTCGGGGTGCAAGTAGCGCCCCTTCTCCGGCTTGAAGAACTCGGTGCGGATCGTGACGCTCGGCCGATCCCACCACAGTCGACCCATTACGTCTGTGGTGCCCGTAGGCTTCTCGGCCCAGCAACGAGGAGTCAGGTCTGGACGGTTCTTAGCCAGGTCGAACCGGTTACCGCCTGGCGGGATAGCCATGTAGCGCTCCATCGAGGCGGGTCGAGGGTTCGGCCGACCGAAGTGCAGGTCCTGATTCCCGTCCGTGTCGACACCGACCTCGTTCAAGGCGGGGCGAGGCGCAAGATCGCCAATAGCCTCACGCACCGTGACGTACGGGATGGCTTCGGGCGAGTTCGGGCCGTGCGTCTCCGGCGGCGGCCAGGGCACGTTCTCTACGTCCCTGACGGCGACAAGAATTCCGCGACGACGCACCTGTGGTGCCCCGTAGTCTGCCGCGTTCAGCACTCCGTATGCGTACTTATAGCAGCTGAAATCGGGATCGTTTTCGAGGAGCTGTAGCAGCTTCGCAAACTGCGCCGACTTCTGAAACTGCGGGACATTTTCGATGACGAACGCTCGAGGTCGGACCTGACGCACCGCACGCAAGTAGTGCTGCCACAGCTCGTTCAGCTGTGCTCGGGAAACGTCGTCGCGATCGCGTCCGAGGGGTGAGAAGCCTTGGCAGGGTGGTCCCCCGAGGATCACGTCGGCGTCCTCGAAGCTTTCCAAGTCCTCGATGGGCCCGTCATATACGGGGCACCCGAAGTTCCGCTTGTAGGTACGGGCGGCGGCAGGCTCGATCTCCACGCCGAACACCGACTGGAAACCCAGACCGGATTGTTCGAAGCCGAGGCTCAGGCCGCCCGCGCCAGCAAACAGGTCGAGCGTGCGAATCATGTAACGGACCTCCAGGACGTCGCTTGCAGCCTAGGTTGTACGACCGGTACGACAGAACCTGGCGCGCAGGCTCATTTGGTCACACACGGAGCGCTGGCGACTTGTGCACCTACGTGCTCGCGCGATGGACGCTGTGCCGCGCGTGGCGCGGCGGCCTGGAGACAGCGATGTCGGACGCCCAGGCTGTCAGCCCTGCAGCAAACAGCTGCGTTCAGCTGCCAGTGCGCGCGGCCGGAATGCCCGGCCATCCGGGGCCGCGCAGGAAGGTGCCGCGGCGTGCGGCGGGCGGGGCCACCACCGGAGCGGCGACCAGGCGGAGCGTCGTCCCGCTCCGGGCCGAGTCTTCGCGGCGGTGCAGGTTGTCCCGGCACCAGCGTTCGCAGTCGGCCATCAGGTTGCCGGTGGTCATCGGGCGGGAGAACCGAGGTGCTGGCCGTGGAGGGCGAGGTCCTGGTGACCGAGTGGATCGACGGCACTCCCCTGTCGCGCGTCATCGCCTCCGGCACCAGGCCGACCGCGACCGCTGCGGCACGGCCCTCGTGCACCTGTTCACCTCCGGCCCGGCGCGTGCCCGTCGCCTGCACGGCGACCCGCATCCGGGCAACTTCCGGCTGATGGACGACGGCCGGCTCGGCGTCCTCGACTTCGGGTCGAACCAGCCCATGCCGCGCGGCTGGCCGCCCCGGTTCGGCCCGCTGCTCGCCGCCGGGCGGGACGGCGACGCCGAGCACCTGCACCGCATCGCCGCCTCGGCCCACCTGCTGCGACCGGACGACGTGACACCCGCGTGCCCTGCTGTCGCTCCTCGACCCGTACCTGCAGCCGCTGCGCAGTGAGCGGTACACGTTTACCCGCGGCTGGCTGCAGGAGCAGACCCGGCGAGCCTCCGACCCGCTCGGCGCCGCCTCGCGCACCCAGCGGAAGCTGTCGATCCCCCCGCACTACCTGCTGCTGCAGCGGGTGGCCGCCGGGCTGGTCGGCGTCCCCTGCTCTCTGAACGCCACCGTCGCGGTGGACGGGGAGCTGCGGCGGTGGCTGCCCGGCTACGCGAACCCCTCGGAAATGCGGGGTTCGCCGGACTGAGCGCGGGCCGAGCGCTTCGGCGTGGCCAGCGCGCCTCACGCCCACCTATCTGCTTCTCGCCCAACGCCCGAGGGTCCGGTGGCCATGGCTGCAATCGGACCCTCTGACTGGCCGATCCGACGGCGTCGCCCGCCGCTCGACCGCCGCATCGGGCATCAGAAAGGCGCTACCCGAGCAGGCGGGCCTTCTGCGCAGCGAACTCTTCCTCCGTCAACACCCCGGCGTCGCGGAGTGCACCGAGGTCCTTGAGCTGCTCGATCACGCTTGGCCGGGGGCTCGGAACCGGGGCAGGCGCAGGGGCTACGAACGAGACGGCGGGCTGCGGAGTCGCCGCCTCAGCGCCCTGATGCAGGCTCAACTGGTGGTCGCAGAGACGGCACTTCTTGGCGAAGGCACGCATGCCGACTTCGGACATGCCCATCGTCATCAGGGCAGCCGACGCCCGTCCGGTGTTCCGACCCACGTTGGCCACGCTCGAGTTCGTGCACTTCTTGCAATCTCGGCATGCGTGCTGTCCGTGGCCGTGCCAAAGTCCCCACTGGTGGCCATCGAGAAGTCCCCGCTGATGGCCAGGTGAAGGTCCCCGTCCCTCGCTCGTCGTGTCGATCGTGAGCTGAGGCCCTGGGCGGTGACGGTGGCGGTGTCTAGCCAGTCACCGCACCGCCCAGGGGAGCTCCATTGAAGTCTGCGAGGGATGAGTTGGACGTCATCACCGCCTACCGCGAGGTGGGCAGCTACCGGGGAGCGGCCGCGATCTGCGGCACCACCCACAAGACGGTGAAGCGGATCATCGAACGGCACGAGGCCGGCGGGCAGCGCCCGGTCCGGCCGCCGCGGCCGGCGAACTATGAGGTCGTGCGCGATCTGGTGGCCGGCACGGTCAAGAAGACGCACGGGCGGATCAGCGCCAAGCGGCTGCTGCCGACGGCGCGGGCGGCCGGGTATGAGGGGTCGGCGCGCAACTTCCGGCGGCTGATCGCGGCCGAGAAGAAGGCGTGGCGGCAGGCCAACGCCCGCAGCCGCCGGCCGGCGGTGTGGGCGCCGGGTGAGGTGCTGGCCATCGACTGGGGCACCCTCGGCGGGCTGCACGTGTTCTGCGCGGTGCTGGCGTTCTCCCGGGTTCGGTTCGTCCGCTTCGCCACCGACGAGCGCGCCGAGACCACCCTGGGGCTGCTAGCCGAGTGCTTCGAGGTCCTCGGCGGGGTGCCGAAGGTGGTGCTGGCCGACCGGATGGGCTGCCTGAAGGGCGGCGTGGTCGCCGACGTGGTGGTGCCGACCCCGGACTACGTGCGGTTCGCCGCGCACTACCGGTTCCGTCCGGACTTCTGTCGGGCCGCCGATCCGGCCAGCAAGGGCATCGTGGAGAACCTGGTCGGCTACGCCAAGACCGACCTGATGATCCCGCAGGCCCCGTTCGCCGACCTGACCGCGGCGAACGCGGCGGCGGCCGCCTGGTGCGACGAGGTCAACGGCGTCGTGCACTCGGAGATCGCCGCGATCCCGGCGGCTCGGCTGGAGACCGAACGGGAACTGCTGGGCGCGATGCCCTCGCTGCGGCCCAGCATCGGACGCACGACGCTGCGCAAGGTCGACAAGCTGTCCTGCGTGCGGTTCTCCTCGGCTCGCTACTCGGTGCCGACCGCGCTGATCGGCACCCAGGTCGCACTGCTGGCCGCCGACGGCCGACTCACCGTGGTGGTGCCGGGCACCGGTGAGGTCGCCGCCGATCACGCCCTCGTCGCGCCGGGCGAGGCCAGCGTGCTGGATGAGCACTACGGCGGCCCCCGCCGGGCACCGCAGCGGGCGGCCCGCCCGAGGACGGCGGCGGAGAAGGCGTTCTGCGCCCTCGGCCCGGTCGCCGAGCAGTGGCTGGTCGGCGCCGCCGCGGCCGGCAACACCCGCCTCGGCCCCGAACTGGTCGAGCTGGCCGCCCTCGAGGCCTCCCACGGCCGCGAGGCGCTGACCGCCGCGCTCGGTCGAGCGGTCGCCTTCGGCCGCTGGCGCGCCGCCGACGTGCGTTCGATCCTGGCCGCCGGCGCCGGAGTCGCCGATGTCCGCCCCGCCGGGGAAGCCCTGGTCATCCCGCTGCCAGCCACGGCCACCCGGCCGCTGGCCGCCTACTCCCTGGACAGCCTGCGCGGCGGGGACCACTCCACTGACGGCTCGGCCGCGGCCACCGGGGCGGGGGCATGACCGCCACCGCACCGGCGCCGCTGCCGGCCGACCTGGAGGGCGGGCTGCGCCGGCTCAAGCTCGCCGCGATGCGCTCACTTGCCCCCGAGCTGCTGACCACCGCCAAGACCCAGCGCTGGGCACCGGAAGAGTTGCTTCGCGCCCTGGTCGAGGCCGAGATCGGCGCCCGGGACGCCTCCAACACCCGGCTGCGGCTGAAGGCCGCCGGCTTCCCGATGCTCAAGACGATCGAGGAGTTCGACCTGACCGCGAGCAGCATCCCCGCTCCGACCTGGGCCTACCTGACCAGCCTGGAGTGGATCCGCGCTCGGGAGAACCTCTGCCTGGTCGGCCCGGCCGGCACCGGCAAGAGCCACACCCTGCTCGCCCTCAGCCACGCCGCCGTGCTCGCCGGGCACCGAGTCCGCTACTTCACCGCCGCCGACCTGGTCGAGAACCTCTACCGCGGCCTGGCCGACAACAGCGTCGGCCGGGTCATCGACACACTGCTGCGCAACGACCTGATCATCGTCGACGAGGTCGGCTTCGCGCCGCTGGACGACACCGGCACCCAGCTGCTGTTCCGGTTCGTCGCCGCCGCCTACGAACGCCGCGCTCTGGGCATCGGCTCGCACTGGGCCTTCGACCAGTGGGGCCGGTTCCTGCCCGAGCACACCACCGCCGTCAGCCTGCTCGACCGGTTGCTGCACCACAGCGTCGTCATCGCCACCGACGGCGAGTCCTACCGGATGCGCCAAGCCCGCACCCGAGGAGGTGACCGCCCCACCACACGCTGATCAACCGCGAGGGGCGGGGACTTTCACCTGGCCACGAGCGGGGACCTCAGCTTGGCCGTTGACACGTGCTCTACGCGAACTTTGCCCACGGTGTCTCCTGTCGTTTACAGCCTCACCGGCAGTCAATTCCGGCCGATGTTGTATCGGCAGCGACGTTTGACTGCTGAAGTGCAAACGAACCAAGGTCCCTTGCGGAGTGGCTGCGCGGCTACTGAGCCGAGCGGCGCATGGACCACATCTGGGCCGGGCGCTCGTACTGCATGGCGACGTCCCAGCCGACTGCGCCGTTGACAACTTCCTTGCGGAAGTTGCCGACGGTCACGCGCGCCAGCTCCGGGTCTGCGGCCACTCGTCCTGCCAGTTCCAGTGCCCGGCTCTCGACCGCAGCGTCGTCGACCGACTGCCAAGCAAGCCCGAGTTCGACGGCCTTGTCGCCGTTGATCTCCTCGCCGAAGATCGCCATCGCCGCCGCGGCCTCGCGGCCGATCAGCCGCGACAGGATGACGAAGTGCCCGCCACCGGGGTGCATCCCGCGCTTCAGGAAGCCGCACAGCAACCGGGCGTCCTTGGCCACAATCCGCAGGTCCGTCGCCAGCAGCATGTTCATGCCGGCACCCACCGCCGAGCCACGCACCGCCGCCACCGTCGGCACCCGCACCTGGCCGAGCCGGTAGAAGGAGTCGTAGACCTTCCCCATGCTCTCGTAGTGCTCAGGCGCCGCGGGGTCCTTGCCGGCCGCGGTCAGCATCGCGACGTCGCCGCCTGCGCAGAACGACTTGCCTTCCGCACGGATGACCAGCGCGCCGATCTCCGGCTTGGCGTCGACCTCGTCGAACGTCGCGATCAGCTCGTCGGCCATCGGGGCGTTCAGCGCGTTGCGCCGGTCGGGCGCGTTGAGCGTCACGATCGCGACGCCGCCGTCGACCTCGAGCAGTACCTCACCGGATCCGGCCACGAGCCACCTCCTGCCGAGCGGACCATCCCCAGCGGCGGCCCAAGCTTGCCCCGCATCAAACCATGCGCCTAGATTCGGCCCATACGCGGCCGCAGCCGTTCGACGGCCGTCGCCAACTCGACCAGCCGGCACAGCGCGTTCACCCGACGCAACTGGTCCGGCGTCCGCACCGGCGCATCGAGCAGCAACGGGCTGAGCACCACGACGGCCAGCGCCTGCGCCCGCGACACCGCCACGTTCAGCCGATTGAGGTCGTACAGGAACGACACGCCCCGCGGGGCGTCGTCGGCGCTCGTGCTCGTCATCGAGTAGATGACCACCGGCGCCTCCTGGCCCTGGAACTTGTCCACCGTCCCGACCCGAGCACCGGCCGGCAGCGCCGCCTTGATCAGCGCAACCTGCGCGTTGTACGGCGCGACCACCAGCACGTCCGACGGCCCGATCACCGCCTGCTCATCGAGGTGGTTTCGCCAGGTCGAGTTCTGCACCGAGTGCCACAGCCGCGCGACGGCCTCGGCCTCCTGTGGGCTCTTGTCCCGGGCGGTCATCGCGTGCTCGACCGGCACCACCCGTAGTCCGCTCCCCGAGAGCGGCCCCTCCCCCAGCACCGCCACCCGCTCACGACCCTGCGCCGCCTCGAGCCGGCCCTCGTACGCCAGGTCCGACACGAACGCGGTCAGGTCCGGATGCATCCGGTACGAGCGGTCGAGGAACACCCCGCGGTCCGGCGGGATCGTCGCGCGGCCGTCCAGCAGGTGCTCCAGCGCCGACCGTCCCGACTCCCCCGGATGCACCGCCTGGCTCGGCTGCGCCAGCTGCTGCGGGTCCCCCAGCAACACCATCGACCGCGCACCCCGCGCCACCGCCACGGCGTTTGCCAGCGAGAACTGGCCCGCCTCGTCCACCACCAGCACGTCAACGGTCTGGGCTGCGTCCGGGTGCGCCCAGAACCACGGGGTGCCGCCGACGACGTCCACCGCGCCGCTCACCACGCTGTCGGCCACGTCAGCCGTCTTGTCCGACCACGCCACCAAGGCAGAGCCGCAGTGCTCCTCCTCCTTGCACTTCTGCATCGCCGGCAGCCCGACCGCCTTCAGCAGGTTCCCGATGACGGCGTGCGAGGTGCCCGTGACGCCCACCTTCTTCCCCGCCGCCACCAGCGCCCGGATCATCTCCGCGGCGGCCGTGGTCTTGCCGCTCCCCGGCGGGCCCTGGATGGCCAGCACCTCGCCGTCGAGCGCCAGACCGAGCCGCACGATCGCCTGGGTCGGCGACTCGCCCTCCCGCAGCTGCGTTCCCGCCGGAACCCGACGCTCGATCAGCGCCTGACCGAGGCAGTCCCGACCGGCCAGCACGTCCTCGCCCGTCGCCTGGAGAGCGGCCCGCTGCTCGGTCGTCTGCAGAGGCCCACCGGGGCCGAGGCCGCGCACCCGCGGCGCCGGCTTCGTCGTCTTGAGGACGACCCGCCCGCCCTCGACGTCCAGCCCGTGGATCGTGCCGACTGTGTCGGCGGTCTCCGCGATGCGGACCTCGCTGCCGGCTCGGAGCTTGGTCTCCTGCGGAGGGAACGTGTACTCGAACAGCCGGCTCCTCTTCTCGGGCCCGCGGTCGACCGGCTCGGAGAGCCCGCCCAGGGCGGTCCCGTCGTCGACCAGCGCTTCGCGGTCCATGCCCTTCAGGCGGTAGACGTCCCACCACACCGGGCGGTCCTCGCGCCGGTACCAGCCCACGAGGTCGCCGAGCAGCTGGTGCCCGGCCGCGTGCAGCCGGTCGGTCAGATCCTGCTCCGCCGCCTGCGCGTCGGTCAGCTTCGCGTCCGGCTTCGCCGCAGCGAGCGTCGGCCGCGCGAGCTCGCCGTGCAGCGCCTCGAGCTCGGCGCGCTGCTGCTCCAGCCAGTCGTGCAGCTCGCGGGTCGAGTCGACGTCGTCCTTGTTGTAGGACTCGATGTCGTCGAGCTTCTGCTGGTCGCGGTCGAGGAGCCACTGCTCGTAGATCAGCACGCTGCCGAGTCCGCTGGTGACCGCGCCCTCGTGCGACCGGCCGTAGAACGCCTCGACCTTCTTGATCGAGTACGACTCCTTGCTGATCCGCATCGACTGCCGGACGACGGGATAGAGGTCGACGAACCGCTCCTCGCGCAGCAGCTGGTCGAGCTCCGCCTCGCGCACGCCGTACGTGCCGGTCAGCTTCTTGAGGGCGGTCACCTCGTACGGCGCGTAGTGGTAGACGTGCATGCCCGGATCGGCGGCCGCCCCGGACATCAGCCGGTCGATCAGCTCGACGACCATCTGCTTCTCGTGCGGCCGGTCGTGCGCCCACAGCGGCGTGAATGCGCCGGACCGGTCCCCCAGGCCGGCGAGGTACTCGATGCCCTCGCCGTCCTCGAACCACGGGTCGCCCTCGAAGTCGAGGTAGAGGTCGCCGGCGCTCGGCGGCGGCAGCCGCAGCAGCCCCTGTCCGGCGACCGGATCGAGCAGCGTCCGCGACGGCTGACCGGTCGTCCGCTCGCGCAGCTGCTCGGCCGCCTGCTGCTGCAGCCGGACCCGCGCGTCCGCACCGATGCCCGACGCCTTCAGCTGCTCCGGCGACGCCTCCGCCAGCGCGCGCAGGGTCGGGATGCCGGCCGCCCGCAGCGCGTCCCGCTGGTCGCCGCGCATGAACGCGACCAGGCCGAGGTCGTCGGCGTCCCGCAGCTCGGTGTTGCACCGCGAGGCCCATCGGCACTGCTCGCAGTACCCGATCGGCGAGGGCTCGGTAGCCGGCGGGGCGGCCACGAACGTCTCCAGCCGCGCCCGCGCGCGACGGGCGTACGCGGCGACGTCGGTCAGCCGCCACGGCCGCGACTCGCCGTCCCCGGTGACGACGTGGACGAACTCCGGCGCGACGCCCTGCAGCTCGGTGAGCCGCTCGGCGTAGGTCGCCATCTGCAGCAGCGCGGCGACCTTCACTTTTCGCGCCAGTTTGGTGTCGGCGATCTCGTACGACCAGTCCCCGAAGGAGGATCGACCGGGCACCTTCAGCAGGAAGTCGGCCTGACCGCCCCAGGCGCCGTCGAAGAACGTCCCCTGGTAGACGACGTCGACGCCGCGGCGCATCGCCTCGACGGTCTGCTCCTCCGCACGACGCCGTCCATCTGCCCCGGAACCGCCCGGGATCTCGACGATCGAGCGGCCCTCGGCCGCGAGCGTCGCCAGGTACTTCTTCTCGTGCTCGAGTCCGCGGTCGAAGACGAACTGCAGCTCCTCCGACGTCTCGGCGTCCGGGGCCGACCACTCCCCCGCGGCCACACCGAGGTCGAGCCGGGTCAGGTGCCGGCACTCCTGGTGATGCGTCAGGTCGGTCGGGCTGAGCGCCAGCCGACCGTCGAGTCGCTGCATCGTGTCGTGCCTCCGCTCCCTGAGGTCCGTCCGGACCACCCTGCCTCGAACGGGAGGGTGACGGACGCATCTGACATGAATCGGCCGGTCGGCCTCCGGCGCCGACGGGGTCACCCGGGCGGGCGACGCCGGCGCCGCGGGAGCTGGCGGAGAGGGCTTGTCGAGCAGCTCGCCCCGGGTCCCCGCGTGCATCCGGCTCACCGATTGACCGGCGGAGTAGCTCCCGCCACGATGGCCGGACCGAGCAGGCCGCCTCGCGACCTGCCGCCGGGAGTCGATGACGACGAGGGAGACCATGACCACCACGGAGACCGTCCAGATCCCCCACCTCGGTGGCTCCACCATCGGCTACCGGTTCGGGAAGGCCTACGACCCGGCGCTGCCGACGCTGGTGATGGTCAACTCCTTCAGCACCTCCGCCGAGCTGTACCGGCCCCAGTTCGCCGACGAGAAGCTCGCCGCCACTGCCAACCTGCTCGCCGTCGAGCCCTACGGCCACGGCCGGACCCGGGCCACCTACCGGCAGTTCACCTACTGGGACTCCGCCATCGCCGGGCTCCAGGTGCTCGACGCGCTCGGCATCCCCGAGGCGTTCGTCCTCGGCACCTCGCAGGGTGGATGGATCGCGGCGCGCATGGCCATGCTCGCCCCGGAGGCCATCAAGGGCATCATGCCGCTGGGCACCTCGATGGACTTCGAGAGCCCGCGCAGTCGCGAGCTGGGCTGCTGGAACGGCGTCGAGTTCTGCACGCCGGCCATCGACGCACTCGCCACGCCGGTCGGCGACGACTGGGTCATCCCGCTCGAGCTCGTCGACGCCGTCCTGCCGGAGGGCTTCGGCGACGACGTTCCGGCCGAGGAGCGCGCGTTCTGGCACGAGACGCACCAGCAGAACTACGCCGGCGACGCCGGACGCGAGCGGCTCCGGATCGCCAGCATCAACCTGCGCGACCGGGACGGCCTGCACAGCCGGCTGGACAGCGTGCGGTGCCCGGTCCTGTGGATGCACGGCACGGCGGACCGTGTCTACTCGGTGCCGAATGCCGAGGCCGAGATCAAGCTGTTCGTCAACAGCGCCGACGCCCAGCTCCACGTCCTCGACGGCGGTCAGCATTTCCTGAGCGCGACCGACCCCGAGGACGTCGACGCCGCCGCGATCGAGTTCATCAACCGCTGGAAGTAGCGCGACGTCGCCGGCAGCGCCCAACTCGTGCTCGCCTGAGCAGCCTATGAGGGTGAGATCAAGCCCTGTCTTGGTTGAGGGCGGGCGTGGGGAGTCGCCGCGGCGGCCTGGATCCGCCGCGTTGATCGTGGTGGGGTGCTCGGCTGACGTCGACGGGGTCCGTGGCCCGTCTCCCTGCTCCACCTAGCGTTCAACCGGGGTGGTCCCCAACAGCCTTCATCCGAGCTTTGGTGGGAGGCGGGCGGGACTGCTCATGCTCAGTTGCGGGGTTCTCCCAAGGCGCTGCGAGCTCGTCCCGTCCTGGTCGGCGTCGCGGTCATGCGGCGGGGGCGCTCACCTCGATCCGGGGATCGGTCAGCCCGGCGGCGATGTCGGGGTTCCAGGCGGTGCGCGTGCTGACGACGACGAACAGCTGCCGCAGCAGGCTGCCGGCGACCGCGACGCGGGCCTGGGCGTCGGTCAGCGGGTTGGCGGTCCGGCCGGTCAGGTGGGCGTGCCGGGCGGCCAGGACGGGGTTGTGCTGCAGGGCGGCCCAGACCGCGCGCCAGGCCGCGACCCGCAGCAGCGGGCGGCCACGGCCGCTGATGGTGGTCTTGCCGGCGTAGGCGCCGGAGGCGTTCTCCCGGGGGCAGAGCCCGGCGTGCTTGACCACCGCCCGGCCGGAGTCGAACCGGGCCGGGTCGCCGGTTTCGGCCAGGATCGCCGCGGCGCCGACCGCGGAGAGCCGGGGATGGTGGTCACCAGCGCGGTGAGGCCCAGTTCGTCGAGCACGCCGATCATCAGCGCCTCGGCCTGGTCCCGCTGGGTCTGGGCGTGCCGAAGGTCGGCCAGGGCGAACGCGGCCCGTTCCAGCGCGCCGGGCCGCTGAGCGGGCACTCCGCGCTCGTCGCCGGCCGCCTCGTGAAGTGCCGCCAGGATGCGGTGGCTGGGCCGCCGGGCACCCCAGGCCGGGAGTTCGGCGCGGACCGCGGCGGTCAGCCCGTCCAGGCCGAGGTCTTGGATCCGGGCGGGGTCGCAGCCGGTCACGGCCATCGCCGCCTGCCAGGTGAGCGAATCCAGCGGAAACCGGGCCGCGGTCAGCGCGGCCGGCCAGGCGCACTCCAGCAGATCGCGCAGCTGCTGGCGGGTCGCCCCGCCAGCGGTCACCCACTGCACCCGGCGGGCACCCAGATGCCGCAGCCGCGCCCAGCTCGGGTCGGCCCGCTCGGGCAGGTAGACGTGCAGCTGGGCGGCCAGCCGGGCGATCAGCAGGGCGTCCTTGTCATCGCTCTTGTCCCGGGTGAAGTCCTCGGCCTCCCGCGCCCGGTGCACCAGCAGCGGCTGCACGCAGACCAGCACGATGCCCGCTGCGGCGGCCAGCTGGTCGACGACCTTCCAGCGGTGCCCGGTCGGCTCGCAGGCCAGCGTGACCCCGGCGAACCCGGCCGCGGTGGCGGCGGTACGGCCCCACTCGATCGCCTCGCCCAGCTGCCAGGGCCGGCAGCGCACGGTGCGCCGGGCCAGGACCCGGCTGTCGTGATCGGTCAGCGCGAAGACCTGCCTGTCATCGGCCAGATCCAGGGCCAAGATCGCGTGCTCCCGAGGCAGCACCTGCCGCAGCCGGGTCAGCCGCGCGTTCCGCCGCTTGTCACCGCGGGAGAGCCCTCTACGGTTGGACATGGACATCCTCCTGTCGTGGTTGGGACACCAAGCCCGTCGACCACAACAGGGGGATGTCTTGGCTCTCAACCCTTCAGGGCGTTACTAGCGCGCCGGGCACCTCGGCTGGACCCCCGCCAGGCATCGGTCGGTCGCTAGCGTGACGGCCATGTCGAAGCGCTCCCGACGGGAGAAGGCGCGCCGGGCGCAGGCCCACCGGCAACGGCCTGCCCGGTCCGCACGGCGCCCGGCGCGATCCGGCCCGACGCCGGGACGCCGGGAACCGGACCTGATGGACGACGTCGCCGCGGCCCTCGCCGCCGGCATCCCACTCCCCTCCTGGGGCTCGCCAGCTCGATGCTCGCGATGTTCCAGCCCCGCCCCTCGTTCGCGGGGCCGGCCGAGCCCGCACCGCCCGATCGCGAGGAGCTCATCGACAGCTTCTTCGCCGTCGAGATCCCGGAGACGTCCGCGCTGCTGGCCGCGCTGGCCGGGCTGTCCGGCGACGACGTGCTCCGCCACCGGGTCCGCCGCGAGGTCGCCGCCCGCGGCCACGCGCTCCCGCGCTGGCTGCTCGACCTCGATCAGGCGCAGCCGGCAAGCACCGTGATCGAGCTGCGGCACGTCCTCGGCGACGGGGACGACGTCGTGTTCGGCGTCCGGCTGCCCGGTGGGCACCAGCTCGCGGCCGTGGTCTTCATCGACCACAACCTCGGCACCCTGGTGAAGGACGCCTTCCTCGTCCCGGGTGGCGCGGCCGAGCTGGTGGACGTGATGCGGGCGCCGACCGACGACCCGGACGTGACGTTCGCCGGCCTCGACCCGGCCGACGCCCGGGCCCGCATCGCCGAGGCGATGGAGCTCTCCGCCCTCACCTATCCGCCGATCGAGACCGACAGCTGGCCGGCCTGCCGCCCGCTGCTCGAGTGGGCGATCGGCCTCCTCCCGGACGGCGGGACCGGGTACGTGCGCCCGGAGTGGCCCGACGACGCCCGCGCCGCACTGGCCGAGCGCTTCCTCGGCTCGCCCTTCGGCGCGGGATTCGAGGACGCGGACCACCGGGGCCTGCTCGAGGACCTCGTGTGGTTCGGCGCCGATTACGGGCCCGGCGATCCGCTGCGCTGGAGCCCGGTGGCCGTCGAGATCCTGCTGGCCGACTGGAACCCGCGCAAGATCGTCGCCGACGTCGACTACCTGGCCAAGGCGCCGGACCTCCTCCGGGCATTCATCCGGTTCAGCCACGCCGAGCGCGGGATCCGCGCCGCCCTCACCGACGAGACGCTGGCCGCCGTCGACGAGTTCGAGCCGGAGTACCAGGCGGTCATCCGCACCCCGCGGCCACAGGGGCCGATGGCCTTGCTGGCGCGCATGGGTGCGGTGGACCCGGACGGTCCCCTGGCCCGCTCCCGGCGAGGCGACATGGGAGGACGACGAGCTGGCCGAGCTGGCCGAGCTGGCCGACGCCGTCGGCGGTGTCGCGGCCCTCGACGCGCTCGACGCCACACCGCTGCCCGACGAGGCGTTCGACTGGGACCTGGTGCCCCACGACGTCCGCCCGCGGGTCGGCGCGGTGCTCGACCTGGTCGACCGCTGCTGCGACGAGCTGATGGACGTCGAGCTGCGCACCGCCGCCCGCCGGCTGCTGGCGCGGGTGGTCGCGGCCGACCCCGGCCTCTTCCTCCGCCGCAGCCGGCCGGAAAGGACCGCCGCAGGCGTCTGCTGGATCGTCGCCACGGCCAACCACCTGTTCCGCTCCCGCCGGCTGGCCGTCAAGCAGCTGACGAGCTGCATCGGCGGTACAGGGTCCCCGGCGTCGCATGCCAAGGCCCTGCTCCAGGCCATCGGCGTGGACCCCGACGGCTACGCCTACGGCGACGGGCACCTCGGCTCGCCGGACTACCTGACCGGCGCACACCGGGCCGGCATGGTCGCCGACCGGGACCGCCTACGGGCCTGACGCTTTCCGAGGCCCCTGCCTCTTGGCGAGCCCCCGTGGGGCGACCGAACGGTGACGGTCCGTTCCGTCGACGGCAGTGTTGTCGCCGGCGACTGGTATCCGGAAGACTGGTACCGCTGAGCATCCCAGATCGGTAGCATGCTCTCTCATGACCACCCAGATCGCCGTCCGACTTCCCGAGGAGCTCGTCGAGTTCGTCGACCGCCTGGTGTCCGACGGTCGCGCTCCGTCGCGAGCGGCAGTCGTGAGCCGGGCGCTGCACCGAGAGCTCCGCCGGGAGGTCGCCGCCCGGGACGCAGCCATCCTCGCCGCCACGGGGACCGAAGCCGACGACCTCGACGAGCTCGCTCGATACGGCGCACGTGTGCCGCTCGACGATCTCGACTGATGCGCCCGATCCACCTGGCCAGCCTGGACAAGACCCGACCCGTTCTGATCCTGACGCGGGAACTGGTGCGTCCGCACCTCGCTCGCGTCACCGTCGCACCGATCACGAGCACCATCCGGGGATTGTCGACCGAGGTGCTCGTCGGACCGGTCAACGGCCTGGATCATCCGAGCGTCATCAGCTGCGACAACGTCGCCACGATCCCCACCGCGGCACTGGGCCGGCAGATCGGCCGCCTCCTGCCCGAGCAGGAGCCACTTCTCACGGCTGCGCTGCACGCTGCGTTCGACCTGGAGGAGCTGCCGCCGCTCCGTTGAGAGCGCCCTGACCAGCACTTTCCGGTTGCCACATCGGTGCGCTGACGCTAGAATTCGAACAGGTGTTCGAAGAGCGCTGGCGGCCGGGAGGCGGGGTGTCATGGGTCTGGACGACGGCTTCGACCCCTTCCCGGATGCCGGCACCTTCCGGCTCGACGTACCGCGCCCGGCGCTTGCTCGGCCCGTCCCGGCCGACCGGGAAGCGGCCTCGGCTCGGGCGGCGGAGGCGAGGGCCGCGCGCGAGGCCGAGCGCGAGGCGGCCCGGCAGGCGTCGATGGAGCTGCCCGACGACATCGCGGCCGTCCTGGCCCGCGCCCTCGAGCTGGCCGACGCGGGTGCACCCGATGGCTCACCTGCCGCCCAGGCGCCGGCCTTGCTGGCGCGGGTCCGCGGGTTGACCCGGCTGCAGAACGTCATCGAGGTGGCTGTGGCCCAGACCGTCCGGGCCGCCGAGGGCGCCCAGGCCGCGGAGTTCGACGGGCACAAGTCGATGAAGACATGGATGGTCGGGCACCTGAACGTCTCCCCCGCCACCGCCGCCCGGATGACCCGGGCCGCCGGACGCTGGAGCAACTGCCGCGGTGGTCCGAGGCCGCCCGCGCCGGCCACGTCACCCCCGATCAGACCGCGGTCGTGGCCAAGGTCGCCACCCCCGCCCGGCTCGCCGCCGCGGCCGAACTCGGGGTCGACCTGCACGGCGACGACGGCATCGACGCGACCCTGCTCGCCTGCGCGCGCGGCGAGCATCCCGAGACGCTGCCCGCCGTCGTCGCGCGCATGCTGAACTGGATCGACCCCGACGGACCCGAACCCGACCCCACCCGTCGCCGGGAGCTGCACCTGTCCCCCTCGGCCGGAGCCGAAGGCGGCGGCACCATCCACGGCCGCCTAGACGCCGCCGGGTACGAAAGAGTCAGCACCGCGCTCACCGCCTACCAGCAGGCCGCCCGGGTCGCCGACGACGACCGCAGCCACGCCCAGCAGATGGCCGACGCCCTCGTCCAGCTGGCCGACAACTCGCTGGCCGCCGCCACCACCCCGATGCTGCGCAAGCACCCCGCCCAGGTCGCGGCCACCATCTCCGCCGAGGACCTGCTCGACCCCGACCTCATCGCCGGTGCCGCCCGCCTCGGGTCGGGCCAGCAGGTGTCCAACGAGGTGGCCCGTCAGCTGGCCTGCGACTCGATCATCACCCGGGTGCTCTTCGGCCCCGACGGCATGCCGCTCAACATCGGCCGGGCCCAGCGCCTGGTCCCCGCGCACATCCGCAAGGCCGCCGAGGCACGCGACGGCGGCTGCGTGTTCGCCGGCTGCTCGGCTCCGACCTGGTGGTGCGACGCCCACCACGTCCAGGAGTGGATCGCCGACCACGGCGAGACATCGGTGGCCAACACAGCGTTGCTCTGCGAGCGCCACGCGCACCTTGTGTCCACCACGGCTTCTCCATCACCTGGGACCCGGTCGACAGACGCTGGCGCACCCACCGAGAAGACGGCACCGAGATCATCGTGGGCTACCCACCCGGAGAACCGACCCCCGCGAGTAGCCGGGGCGCGATCGCGAAGTGGGCTTCGCGCATGTGGCGGGCCCGAGTAAGGCGAGCAGTTCCTCGTCGCCGTAAGGCTGCAGGCGGAGCCGACGGGCTGCGTCCTCTGGGGTGGCCCCGCGGATCCAGCCCCCGCTGCGATCGCGGCCACGAGCGCCGGCGACACCGGTGCTCAGGCGAACAGGCCGCGGATGTCCTCGGCTGTCAGCCCCCCGAGAGCGCACCCGCGTCGTCGTCCAGCACCCGGGCGAACAGGTCCCGCTTGCGCTCCTGCAGCGCCACGACTTTCTGCTCGATGGTGTCGGCGGCCACGAGCCGGTAGACCATGACGGCCTTGTCCTGCCCGATGCGGTGCGTCCGGTCGACCGCCTGCTCCTCCGCCGCCGGGTTCCACCACGGGTCGAGCACGTACACGTAGTCGGCCTCGGTGAGGTTCAGCCCGAACCCGCCCGCCTTCAGGCTGATGAGGAAGACCGGCGCCCGGCCGCTCCGGAATTCCTCGATCCGCTCCTGCCGGTCGCGCGTGCGCCCGTCGAGGTAGGCGTAGGGCAGACCCTCGGCGTCCAGCCGCTTGCGGACCGTGCCCAGGAAGCCGGTGAACGAGCTGAACACCAGCGCCCGGTGCCCCTCGGCGACGACCTCCTGCAGGTGCTCCAGGAAGGCGTCGGCCTTGCTGGACCGCACGCCGGCGTGGTCGTCGTCGACCAGTGCCGGGTCGAGCGCCAGCTGTCGCAGCAGGGTGAGCGACCGGAAGATGGTGAACCGGTTCTTCTGCAAATCGTCGACCAGGCCGAGCACCTTGCGGCGCTCCCGCTGCAGACGGGTGTCGTAGACCTTCCGGTGCTTGGGGTTGAGCACCACTTCGAGCACCTGCTCGGTCTTGGGCGGCAGCTCGGCGGCCACCTGCTCCTTGGTGCGGCGGCGCATCAGCGGCCGGATCCGCCGCCGCAGCGCAGCCAGCGCGTCGGGGTCGCCGCCGCGCTCGATCGGGGTCCGGTAGTGCTCGGTGAACCACTGCGGACTCGGGAACAGCCCGGGCGCGACGATCGAGAGCATCGACCACAGGTCCATCAGGTTGTTCTCGACCGGCGTGCCGGTGATGGCCAGCTTGAACGCCGCCGGCAGCCGCCGCGCGGCCGCGTACGTCTTCGCTTGGTGGTTCTTCACGAACTGCGCCTCATCGAGCACCAGCCCCGCCCACGGCAGCGCGCGGTACTCCTCCTCGCCCAGCCGCAGCAGCGTGTACGAGGTGACGACGAGGTCCGCGCCGTCGACCATCTCGGGCAGGGGCCTGCCCAGCTTCCGGCCTGTGGCCTCGATCGTCCGGACGACGAGATCCGGCGCGAAGCGGGCAGCCTCGTGAGCCCAGTTCGACACCACGCTGGTCGGCGCCACGACCAGCACCGGGTCGGTCAGCCGGCCGGCCTCCTTCGCCCGGCAGACCACCGCCAAGGTCTGCAGCGTCTTGCCCAGCCCCATGTCGTCGGCGAGCACGCCACCGAGGCCGGCGTCCCAGAGCACGGACAGCCACTGGTAGCCCTCCAGCTGGTACGGCCGCAGCTGGGCGTCCAGCCCGGCCGGGGCGGGCGGAGGCGCGGCGGCGTCGACGTCGAGCAGGGCCCGCGCGTCCCGCGACCAGCGCTCGCTCTGCTCGGCGACCACCCCGAGCTCCACCAGCTCGTCCCACAGCCCCGCTTGGTACCGGCTGATCCGTAGGCCCGGCCGGTCGGCGTCCTGCAGCGCCCGCGCCTCGTCGATCAGCTGGCGCAGCCGCTCGAACTCCGCACGCCGGATGTCGAACCAGGTCCCGCTCGGCAGCACCAGGTGCGACTCCCCCGCCGCCAGCGCCGTGAACAGCAGGGCGAACGGGATGTCCTCGCCGTCCACGCTGACCGTGACGCCGAGGTCGAACCAGTCGGCGTCCTGACTGTCCGTGGCCGACACCTGCACGAGTGGGGCGGCCTCGGTGTGCCGGTACTCCGGCGGGTCCCCGGTCACCTCGACCAGCACGCCGGCCTCGGTGAGCCGCGGCAGGAACTCGGTCGTCAGCACGGCGGCGTCCACGCCCGACAGCTCGGCGACCGGCACCGGCCGCGGATGCGCGCCGACGTGCCAGATCCGCAGCAGCCGCTCGGGGGTGGGGGAAGCGCACGCAGCAGCCGGTCCTCCGCGGCGCCGTCGCGGGCGGCGTCCGGGCTGCTCGGAGCCAGGGGCACCCGCCGGACGTCGTCGCCCGTGCGGTACTGCACCGACCAGTCGAGCCGGACCCGGTGACCGCCGGTGTGCGTCACGGCCAGGACCAGCTGCGGCGGCGCGATGTCGGGAAGCTCCACCGAGCCGTCCGAGGAGGTCACCGGCAGCGCGCGGCTCAGGGCGGGGTAGAAGCCGGTCAGGAACCGGGCCCGGTCGCCGGCAGGCACCCGCAACCCCTCTGTCGCCACCAGCCTCTCGACCCGCCGGGACACCGTCTGCAGCGGCACCAGCAGCAGACCGCCGTCGGGTGACGTGACACCCGTCGTCCCAGGGACCAGCGCCACGCCGTGCGGCGGGCTGCCGAGCCCGAGGACGGATCCCACCGAGAGGCGGCCGCCGGCCAACTCCACCACGACCCGCACGAGCAGGCCGCCGGCGTCGTCCGACAGATCCGCGGCGAGCGTCGCCGGCTCGTCGGCCACCAGGACCCGCTCGCCGCGCGTGGTCACCAAGGGCACGCCGTCGTCCTGGAGCTGCCGCAGGGCCGGCCAGAAGGACGGCCCGAACTGCTCGAGCAGCACCGGCGCATCGCCGGACCCGTAGTAGTACAGGTCCTGGTCGGCGCGGGACGCCTCGTGCGCCTGGTACAGCGACCGCAGGGCGGCTGCGTGCCCGGGGTCCCACTGGGAGTAGTAGTCGTACCGCAGCCCGCGCCAGGACACACCGGTTCGGATCCAGCGCCCCTTCGCCCCGGGAACGACCGGCCGCAGGCGGATCGACGACGGCGCCGTCGCCGTGACCGGACTCCCCGCCCCGACGTCGAACTGCAGCCCGATCGGCTTCGCCGCGGGGGTCGCCGTGACCGGCGCGACGAAGTCGGCGAGGGCCCGCTCCCAGGCCGGTGCCGGTGGCGCGACCGGTGGCCGGCTCAGGGCGTCCTGCGCCGCGATGAGGATCGCCGCGGCGTGCTTGCAGTCGGCCCCGACCGGACAGCTGCACTCGCCCCACCACCGGGAAGAGTGGACGTCGTACTCGGCGACCGTCCGGTACCTGCGTTCAGCGCTGCCGGTCACCACGGCGGCGAGCTGGGCGGCCTCGCGGGAGTACTGGATGTGAGCGACCCGCCCCTGGCGGGCGTACGTCGCACCCCGCCGCCACGTCTCATGCCCCACCGAACGTCGGATGACGGCGTCGGTGAGCGCCGGCCGCAGCTCCTCGAGCACGAGCCGAGGCTATCCGGGCGAGCCGCTCCGGAAGTCGCTCGTCCACAGTCGTCGACACGCCTGTCGTGTCGACGCCGCGTCGGCGGTTCGGCGAGCGCCCGAGCATGTGCCCCCATAAGTTACCGAGACGTAGGTCACACGCCGCCGATCGACGGGCAGGTCCCATGCTCTACACCGCGTACGAGTGGAACCGGCGGGCCGGCGCGCCCGCAGTCACCGCCTCCCGGCTGACTGCCACGGCCTTGCAGGCGCTGCCCGGCCCGCTCGGCCGGGCCCCCGGTCTCCGCCACGTGCGCGCGGCCTGCGACATGCTCGCGCACGCCCGCCCCACCCACGACCGCCCGGCGTTCGGCATCGACGCGGTGCCGGTGGACGGCGAGACCGTCGCCGTCCGGGAGCGCGAAGCGATGCGGACGCCGTTCGCCACGCTGCTGCACTTCGAGAAGCCCGCGGTCACCGGCCAGCCGCGCGTGCTGGTCGTCGGTCCGATGTCGGGGCACTTCACGACGCTGATCCGCCCGACGATCCGCACGCTGCTGTCGGACCACGACGTGCACGTCATCGACTGGCACAACGCCCGCGACGTCCCGGTCGAGCACGGGGCGTTCGGCCTGGACGAGTACATCGAGCACGTCATGGACGCCATCCGGCACCTCGGCCCGGACACGCATGTCGTCGCCGTCTGCCAGCCCGCCGTCCCCGTGCTGGCCGCCGTGGCCCTGCTCGCCGCCGACGACGACCCCGCCCAGCCGTCGAGCGTCACGCTCATGGCCGGCCCGATCGACACCCGGGTGAACCCGAACCGGGTCAACGACGCGGCCGCCACCAAGCCCCTGTCCTGGTTCGAGCGCCGGGTGATCGACACCGTGCCACGGGGGTACGCCGGCACCGGGCGTCGCGTCTACCCGGGCGTCGTCCAGCTGACCGCGTTCATGTCGATGAACCCGAAGCGGCACCTGGCGGCCCACGGGCGCCTGTACCGCGACCTGCTGGCCGGCAACACGGAGCGGGCCGCTGCCACGCGGGCCTTCTACGACGAGTACGGCGCCGTCATGGACGTGCCCGCCGAGTTCTACCTGGAGACCGTCGGCCGCATCTTCCAGGAGCACCAGCTCCCCACCGGCCGGCTCACCTGGCGGGGCCGGCGCGTGGACCCGGGCGCGATCCGCCGCACCGCGCTGCTCACGGTGGAGGGCGAGAACGACGACATCTGCTCGCCGGGGCAGACGCTCGCGGCCCACGAGCTGTGCACCGGCGTCCCCGAGGAGCGCAAGCAGCACCACCTGCAGCCCGGGGTCGGCCACTACGGCGTCTTCAGCGGCTCGCGCTGGGAGGCCGAGGTCTACCCCGTCGTCCGGACGTTCATCGACCGCGCCTCCGAACGGCTCGCCGCGCCCGCCTGAGCGCTGGCCGGCCTCGTCGCGGGGGTCCAGACTTCCGGCGTGAGTCGCGTCGCCGGGTGCCCGCCACCCGCCACCTCGTGAGCCCCGGACGGGTGCCGCCGGAGGAGGGCCGACCGCCGCGCAGCCGCCTGGCCCGGGCGGCCCGGCTCGCCGCGCTGCCGGCCGCGCACGCCGGCCGCACCGCCGTGGGGCTCGGCAAGCGCATCGGCGGACGCCCCGCAGAGGCGGTCGCGGCGCAGGTGCAGCAGCGCACGGCGGCGCAGCTGTTCACCACGCTCGGCCAGCTCAAGGGTGGCGCGATGAAGGTCGGCCAGGCGATGTCGGCGATGGAGGCCGCCCTCCCCGAGCACCTGGTCGGCCCCTACCGGGAGGCGCTGGTCCGGCTCCAGGAGGCGGCGCCGCCCATGCCGACGTCGATGGTGCACGCCCAGCTCGACCGGGCGTTCCCCGGCGGCTGGGAGCGGCACCTGCGCGACTTCGACGACCAGCACGTCGCCGCGGCCAGCGTGGGCCAGGTGCACCGCGCCACGTGGGCCGACGGGACGCCGGTCGCCGTGAAGATCCAGTACCCCGGCGCCGGCGCCGCCCTGGTCGCGGACCTCGGCATGCTGCAGCCCTTGGCTCCCGTCCTCCATGCCGCCATGCCGGGGCTCGACGCCCGCGAGTTGTTCGCCGAGCTGCGCACCCGGCTGGTGGACGAGTTGGACTACGCCCAGGAGGCCGAGGCCCAGACCGCGTTCGCCGACGCCTACCGCGACGACCCCGACATCGCCGTGCCCGACGTGCTCGCCGCCGAGGACGTCGTGCTGGTCACCCGGTGGCTCGACGGGACGCCGCTGTCACAGGTGATCGCCTCGGGCACCCGGGACGACCGGGATCGCATGGGACTGCTGCTGGTGCGCCTGCTGCTCTCCTCACCGGTGCGCGCCCGCCGGCTGCACGGCGACCCGCATCCCGGCAACTTCCGGCTGCTGCCGGACGGCCGGCTCGGCGTCCTCGACTTCGGCGCGACCGAGCCCCTGCCTGACGGGTGGCCGGCCCGGCTGGGCCCGCTGCTGGCCGCCGGCCGGGACGGCGACGCGGCGGCGCTGCACGCGGAGGCCGCGGCGGCGGGGCTCCTGCAGCCGGACACGGTCGACCCGCCGGCCCTGCTGGCGCTGCTCGACCCCCTGGGGCCGCTGCGCACCGACGAGTACTCGTTCACCCGCAGCTGGCTGCAGGACCTCACCTGGCGCGCCTCCGACCCTCTGGGCAGCACCGCTCGCACGCAGCGCCGGCTGACCGTCCCGCCCCGGCACCTGCTGCTGCAGCGGGTCGCCTCCGGGCTCGTCGGCGTCCTCTGCTCGCTCGGCGCCACGGTGGCCGTCGACGCCGAGGTCCGCCGGTGGCTGCCCGGCTACGACGACGCCGCTGGGAGAACTCAGGCCTGAGGAGTCCGCGCGCGCCGCCAGGCCTGGGCAGCGACCCGCATCGAGAGCACCATGGCTGCGCGGCGACGCCGCCGGGGCGCCGCCCACACCCGAGAGGAAGGCGGCATGTACGCACGTTCCACCACCGTCCACGCCGACCCGCGGCGCATCGACGACGGCATCGCCTACGTCCGCGACGAGGTCATGCCCGCTGTGCAGAGCATGCCCGGCTGCATGGGGCTGTCCATGCTCTGCGACCGCGACTCCGGCCGGTGCATCGTCACGACCAGCTGGGACTCCGAGGAGTCGATGAGCGCCAGCAGGGACGCGGTCATGCCCATGCGCGAGCGGGCCACCGACGTGATGGGCGGCAGCTTCGACGTCCAGGAGTGGGAGATCGCGGTCCTGCACCGCGCGCACCGGGCGCCCGAGGGCGCCTGCTGCCGCGTCACGTGGACCCGCGGGGACCCCGCCCGCATGGACGACATGACCGAGACGTTCCGCACGGCCCTCGTACCGCGCCTGGACGACATCCCGGGCTTCTGCAGCGTCAGCGTGATGGGCGACCGGCACACCGGCATGAGCGTCCTGACCGCCACCTATGACGACCGTGCCTCCCTGGAGGGATCCGCCGAGTCGGTACGCGGCATGCGCGAGCAGTTCAGCCAGCAGATGGGTCTGGAGGTCACCGACATCGCCGAGTTCGAGCTGGCGATCCACCACCTGCGCGTCCCCGAGATGGCCTGACGGACGGCGGCGGCACGGGCCCCGG
Source organism: Blastococcus sp. PRF04-17 (assembly GCF_023016265.1). Taxonomy (GTDB): domain Bacteria; phylum Actinomycetota; class Actinomycetes; order Mycobacteriales; family Geodermatophilaceae; genus Blastococcus_B. The sequence continues at coordinate 43,044 of NZ_CP095412.1, read as the reverse complement.
AGGGGCCCGCGCCGGCCCTCATACGCCGAGGTGTGCCAGCGCCTGCAGCAGAAGCGTGCTCTGCCCGTTCTCGAACTCGGCCAGCACGACGGGGTCGCGGGCCTCGATCGGCGAGAACCAGGACAGCTCGAGCGCGTCCTGCTGCGGTGCGCAGTCGCCTTCGACCGGCACCACGTAGGCCAGCGACACCGCGTGCTGCCGCGGGTCGTGGAACGGCGTCACGCCCGGCGTCGGGAAGTACTCGGCGATCGTGAACGGCTGGGGCGCCGGTGGGATCCGCGGCAGCGCGAGCGGGCCGAGGTCCTTCTCGATGTGCCGGAGCAGCGCCGCGCGGATCCGCTCGTGGTACAGCACCCGACCGGTGACCAGCGCCCGCTTGATCTGGCCGTCCTCACCGGCCCGCAGCAAGAGCCCGATCGAGGTGACGGTGCCCTCTTCGTCCACCCGCACCGGCACCACGTCGACGTACACGATGGGCAGTCGCTCCCGTGCCGCGTCCATCTCCTCGCGGGAGAGCAGGCCGCCGCTTGTCGCCGTCGTCAGCTCCGTCATGGGAACTGTCTAGTCGATCGTGTGGCGATCCCGCCGGACGTCGCCGCGAAGGGCACAGTCATCAGCGTGCCTGCGTCCTACTCCTCGGCGGACGACGTCCTGCACGTCCTGGCGTCGCTGCGCCAGCACGAGCGTGACGGCAAGCGGTCCCCTCATAAGCCGCTACTCGTCCTGCTGGCGCTGAGCCGACTGGCGGAGACGGGGTCGAGCCGGATCCCGTGGGCGCTGGCGAAGACGCGCCTGGCGGACCTGATCGCCGACTTCGGCCCACCGTCGCGGACGGGACGGGCCCAGAGCGCGGCATACCCCTTTACCCGGTTGCGCAGCGACGGTGTGTGGACGCTGGACACCGACGTGCCGATGGACCGGGTCACTCCCCTCCACGGTGGGGTCACGGGTCAGTTGGAGTCCTCGCTGGAACGGGCCCTCAAGGACCAGCCTGATCTCATCTCCACGGTGGCGCGCAGCCTCGTCGATGCGCACTTCCCGTCGACCGTCGCGCCGGACGTCCTGCTCGCCGTCGGCATGGACCCCGAAGCCGTCGAGGCGGAAGCCGCGCTGGACCCGGCGCCCGCCCCGGAGCGCCGGCGCAGCAGCACCTGGCCGGCCGCCGTCCTCGAGGCGTGGGACCGGCAGTGCGCCTTCTGCGGTTTCGACGGACAGGCGGGCGGCGTACCGGTCGGGGTCGAAGCGGCGCACATCCGGTGGTTCAAGCTCGACGGCCCCGACACGCTCGACAACGGGCTGGCGCTGTGCTCCTTGCACCACAAGCTGTTCGACCGGGGCATGCTGGGGCTCGACGACGACATGGGCGTCGTCGTCTCCCAGCGATTCTCGGCACGCACGCCGTTCGGGCGATTCGTCTACGACCTTCACGGGCGGCGGTTGAAGCCGAGACCAGGCACCCCAGAGCCCGCGGCTGAGCACGTCCGCTGGCATCAGGAGCAGGTGTTCCACGGATCGCCGCTCGTTTCCACTTGATGGATAGCGTCGTTCAGACGACATTGTCTGTATGACTCTCATGTCGACGCGGCAAGCCGCCGACCGGATCGGTGTCTCCGTCCGGCACGTGCAGCGCATGGTCGCGGGTGGCGACCTCGTGGCCATCGGCACCGACCGCATCGACGCCGACTCCGTCGCGCAGTGGCTGGCCCAGCGGCACGGCAGCCGGCCGCGCGCATGGGCGGAGCCGACCGCCTGGGCCGCGGTCGCCCTGCTCGAGGACGAACCAGCGCCCTGGCTCGGTCAGGCGCAGCGGTCCCGGTTGCGGTCGGCGCTGGCAGGCGTCGCCGCTGACGAGCTCACCAGCCGGGCGCGCAACCGCGCCAAGGTGCTCCGCTTCCGCGCGCACCCGCGTGCCGGTGGCCATCTGCTCCGAGCAATCGTCCCGTCCGGCGCGCGGTCGGGCATCGGCGGCTTGACCGCGGCTCCGAACCGCGTCGACGGGTACGTCGCCCACTCACTGTTGCGGGATCTGGTGAGCCGGTACCGCCTGGAGATCGATCCGGGCGGCGACATCACCCTGCGCGAGACGGGCATGCCCCTGGACGTCGTCGAGCAGCTCGCCGACGGCCGACGGCACGTGCTGGCCGGCCTCGACCTCGCCGGCTCGACCGACCCTCGGGAACGCGCGGCCGGTCACCGCATCCTGGACCGCGCGTTGGGCCGGCTCCGTGGCTGAGGTCCTCCGACCGCCGACCCCTCCCGGGGGCTGGGGCGGCCCCTGGCGGGACGTCGCTGAGCTGGCCGCGGCGGTGCCGGCGTCCTCCTGGACGCTGATCGGGGGTCTGATGGTGCAGTTGCATGCCGTTGCGGCAGATCTCCCGGTGGTCCGGCCCACCAACGACGTCGACGTCCTACTGCACGTCGAGACTGGCCGCGGCCGGGTCGCCGAAGTGGCCCGTGCACTGGAACGCCTGCACTACGAACTCAGGCCGAGCATCGATCCGCGCGCCGGCACCGCCCACCGGTTCGTCCGCGGCGACGCCGTCGTCGACCTCGTGAGCTCCGTCGTGGACGTGGTTGCCGCTGACCATGCGCCACCGAAGGCCCTCGAACGGTTCCGTGGCTACGACCTCGTGCAGGTACCGGGCGGAACCCAAGCACTCCGGCGCACCGTGCTCGCCGAGCTGGAGATCACCGCGTCGATGCGGACGACGATCAGCGTCCCCGACGCGTTCGGCGCACTGATCCTCAAAGCCGCAGCGCACAAGACGGACACCCGCGACCGTGATCGCCACCTGAGCGACGCCGCCGTCCTCCTGGCCTGTGTGGATCCTTTCCAGGAGCGCGCCGCCTCGGGCAGTGACCGATCACGCCTGCTCCACCTACGCGAGCACCTCGGCGATCCGACGTCCCCGGCCTGGCTCGCACTTCCCGACGATGCCCGCCGCAACGGCCAGGCGGCTCTCGACCTGCTCTGCGCCTGACATCGACTGCGCAGCGGTGCCGGCTGCGGTGAAGACCGTTCCCTCTGGGCGCCGTTCCGAGGACAGTGGGTCCACCGGGCGAGCCAACGGCGGCACGACCGGCTCGAGGGGGAGCTCATGTACGCGCGCTCGACCACGTTCCGCGGCGACCCGGCAGCCATCGACGCCGGCATCGCCTACACCCGCGACAAGGTCCTGCCGGCGGTCCGGCAGATGGACGGCTGCGTCGGCCTGTCCATGCTCGTCGACCGGCACACCGGCCGGTGCATCGTCACCTCGGCGTGGGACGACGTCGAGGCGATGCGGCACAGCGCCGAGGCGATCAGGGCGATCCGTGCCCGCGCGGTCGAGAGCGTCCGCGGCGCCGAGAGCGAGACCGAGGTCGCCGAGTGGGAGGTCGGCGTCGTCCACCGGCTGCGGGAGGCCCCGCCCGACGCCGCCTGCCGAGTCATCCGGGCGAAGGGCCCGCTGGGCGCCACCGACCGGATCATCGACGGCTTCCGCGAGCACATCCTCCCCCGGATCGACGACCTCGCCGGCTTCTGCAGCGTCAGCCTGTTCGTCAACCGCGAGACCGGGCGCTGCGCGATTGCCGCCGTCTACGAGAGCCGGCAGACGATGAACCGCGCCAAGGGTCAGGCCCAGGCGATCCGCGAGGAGTTCACCCAGCACATGGGCATGCACATCACCGACGTCGCCGACTTCGACCTCGCCCTGGCCCACCTCCGGGTACCGGAGACGGTGTAGTCAGCGGGCGATCGGCGGGACCCAGCCGGAGGCGAGCTTGGCGTAGACCGCCTGGAGTGCCGCCAGCGGCGACAGGCCCTGGTCGTACTGCAGGCGCGTCACCTCGGCCAGCACGCCGTCCCAGCGGCCGGCCGGCGCGGCCTCGCGCACCTTGGCGCGCGTTCTCGCCAGTTCGGCGGTCACGCCGGCCGGCTCGACGGGTCGCCGGGGAGCGGGCACGCTGCCGACGGCCTCGACCTCCATGCGGCGCACTGTAGTGGCTCCACTACGTCCAGCGACACCCGTTCGCGCACGACCTCGCCCCCCGGAGTGGGTTCCCTCCGCCCGCGGGGGCGAGGAGCATGGCCTCCGCGGCGATGCCGCAGGGGCGTCGCCAGAGCTGCAGAGGAGGCCGGCATGTACGCCCGAACGACCACCGTCCGCGGCGACCCGCGGAACATCGACGACGCGATCGCCTACCTGCGCGACGAGGCGATGCCCCTGGTTCAGGACATGCCCGGCTGCATCGGCCTGTCGATGATGTGCGACCGCGACAGCGGCCGGTGCATCGCGACGACCGCCTGGGAGACCGAGGAGGCGATGCACGACAGCGAGGGCGGCATGCACGACATGCGCCGGCGCTACGCCGACGTGCTCGGCGGGCAGTCCGAGGTGCAAGAGTGGGAGATAGCCCTCCTGCACCGGCTGCACCACGCACCGGACGGCGCCTGCTGCCGCGTGCTCTGGAGCAGTGGCAACCCGGACGACGCCGAGCGGGTGCTGGACGCCGTCCGCATGAACCTGCTCGCGCGCATGGAGGACCTGCCCGGCTTCTGCAGCGTCAGCCTGCTGCTCGACCGCGACAGGGGACGCGGCGCCACGGCGGTGGTCTACGAGAGCCGGCAGGCGATGGACGCCGCGACCGCCATGGCCAAGCCGCTGCGCGAGGAGTTCAACCGGCTGACCGGCTGGACGTTCACCGAAATCGCCGAGTTCGACCTGGCGCTCGCCCACCTGCGAGTACCCGAGACCGTCTGACGCACCGGCCGGTCGTGGTCACCGCGGCGTCCACCCCGGGTCGCGGCCGGCCGCACCCAGCAGCCGGTCGAGCACCGGCGCCTCACCCGGCACGGGGACGACGGGACCGTAGATCTCGTCCCGCGCCTCCGGTGCGGCCACCGCGAAGTCCTGGACGAGATCGACGCACGCCTGCGCGGCGACCGGGTCGGCCGCGTACGCCTGGCCGGTGGCCACGGCGAGGTCCCACCCGTGCACCAGAACCTCGTTGAGCCCGACGAGCCCGGCGGCCTCCCCGGGCATCTGCACTCCCCCGACCTCGGTCTCGCCGTCCCAGGCACCCGGTTCCCGCCACGCGGCGGCCAGCGACTCCAGGCGGGCGGGGATCCGGGTGCGCCAGTCCGGCGTCAGCTTCTCCGCGCTCGGCTGAGGAGCACCACCCGGCGGAGCCTTCTCGGCCGCCAGCCGGAAGGCCAGCGCCAGTCCGTCGAGGTGGTCGAGCAGAGCGGCGACGGACATGTCGGTGCAGGGGGTCGGCGCGGCCAGCTGGTCGTCGCGCACGCCCCTGACCACGCGGGCGACCTCGGTGACGGTGGGAGCGAGATCCAGGTCCATGCCTCTAGGACCAGACGTCGATCCCCTTCTCATCGGCGTCGGCGTAGGCGTCCTCGCGGTCGGCGGTGGTGCCGCCGTCGACGCCGAGCCCGGTCAGCGCGACGCCGACGATCAGCGCCGCGGCCTGCACGAACGCGTGCCGCAACCCGATGACCCCGATCAACGCCACCGAGAACACGAACAGCAGCAGGCCGACCGCGGCTGTCGCCGTCCAGCCGCCCCGGGACCACCGGAAGACCCGCACCGCCGCGACCAGCGGCAGCAGGCCGAACAGGACGGCGACCACGACCCCCGGAACCAGCCAGTCGGCGCCCGGCACCCAGCCGGGCAGGTCCTCGACGGTCAGCCGCAACCGCGCGCCCGCCGGGTCGGTGATCAGCGCGGCCGCGGCGGCGAGACCGCTCAGCGCCAGCACCGCGAGCAGGGCGAGGCTGAGCGACCGCAGTCTCTGCATGGCGCCGTCCTCCCGATCGGTCACCGACATCGTGGCCGACCGGGCGCCGTCCGCGCCAGGGGATGCCACCCTGCGGAGGTGGCCTTCCCTCACTCCCCGCAGCCGCCTCCGGAGCTGATCGCGACGACCTCCCCGTCGGCGAAGCTGAAGGTGACGCCGGAGAAGTCGCCGCGGAAGACCTGGGCGTAGGTGCCGGCGAAGTCCTCCCCCACCTGAGCGTCCGGGTACGCGGCGGTGACGTCGTCGAGCGAGGCGCCCAGCCCGATGCCCTCGTCCGTGCGCAGGCCCTGCGCATCGCCGCCGGTCTTGATCCGCCAGTACTCCCACCCGACCGCGATCGGCCCCGGCCGGTCCAGCGGGGGAAGGCTGCCCGCCAGGTAGGCATTGCCGTCGTCGACGAAGAGGACGGTGAGGTTGCCCCAGGTCACCCGGCGCCCGGGCGGCGCACCCATCTCGCACATGGCGCGGTCGAACACGTCGTCCGGCGGACCGAGCCGCTCGGTCAGGAACGCCATGACGTCGTCCTCGGGCGCGAACAGGTCGGTCCCCTCGAAGGTGCCGCCGAGCGAGAGCGTCACCGAGCCCGACGCCGGTACCAGGGCGCGGATCGCGTCCGCGACGACCCGCGCGGCCCGCGGGTCGCCCCAGTCACCGGGCAGCAGGTCCGCGAGGCTCGTGCGGTACTGCGCCGTGCAGGCGCGCAGCGGCGCCACGGCCCTGGCCGCCGCGGGCGCCCAGCCGGGGAACTGCCAGTACTCGCGCGAGGTGTCCGCGAACTCGTCGCGCAGCGCCAGGTTCCGGAAGAGCCGGTTGGAGTCGGCGTCGGTGTCGGTGCAGGTCGGCGTCCACGCGCCCAGTCCCTGCGCACGTCCGTCGCCGCGGACGCTGAGGGTCAGCGGGCCGACGAACTGGTTCTGCAACTCGTCGGCGAGGTAGAAAGCCACCTTGGCGTAGGTGAGGGCCTTGAACGCGGCCGAGGCGGCGTGGGTCAGCCGGTTGACCTTGATGACGACGTCGTCGCCGCGCTGACCGGCGCGGGCGAGGGCGGCGCGGGAGAGCTCCTCGAAGAGGTGCCCGAACTCCCCGCGTCCGGTGCGGATCTCGTCGGCGCAGCTGCCCACGACGTCCAGCGCGGTCCGCACGATCTCGGCCGGGTCCTTCAGGTTCGGCCGGCCGAGCAGCTGCCCGCCGCCGCACGAGTACATCGCCTGGGCCAGGGCGTCGAGCAGGAAGTTGTCGGTCCCGCCGATGTCGACCTGCTCGAAGCCGAACTTGACAACGTCCACCAGCAGCGTGATGGGGTCGACCGACGCCTGGGCCGCGATGTGCACCTGACCGGGCACGCCCGGCCGGCCGATGCCCACCGCGGTCTCGCTCAGCGGCGGCATGAGGTGGCTCGTGGGCGAGTCGAAGACCGTGCGCGCGGCGCCGTAGACGGTCGACGCGACGTCGTAGGTCTCCTGTCCCGGCCACGTCCACGCCCACCGCTGGTCGCCGGCGGTCATGTGCAGGCGCTGGGCGAACGGGCGGTTGTTGACCACCCTCGTGGTGACGATCTCGTCGCGGGTGTCGGGCTCGAAGCAGACCCGGATCGCGGCGGCGTTCGTCCCCTCGTCGGGGTCGACGACCTGACGCACCCAGCCGGGCAGCCGCTTGCCGTTGCACTTCGGCGCGTCCCGCCGGGCGCCCACGAGCTCGCCGAGGGACTGGCCGGCGTTGGCGATCCAGTCCCAGCAGCAGGAGAACTCGCTCAGTTCGGCGGTCAGGGTGTCGCCGTCGACCTCGAAGGCGACGTCGGGGCGGGACACCCAGGCCTTCGCGTCGGCGTCCCACTTGGCGAGCAGGAGGCTGGCGCGCTGGACGTCGTCCAGCGCGGGCAGGGTCCAGCGGACGGTGACCGGCGAGGCCAGCGGGACGTCGTGCTCGAGGGCCACCGGCCGGCCGAAGATCTCCCCGGGCTGCGCGGGGATGGGCGCGTGCTCGGGCACGGTGAAGGTGTGGCCCGCCGGCACGGCGCCCGCGGGCACGGACATCTCGACGTCGCCGCTGTCGACGTCCCCGCCGTCCGGACCGACCTCGGTGCCCTCACCTGTCGGCTCGGGCACCGGGTCCGGCGAGTCCAGCGGGCTGCCCTCGAGGACGGCGGGCTCGGCGCGGGAGTCCGCCGGCTGCTCGGTGCCTGAGCAGCCGGCGACCAGCAGCCCGAGGACGACGACCAGCACCGACAGGCGACGGCGGAGTCTCTGACCGGACACGCACGAACTCCCCGTTCCCCGTGGCGGAGCCGCGTCCGACCTGAGCGAAGGATCCGGACGCGGCCGGGCGAGGTCAAGGGGTTGCTGGACGTGGGAGGGCCGGAGTGCCGGGCGCTAGCGTCGTCGGGTGGCCGACCCCTTCGATCTCCAGCGGTTCCTCGACGCGCAGTCGCAGACCTACGACCAGGCGCTGGCCGAACTGCGCGCGGGCCGCAAGCGCACGCACTGGATGTGGTTCGTCTTCCCGCAGGTCGCCGGGCTCGGCCGCAGCGGCATGGCGCAGCGCTTCGCGATCTCCGGTCTCGAGGAGGCGCGCGCCTACCTGGGCCACCCGGTGCTGGGCCGGCGGCTGGTCGAGTCGGCCAGGGCGCTCACCGCCCTCGACACCGAGGACGCCGACGAGGTGCTCGGGCCGGTCGACGCGATGAAGCTGCGGTCGTCGATGACCCTCTTCACGCAGGCCGCACCCGACGAGCCGGTGTTCGGCGAGGTGCTCGACCACTACTTCGGCGGCGTCCCCGACGAGGCCACGCTCGCGCGCCTGCGATGAGTCCGGCCGCCGTCCCCGGTCTGATCACCATGACCGTGACCTACACCTGGGACGTCTTCGCCAGCCTCGACGGCTTCGGCTCCTACGACGAGCGCGGCGACTGGGGCGGCTACTGGGGCAAGCAGGGCCCCGAGTTCGTCGAGCGGCGCCGCGGCCAGTACGCGGAGGACCAGCGGCTGGTGCTCGGGGCCACCACCTTCCGGGAGTTCCAGCACCACCTGGGCCCGGACAGCGGGTTCGACCCGGCGCACGACCCGATCAACGCCCGGATGACGACCATGCCCACCACGGTGGTGTCGACGTCGCTGCGCAGCCCCCTCGACTGGCCGGACGCGACCCTCGCGAGCGGTGACGCCGTCGACGTCGTCGCCCGGCTCAAGCGGGAGTCGCCGGTGCCGCTGCGCTCGCACGGCAGCCTGTCGATGAACCGGGCGCTGATGGCCGCAGGGCTGGTCGACGTCGTCCAGGTGACGATCTTCCCCGTGATCACCGGCCGGACCGGGACCGATCCGGTCTTCGCCGGCGCCGCCGACTTCGACCTGGAGCTGCTGGAGAGCCGGACTCTCGACGGCCGAACCCAGGAGCTCGTCTACCGGCCCACCCTGCACCGCTGACCTTGCTGTACGGGCTCTGTACGGGAAGAGATCCCGGAAGTGCGGGACAGCTGTACCTGGTGGCCGGGACGCGCCTCTTCCTAGCGTGAGTCGTCCGTTCCTGCCGAGCCCACGAGGTGCCTCCGTGACCGCCGCCGTCCTCGCCCGACCCGCCTCGACGACCGTTCCGACGCCCCGGGTCCCGGCCGAGTCGCTGCCCCGCCGCACCGCCGCGATCGGCTACCAGGAGGTGGTGCACCGCATGGTGCGGCGCGAGTTCCACCTGCTCGCCGAGCTGGCCTCCTGGGCCCAGGGGGACGACGTGCAGCGGGCCGGCGAGCTCACCCGGCACGCCGACCTGATCGCGCGGGTCGTCCTGCAGCACCACGCGACCGAGCGCGCGCACCTGTGGCCGGCCCTCTTCCGGCACCTGCCCGCCGAGGAGCAGGAGGCCGCCCGCGAGCTCGTCGCCGACTGGACCACCCGCGCCTCGCTGCTCGACCACGCGCTGCGGGACCTCTCCACCGTCGCCCGGCAGTGGGCGGTCGCGCAGACCGTGTCGGCGCGCGACGGCTTCGCCCGCGCCTGCACCCGGGTCGCCGACTCCATCGACGCGCACACCGCCGACGAGGAGCTCCGGCTGCTGCCGCTGGTCGCCCGCCACCTTCCGGACGCCGAGTGGTCGGCCGTCTGCCGCGCCGCGCGCAACGGCCTGTCGGGGCGGGAGCAGATGATCGTGCTGGGCCTCGCCCTGGAGGACGCCTGCGCCCTCGACCGCGCCCGCCTGATGGCCGGTCTCTCCCCCGCCGTCCGCACCGCCTGGCGGGTCGTCGGGCACCGCACCTTCCGCGCCGCCGTCGTCCGGCTGCGCGGAGCCCCGCCGGCCGCCTGACCCGCCTGGGGACGTCACGCGTCGAGTGACTCCTGGTGTGCAGGCAACGGTCGGTGACCGAAACGGAACCTCTCAGAAACCCGATCGCTCCCGGCGAGGGCCCGCAGAAGACATAGTGAGCGGCCAACGCTTTCTCTGTCTGTACACGGGGGTTCCACCATGCCGGCCCGCTTCAACCCGCCACCGAACTGGCCGACACCGCCTGCGGGATGGACGCCGCCGCCCGGCTGGCAGCCCGACGCGGCGTGGGGCCCGGCGCCGGATGGCTGGCAGTTCTGGGTCGACGACAGCGCGCAGACCGCCGTGTTCGCGTTCCCTCCCCCGGTGCCTGTGCCGGGAGCACCTCAGAACCCTTGGTACAGGCGCTGGTGGGCCATCGCGGCAGCCGCCGTTCTGGGGCTGACAGTCGTCGCCGGCATCATCGGCGCCGCCCAGAAGGACAGGCCGGTGTCGGCCGCCTCGGGCGTCACCGAGGCGCAGGAGGAGTCCGTCAGGGAACAGTCTGCAGCGCCCACCACCAGGGAGTCGGCTGCCCCGTCGTCCACGACATCGACTCCTCCTCCACCGCCGCCCCCGCCCACGACGCCGCCGCCTCCTCCACCCCCGCCTGCGCCGGTTCTGTCCGCCGGCCAGGAGAACGCGCTGCGCTCCGCCGGGCAGTACCTCGACTACACCTCCTTCTCACGGACAGGTCTGATCAGCCAGCTCGAGTACGAGGGTTACTCCACTGCGGACGCGACCTGGGCGGTCGATAACCTGGGTGTCGACTGGAACCAGCAGGCTGCCTTGAAGGCTGCTGAATACCTCGACTACACCGCCTTCTCCCGCCAAGGGCTCGTCGACCAACTGATCTACGAGGGCTTTACCGCGGCCGAGGCTGAGTACGGAGCGAGCCAGGCGTACGACGGCTGAACCTCCGGCGCCGCTCACTCCGTTCGCCGCCTGAGGTCGGCTACCTTCCTGCCGGTGAGCGGGTTCGCGGAGCAGCTGCGGCGCTTCCGCGAACGGTCCGCACTGAGCCAAGAGGAGCTGGCCTCGCGCGCCGGGCTGACCGCCAAGGCGGTCGGTGCGCTGGAGCGGGGCGAACGGCGGCGGCCGTACCCGCACACCGTGCGCGTCCTGGGGGACGCCCTGGGTCTGGACGACGCCGAACGGGAACTGCTCACCGCCTCCTCTCGACCCGGCGATCCCGCCGCCCCGGTTCTGCCCTCGCCGGCGACTCCACTGATCGGCCGGGACGCCGAGCGGGACGAGATCGTGGGCCTGCTGCGGTCGGGCGACGTCCGGCTGCTGACGTTGACCGGCCCAGGCGGGGTCGGGAAGACCCGCCTCGCCCTGGACGTCGCCCGCGTGCTGGCACCCGACTTCCCGGACGGCGTCGCGGTGGCCGAGCTCGCTCCGCTGCGCGAGGCCGCCCTCGTGCTGCCGACCGTCGCCCGCGCGCTCGGCGCCCAGCGACTCGCGACGCCCCTGGTCGACGCGCTGGCCGCCTTCGTGGGCACCCGCCGGCAGCTGCTCGTCCTCGACAACGTCGAGCACGTGCTCGACGCCGCTCCGGACGTCGCCGAGCTGCTCGCCCGGTGCCCCGGGCTGGTGGCGCTCGCCACCAGCCGGGCGGCGCTGCGCATCCGGGCCGAGCGCGACCGTCCGCTCGACCCGCTGCCGCTGCCGGCCGGAATGCAGGTCTTCCTCGACCGCGCCCGCGCCGCCGGGCGGCCTCTCGAGCTCACCGGCGCCACAGCCGCCGACGTCGCCGCGATCTGCCGCCGCCTCGACGGCCTGCCCTTGGCGCTGGAGCTCGCCGCCGCGCACACCCGGTTCCTGACGCCGTCCGCGCTGCTCGGCCGGCTCGACTCCGCGGTCAGCTCGCCGACCACCCGCGACCTGCCGGAGCGGCAGCGGACCATTCCGGCGACGCTCGACTGGAGCCACGACCTGCTCACCGCCGACGAGCAGCGGCTGTTCCGCCGGCTGGCCGTCTTCGCCGGCGGCTTCCCGCTCGACGCCGCACAAGCTGTCGCCGGTCGAGGGGACGTCGTCCCGGCGCTGGCCGGCCTGGTCGAGCAGTCGCTGCTGCTGTTCGACGGCGACCGCTACCGGATGCTCGAGCCGATCCGCCAGTACGCGGCCGCCCGGCTGGCGCAGGCCGGCGAGACCGACGCCGTCGCCGACCGGGCCGCCGACTTCTTCGTCGCGCTGTGCGCCCGGGCCGGCGCCGGTCTGCGGACCGCCGAGCAGGCCGAGTGGCTGGAGAGGCTGGCCGCCGACCACGACAACCTCAGCGCCACCCTGCGCCGGCTCGTCGACCGCGGTTCGCCCGACGCCGCCGCCCGGCTGGGTGCCGACACCTGGCTGTACTGGGCGCTGCGCGGCCACACGGTCGAGGGCCTGGGCTGGATGTCGCGACTCGACTCCGGCGCCGACCGCGACCTGGCGCTGGCCGCGTTGCGGTTCGCGTCCGGCGACGTCCCGGGCACGGCGGCGGCCGCGAACGCTTCCGCGGAAGCGGCCAGGACGGCCGGCGACGACGACGTCCGCACCCAGGCCCTGGTGTTCGCGTGCCTGGCCGCCCTCTTCCTCGGGGACCTCGACGTGGCGCGGGCGCGGCTGGCCGAGGTCGCGGCGGGTGACGGCACCGGATGGGTGCCCGCTCACGCGGCCATGACCGAAGGCCAGTTGCGCTTCCTGTCCGGAGACGCCGGCGGCGCGGCCGAGGCGCTGGCCGAGGCGGATCGGCTCGGCCGCGAGCTGGCCAGCCCGTTCACCCTGGCGACGATCCTGAACGTGCAGGCCAGCTTCGCGCTGCTCGCCGACGACGACGCGACCGCGCTGGACAAGTGGTCGGAGGCGGCCACTCTGGCCGCGGAGGTGGGCACCAGCTGGACGCTGGTCTACACGATGCCGGGCCTCGCGGTGCTGGCCGCGCGGTCGGGTCAGTTCCAACTGGCCGCCGAGCTGTTCGCCGCCGGATCGGCCACCGCCGAGGCGGGCTCGGTGGCGGTCACGTTCCCGCCGGACCTGGAGTTCGCGCGGCAGTACCTGGCCGCCGTCCAGGAGCGGCTGGGCGAGGACGCGTTCCGGCGAGCCTGGGAACGCGGGCGCGGCTTGCGCCCGGGCGACGTCCCCCGGCTGGCCGGGACGATCACCGGCCGTTCCGCACCCGGCTGATCAGCCGCGCGTACGTGCGGGCGAAGACCGCCCTCATCAGCACCCGGACCGGCAGCGGCACCTTGCCGAGCATGTGCACCCGCTCGTCGGGAGTGGCCTCCTCGAGCACCGCGCCGAAGAGGACCGGCAGGTCCTTCTTCCTCGTCTCCTGCAGGCCGTGCTCGCCGAGCTCGTCCCATTCGGCCTGGGTGATGTGGCGGGACGCCATCGGCAGGATCTCCCGCTCCTCCTCGTCCAGGTGCTCGAGCAGGGCGATGCGGAGGGCGTCCAAGCCGGCGGCGACCTCCTCGGTGACGGCCGGCCGCGCCTCGGCCTCCCACCGGTCGAGGGCGGGGCCGAGGGCGTCGAGCGCGGCGTGCACCCGCTCGTGCTGCTGCTCCATGCGGTGGACGAGCTCGGCGTCGGGCTGGCAGCGCTCGAGCAGCTTGGGCCAGAGCAGCAGGTCCTCGCTGGTGTGGTGGCCGTGCAGGCCCTGCAGGACCATGCGCGACCAGCCGGCGAGGACGGCGGCGCGCGCGGTGTCGCCGGGGGCGACCTCGCGGACGAGCTCCGGGATCAGCCGCAGCTCGCGGCGGAAGACGCGGTGGACGACGACCATGTCGTGGACGTCGGTGAGGGTGGTGTTCGCGGTCTCGGTCATGCCGAGAAGCCTGTCGCCGGGCGTTGTCCGTCGACACCCACAGCGCCCCCACGCCACCCCCACACTGCGCGCCGTTCCGCCGTCCCTCAGGGTGGAGGGGTGAGCGAGGACAGCGGTTACGTCGAGAAGGAGTACCAGCGGGACTCCAGCTACATCCCCGACCGGATCACCGCCGACGGGCGGGACGGCTGGCCGGTCGAGCCGGGGCGCTACCGGCTGATCGCCGCGCGCGCGTGCCCGTGGGCGAACCGGTCGATCATCGTGCGCCGGCTGCTCGGCCTGGAGCCGGTGATCTCGATGGGGCTCTGCGGACCGACGCACGACGAGCGGTCGTGGACCTTCGACCTGGATCCTGGCGGCCGCGACCCGGTGCTCGGCTACGAGCGGCTGCAGGAGGCGTATTTCGCCCGCGACCCGGAGTACCCGAAGGGGATCACGGTGCCGGCGATGGTCGACGTCCCCTCGGGTGCGGTCGTCACCAACGACTTCCCGCAGATCACGCTCGACTTCTCGACCGAGTGGACGGCCTACCACCGTCCCGGTGCACCGGACCTCTATCCGGAGGCGCTGCGCGACGAGATGGACGACGTCATGCAGCGGATCTACACCGAGGTCAACAACGGCGTGTACCGCTGCGGCTTCTCCGGCTCGCAGAAGGCCTACGACGAGGCCTTCGCGCGGCTGTTCACGGCGCTGGACTGGCTCGAGGAGCGGCTCGAGCACCAGCGCTTCCTCATGGGCGGTGCGGTGACGGAGGCCGACGTCCGGCTGTTCACCACGCTGGCCCGCTTCGACGCCGTCTACCACGGTCACTTCAAGTGCAATCGCAACAAGCTGACCGAGATGCCGGTCCTATGGGCCTACGCCCGCGACCTGTTCCAGCTGCCCGGGTTCGGCGACACGATCGACTTCCCGCAGATCAAGGAGCACTACTACGTCGTCCACGAGGACATCAATCCGACGCGGATCGTCCCGAGCGGACCGGACACCTCGAACTGGCTGATGCCGCACTTCCGGGAGCAGCTGGGGGAATTCCCCTTCGGCGACGGGACGCCGCCCGGCCCGGTCGCCGCCGGCGAGGAGGTACCGGCCGACCACGGCCCCGGAGGTGTTCCGCACCGCTGAGCGGCCTGTGGACAACGCTCACGGCCATCGCCGCCGACTGTCACGGTGGGCGGCATGTCGACTCCTTCGCTGCCCTCCGTTCCGGTCCGCACCGCTGACGACCTGACCCGGCGCTGGACGGGCCTGCTCGACCCTCCGGTCTTCGGCGCCCGCAGCCTGTGGCTGTCCTGGATCGGGGTCGACGGCCTGATGTCGCCGATCGTCATCCCGGTCGACGGCCTCCCCGAGCGTCCGGACGCCGCGCTGCTGGTGAACCTGCGGAACGTGAGCGAGGGCGTCATCGACGCCCATCTCGACGGGTCGGGGCACCTGGCCATGGCGCTGTGCCGTCCCGGCCGGCCGGAGATCACGCCCTCGGACGACGAGTGGGCGGAGGAGTTCCGCGCGGTGTTCGACGACGGCCGGATCGACGGCACCTGGAGCCTTCACCTCGCCGCGGGCGGCAGTGTCGTCCCGCTCGTGGACCTGCCGGCATGACCCTCACGAGGTCCCTCCACCAGAACCACGAGCCGTTCCACGTTGCGGTCAAGCGCTCGCGTCGGAGGCGGAAGCGCTCACAGCTCGAGGCACTCCTCACCGGCGCCTGTGTCGCGGGGGGCGTCGGAGCGGCGTCTGTGCTGCTGCCTCCTCTCGAGACCCCTGCCAGTGTCGCGCAGACCTTCCTCGAAGCCCGGTATGCCGAAGATTGGCCGGCTGCATGGGCGGTGTCGTGCCGACTCGCTCGTGAGGCGCATGGCAGCTATGCCGCGTTCACGGAGCGGCTGACCGAGCTCAACGAGTACTCGATGACGCCCTCGGACGTCGAGGTGGAGATCTCGGATGCCTATGGCATCGACCAGCCTGGGGCACAGGGCGTCAGCATTCGCTACACGGCCAAGCCGAGCGGTGGAAATCACGAGCCCTGGTCGGACTGGGGAGAAACTCTCGTCGTCCTGGAGGACGGTGAGTTCCGCGTCTGCATCGCCGACCGCTGAGCCGTGCTGGCTCCTCGGGGAGGCCTTCGTTCACCCGATCCGGCGTCGAGTGGCCGACTGTCCACAGATACGGAACGGCCGGCGACCGCTCCTGCGTACCCTGCCGCTGTGCGTGATCTTCGCTGGGCAGTCGCAGGTCTCCTCGTCACGGGAGCCACGCTGACCGGCTGCTCCGAGCCGCAGGCAGCGAACACCACGCTCCCGCCGACGAGTGCCGCGGAGACCACCGAGGCACTTCCCGAGCTCGGCCCGGCCGACTTCCCCGTACCCGACGAGGCTCGCACCAAAGACGCCGCCGGTGCGGAGGCGTTCCTCTACTACTGGATTGAATTGCTCAATCGCCAGCAGGCCATTCCGGCTGGTGAGCCTCTCCGCGACTTCGGCCCGGAGTGTCGTGAGTGCCTGCGAATTGCCCGCATCTATGACGAGGCGGCCAAGGTAGGCAATCGCTATGTCGGAGGCGAACTGACCGTTCTCGACGCGGCTGCCGCCCCCGTGGAGGGCGACCAGGTCAGCGTCACATTCATCGCCAGCGAGGAAGCGGTGCAACTCGTCGATCCCTCGGGGACTCCCATCGAAACGGTCGAGGCAGCTCCAAAGCTGTCGTCCGGCGTCACGCTTACGTGGTCCGACGAAGTGGAGAGCTGGTTGATCGCCAGCATGACGCTCGGATGACGCACAATCTGACTCGCCTTCTCTCGGCTGTGTTGTTCGCTGCGGCCCTGGCTTTCATGAGTTTCGCGCCAGCCGTCGCGGCGGACTGCAATACGCGGCGCTGTCCGACGACAGCGCTTGGAGACGGCGCTGCAACTCTGGGACTGACAGGCGAGCAGGCCACTGCCGTGGCGGGCGCAGTACCGGATGATGTCGAGGACTACGTCTACCGGCTCATCCCCCAGTGCGTGGCTGCCTTCAACGCAACCGGCAACTGCTCGCCAGCCACCTTACGTGTGTGTCCCCAGCAGCCGGGACGAGTCATCGATTACTTCTTCATAGAACGTCGACCCGTCGTGCGGCCGGACGGCACTGCAGTCATTCCCGTCCTAGGGGATCAGGGGCCAGGCGAGCTAATCGGGGACTGGGGATCTGCGGGCGAGGGTTGCCTGGACGTCACACCGCTGAACCCGCCGCCGTCCGGTGCGGAGGTGTTCAGCTACTTCGAGCGGTTGCCGCTCCCGCAGCTCGAGACGCAGCACCAGCCGCCGGGCGACGGGCTCAGCGGACTGCCGGTGATCTTCTACACCGACTCCCCCACGACGCAGACGTTCACCGTCGACATCCGCGGCTTCGAGGTGGTCATCGAGGCCCGCGCCGAGCGCTTCACCTGGCACACCGGCGACGCCACCGGCCAGCTCGTCACCACCGACCCGGGCGCGCCCTACCCCGATCAGACGATCGAGCACTCGTACCGCTCGGGCACGTACACCGCCTACCTCACCGTCACGTGGGGAGCGACGTTCACCGTCGACGGCAGCGCGCCGGCCGACGTCCCGGGCACGACGACGACCGACGGCCCGCCGGTCACCTTCGACGTCCTCCAGGCCCGACCGGTCCTGACGAACCCCTACGACTGATCCTCGACGACCGCCAGCACCGCGTCCGCCAGCAGCCGCTGACCCTCGACGGTCGGGTGGACGTCGTTCGGCAGCACCAGTCCGGCCTCCGTCGAATCGCCGCCTGCCGCATTCGCGCGCCCCTCGAACGCCGCGAACGCGTCCGCGACGTCGGCGCCGTGCTCCTGCGCCACCCGCGCGATGCCGGCGACGAGCTGCCGGGTCGCCGTTCCGAACGCGTCCGCGTAGTCCAGCGCGTAGTAGGTGACGACGACGAGCTGACCGTCGTACCGCTCGCGCAGCGCGCTCAGGATGGTCGCCAGGTTCGCCTCCACCCGCTGCGCCAGCGCGAGGACGTCCGCCGGCGAGGAGCACCGGCTGGCGGTCGTCCGCTGGCACAGGAAGGCGTCGTTCGCGCCGATCTGCACGGTCACGAGCTCGACGTCGTCGTCCGCGCTCAACAGGTCCGCGGCGAAGTCGAGCTGCGACTGGTCCGGCGCCTCGTACTCGACGTGCAACGGATAGGCGTTCCGGTAGCCGAAGCCCGCCTGCAGGCTGCTGCCGCACCCGTTGCTCTGCGCCGCCGCGTCCAGAAAGCTCCCTGTCGTCTCCCCCGGGCACGACGCGTTGACGACGTCGAGCCCCAGCTCGTCGCCCACCAGCTCCGGATACCCGACGAAGTTCGCCGGGTCCGGGAACTCGGCCAGCGCGCTGCCGCGGAATCCGAACGGCACCGAGTCACCCAGCGCGAGGTACGTGCCCTCCTCCGCGGCGCCGGACGGCGCTGTAGCGGTCGACGCGGCCGGGGAATCAGGCTCCGACGAGCAGGCGACCAGGCAGACGGCGGCGACCAACCCGACGGAGCCGGACCGGAACCGGCCGGAGATGGAACGGGGCACGCCCTCCTTGCTACCAGGCGGTCAGACGATCCTGATCCGCAGCCGCCGGAACCCGCGTCCCTTGTTCTCCATCTTGGTCACCTCGACGCGGCCGACCATGGACGTCGACGCGACGTGCGTGCCGCCGTCCGCCTGGGTGTCCAGCCCGACGATGTCGACGATCCGCACCTGCTCGATGTCCGGCGGCAGCAGGTTGGTCGCCGTCCGGATGATGTCCGGGATCGCGAACGCCTCAGCGGCAGGCAGCGTCTTCACCTCGATCGGCCGGTCCCGGGCGATCTCGGCGTTCACCGACTCGGCCACCCGCTCCTTGAAGTCCGGCGGCACCTCGGCCAGGTCGAAATCCATGCGCGCGGTCAGCGGCTCCATGTTGCCGCCGGTCACCAGCGCCCCGAAGTCCCGGAAGACGACGCCGGTCAGCACGTGCAGCCCCGAGTGCGTGCGCATCAGCTGCGTTCGCCGCTCGTCGTCCAGCGCACCCCGGACGGCGGTCCCCGGCGGCGGCACCGGGTCGCCCTCGACCGGGATCAGGTACAGCTCGTCGCCCTTGCGCGTGCCGGCGATCCGCGTCCGGACGCCGCCCCACAGCAGCACGCCCTCGTCCGGTGGCTGCCCTCCACCGCCCGGGTAGAAGGCCGACCGGTCGAGCACGATGCCCTGCTCGCGGTCGGCGAACAGCACCGTGGCCTCCCACTCGCGCACGGTCGCGTCGTCGAGGTCGAGGCGGTGAGTGTGCCCGTGATGGTCGCTCGCGGTGGTCACGGATGCATGCTGCCTCGCGCTTCCGAAAATGTCAGACCCGGTCTCTAACCTGCGGTTTGTGTTCGACGAGGAGCCGAGGGGGGACGACGGGGTGCCGGTCCTGCCCGTGCCGCGGGACTACGACCCGACGGCGTCCGACCTCGAACTGACCGCCGACATCTGGGCCGCCGACTCGCGGGAGGCCCGCAGCATGGCCGAGCGAGCCGGTGCCATCGCCGCCTTCGCCCGGCGCCGGCGCATCCAGCGGGGCGACGAGTTCGGCCGGCGCGGTGCCCGGGGACGGGACAGCCGGTTCCGACGGCCCGCATGGCTGGCCGACTTCTCCGAGACGCTGGTGCCCGAGCTGGCACTGATCCGCGGCTGCTCGGAGGTCGAGGCCGAACAGCTCCTCGTCGAGGCCCTGATCCTGGTCCACGCTCTGCCCGGCACCTGGAGCGCGCTGTACGAGGGCCGGATCAGCGTCCGCAAGGCGCGCGCCCTCATCGACCTCCTCAGCAACGCCAAGGCGAGCGCGATCGCCGAGATCGAAGGCACGATCCTCCCGCTCGCGGGTGACCTGACCGTCGCCCAGATCCGCGACCGGGTCCGCCGCGCCCTGACCCGGCTCGACGCCGAGGCGCTCGAGAAGCGCCGCAAGGAGGCCGCCCGCCGGGCCGACGTCAGTCACCAGTCGATCGGCGACGGCATGGGCCGGCTGGTCCTGGAGATGCCGCTCGGCAGGAGCCTGGCCTGCCACGACGCCATCCGGCAGCACGCCGAGCTCCTGCGGGCGGGCGGCGACTCGCGGCCGATCGGCGTGCTCCGCACGGAGGTGGCCGCCGACTTGATCCTGCGTCCGTGGGACACGTCGCGCCCCGCGGTGACCGCGCAACTCGTGATCCACGCACCTCTCCGGGCGCTGTCCGACGGAGAGCCCGGCACCCGACCGGCCGCCGAGGTCTCCGGCGAGATCGTCACCGCCGCCCAGTGCCGTGAGCTGCTCGAGGAACTGGACATGCTCGGCGTCCGGTCCGCTCCCGCCAGCGGCTGCGTCCTGGTGGCCGTCGGCGATTCGGCCACCGGGCGACTCGCCGCCGTCGCGACCCGCAGCGAGCTGCGCCGCGCCGCGGGCGCTCGCCGGCGACGGCGGGAAGGCGTCGGCGCGATTGCCGACGGTCCAGGGCTCCGGCCGCCACCGGCGACGAGTCGCTACCGGCCCACCGCCGCGCAGCAGCGCTTCGTCCGCATCCGCGATCGGCACTGCCGCATGCCGGGCTGCCGGCGGGCTCCCGGCCGCTGCGACATCGACCACGTGACGGCGCACGGGCAAGGCGGCGAGACGGCGTGCTGGAACCTGTGCTGCCTCTGCCGGCGGCACCACCGCATCAAGACCTTCGCCCGCGACTGGCACTTCGAGCTCCTGGCCGACGGCACGCTGCTCGTCCGCACCCCGAGCGGGGTCTCGCGGGTCAGCCGTCCACCGGGGTGGACCTTCGAATCGGAACCGGATCCGCCCTGGCTCGACGAAGAAGCACCGCCGGACGTGCTGCGCTGCTGACGGGTCGACGGCGCCTCCTGGGCGCCGTTGCCGAGCGACCCGGCGGCGAGGACAGTCGATCGTGCGGCGATGCCGCCGGAGCTCGCCGCCGATCCGGAAGGAGTGGTGGCATGTACGCCCGATCCACCACGGTTCGTGGCAGTGCCGAGGATCTCGACGCGGGGATCTCCTACGTGCGCGACAAGGTGATGCCGGCAGTCCAGCAGATGGACGGCTGCGTGGGGCTGTCGATGCTCTGCGACCGCGAGGCCGGCCGCTGCATCGTCACGACCGCCTGGGCCGACTCCGAGGCCCTCCACCGCAGCGCCGACGGCGTCCGGCCGATGCGCCAGAAGTTCGCCGAGATCGTGCGCGGCCGGACCGAGGTGAACGAGTGGGAGATCGCCGTCCTGCACCGGGTGCACGCCACCAGCGAGGGCGCCTGCGTGCGCGTGGTGTGGAGCCGGTGCCAGCCGGACGCGATCACCCGCATGATCGACACGTACCGGATGGGCATGATCCCGCGCGTCGAGGAGCTGCCCGGGTTCTGCAGCGTCAGCCTCATGGTCGACCGCGCGCACGGCCGGGTCGTCCGGGCGTCCACCTACGACGACCGCGACGCCATGAACCGCGCCCAGGAGCCGGCCATGGCACTCCGCCAGGAGTTCCACCGGCAGACGGGCATGGAGGCGACCGAGGTAGCCGAGTTCGACCTCGTCCTCGCCCACCTGCGCGTTCCCGAGACCGTCTAGGGGCGATGGCGTCCGCCGGGGGCAGGCCAGGCAGGGCATCCTGGTCCGACGCATCCCGACCGAGGACGACGCCGTGACCCCTGATCCGGAACCCCGAGCCCAGCCGCGCGGTCGTCACGCCCGGCCAGATGACGAGCCGCCGGCGGCCGGCGCCACCCGTGCCGGGGAGCGGCCGCCGAAGCCCGGCAGCTCGATCGGGCATCACCCGGCCGGCTTCACCCTCCTGCTCGGCGCCGGCCTGATCACTGCGCTGCCGCTGGTGGCCTGGCTGCTCGACCGGCTGGACTTCGACATCGCCGGCCGCGCCGCCGGCATCGCCCGCAGCGCCGCCGGTGGCTGGCCCTTCGGCGGCGCGCCCTGGTTCTGGCCCCCGGAGCTGGCCACGGTCGCCACGGCCGCGGCGGTCCTCGTCCTCGTGCTCGCGCTCACCGGTGTCCGCCTGCCCGACGTCCTGGTGCTCGGGCTCGCCCTCCTCCTCGCCGTCGCCACGGCTCCGGCGGCGTGGGTGACCGTGGACGTCGTCAACTCCCGCCTCTGGGAGCTGCTGACCGTCTGCCTCGTCTGCGTCGCCGCCCTCGGTCTGGCGATCACCTCCGCCGCCCGGTTCCGGTCCGGCGCCGACGGAACGGCCGGAGGTGCGGGGGAGCCGCCGGAGTCGTCGTCGGCGGCTGGGTCCTCGTGCTCGTCGTCCTCCTGGCCGGCTCGGCCATCGCGACCAGCGCCGAGACCAATGCCGCCACGTGCCCGGCCCGCCGCAGAACCTGCCGGGGCTGCTCAGCGTCCGCGCGGCGGACGCGCCCCGGGTCGACGACCTCGAGGGCCGGTGGGCGGCCCAGCTCGCCGCCGCCGAGATCGACGACGACGACGCAGCGACCGCCTTCGCCGCCCAGCACCACCAATTGGACTCACATCTGCCGGTCCTCCTCGCCCGCGGGGACGACCTCGGCGCACCCGAGCTCGACGACGAGACGTGGCTGACCGTGCTCGATCAGCCCTTCGGCTCGCGCACGGAAGCCGCCCGCTGGTGCGCCGGCAACGGCGTGGCCGGGTGCACCCCTCTGCTCGTCACCGGGTGAAGGTCTCGGTTCGGGAACGGGCGGGAACCCCGCCCGCGCCGAGCCGTCCACCACGTATGGCACCCACTGCTCCGAGGCGCGTCCGCCGCATCGCAACCGCGGCTCTGGCCCTCGCCCTGCTCGTCGGCTGCTCGAATAGCTCGACCGCGGACTCGGCCGCGAGCGGCGGCGGGGCCGGCGAGGAGGCGTCACTCCCCCAGCCCACCGGCTCCGAGGATCTCGGCGGGGCGCCGGGCGAAGCCGTCGACCCCGACGACCGGCAGGTGGTCACCACGGCCACCGCCTCCCTCGCCGTCGAGGACCCGGCCGAGGCCGCCCAGTCGGTCAGCGAACTGGTCGAATCGGTCGGTGGCCGGGTCGACGAGCGCACGGAGCAGGCGGTGTCCGGCGAGAACGGGAGCGAGGGCACCGTCGCCGACCTCGTCCTGCGGGTCCCGGCGGACGAGCTGACCGGCGTCCTGGCCGACCTGGCGGACCTCGGGGACGTCGAGCACGTGTCGGTGTCCCGCTCCGACGTCACCGCCACGGCCGTGGACCTCGATGCGCGGATCCGAGCATTGCGGACCTCGGCCGCGCGCCTCGAGGAGCTGCTGGAGGGGGCGGCGAACACCCAGGCCCTGCTGGCCGCCGAGGAGATCCTCGCCGAGCGCCAGCAGGAGCTGGAGTCGCTGCAGTCCCGGCGCGCGCTGCTGGCCGACCAGGTGGAGCTCTCGACGCTCAGCGTGCACCTGCAACCGTTCGGCGTGGCCCCGCCCGGCGGGCCGAACAGCTTCGCCGACGGGCTCGGCACCGGCTGGCGCTCCCTCGTGTCCGCGCTGGGCGCCGTCGTCGTGGTCTTGGGCGTGGTGCTGCCCTGGTTGGCGGTCGTCGCGCTGGTGACGGTGGCTGTTCTGGTGCCGGTCCGTCTCGCGCGGCGGCGGCCCCCGGTCGAGGCGGCGGCTCCGCCGGAGGGCTGAGTCCGGTAGGACTGGACCGGTGACCGAGGTGGCGGGCAGGGTGGTGGGCAAGGTGGTAGGCGAGGTGATGGCCGAGCTGGAGGACCCCCGCATCCCGAGGTGAACGCCCGGCACGGCGACGACCACGGCGTCAACCTCGGCGCCCTGCGCGCGCTCGCCAAGCGGCTCGAGACGCAGCAGGACCTCGCCCGCGAGCTGTGGGCGACCGGGGACTCCGCCGCCCGCCTGCTGGCGCTGCTGATCTGCCGGCCGAAGGCGTTTCCGCGCGACGAGCTGGACACCATGCTGCGCTCGGCCCGGACGCCCAAGGTGCACGACTGGCTGGTGAACTACGTCGTCAAGAAGAGCCCTGCGCCGAGGAGCTGCGGCTGGCCTGGCTCGGCGACTGGGCGATGAACCACTGCCTGGCCCAGATCGGCATCGGCGAGCGCCTCCGGGTGCTCGAGGACTACCCGACCCCACCGAACTGCACGTCGCCGTACGCGCCGACGTGGATCACCGAGATGGTGAACCGCCGGCAGCCGGCGTAGGGAGCGTCGCTACACCACGCGGGTGAGGGTCGGCCACAGCTCCGGGCCCTCGGCCAGCAGCCCGGACCCGAGAACCCGGGACCAGTGCAGCTCGCTGCCCGCCTCGTCGCGCCACGACCACAGCCGCCGGGTGAGGTGGTGCAGCTTGTGCTCCTGGGTGAACCCGATCGCCCCGTGGAACTGGTGCGCCAGCCGCGCCACCAGCTCGACCGCGGCGCCGGCCCGCACCTTGGCCGCCGCGGCGGCCAGGACGACGTTCTCGCCGCGGTCCAGCGCCTGGACGGCGGCGTCGGTCAGCGCGGCCACCGCGGTGACCTCGCCGGCCATCTCGGCCAGGCCCATCTGGATCGCCTGGAACTTGGCCAGCGCGCGGCCGAACTGCTCGCGCTCCCCCACGTACTGCACTGTCCACGACATGACCTGGTCGAGCGCCGCGGCCAGCTGCACCGCCCGCGCCAGCGCGTACCGCGCCCGCACCTCCGCGGCCTGCGCGTCGGTGAGCACCGCACCCAAGGCCTGGACGTCGTCCAGCACCAGGGATCCGCGGGGCTCGCCGGCCAGGTTCGCCGCGTCGGTGGCCGCCAGGCCCGACGCGTCGATCAGCCCGAGGAACGCTCCGTCGAGCCCGGCCGGGGCCGGCGCCAGGACGACGACGGACGACGCCACGCCGGCCCACGCGACGTCGGTCGCCGTGCCGGTCAGCGTGAACCGCCCCGGGCCGTCGCCGTCGTCCACCGGGTGGACGGTGACCGCGTCGGCGAGCGCGATCGTCATCGGCGTCTCCGGCGACGGCAGGTCCAGGCCGGCGGCCAGCAGCGCGGGGCCGGCGACCAGCAGCTGCTCGGCCACGGGCACCGCCGCCGAGCCCTGGGCGAGGGTCGCGACGACCGCCACGGCGTCGGCGAGCTCGCCGCCCGAGCCACCGGCCTCCTCGGGCAGGCCCACGCCGGTCAGCCCCGCATCCGCGAGGGCCGACCAGAGCCCGGCGTCCCAGGGCCGCTCCGGGGTCAGCGTGAACGGCTCGAACCCCGACAGGATGTCGCGGACCGTCGCGACCACCAGGTCCTGGTCGCTCATCGCAGCCCCAGCCCGCGCGCCACGATCCCCTTGAGGATCTCGTTGGTCCCGCCCCGCAGGGTGAACCCGGGCGCGTGCAACTGCGCCTCCGCCAGCGCCCGCGCCAGCGGATCGGGCGAGTCCAGCGACGGCGTCACGTCGATCACCCGGCGGACCTCCTCGATCACGTCTCCCTCGAACATCGTCCCGACGTCCTTGACCAGCGCCGCCGGGATGTTCGGCAGCTCCCCCCGGTCGAGGGCGGCCGCGATCCGCAGCGACATCTGCCGGAGCGCGAGCAGGCGCGCCGACAGCCGGCCGAGGGTCGCCAGCGCCGCCGGATCACTGGACTTGCCGACCCGCCGGGCGAACTCGGCGACAACTGGATATGTCGACAGGAACCGCTCCGGACCCGACCGCTCGAAGGCGAGCTCGGCGGTGACCTGGTGCCAGCCCCTGCCCTCCTCGCCGAGCAGCATGTCGCCTGGGACGACGACGTCCTCGAACACCACCTCGTTGAAGTGGTGCCCTCCGTCGAGGATGCGGATCGGGTTGATCGCGATGCCCGGCAGCGAGAGGTCGACCAGCAGCTGCGAGAGACCGGCGTGCTTGTTCGCCGGATCGCCCGGCGAGGTGCGCACCAGCACGATCCCGTAGTGCGCGTGGTGCGCGTTCGACGTCCAGATCTTGGCGCCGTTGACCACCCAGTCGCCCGAGCCGTTGCGCACCGCTCGCGTGCGGATCGACGCCAGGTCGGAGCCGGAGTCCGGCTCGCTCATGCCGATCACGAAGAAGCACTCGCCGGCCGCGATCCGCGGGAGGATCGCCCGCCGCTGCGCCTCCGTGCCGTACTGCAGCAGGTTCGGGCCCGACTGGCGGTCGGCGATCCAGTGCCCGGCGACCGGCGCGCCGGCGGCGAGGAGCTCCTCGCTGACCGCGTACCGCTCCATCGCCGACCGCTCGTGGCCGCCGTACTCCTTCGGCCAGGTCATGCCGAGCCAGCCGCGGTCGCCCAGCTTCTTGGAGAACGCCGGGTCGACGCCGGACAGCCACGTGTCGACGCCGGTCTGGAAGGTGCCGGCCGCGAGCTCGGCGGCGAGGAACTCCCGCACCTCGCCGCGCACCTGCTCGGCAGCCTCCGAGCGCGGCGCGGGGGCCAGCGTCAGCGAGTTGGTCATCGGGGTCCCCACGTCGTCGCAGCTTCTACAGGCATTGGTTCTACGCGATCCGGCGGAAGAGCGCGGCCAGGGCCTGCCCACCGCCGATGCACATGGTGACGACCCCCAGCTCGAGATCGCGCCGGACGAGGTCCTGCACCACCCGCAGCGTGAGGATCGCCCCGGTGGCCCCGACCGGATGCCCGAGGGCGATCGCGCCGCCGTACGGGTTGGTGCGCTCGGGGTCCAGGCCGGCGTCGCGGATGCAGGCGACCGCCTGAGCGGCGAAGGCCTCGTTCAGCTCGACGGTGCCGATGTCGGCCGGCGTCGTGCCGGTCTGCTCGAACAGCGACCGCAGCGCCAGCACCGGGGCGTAGCCCATCACCTCGGGCTCGAGCGCCGCCGTCGTCACCGCCTCCAGCGCGACCAGCGGACCGCTCGCGCCCAGCTCGTCCCGCGCGACGTCCTCGGTGGTGACGAGCAGGGCCGCGGCCCCGTCGTTGATGCCGGAGGCGTTGCCGGCGGTGACGGTCCCGTCCCGGGCGAACGCGGGGCGCAGCTTCGCCAGCGTCTCCATCGTGGTGCCCGGCTTCGGGTGCTCGTCGACGGTCACCGTCGTCGGCTTCCGGCCGCCGATCTCGACCGGCACGATCTCGTCGGCGAAGGCCGACTTCGCCTCGGGGCCCGCCGCGCGCTGCTGCGAGCGCAGGGCGAACTCGTCCTGCTCCTCGCGGCTGACGTCGTACTTCTCCGCCACCCGCTCGGCGGTCACGCCCATGTGGATGCCGTGGAAGGGATCGGTGAGCATCGCGACGGTCCCGTCGACCAGCGTGCGGTCCCCCAGGCGGTGGCCGCTGCGCGCACCGAAGTCGTAGAAGGGCATCCGCGACATCGACTCGTCGCCACCGGCCAGCGCCACCCGCGCCGCTCCCCAGCGGATCTGCTGCGCGGCCGACCACACCGCCTGCAGCCCGGAGCCGCACAACCGGTTCACCGTGTGCGCCGGCGTGCGTGCCGGCAGCCCGGCGGCGAGCGCCACGCGCCGGGCGTTGTAGGCGTCGGGGCCGACCTGGCCGATGCAGCCCATGACGACCTCGTCGACGGCGTCGGGCCGCACGCCGGTGCGCTCCAGCGCGGCCCGGGCCGCGACGGCGCCGAGCTCGTGCGCCGGCACGTCCTTGAGTGCGCCGCCGAAGCTCCCGATCGGCGTCCGGGCGCCACCGAGGACGACGACCCGCGAGTTCTCCGACATCCGAAGCGCCCTCAGCCCTTGCGGGCGGTGATCTGCTCGGTGGCGGCGGGGACGACGGTGTTCAGGTCGCCGACGACGCCGAAGTCGGCGAGTTCGAAGATCGGCGCCTCGGGGTCCTTGTTGATCGCGACGATGGTCTTCGAGGTCTGCATGCCGGCGCGGTGCTGGATGGCTCCGGAGATGCCCACGGCGACGTAGAGCTGCGGGGAGACGGTCTTGCCGGTCTGCCCGACCTGGAAGGTGTGCGGGTAGAAGCCGGAGTCCACCGCGGCCCGGGAGGCCCCGACGGCCGCGCCGAGGGAGTCGGCGAGGGCCTCGATGATGGAGAAGTTCTCCGCGCTGGCCACCCCGCGCCCGCCGGAGACCACGATCGAGGCCTCGGTCAGCTCCGGGCGGGAGGACTTCTGCTCGACCACGCGGTCGGTGACCCGGGCGGCCTTGGCCGCCTCGGAGACCGACACCTGCACCTGCTGCTCGGCGCCCGCGGCGGCGCGGGCTCGGGGGTGACCGAGTTGCCCCGCAGCGTGTAGATCGGGGTACCGGTCGTGACCTGGGAGTGCACGATCGTCTGCCCGGCGAACGCGACCTGGGTGGCGGTGCCGTCGGGCGCGATCTCGGTGACGTCGGTCAGGAAGCCGCTGCCGGTCTTGATCGCCAGCCGGCCGGCGATCTCCTTGCCCTCCGGAGAGGACGGGATCACCACCGCCGCCGGCGACTTCTCGGCCACCAGCTGCGCCAGCACCTCGGCCTTGGGCGCCACCAGGTACTCATCGACCTCGGGAGCCTCGGCGACGTAGACCGTGTCCGCGCCGTACTCGGCCAGCTGCTCGCGCACACTCGCGGCGGCGCCGGGGGCACCGAGGACGACGGCCGAGGGCTCACCGAGCGCACGGGCGGCCGTCAGGGCCTCGAGCGTGGTCTTGCGCACGCCACCGCCGGCCGGGTTGAGCTCGGCCAGGACCAGCACCTCAGACCCATTGACCTCTGCCATGTCGGGGTTCTCCTCTTCCTTCGATCCGGGTCAGACGATCTTCTGGGCGGCGAGGAACTCGACGAACTTCTGCGCGCCGTCGCCCTCGTCGACGACCTTCACGCCCTCGCCCTTGGGCGGGCGGCCGGCGAAGTCCAGCACCCGGCTGGTGGCATTGGCCAGGCCCACGCTCGAGGGGTCCAGGCCCAGGTCGGCCAGCGACCTGGTCTCGACCGGCTTCTTCTTCGCGGCCATGATCCCCTTGAACGAGGGGTAGCGCGGCTCGTTGATCGTGTCCCAGGTCGACACGATCGCCGGCAGCGGCGCCTCCACCGCCCAGTAGCCGCCGTCGGTCTGCCGCTCGATCCTGGCCATGCCGCCCTCGATCGTGAGCTTGCGCGCGCCCGACAGCTGCGGAATGCCCAGCCGCTCGGCCAGCAGCGCCGGCATCACCGACAACTGCGCGTCGGTCGCCTCCGCACCACACAGGACCAGGTCGTACTCCAGCTGCCCCAGCGCCGCGGCGATCACCGCCGAGGTCTGCACGGCGCACGAGCCGTGGATCGCGTCGTCCACCACGTGCACGGCCTTGTCCGCACCCATCGACAGCGCCTTGCGGATCGCGTCGGTCGCCGACTCCGGGCCCACCGTCAGCACCGTGACCTCGCCACCCTCACGGTCGCGGACCAGCAGCGCCTCCTCGATGGCGTACTCGTCCATCTCGTTGATCACGTTGTCCGCCGAAGCGCGGGCGACGGTGTTGTCCGACGGATCCAGCTTCCGCTCACTGCCCGAGTCCGGGACCTGCTTCACAAGAACGACGATGTTCACGGACTGCCACCTCACCGGGACGGTTCCCTTATAACTATGCGCACGGTAGCCCTCCGACAGAGGGTCGGTCAACACGGCGCATTGACGCCCTGAGGGAAGTCCGTAAATATCATGAGCATGGATCGGAGCTGCTCCAGAACGGTGACGCGATGACGGCCCTCGACGGCACGCCGCCGACCGGCTACCCCACCCTCTTCTCCCCCATCACCGTGGGCACGATGCGGCTTCGGAACCGGGCGATGCTGCCGCCGCACGCCTCGGCCATCGGCAACATCTACGGCACCGAGGACGAGGCGCGCCGCAACATCGCCTACTTCGAGAGCCGCTGCGCGGACGACGGGCCGGCCTGGGTCGCCAGCCTGTCGACGCACCTGCGCAACCACCTGATACCCGGCTTCGAGCCGACCGGCGTGGGCGCCGCGACCACCGGCTTCTTCCGGCTGCCGTACTTCGTCGAGCGCGTGCAGGCCTTCTCCGACGCCCTCCACGCGCTCGACAGCACCGTCACCGTCCAGATGGTCCACCAGGGCGGCATGCCGCACGGGCCCTCGCCGGTGATGAGCGCGCCGACGATCAACCTGATGCCGCACGTGATGGACCAGGCCGACATCGACGCCTTCGTGAAGGAGTACGCCGAGTCGGCACGGCTGTCGATGGAGGGCCGCGCCGACGGCGTCGAGCTGCACCTCAACCACGACGACCTGCACGAGTGGTTCCTCTCGGACTACACGAACCAGCGGGAGGACGAGTACGGCGGCTCGCTGGAGAACCGGGCGCGCTTCGCCGTCGAGTGCATGCAGGCCATCCGCGACGTCATCGGCACCTCGATGACCCTCGGCATCCGGCTGAACATCCGCGAGGAGATGCCCGAGGGCTACGACGTCGACGGCGGCATCGAGCTCGCCCAGTACTTCGAGTCGACCGGCCTCATCGACTACGTGCACGGCGTCATCGGCAGCCCGTGGGGCAACCCGAGTTACATCCAGCCGACCTACTTCCAGCCCGGCGAGTTCGGGCCGCTGGCCGGCCGGCTCAAGCAGGCGCTCAGCCTGCCGGTGGTGCACACCGGCCGGATCACCGACCCCGACGTGGCCGAGCGGATCCTCAGCTCAGGCGACGCCGACATCGTCGGAATGGCCCGCGCCCACATCGCCGACGGCGACCTGCTCGCCAAGGCCCGCGACGGGCGGACGGCCGAGATCCGGCCGTGCGTCGGCGGCAACGAGTGCATCAGCCGGCGCTACGTGGAGGGCCTGCCCTTCGGCTGCGCGGTGAACCCGACGACCAGCCACGAGGTCGACGTCCCGTGGCCGACCGTGCCGGACGGTCGCCGTCTGCTCGTGGTCGGCGGCGGCCCCGCGGGCATGGAGCTCGCCGCCCTCGCCCGCGAGAGCGGCATGGACGTCGACCTCTGGGAGGCCGACGACGAGCTCGGCGGCCAGCTGCGGTACGCCGTCCAGGCGCCGAAGCACGAGGGCTACGCCGCCTACCTGCGGTGGCAGGAGCGGCGGCTGGCCGAGCTCGGCGTGCGGGTCACCCGGGGCAGGCGCGCGACGGCGGACGACGTCCTCGCCGACGGCGCCGACACCGTCGCGATCGCCACCGGCGCAGGCCCCCGCCGTCCCGCGATCCCCGGTGCCGAGGCACCTCACGTGCTCGACATCCGCGACGTCCTGGCCGAGCGGGTCACCCCCGGGCGCCGCGTGGTCGTCGTGGCCCAGGACGACCACGTCGCTCCGCTGTCGGTGGCCGACTTCCTCGCCGAGCGGGGGCACGCCGTCTCGATCGTGTACGCGACCCAGCAGCCGGCCCCGCTGATCGGCCGGTACATGATCGGCGCCATCCTGGGCCGGCTGGACGCCAAGGACGTGCGGTTCTCGTTCATGGAGGAGGTCGTCGGCATCGGCGCCTCGACCGTGGACGTCCGCAACGTGTACTCGATGCGCACGCGGACCCTCGGCGACTTCGACTCCGTGGTGCTCGCCTGCGGCAGCATCTCCGACTCGACGCTCTACGACGGACTGCGCACCCGCCTCCCCGATGTCCACGTCCTCGGCGACGCCTACGCGCCTCGCCGGCTCGTGTTCGCCACCCGGCAGGCGTACGCGCTGGCCGAACAGCTGGTCGCCGCCAGCACCCGATGACGGTCCACCCCCACACCAAGGAGATCCGCATGCTGCTCGAGAACAAGATCGCGCTCGTCACCGCCGGGGCGTCCGGCATGGGCCGCGCGGCCGCCGAGGCCTTCGCCCGCGAGGGCGCCCACGTGATCGTGGTCGACATGAACGAGGAGAACGCCAAGGAGACCGTCGCCGGCATCGAGGCCGCCGGCGGCTCGGCCGTCGCCGAGATCGTCAACGTGCGCGACCTCGGCGCGCTCGAGGCGCTGGCCAGGAAGGTGCAGGAGCAGCACGGCAAGCTGCACGTCCTCTACAACAACGTCGGCATCCCCGGGGCCGCCGGGCAGCAGCTGACGCAGGAGGAGTGGGACACCAGCATCGAGATCAACGCCCGGGCCAGCTTCTTCCTGAGCGGCTACCTCACCGAGGCGCTCAAGGCCGGCGGCGCCGACGGCGGCGCCTCGGTCATCTTCACCAGCTCCACCTCGGGGCTGATCGGGTCGCCGTTCAGCCCGCTGTACTCCTTCACCAAGGGCGGCATCGTCGCGCTGGTCCGGTCGATGGCGCTGGCCATGGCCACCGACGGGGTCCGGGTCAACGCCGTCGCCCCCGGCATGGTCGACACGCCTGGGCTCAAGGGCTTCTTCCGCATCGACGACCCCGTGGAGATCCAGAAGCGCAAGGAGGCCTTCGCCGCCACGATCCCGATGGCCCGGCCCTCGCAGCCGGAGGAGATCGCCAACGTCGTGCTGTTCCTCGCCAGCGACATGTCGTCCTACGTCACCGGCGTGACGATCCCCGTGGACGGCGGCGTCACCGCCAAGTGATCACACGGCTCGGCATGGCGCCCCGGGCCGCGGGGCTGACCACCCCGGCGTTCGTCGAGCACTGGCGGACGACGCACTCGGTGGCGGCGGGGCGCATCCCGGGGCTGCGGCGGTACACCCAGTTCCACCCCGTCCTGGTCGACGGGCGGCTCCCGTTGCCCTATCCCGGCTTCGACGCCTGCTCGCTCCTGCAGTTCGACTCGCTGGAGACCATGGACGCCGGCTTCTCGTCCGACGTCTACCGCGACGAGGTGATGCCCAACGAGGCCGTGCTGGTCGACAAGTCGCGGTTCTCCCTGTTCCTGGGCGACGCCCGGATCTCCTCGGGGATCCCGGGCGGGACGGTCGTGCTGGTGACGCTGCTGCGGCGCCACCCCGCGCTGTCCGCCGAGGAGTTCTCGGCCGCGCTCGACGGGCCGTGGAGCGCGTGGTCCGGCGGGCACGAGCAGTACGTGTCGGTGGGTACCGGACGGGGCGGACGCCAGACCGACGTCGCCGATGCGGTCGACGTCCGCGCCTTCGACGACCCCGGGCAGGCCCTGACCTGGCTCACCGACGAGGAGCAGGGCGTGGCGACCGACGTGGCGATGGCCGGTCTGGGGCTGGTCGTCGGGCGCGTGCTCGCCCGCACCTTCCAGGTGGTCTGACCGGCCGGGTCAGACGGCGGTGTAGCCACCGTCGACGGCGATCGCCTGCCCGGTGATCCAGGCCGACTCGTCACTGGCCAGGAACAGCGCCAGCGCGGCGACGTCCTCCACGCGGCCGAGCCGGCCGGCGGGGTACTTCTGCGCCATCGCGTCCAGGCCCGAGCGGGCGTCGGCCGCGACCTCCGTGGAGCCCCGCGCCCTGACCCGCGCCTCGTAGGTGTCGGTGACCAGGGGGTGGGGACGGTGCCGGGGCAGATCGCGTTGGCGCGGATGCCCCTCGAGCCGAAGTCGGCGACGAGCTGCCTGGTCATCGCGATGACGCCGCCCTTCGCCGCGGCGTAGGGGAAGATGCCCCCGACCCCGACCACGCCGCCGATGCTGGCGGTGTTGATGATGGTGCCGCTGCCGCGGGCGACCATGTCCCGCAACGCGTACTTCGACGAGAGCCAGACGCCCTTGAGGTCGACGTCGATGACGCGGTCCCAGACCTGCTCCTCGAGGTCCATGGCGTCACCCGCCCCGGCGATCCCGGCGTTGGCGAAGACCACGTCGACCCGGCCGAACGCCTCGATCGTCGCCGTGGTCATCCGGTCGGCGTCCGCGGGCACGGACACGTCGGCGCCGACGGCAATGGCCTGGCCGCCGGCGCCGACGATCTCGTCGGCAGTGCCGGCGGCCACGGACTCCTCCAGGTCGACGCACGCCACCAGGGCGCCCTCCTGCGCGAAGCGCAGCGCCGAGGCCCGGCCGAGCCCGGAGCCCGCACCGGTGATCAACGCGACCCTGTCGGCGAGGCGACCCGGCATCACGCCTCGACGGTCCAGGTGTCGGTGCCCGACAGGAGGGCGTGGAGGTCGGCGGGCTGCTGGGCGCGGGCGGAGTCGACCTGCTCGGCCATCATCGAGTCGTAGGTCGCCTTCTGCACCGACCGGAAGACGCCCATCGGGGTGTAGCGCAGGTCCTGGGAGGACAGCCGGGACAGCGCGAACGCATACGCGGGGTTCTCCCGGTGCGCGTCGTGGACCACGATCTCGGCCGCGTCGACCTGGTTGGTCTCGGCGATCCGCAGGCCGCCGAACTCGTCGCGCACGACGCAGGAGGCGCCGTCGGGGCCGAAGACCAGCGGCTGGCCGTGGACCAGCGGGATCGACCACTGGGTGCCGGTGGCGGGGTCCTTGAGCAGCTCGAAGGCGCCGTCGTTGAAGATGTTGCAGTTCTGGTAGATCTCCACCAGCGAGGTGCCCTGGTGCTCGGCGGCCTGCCGCAGCACGTCGGTGAGCCCCTTGCGGTCGGAGTCCATCGCGCGGCCGACGAAGGTGGCGTCGGCGCCGAGGGCGAGGGAGACCGGGTTGAACGGGTGGTCCAGGGAGCCCATGGGGGTGGACTTGGTGACCTTGCCGACCTCGCTGGTGGGCGAGTACTGGCCCTTGGTCAGCCCGTAGATCCGGTTGTTGAACAGCAGGATCGTCATGTTCACGTTGCGGCGCAGCGCGTGGATGAGGTGGTTGCCGCCGATGGACAGCGCGTCGCCGTCGCCGGTGACCACCCACACCGACAGGTCGGGGCGGGAGGCGGCCAGGCCGGTGGCGATCGCCGGGGCGCGGCCGTGGATGGAGTGCATCCCGTAGGTGTTCATGTAGTACGGGAAGCGGGAGGAGCAGCCGATCCCCGAGACGATCACCATGTCCTCGCGGGCGATGCCCAGCGAGGGCAGGAAGGACTGGACCGCGTTGAGGATGACGTAGTCACCGCACCCCGGGCACCAGCGCACCTCCTGGTCGGTCTTGAAGTCCTTGGCCTTCAGCTCGGTCTGCTTGGCGCCACTCGCGGCGATGGCGGCCTCGATCGGGCCGGTCTCCGGCATGCCGAGGTCGTGCACGTGGTCGGTGGTGGTCACGGCGTGCCTCCGGTGGAGTCGATGGCGCCCTGCAGAACGGCGGCGAGCTCGGCGGCCCGGAAGGGCAGCCCGCGCACCTGGGTGTGGCTCTCGACGTCGACGAGGTACTTGGCGCGCAGCAGCAGCGCGAGCTGGCCGAGGTTCATCTCCGGGCAGATCACGCGGTCGTAGCGGGCCAGGATGTCGCCCAGGTCGGCCGGCATCGGGTTGAGGTGGCGCAGGTGGATCTGCGCGATCGACCGCCCCGAGCGGCGCACCCGGCGGCACGCCGCCCCGATCGGGCCGTAGGTCGACCCCCAGCCGATCACGGCCACCCGCGCGTCGCCGTCCGGGTCGTCGACCTCGGTCGGCGGCAGGCTCGCGGCGATGCCGTCGACCTTGGCCTGCCGGATGCGGGTCATGAAGTCGTGGTTGGCCGCGTCGTAGGAGATGTTGCCGGTCCGGTCGGCCTTCTCCAGCCCGCCCACCCGGTGCTGCATGCCCGCCGTGCCCGGGATCGCCCACGGCCGGGCCAGCGTCTCCTCGTCGCGCAGGTACGGGAGGAACTCGCCGTCCTCCCCGTTCGGCTCGGTCGCGAAGCCGACGTCCCGGGTCAGGTCCGGGAGCGACTCCACGTCCGGCACCGCCCACGGCTCGGCGCCGTTGGCCAGGTAGCCGTCGGACAGCAGGATGACCGGCGTCCGGTAGGCCAGCGCGATCCGCGCCGCCTCCACCGCCGCGTAGAAGCAGTCCCCGGGCGACTGCGGGGCGATCACCGGCACGGGCGCCTCCCCGTTGCGGCCGAACATCGCCTGCAGCAGGTCCGACTGCTCGGTCTTGGTGGGCAGCCCGGTCGACGGGCCACCGCGCTGCACGTCGACCACGACCAGCGGCAGCTCGATCATCACCGCCAGCCCGATGGCCTCGGACTTCAGCGAGACACCCGGTCCCGACGTCGTCGTGACGCCGAGCGCGCCGCCGAACGAGGCGCCGATCGCCGAGGCGATGCCGGCGATCTCGTCCTCGGCCTGGAACGTGCGCACACCGAACGACTTGTGCTTGGACAGCTCGTGCAGGATGTCCGAGGCCGGCGTGATCGGGTAGGCGCCCAGGAACACCGGCAGGCCCGACCGCTGCCCCGCCGCGACCAGCCCGTAGGACAGCGCCTGGTTGCCCGAGATCTGCCGGTAGGTGCCCGGCGGCATCGGAGCGGGCTTGATCTCGTAGGAGACCGCGAACGCCTCGGTCGTCTCGCCGTAGTTGTAGCCGGCCCGGAACGCGGCGATGTTGGCCGCGGCGATCTCCGGCTTGCGGCGGAACTGCCGCTCGAGGAAGCGGATCGTGCCCTCGGTCGGCCGGTGGTACATCCACGACAGCAGGCCGAGCGTGAACATGTTCTTCGAGCGCTCCGCCTCCTTCTTGCCCAGCCCGGAGTCCTTGAGCGCCTCCTGGGTCAGGCTGGTCAACGGCGCCGGCACCACCTGCCAGGCCGCCAGCGACCCGTCCTCCAGCGGGTTGGTCGCGTAGCCGACCTTCGCCAGGTTGCGCGGCGTGAACTCGTCGGAGTCGGCGATCAGCAGGCCGCCGCCGGGCAGGTCGGCCAGGTTCGCGCGCAGCGCCGCCGGGTTCATCACCACCAGGACGTCGGGGGCGTCACCGGGCGTCAGGATGTCGTGGTCGGCGAAGTGCAGCTGGAAGCTCGAGACCCCCGGGACGGTGCCGGCCGGTGCCCGGATCTCGGCCGGGAAGTTGGGCAGCGTCGACAGGTCGTTGCCGAACGACGCCGTCTCGCTGGTGAACCGGTTGCCGGTCAGCTGCATGCCGTCGCCGGAGTCGCCGGCCAACCGGATCACCACCCGGTCCAGCTCGACGACGCTCTTGGTCAGCCCGCCCGGGGATCCGGTCGGCGGGGTCACGGTGCTGGTCATCGGGGATCGGTCCCTCCGGGGACGGCGTCGGACAGTTCTTCGAGCAGGTGCTCGGCGCGGCCTCGCGCCAGGGGCAGGACGTCGGGATGGGTGACGACGTACTCGAGCCCCTCCTCCACGGCCGTGACGACCTGGGCGCCGACCTCCTCGGCGGAGACCCGGGTCAGTGTCATCCAGGACTGGGCGCCGGGCGCGAGGCTCTCGGCGGGCTCCGGCGCGGCCAGGTCGGCCGGACGGTTGCGGGCGGCGTCGTGGATCCGGCTGGCCACCGGCCCGGGGCACAGCACGGTGACCCCGATGTCGGGCGCCACCAGGGAGAGGTCGAGCCGCAGGGTCTCCGAGAGGCCCACCACGGCGTGCTTGGTCGCCGAGTACGCGGCGTTGCCGCCGCCGGGGATGGTGGTCAGCCCGGCCATGGACGACGTGTTGACGATGTGCCCGCGCCCGGCCGCCACCATCGCCGGCACGAACGCCCGGATCCCGTTGGCCACCCCGTGCAGGTTCACGTCGACCAGCCACGTCCAGTCGGCGTGCGACTGGAGCCAGGCCGGTGCCCGCGGGGTCACCACGCCGGCGTTGTTGCACAGGACGTCGACCCGGCCGAACTCGGCCTGCACCGTGGCCGCCAGCGCCTCGAGCTCCTCCGGCCGCCGGACGTCGATCCGCGCGCCCATCGCCCGCGCGCCGGTGGCCGCGACCTCCGCCACGGCGGCGTCCAGCGCGCCCTGCTCGACGTCGGCCAGCACGACGGCGAGCCCGCGGGCGGCGAAGGCGTCGACCATCGCCCGCCCGATCCCGCTCGCCCCGCCGGTGACGACGGTGACCTGTCCTGCTTCCAGCTTCATGTGCGCAACTCCGGGACGATGGTGGTGCCGAATTCCTCCAGCTGGGCCATGGCCTCGCGGTGCGGCAGGCCGGGCCAGTGGGGCTTGAACACGAAGTGGGTCATGCCGAGCTCGTCGCGCAGCCGGGCCAGCTCGGCGGCGCAGTCCTGCGCGGTCCCGAGGATGAACTGCTCCTCGATGTTCGCCCGCAGCTCCGCTCCGTCGCCGACCGGGGTGTTCTCCCCCGACAGGCCCCACTTCTTGTACGTCTCGTAGCGGGCGCGGTAGCGGTCCAGTGCCGCCTCCATGCCCGCCTCCCGGGTCGGGGCGATGAGCAGCTCGCGGCGCAGCGGGAAGTCCCCGCCGGTGGGCAGCCGTGCTCGTCGCGGGTGTCGAGGAACAGCTTCCGCAGCTGGGCGAGCTCGGCGTGGGAGGGGAAGGGCGGGGCGTACCAGGCATCGCCCATGCGTGCGGCCCGCTTCACCGCGCCGGCGGCCTGCCCGCCGATCCACACCGGCAGCCCGCCTTCCTGCAGCGGGCGCACCGAGGGCTGCGCGCCGTGCACGCTGTGGAACCGGCCGGCGAAGTCCACCTTCTCCCCGCTCCACAGCGCCTTGACCAGCTCCAGGGACTCCTCGAACCGGGCCACCCGGGTGCCCGGCTCCACCCCGAACGCGTCGAACTCGTGCCCGCTGTAGCCCAGCCCCACCCCGAAGGTCGCCCGGCCGTCGGTGAGCACGTCGAGGGTGGCCATCTGCTCGGCGATGTCGACCGGGTTGACCATCGACAGCAGGATGATCCCGGTCGCGACCTGCATCGACGGCGCCACCTGGGCCATGTGGGTCAGCCACGGCACCGGCTGGAAGTAGCGCAGCTCCGAGCCCAGGAAGTGCTGCCCGCACACCATCAGGTCGAAGCCGAGCTCCTCGGCCGTGCGCACCAGCTCCTCGTGCTGCCGGCGCTGCACCCGGGCGTCGACACTGGCGTCGTACACCGACGTGAGCAGGATGCCGAACTTCATGACTCTCCCGGCCCTCAGGCCAGCTCTGCGGCGGCCAGCGGGGTGTGCAGGTGCGCGCCGAACAGGTCCGAGCAGAACGGGTCGCTGCTCGAGGACCACCGTTGCAGCGAGACCTTCGCCGCGAGGATGCGGTCGTCCCACCAGACGCCCTTGACCGTGGCCTCGTCGACGCCGTAGGCCGCGGCCACCCCGGCGGGGGTCAGCAGCGCCGACGACCGGGCCAGCCGGTAGTGCTCCTCGTCGGGGAAGAACAGGTCGATGGTGACGGCGAACGGCCCGGCGTTCTTGCTGCGGACGATCGCGGCGGCGTCATACAAGCGCATCGGCCCGGACCTCCCGGTCGGCGGAACGGGGAAAGGTCTCGACCGACAGCTCGAACGGCTCGAGCGGGTCGGCCAGCGGCAGCAGGTGGTAGATCGAGAACGTGAAGACCTCCGACACCGGGACGACGACCGGCATGATCGGCGCCGCCGCGTTGCCCGCCGTCGTCTTCCGGCCCGGGTAGGGCCCGATGAACAGGCGGATGAAGGCGTAGTACGCGGCCTCCTTGGCCAGCTCCTCGGTGTCGGCGACGACGTCGACCAGCACGCCCGCCTCGTGACCGGTCACGGTCGTGTTCGGCTCCAGGGCACCGAGGACGGCGTCCAGGCCGAAGATCCGGGTGGCCACCTTCAGCCGTCCCTCGGCGAACGCCGTGGCGAACCGTGGGGCGGCGGCCACCTGCGCCTCGGCGGCGTCGGCCCAGGTGCGCGCCTGGGCGAGCAGCGCCGGCTCGCGGACGCCGAGCAGCGACACGGCGCGGAAGCCCTCCCGGCGGGCGCCCTCCATGAGCACCGTGTACGGGGCCTCGTGCCAGACCGCGCCCTCGCACCGCACACCCAGCTCGGTCTCGGTGTAGGTGGCCTGCCCGAGGTCCAGCGTGCCGCCGGGGTTCTCCTCCAGCGTCGGGTGCGAGCGCTCGTAGAACGTGTGCGAGACCAGCGAGCGGACCGTCGCCTGCGCGTGCGCCGACGGGGAACGGACCTCGAACCCGGTCGCGTCGACCGACGCCCAGATCGCGCGGCCGGAGTCGCCCGGTGACAGGCCGAGCCCGCCGCACTCCAGCAGCTTGCCGGCGTGCGCGGCCACCGCGGTCGGGATGCCCCTGAGCATCGGCAGGGCCATGAACAGGCCGATGTCCAGGGCCCGCCCGGTCACCACGCCGTCCACCCCGCGGGCGAGCAGGTCCATGACCGGCTCGGGGCCGATCAGCGCGACGATCCGCGCGGCGTCGGCGACGTCGTCGAGGGTGAGGTCGGCGTGCCCGGCACCGTCGGACGCGGGGACGACCGGCGGCCCGTCGGCGACGGCGGCCGCGAGGTAGTCCTTGCCGATCTCGGAGCGGACGACGCCCACCGTCGGGGTCCATCCGTTGCGCGCGCACAGCTCGTCGAAGGCGCGCAGGCACGTCTCCAGGTGCACGTTGCCGCCGGCGATGCCGAACGAGAAGACGAACGGGATGCCGTGCCCGAGCGCGGCGCGCACGTAGGGCTCGACGTTGGCCGCCTGGTTGGCCGACACCTGGTCGCCCGAGCCCAGCCAGTACGGGCCCCAGTCGCTGCCGGTGCCCTGGGCCACGATCACGTCGACGCCCCACTCCAGGGCCTGCGCGATCTCGTCCTCGATGTCGGCCGCCGGCGCGATGTGGTTGACGAAGCCGAGGACGCGGACCGGCTCGGTCATGCCCTGCTCGGTCATGCCGTGCTCCCTTCCAGCGCGCCGTCCCGCAGGACCCGGCGCAGCACCTTGCCCGCGGCGTTGCGCGGCAGGTCGTCGACGATGCGGACGGTGCGCGGCCGCTTGTACCCGGCCAGCCGTCCGTCGGTGAAGGCGATCAGCTCGTCGGCGGTCACCTCGGTGCGGGCGACGACCGCGGCGGAGACGACCTCGCCCCACCGGTCGTCGGGCACGCCGAACACCGCGACGTCGGCGACGGCGGCGTGCTCCCGCAGCACCGTCTCCACCTCGGCCGGGTAGACGTTCTCGCCGCCGCTGATGATCAGGTCCTTCACCCGGTCGGTGAGGAACAGGTAGCCCTCGTCGTCCAGGTGGCCGCCGTCACCGGTGCGCAGCCAGCCGTCGGGCGTGAGCAGCTCCGCGGTCTCCTCGGGCAGTCCGAAGTAGCCGGGCGAGTTCTGCGCCGAGCGGGTCCACACCTCGCCGAAGGCGTTCGCCGGCAGCCGCTCCCCCGTACCCGGGTCGCGGATCTCCAGCTCGATCCACGGATAGGCCTGCCCCGCCGACCGGTACAGCGGGGAATCGGCCGGCAGGTCGGGCCCCGGCACCATCTCGGTCAGCGACCCCGTGGTCTCCGACAGGCCGTACACCTGGTGCAGCACCGGGCCGAACAGCCGCAGCGCCTCCCCCTGCACCTGCGCGCTGATCGGCGAGGCCCCGTAGAGGACGGTGCGCAGCGCCGGGAACGACGAGCCCTCGGGCGCCTCCTCGCAGAGGCGGGCGATCATCGCCGGCACCAGGAAGGTGTGGGACACCGCATCGTCGGTGAGGTGCGCGAGCAGCGTGGCGGGGGACGCGTCGCCGGCGAGGATCGTCGTCGCGCCGGCGTGCAACCCGGCCAGGCCCCAGCTGAGCGCGCCGACGTGGAACAGCGGGGTGGCCAGCAGGCTGACGCTGTCGGATGCCAGTCCCCAGCGCGGGGTCACGCCGGGCACCTTCGTGGCCAGGTTGCGGTTGGTCAGCAGCACGCCCTTGGGCCGCCCGCTGGTGCCCGAGGTGTAGACCTGCAGGACGACGTCGTCCGGGCGGTGCTCGACCACCGCGCGCCGTGCCGGGGCGTCGGCCAGCCACTGGTCGAACTGCTCGCCGAGGGTCAGCAGCGGCACCCCGCTGTCCACGACCGCCCACAGCAGGTGCGCGAGCGACCGGTCGACGACGACCAGCCGGGCACCGGCGTCCGCGGCGACGGCGGCGAGCTCGCCGGGCGAGAGCCGCCAGTTGACCGGCACCGTGACCAGTCCGGCGCGGGCGCAGCCGACCAGCACCACGAACGTCTCCAGCGCGTTCGGGGCCAGCAGCAGCACGCGGTCCCCCGGCCGCAGACCGGCCGCGTGCGCCGCTGCCGCGAACCGCGTCGCCGCGTCGTCCAGTTCGGCGAACGTGATCGCGCGGTCGCGGTGCACGAACGCGGCACGGTCCCGGTGCCCGGCGGGCACCGCCGGCTGGTCGGCGAGCAGGTACGGGTTCATCGGGCGGGGGTGCCCAGGTCGGTGGGCAGGGACTGGATGGCCCGCAGCATGGCGCTGCCGGCGTAGGCGGGCTGGTCGTCGAGGAGGCGGGCGTCGGGGAAGCGGCGCAGCAGGGTGGAGAACACGACGTCGCCCTCCAGGCGGGCCAGTGCCGCACCCAGGCAGTGGTGCGCCCCGAAGGCCAGCGACAGGTGCTCGCGCTTGTTGGCCCGGGTGACGTCGAGCCGGTCGGGGTCGTCGAACTTGGCCTCGTCGCGGTTGGCCGCGCCCATCACGATGATCGCGGTCTGCCCGGCGGTGAACCGGGTGCCGTGCAGCTCGAAGTCCTCGGCCACCACCCGGGGCAGGTAGTGGTGCGGGGAGTCATACCGCATCAGCTCGTCCATCGCCCCGGCCACCAGCTCGGGGTGCTCGCGCAGCAGGTCCCACTGGTCGCGGTGGGTCTGCAGGGCGAGGAAGCCGTTGCCCAGCAGGTTGGTGGTGGTCTCGCTGCCGCCGAAGAGGATGAGCAGGTACATCGCCACCAGCTCGTCCTCGGTCATCACCTCCTCCTCCCGGGAGTCGAGCATCGCCTTGGCCAGCTCCGGGCCCTCCCCGGTGCGCCGCACCTTCTCCACCGTGTGCCCGACGTAGTCCCGGAACGCGTCGATGGCCTCGTCGGCCTCCCGCAGCGACTTCTCGTCCAGGGAGAACAGCCGCCCCACCGCCTCCGACCACTCCCAGATCAGCTCGCGGTCGGACTGCGGCACCCCGATCAGGTCCACGATCACCCGCACCGGCAGCTTGTTGGCCAGGTCCCGCTTGATGTCCGGCTGCGCCTCGCCCTGCATCTCGGCGATCAGGTCATCGACATGGGCCTGCACCGACTCCCGCAGCAACTCCATCCGCCGGGCGGTGAACGCCCGCGCCGCGATCCGCCGCAGCCGCTGGTGCTCCTGACCCTCCTTGCGGGACAGGAAGTGGCTCTCGAAGTCCAGCACCTTGAAGAACACCTCGTGCTGCTCGACCGGCAGCCGGCTGATCGTGCCCTCGGCCAGCTCACCGAACCGGTAGGCGTTCTGCCGGATCGGGTACTTCCCGGCCATCACGTCCTTGACGTCGGCATACCGGGTGATCAGCGTCGCCGGCCCACCGTGCCAGCGCACCACACCCGACCCCTGCCGCCACCGCTGGTACATCGGATACGGCCAGGCGATCGTCGCCGGATCGGCAGCGAAGAACGCGGTGATCTCCTCGTCGCGGACCGAGGGGTCAGC